>NZ_CP038228.1:1980942-2641256 GCF_006838285.1 Xanthomonas translucens pv. cerealis
GCCAGGCAACCATCGGTCTTCGAGGTTGCGGCGCAGCTCCCGCTGCGTGACCGAGCCAGCTCGCACCGCATCCATCTGCGAGCGTCCACCGGCCTGTCCGGTGGCGGATGCTTTCGCCTTATCAACCCATCGCGGGGTTACGCACCCTTCCCCGCTTGCGTGGGCTCGGTGTGTCTCCGCTTCTTCCCTATGGAGATTCACCATGAACACCACGTCCAACGAGAAATCGTACTTCGATCTGCACACCTCAGGCATCGGCTATCTGCAACGTGCCCGTGAAGTACCCGTCAGGGGCGGCCGCCGTGCACAGCCTTTCGTTGCATGCACCATCGCCGCGCTGGTCGGCCCCGCCAGGGATCCCAGCTATCGCTACTTCGACGTCAAGGTCTCGGGTGCAGAGGCTAAGAAGCTCGTTCAGCGCTACATCGGCGTTGAAGATCCCAAGCAGCGCCCGCTGGTGCGCTTCCGCCTCGGCGACCTCTGGGGCGATGCGTACATCCGCGACAAGGGCGAGCACAAGGGCAAGGCCGCCGCGTCTCTCAAGGCGCGACTGCTCAAGGCCGAGCTGATCGATAGGGCCGAACTGGCTTCGATCGAGCAGCACGAGCTGATTACCCGTGGCATCGGCTACCTCAACCGTCCGAAGGACGTCACCCCCAAGGGTGGCGATCCGTTCCTGTCGTGCTCCATCGCCGCACTGGCAGGACCTGTCGATGAACCGGAATACCGGTACTTCGACACCATCGTCGCCACCCCTGAAGCCGAGCATCTGGTTCGCCGATGCGTGCAGGCCATCGAAGGGGATCGCAAGGTGCTGATCGCCTTCCGTCTCAACGACATGAAGATCGATCCGTACATCCGCAGCAAGGGCGAGCACGCCGGGGAACCTGCCGCGAGCCTGGAATCGACGCTGGTCCACATCGGTCTGATCAAGATCGACGGCACCCAGGTCTATCCGACGAGCCAGGCGCAAGCCAAGGCGCCGCCGGAGATGGACGCATCCGCGACCAAAGCCGACACCATCATCGACACGGCCGCCAACCCCGTTTCCGACCAACCTATCGAGTCCGCCGAGCGCGAGCACGAAGGTGCGGTCGAGGAGCAGGAACTGGCATTGGTTGCTTCGTTTTGACCCGGCTTGGCCCCTCACGGGGCCAAGCCGCTTTTTCCTATTTCTCAAAGGAGAGCCATCATGGCAGTCACATCGGTGCCCGAGAGATCGGTATCGCCCATCGTCGTCCCGGGCCAGCTCACGCTGCGCACCGTCCGCGGCAAGTACGGCCCGTTCCCGGTCGGCCGCCTTTCCACACACCTTGGTGTGTTCGAGGTCAAAGACCCCGAGCTGGAGCAGTACCCCGAAGGCAAGTACGACGGAGATTTCGTTATCAGGTACATCTTTCCGAAGTCCTATCCGGTCGGCGGCGGCATGCGGTTCGAGATCCGCGCCAGCCTGGACGGAATGACGCTCAACGGCATAGAAAAGCTGAGCCGCGACGAGGAACGCAGCTTCGCCACACAGGATGTCGATCCGCTCGAAGAAGAGCTTGGGACGCAGCCGGTGGCAACGTCGGCCAAGCCCGCCAGAGCCTCGCGACCCGCCAAACCTGCTCCCTTGGAGGCATCGGCGGACCCGCTGATCGATACCACGCCGTTCGGTGTGGATGCGCCGCCGCCCGTTGCGTCTGCCGCCCCCGGCAGCGAAGAAGATCCGGACGCCGCGCTGTTCGGCGCACTGTGGCCGCTGGGCGAATCTGTGAAGCTGGATTCGACCATTGACCGCCGCGCCTTGCGCGCGCAAATCGCCCGCCTGAACGAGCTGGGTTTCGCACTGGACTTCAAAACGCAAGAGTGGAGCCGACAGGCCGAACTGCAAACTGCGTAGTCACAGGCGCCGCACACGCGGCATTCCGTCACCCGCTGGGGGTTCTCCCCCGCGGGGGAGGCCTCCGGCTTCACTTTTCAAGGAGGCCTGTCATGGGCTGGTATTTCTCATCTCAATCGCGGTCTGAATTGATCGCAGAACTGATCGCACCGCAAGAGACCGAGCATGTAAGCGTGAAAGTCATCGCTCACGTCCTGCGTGGCAACGTACTGTGGTCCGTGATCGAAATGACTGCCAAGGTCGAAGACGTTCATCGTGATCTCGCGCCGGGCCAGTCCCTGCGCTACATCAGTTGCGATCTGCTTGAACGCAGCAGTGGCCAGTGGGGCTACAAACCGCTGGAAGAGTCAATGCCCCCGTACTACTACTCGTGCCCGCTGTCCTATCTGGATCTCGCACCAGAGCAGTCCGCCGACTGGCGTGCAGGCGTTCGCGCCTACCACGCCCGGCGCCGCACCCCAACGGCATCCGCGGTACCCGCCGCGGCGCTGATGGTCTGAGCCAGGAGAAACCGACATGGGCCTGATCCTGGCAATGCTCCCGCGGTCGCTGTTGGCATTCGTTGAAGAGCAGTTGTCCAACGACGAAGTTTCCTCGGACGAGGAAATGCTGGAGTACTTCATCAACAACGGTCTCACCGAGGAACAGGCGCGGCAGGCACTGACCTACCGCGACCAGTACCTCAACAACATCTACCTGGACGGCTTCACGCCGATCACAGCATCAGACGAGGTGCTTCATTTCAATCCGCACACCCGGCAGTTCGAGCCGGACTGAGCGTTTTTCTTCCAGCCCAGGGGCAGCACCAGCCTCCGAGGGCGGTGCTGTTCCCGGTCAATCGAGGACATCACCATGCCCGCAAACACTTCTTCCACCACGCTGTATCGCATCGACGAATGCCCGGACGTGATGGCCGACGCCTGCGTCGGCGACGATCAAGGCAACCTGATCTTCCTCTCGATCTGGGCGCGCGACACCGCTGTTCAGCAGTTCCTAGCTCGCCTCACCCTTGGCGGCGACGAGCAGGGACTGGACCAGTTCCACGTCATCACCGACCAGGGTGGCAGCGTCCCGGTGTTCATCGGCAACGTTGATCGACTGGAAAAGCGCGTCACACGCGCCTACCGGCGCACGCTGTTCGGCTCTCTTTCCAACGTGTGGCTGTTCGACCGGCGCTGCGTCAAGCCCGACAAAGCCAACGCCAGCGCGCTGGCATTGCTGCCACGCGACAGCGCCCACCGGCTCGACCGCCTGTGGATGCTGGTGCGGGACACCTGCCCGTTGCCCTTGCTCGATCACTGGCGCGAGACCGTGCTGGAACTGCTGCAAACCCGCGAGATGCTGACCCGCCTTCCGTTCGCCCTCGGGCCACTGGAAGGCCATCAGCTCACCATCGACGTGCCAGCGCTGACTCTGGCGCTGGGCACCCTGATCCGCAGTGACGTGCTCACCGCCGATGCCTATCCGGCCAAGATTTCTGCGCCCAAAGCGGTAACGGCTTGACCTACCCGTGGAGGCACGCCTTGGCGGGCTTCCACCATTCATCCCCACCAACCAGGAGATATTGATGGCCCTCATGTTCCCGCGGCTCGCCCGCAATTTCATTCGCAATGGATACTTCCCTACGGATGAACCCACGCTCGAAAGAGCTCTCAACGCACTCATGCCAAGCGACGGACCGATGTGCATTCTCGATCCTTGCGCAGGCGAAGGCGTGGCGATCGCTGAAGCCGCCCATGCCCTCGGGCGCGAGCAGGCCAAGGCGTTCGCTGTCGAGTTCGACGCGGAGCGGGCACGCCATGCCCGCGGCCTGGCCGATCACTGCCTGCACGCGGACCTGATGGACACGATGATTTCCAAGCAGTCCTTCGGGCTGCTCTGGCTCAACCCTCCGTATGGCGACCTGTCCAAAGACGTCAACGGCAACATTGGGTATCAGGGCCAGGGCCGCGCCCGTCTCGAAAAGCTGTTCTATCAGCGAACCTTGTCGCTGCTGCAGTACGGCGGTGTGCTGGTCTTCATCGTTCCAGGCTACGTGCTAGACGCGGAGCTGGTCGGCTGGCTGACGCGCCACTACACGGACCTGCGGATTTACCGAGCGGTAGAGACGCAGTTCAAGCAACTGGTGATCTTCGGCCGCCGGATGCGCCAGCGCGAGCAGGCGCCGGATGGCGTCAAGGCCATGCGCAATCTGCTGCTGCAGGTTGGGCTTGGCGAAGTCGAAGCCGAGGAGCTGCCGAGCGAATGGCCGCTCCAGCCTTACATCGTCCCCGCCAGTCCGGCCGAGCCGGAGCACTTTTTCCGCGTGACGATGGAGCCGGAGCAGTTCGCCGATGAGGTTGGTCGGCTCCAAGGCCTCTGGCCATCGCTGGACACGCACCTGGGGGCCGCGCAGCAGTCGCTGCGTCCTCCAGCGCGTGCTCTTTCCCACTGGCATCTCGCTTTGGCCCTGGCCGCGGGCGCGATATCAGGCGTGGTGCGTTCCAAGACAGGGCGCCTGCTCGTCGTCAAAGGTGACACCCACAAGGACAAGACGCTCCAGAGGGAATTCACCGAACGCGACGACGGCTCCATCGCCGAAACCCGGATCCTCACCGACAAGTTCGTCCCCGTCATCCGCGCATGGGATATGACGCCTGGCTCCCCGACACGGGGCGAGGTGTTGACCATCCGCTAATCCCCGGACGCCTGACGTCCCGCTGCACTTCATCAAAGGAGAAACACCATGCTCTCACGTCTGTTCCAGCGGCCTGCGCAGCAGAAGCAACCAGTGTTCGCACCGGCCTCGCTGCAGTTGAGCGAAAAGGTGCATTGGCTGGCCTGCAAAAGTCTCATCGATCCCCTCGCTTATGTGCAGCGTCATGTGCGCGGCGATTGGGGAGAGATCGACGAGGCGACCCGCCAAGCCAACGACGCCGCACTCCAACAGAAAAACCTGATGATCTCCTACTACCGGATCACGCCGGAGCTGGTGCTGATCGTCAGGACCAGCGAAGACCACCAGACAACGGTGGTCCAGCTTCCCGAAGAGCGCGACATGATCTGAAGACAGCACATCGTCATCCCATCCACCTGACGGAGCCACTTCACTCCGCCAGGGGTGTCGTGGCTCAATGCCACATCAAGGAGGAGCCCATGGCATCGCATCGCATAGAGACCTACTGCCGGGAGCTGCTGTTTCCCATCGGCGCACTCATCCTCAGCAAAGGCATCGACCGCATGGTCCGCTCTGGCCGTCTGGACCCGCTTCCGTACTTCCGTCGCCACGCCCGTGGCGATTGGGGTGAAGTCACCGAGGAGCAATGGCAAGCCAACGGCATCGCACTGCAATCGGGCGCATCGCTGGAGTCGCACTACATGGTCCACCCTGAGCTGAGCATTCGCATCGTCACCGATGCGAAACGCCAGTTCACCCTCATCTTGCTGCGGTCCGAAGACTAAGCACGTTTCACGCGCAGGCGGCCAAGGCCTGCGTTTTCCATCCACCGTCGGCCGCTTGCCGATTGAGATTGATCTTCCCACCCCGGGGCATGCCATTGCCCCGTTGGGGGTGGTGCATGCCCCTTTTTTTTGGAGCATCACCATGTCCCTCGATCTCGACTCTACTGCCGCAGAAGACACTCCCGTGCAGGGCGAACTGCTCGATGCGGAATCTTCCCCTTTGACCCTGAGCCTTCAGGATTTTGTCGGTGAGTTCGGCGACGAACTGCTCGACTCCCTCAATCGCGCCAACCCGCCGGTCTATACGGGCCAGCCGCAGGCGCACCGTCAGCTCATTGTCACCAGCCTCAAGCGCAAACTATTTGAGGCCCAGGCCGAAGTCGTCCATGCCGCCGCCGAGTTGCTTATCGACCGTGGCGAGCGCGCCGCGATCGTCAACGGCGAAATGGGCTGCGGCAAGACGACCGTCGGCATCGCCACGGCCGCCGTGCTCCATGCCGAGGGCTACCGCCGCACCCTGGTTCTTTCGCCACCGCATCTGGTTTACAAGTGGCGGCGAGAGATTCAGGAGACGGTGGCCGGCGCAAAGGTCTGGGTACTCAACGGCCCCGACACACTGGTCAAGCTCATCAAGTTGCGTGAGCAGTTGAGCGTGCAGCCCATGGCTCAGGAGTTCTTCGTCCTGGGGCGCGTGCGGATGCGGATGGGCTTCCACTGGCGGCCCGTCTTCACCCCAAGGCGCACCCGCCATGGCGACGTGGCAGCCTGCCCAGACTGCGGCCATGTCATCACCGACCTCGACGGCGAACCGGTTAATCCGGTCGAACTCGAAGCTGAGGAATACCGCAGGAAGTGCAGCCATTGCGCCGCGCCCCTGTGGACGCTGGTCCGCCCGAGAAGCCTGTCCGGTAGCGACCAGTCTTCGGCCGTCCTCAAAGCCTTGAAACGGATTCCCACCATTGGGGAAGTCACTGCGCAGAAGTTGATACAGAAGTTCGGCGACGGCTTTCTGGCATCGATGCTGGGCGACAACATCCATGAGTTCATCAACTTGATGGATGACCGCGGCGAGCTGGTCTTCTCCGACCGCCAGGCCACGCGCATGGAGCGTGCGATGGCGAACATGGAGTTCGGGTTTGGTGAGGGAGGCTATCAGCCGTCCGAGTTCATCAAACGCTATCTGCCGCAAGGTACGTTCGACCTACTCATCGCCGACGAGGCGCACGAGTACAAGAACGGCGGCAGCGCCCAAGGCCAAGCCATGGGCGTGCTGGCAGCAAAGTCCCGTAAGACGTTGCTGCTCACTGGCACGCTGATGGGTGGCTACGGTGACGACCTGTTCTATCTGCTGTTCCGAGCCCTTCCCGGGCGGATGATCGAAGACGGCTACCGCCCGACCACAAACGGCAGCATGACCTCGGCCGCGATGGCGTTTATGCGCGATCACGGTGTCCTCAAGGACATCTATTCCGAGAGCACCGGCACGGCGCACAAGACTGCGAAAGGCACGAAAGTCAGTGTCAGAACGGTCAAGGCTCCTGGCTTCGGCCCCAAGGGTGTGCTGCGCTGCATCCTGCCGTTCACGATCTTCCTCAAACTCAAGGACATCGGTGGCGACGTTCTGCCTCCATATGACGAAGAGTTCCGTGAAGTCGCGATGGACACGGCACAAGCCGCGGCCTACCGTGACCTGGCGGGTCGGCTAAACACGCAGCTGAAGCAGGCTCTGGCGCGACGCGACACGACCTTGCTAGGGGTGGTTCTCAACGTGCTGCTGGCCTGGCCGGATTGCTGTTTCCGGTCGGAGACCGTGGTGCATCCGCGCACGCGCGACACCTTGGCATTCGTCCCGGCTCAGTTCAACGAGTTCGAAATCACCCCCAAGGAGCGCGAGCTAATCAACGTCTGCAAGCAGGAGAAGGCGCAGGGGCGCAAGGTCCTGACCTATACGGTCTATACCGGCAAGCGCGACACCACGTCGCGCCTGAAGATGCTGCTGGAACAGGAAGGCTTCAAGGTGGCGGTACTGCGCGCGAGCGTAGATGCCAGCCGCCGCGAAGACTGGATTGCCGAGCGGTTGGACCGCGGCATCGATGTGCTCATCACCAACCCCGAACTCGTCAAGACGGGATTGGACCTGTTGGATTTCCCGACGATCGTGTTCATGCAATCGGGTTACAACGTGTACTCGCTCCAGCAAGCGGCTCGCCGTTCCTGGCGCATCGGGCAAGAAGAGGACGTGCGAGTGATCTACCTTGGCTACGCCGGCTCCTCGCAGATGACCTGCCTGGGGCTGATGGCCAAGAAAATCATGGTCTCGCAGTCCACCTCGGGCGACGTGCCCGAATCGGGGCTTGATGTCCTGAACCAGGATGGCGACTCCGTCGAGGTCGCACTTGCCCGGCAGCTTGTCGCCGCCTGACTATCTCCACTTACGGCCCTTCGGGGCCGTTTTTTTTGAACCAGAGTCAGCAAATCGGACGCCGCGTGATTCGCATTGTTTGCTGTTGCACACGTCCTTGGCGTTGATGGTAAGGGCTAGATGTTTCAGGACGCCGAGCTATGCGCCAATCTCCACCCTGGTTTCAGCATCACGAATCCCGCCTGCTGGTCCCAGCCCTCTGCCTGCTCTGGTCGATGCTGGCTGGCGGTTGCGCGACGACCGCGGCGTCGCACGCGCCCGATGCCATCGAGAAAACCTCGCCCGCATCGACACCCGAGGCGACGCAGTTTATTCCGGTCGTGCGCTCTGGGCGCTACACCTTGGTGGAACTCGCCCCGATGACAGCGCAGCGCGACCTGCTGCTACAGACCGTCGATGTCTCAATGCCCGAAGAAGCCCGCGCCACGGTCGGCGACGGACTTCGGCATGTACTCAAGCGCAGCGGCTACCAACTCTGCGAGACAGGGCAAGCCGTGATCGAGTTGTACGCGCTACCGATGCCGGCGGCGCACTTGAATCTGGGCCCCCTGACACTGCGCGATGCGCTGCTCACGCTCGCCGGTCCGTCCTGGGAGCTGCGTGTGGATGACCGCACGCGCCGAGTCTGCTTCGAGCAGGTCAGCGGCGACGCTACCGCGCCGGCGCCCGGACAACCTGCCGCCGACGCGATGCAGACGTTTCCTTTCTCGGGAGGCCAACCATGAACAACGTCTCACAGTCTTCCTGGCGCGCGACTGCCGCCGTAGTTGTGCAAAGTCTGCTCTGGCTTTGGCTGATCAGCCTGAGCGTCTTCGCTGTCCTGAACCATCAAACGATGAACAATCTGGCCGACCGGGAGCGCGTCGATTCCAGCATGCAGCGTCTCGAAACGCAGATCGCTAGACTCACCGAGACCACCAAAGCCTTGCAGCAGCGACCAGCAGCCGCGACCGCCGCCGGCTTGCAAGATATCCGGCAGGCCCTGGATGCCCGCATCGCACATATCGAACAGACGCTGTTCGGCCTTGCCGCCATGGACGATCTTCAGGCGCTGCGCGCCGAGGTCGAGCAGATCAAAACACGACAGGCATCCGCAAAGCCGCGTTCGCAGAACAAGTCCACTGCCGCCAAGCCTGAGCCTACCCCACTGCCGTTCCGCATCGTGGGTGCCGAGTTGCGCGCCGGCCAGCGCAGCGTAGCCGCCGCCCCATCATCGGGAAATTTCACCGCCGACCAAGTGCAGGTACTGCTGCCCGGCGACGCGTTTGGTTCTTGGCGCTTGCAGGCCATCGACGGGAATACCGCCGTGTTCCAGGACGGCGAGAAGACCCGCCGTGTGGCGATTCCCTAACGCAGAGACCATGCGATGAAACACCATCCCATCCTGATCTTCTCGCTGCTGGCGGCGCTGCATCTGTCGGCCTCGGCCCAGGAGCCTGCCACAGCCCAGTCCCGTAATGCGCCCAACCAGGAGCGCCCCCTCGACGACCATATGGCGCGCGACTGGGGACTGCAACCGCAGGAATGGGCACGCTACCAGGAGCTGATGAAGGGGCCACTGGGCATCCAATCGCCCAACGTGGACCCACTGACCGCGTTAGGTATCGAAGCTCGCTCGGACGAAGAACGACGCCGCTACGCGGAGCTGCAAGTCCAGGTCGAGGCGCGCCGCGTCGAGAAACTGCTCGCCTACCAGCGCGCCTACGACGAAGCCTGGCAGCGGCTGAACCCCGGTATGCAGCGTGTGAACCTGCCCGATGACAAGCCGAGTGCCACCGCGCGCGGCAGCGGTCGCACAGCGGTGTTCGTCAAGGATGGCTGCGCGACCTGCGAGCAGCTTGTGCAGCGTCTGCAAACCTCGGGGGGCGAATTCGACCTGTACATGGTTGGCAGTCGCCAGGACGACGCGCGTATCCGCGAATGGGCCAAGCGCGCCCAGATCGACCCGGCACGGGTGCGCAGTGGCAGCATCACGCTCAACCACGATGGCGGTCGCTGGCTGTCGCTGGGTGTACCTGGCGACCTGCCGGCCGTCGTGCGCGAGGTAAATGGCCAATGGCAGCGTCAGCCGTAGCCGCTCCTCCCCTCTTGCGGCCCCTGCGAGCAGTGGTGCTCTCTGCCGGCCTTTGTGTCTGCGCTGCCCAAGCCCAAGAGGTTCCGCCACCGGCCTACCAACTTGCTGCGCAACGGGCGGGCATTCCCTCGACCGTGCTCTACGCCGTGGCTTTGCAAGAGAGCGGCATCCAGCGCAAAGGACGCAATGTTCCATGGCCGTGGTCCCTCAACATCGCCGGGCAGTCACGCCGCTTCGCCACGCGCGCCGACGCCTGTTCCAGCTTGCAGCAGGCGATGCGCTCCACGCCGCACACGCGCATCGACGCCGGCTTGGGCCAAATCAACCTGGGCTACCACAAGCAGCGCTTCACCAGTACGTGCGACCTGCTGGACCCTTACCGAAACCTTGCGATCGCAGCCGAAATCCTGAAGGAGCAACACGTACCCGGCGAAGACTGGCTGCTCGCGATCGGCCGATACCACCGCCCCGCCGGCGGCGAGCCTGCCGCCCGCTACCGGCGCAGTGTGTCCCGCCACCTCACCCGTGTGCAGGGCGCGCGTCCAACCGCCGCGGTGATCGCCGCGAGCCAGGAGATCTCCCCATGATGAAATTCCATCTGACTCTGCGGGGCCTGCTCATGCTGCTGGCGGCCCTGCCGTTGGCCTCGTATGCCGGCGAGCCAATGATCGTGGTCGAGGACCGTGGCGGAGCGTCGGCGCTGCCGTACTACGAAGCCCTCAACCTCCAGCCGCGGGCCGATGGCGCGGCGCGGTCGCCCATCCCGACACCCCAGGTTCCCGCGACACCCGCAGACGAGGCCGCGATGCTGCCGGTGCGCAGCGCCAGGCTCACGCCCGGTACCGTCGCGCGGCGGGTAATCGAGGCACCCGGCCTTCGGCCTTTCGTGATCGTCGGCGACGACAAGGCTTCCCAGGACTGGCTGCGGCGCCATGCGGCCTCGTTGCACGAGCGTCGCGCCGTCGGCCTGGTGGTCAATGTCGAGACCGTGCAGGCCTTGACGCGGCTGCGCACGCTGGTGCCTGGCGTGCCGCTCGCGCCCGTGTCCGGCGACGACCTGGCCGAACGCCTGGGCCTGCGGCACTACCCGGCGCTGATCACCGCCACCAGCATCGAGCAATGAGGCCATGTCGGGGAAACAGCCGGTTGAAGTTCTGCTTCGCCCAGCGGTGGAGCTATACACCGTCGCAGCGTGTGCAGGCGCCGCGTTTCTGTCCTTGGTGGCCCCGTGGTCGCTGGCGCTGAGCCCGGCCATGGGCGTCGGCAGCGCGCTGGCATTCAGTGCCTACGGCGCGATCCGCTATCGCGATGCCCGCATCATCCTGCGTTACCGGCGCAACATCCGCCGCCTGCCGCGCTATGTGATGACGAGCAAGGACGTGCCGGTCAGCCAGCAGCGACTCTTCATCGGCAGGGGCTTTCTGTGGGAGCAGAAACACACCCATCGGCTGATGCAGACGTACCGGCCTGAGTTCCGCCGCTACGTTGAACCGACACCCGCATATCGACTGGCAAGGCGCCTGGAAGAGCGACTGGAGTTCGCGCCGTTTCCGCTTTCGCGTCTGCCCAGGCTCACGGGCTGGAATGCGCCTTTCAACCCGGTGCGACCGCTGCCGCTCGTGGGCGGCCTCCCACGGCTACATGGCATCGAACCGGAGGAAGTGGACGTCAGTCTGCCGCTGGGCGAACGCGTCGGGCACTCCCTAGTGCTGGGCACGACGCGCGTGGGGAAGACCAGACTGGCCGAGTTGTTCATCACCCAGGACATCCGCCGAAAGAACGCCGCAAGCGAGCATGAAGTCGTCATTGTCATCGACCCCAAGGGCGATGCCGATCTCCTGAAGCGGATGTACCTGGAGGCCAAACGCGCGGGCCGCGAAGGCGAGTTCTACGTTTTTCATTTGGGATGGCCGGAGATTTCCGCGCGCTACAACGCCGTGGGGCGCTTCGGGCGCATCTCGGAAGTCGCAACCCGCGTTGCCGGCCAGCTCTCCGGCGAAGGCAACAGCGCGGCTTTCCGCGAGTTCGCTTGGCGCTTCGTGAACATCATCGCCCGGGCATTGGTGGAACTTGGGCAGCGCCCGGACTACATGCTGATCCAGCGACACGTCATCAATATCGACGCGCTGTTCATCGAGTACGCCCAGCATTACTTCGCGAAGACGGAGCCCAAGGCGTGGGAGGTAATCGTCCAGATCGAGGCCAAGCTCAACGAGAAGAACATCCCCCGCAACATGATCGGGCGCGAGAAACGTGTGGTGGCGCTGGAGCAGTACCTTTCCCAGGCGCGCAACTACGACCCGGTGCTGGATGGCCTGCGCTCAGCTGTGCGGTACGACAAAACGTACTTCGACAAGATCGTCGCCAGCCTCTTGCCACTGCTTGAGAAGCTCACCAGCGGCAAGATCGCGCAGCTCTTGGCGCCGAACTATTCCGACCTGGCAGACCCGCGGCCAATCTTCGATTGGATGCAGGTGATCAGGAAGCGTGCCTTGGTCTACGTGGGTCTGGATGCGCTGTCCGACGCCGAAGTCGCCGCAGCGGTCGGCAACTCGATGTTCAGCGATCTCGTCTCGGTCGCAGGCCACATCTACAAGCACGGAATCGACGACGGCCTGCCAGGGACATCGGCCAGCGCGCGGGTGCCAATCAACATCCACGCCGACGAGTTCAACGAACTGATGGGCGACGAGTTCATTCCGCTCATCAACAAGGGCGGCGGTGCCGGGCTGCAGGTCACCGCATACACGCAGACGCTCTCGGACATCGAGGCCCGCATTGGCAGTCGGGCCAAAGCCGGTCAAGTGATCGGCAACTTCAACAACCTGTTTATGTTGCGGGTCCGGGAGACGGCCACGGCCGAACTCCTGACTAGGCAACTGCCCAAAGTCGAGGTTTATAGCACCACCATCGTCTCGGGCGCGACCGACAGTTCAGACATCCGTGGTGCGACCGACTTTACGTCGAACACGCAGGACCGTATCAGTATGTCCAGCGTGCCGATGATCGAGCCATCGCACGTGGTGGGTCTACCCAAAGGACAGTGCTTCGCGCTGCTGCAGGGCGGTCAGCTCTGGAAGATCAGAATGCCGCTGCCGGCCCCTGCCCCCGATGAGGTCATGCCGCAGGATCTGCAACAGCTCGCTGGCTATATGCGCCAGAGCTACACCGACACCACGCAGTGGTGGCAGTTCACCAGTTCTCCGGTCATACAGGACACAGCCTTGCCCAGCGACCTGCTTGATGAGGCGGTCACCGCTGTGCCCAACGCCGATGCCAGGGCTATAGACGACGCCGGCAACGAGTCCTCGCCATGAAAGACGTCGCCTCAACCGCGCAGCGAGAGCAGAACCAGAGTCAAGGCCTGATCGTCAGCACCCTTACGCTGCCGTTTCGGCTGCTCGGAGTGCTGATCGGCGCGCTGCTATTTTCGATCGTCATGGAGTGTGTCGGCATGCACCTATTCTGGAAGGATCAGGGCTGGCGGCACTCCCAACAGATGTTGCAGTACGAACTAGGGCACCTCTCCAACCACTTCACGCGCAGCCTGGTCGTGCAGGAGCCAGGGCGCACGGCGCATGAGCTGGTGGATACGGGCTACGAATGGGTGTTCGTACGCTCGGGACTGCTGGAACGCATGAGCCAGACCGCCGAGCGCGCCCGCGCGCCAAGCCAGGGGCAAACGCACAACTTTCGCTACTACATCAGCCTGGTCTATGTCTGGACCGAGAGCTATCTGATCGCCGCGGCGTTCACGACGCTGACCTTCGTTGTGCGCCTGCTTATTCTGGTGCTTACGCTGCCGTTGATCTTGACGGCGGCATTCGTGGGCCTGATCGACGGTTTGGTACGGAGGGATGTACGCCGGTTCGGCGCGGGCCGCGAATCAGGCTTCCTATACCACCGTGCAAAAGCCAGCCTGATGCCGCTGGCGGTGCTGCCATGGGTCACATACCTGGCGCTGCCGATCTCGGTGCATCCATTGCTGATTCTGCTGCCCAGTGCGGCCTTGCTGGGACTGGCTGTGAGCCTGACTGCGGGCAGTTTTAAGAAGTACCTGTAGCACCAGTGCTCTCAAGAGGGGCGTTAGGCAGAATTTGCCTTTAGCACAGCACCCGTAGAACCTTCCCGCCCGCAAACCTGGCAGCGAGACCATCAATCAGGTCAATCTCAGGTTCCTATTGTTTGCGGCTCGAAGCCGCCCCGATCTCCACCATCGAGCCATTGCTGATTTCACAGGAATGGCGCGATGGTGGCTTCGATCTGGCTGCGCGCCGCGCATCGCGGCGTACCCAATGTTCTCGCAATGGCCCTCTTGATGGGGCTGTCCCCGACGTCCTTTGCCGAGTCTCCGGCACAGCGCCAGGAGCTGGTCGCCGCGCTGCGCCAACTCGATGCGCTGGAGCGCACCGTCGCGGACAGCGCCGCGCATGCCCCCGTCACGCCGGGCGAGCGCTACCACTTCGACTATCCGCGTCTCCAGGCTGATCTGGCGCGCGTGCGCACCGGTATCCGGGATCACCTCACTCCTTCGCGTGCCCAGCCGCGCGATCCCTCCGAACTGGCCGGCGACTACCGCACCGAGCAGGGAGCCGAGCCGCCGCGTGCGACCGCGGAGGAACAGCCATGAACGCCGCCCAGGTATCGGCATTCCAGGCCAACAGCGGTATCGCGCCTTCCGCGATGGCGACCGTCCTGGTCGGCGTCGTCTTCGCGGTCCTGCTCGTCTGGGGCGTCTGGGCCATCCGAACGGCCTACGTGGGGTGGTCCGAGAGCCGCCTCAATCAACGCCAGTTCCTCGGCGTGTGCATCCGCTTCGTCGCGATGTACCTCGTCCTGAGTTTCTTCCTACTCTCCTGACCTGAAAGGACTGACCATGCAAAGCCGCATCCTCACTTCCCGTCTTGCTCAGCGTGCCACTGTGGCCCTGGGCGCAGCCGCGCTGCCCGCGCTGTCGTTCGCACAGGGACTGCCGCAACTGGAGAACCCCACGCGCGGCGCCGGCAACGGCATCATGGAGACCATCCGCAATTACGGCTACGACATCATCATGCTCGTAGCCTTGCTGGTCGTGGCGTCGATGTTCATCGGCGTCTGCTACCACGCATACGGCACCTACGCGGAAATCCACACCGGCCGCAAAACTTGGGGTCAGTTCGGACTCACCGTCGCCATCGGTGCAGTGCTGCTCGTGATCGGTATCTGGCTCCTAACCGAAGCCACCGGCATCCTTTAAGGGGACTGGTCATGTCCGAGCACGAACACGTCCGCGCTGACGGAACGGTGACGTTCCTTCCGCACCGGCTCAACCGTCATCCCGTGGTTGTGCGCGGCCTCACTGCCGACGAGTTGTGGATTTGCTGCTTTCTGTCCGGCGGCGTAGGTCTGCTGGTCGGCGCGCCGCTGTCATGGGTGTTCCGCACGATCGCGCTAGCGCCCACGTTCGTTGTATTAGGCGTGGCCCTCGGCCTATTCATCGGCGGCGGAATCCTGCGCCGCCTCAAGCGCGGCCGGCCGGATACCTGGCTTTACAGGCAATTGCAGTGGCGAATCGCCACGCGCCATCCGCTCGCCGCTGGCTGGGTGGGCGGGCATATGCTGATCTCGCGCTCAGGCTTCTGGTCCACTCATAGGTCCATGACAAGGGGCGCACGATGAGCCGTTTCAAGAACGAGATCACCCATCTCCAGGCGCACATCAAAACGCTTCGTCTGGGAGCTGGTGCGCTGGTGATCGTCGCCCTCGTGATGGGCGGCGGCTGGTGGAGCGCACCGCGCGACTTGACGATCCACGTCCCCCCAGACTTGCGTTCGGGGAGTACTCGCAAATGGTGGGAGGTTCCACCTGAATCGGTCTATGCCTTCACGTTCTACGTGTTCCAGCAATTGAATCGTTGGCCGACCAATGGCGAAGAAGACTACCCGCGAAACCTGCATGCGCTTTCGCCGTACCTCACGCCGTCTTGCCAAGCCTTTCTGCGTGCCGACTTCGATTACCGGCGCAACACGGGCGAACTGCGGCAACGTGTGCGCGGCATCTACGAAATCCCTGGCCGCGGCTATGGCGATGATCCCACCGCCCGGGTGCGCGTGGTTTCCGACCGCGACTGGGTGGTGACGCTGGACATCAGCGCCGACGAATACTACGGCGAGGAGCAGGTCAAGCGCGCCCTGGTGCGCTACCCCATCAAAGTCACGCGTGTGGATGTCGATCCCTCGCGCAACCCATTCGGCCTGGCACTCGATTGCTATGACGGCACGCCCCAGCGCATCAGTGCACCGGAGTCGGCCCGTCCAGCAGCTGGCGGCCTGCCTGCGCAAGCGCCTCAAGGAGAAACACCATGAAGCACTCTGTACTCGCGCTGCTGGGGCTGCTGGGGCTGCTGACCATGGCCTCGACTCCTGCCTCCCAGGCCGTGGAAATTTTGCGTTGGGAACGCATGCCGCTGGCGGTGCCACTGAAGGTCGGCCAGGAGCGCATCGTGTTCATCGACCGGAACGTGCGCGTCGGCGTGCCTGCGGGCGTGGGCGAACGCCTGCGCGTGCAGAGCGCAGGCGGCGCGGTGTACCTGCGCGCAAACGAGCCTATCGAACCCACGCGGCTGCAGCTGCAAGACGCCAACACCGGGGCATTGATCCTGCTGGACATTGCTGCCGAGCCGGCCAAGGATGGCGAGCCTGCGCTGGAGCCGGTGCGCATCGTCGAGAGCGCTGCGCCCACCGCGCGCTACGGCGATCAGCCGGCCGGTGACGACAAGGCGCCAGTGGCCGCCGATCAACAGGCCGATGAACGGTCCCCCCGGCGAGAAACGCCCATCCCGGTGGTACTCACACGCTTTGCCGCGCAGCACCTATACGCGCCGCTGCGCACCGTCGAACCGCTGCCGGGCGTCATGCGGATCAACCTGCGCCGGGACCTGAACCTTGGTACCTTGATGCCGACGCTGCCGGTACGTGCCACCGCCCTCGCCTCGTGGCGGCTGGAAGACCAATGGGTGACGGCCGTTCGCCTCACCAACACCAGCACCGGCTGGATCACGCTCGACCCGCGCGTGCTGCAAGGCGATTTCCTCACCGCGACCTTCCAGCATGAGGCACTCGGCCCGCGCGGCACGCCCGAGGACACCACCGTTCTGTACCTGGTGACGCGCGGGCACGGCCTCGCGCAGTCACTTTTGCCTGCCATCCAGCGCTTCGACCCGGCCACACATTTGCCGCAGCCGGAAGCCAACGACGAGGCCCCGATGGACGGCAAGGAGGTCCGCAATGCGCAGTAACGGACTCCTGAAGTGGCTGATGATTCCTGTGGCCCTGCTGGTGCTGTTCGTCGGTATTCGGCTGTTCCCCAGCGGCGGGGCGTCGGCTCCGCCCCAATCCGACACAGGTAACCAACTCACACCCGAAGAGATGAAGGCCTTGGGCATTGCGGGCGATACCCCGCGCGACACTGTGGCAACGCTCGTCGCCCAGGTAAAGCAACTGCGCACCGAGCTTCAAACCGCGCTGTCAGACAACAAGTCCCAGCGCGAGGAAAACCAGCGCCTGCGCCAGCGCGAGAACTCGATCGACCAGCGCATCAACTCGGCGCTGGAAACCGAACGCTCGAGCCTGCGCCGCGACCAGCAACAGGCGACCAGTGAACGCCAGCAGACCGAGGGTCTGCTCGCCGACCTGCAGCGGCGTTTGGATAGCATCGGCGGACGCGGGGGCGGCAATACCGATCTGCCAGTGGGCCTGGGGCTGCACGACGGCGACCAGGTCGGGATGGAAGGCGGCATGCGCTGGGTGGATCCGGACGACAAGAAGCCCGACGACGGCCGCAATGGCAGCCGTGGCGCGAATAGCGGCACGAACTTTCCGACCAGTTTCGGCCCTGCGCAGAGCACGCTGGACACTCCAGAGCAAACCGCACCGAAGGCGGTCGAGGACTCCGCTGCGGCCAAAAACACCAAACCCATATACACCGTGCCGACGAACTCGACGCTCATAGGATCGGTGGCAATGACGGCGCTGATTGGCCGCGTCCCAATCGACGGAACCGTGAACGACCCATACCCCTTCAAAGTCCTCGTCGGCCCCGACAATCTCACCGCCAACGGCATCGACATTCCTGACGTGGCCGGTGCAGTGTTCAGCGGCACGGCTTCGGGGGACTGGACGCTTTCATGCGTGCGCGGCCAGGTGCGCAGCATCACCTTCGTCTTTCATGATGGAACGATCCGCACGATTCCCGAAGATCGCGACGGCAACCAGCAAAACAATCAGCAGCAAAACTCACAAAGTGGGGGCCTGGGTTGGATCAGCGATCCCTACGGCATTCCATGCGTCAGCGGAGAACGGCGCAGCAATGCGCAGCAGTACCTCGGCTCGCAAGCCCTTATCACGGCGGCCGGTGCAGGCATGGCCTCACTCATCAAGAGCGACAGCGGCCAGATGTCCTACGTGGGCTCGGACGGCTCCATTGGCACCGTAGGCATCACCGGTCAGGAAGCGGTCGGTCGGATTCTCGCGGGTGGTGTCAAGGAGATGTCGAACTGGGTCAACAAACTGTACGGCCAAGCCTTCGCCGCCGTCTATGTCCAGCCCGGCGCCAAGGTCGCCGTCCACCTCGAAAAACCGCTCGCCATCGACTTCGATCCCGAAGGTCGCAAGGTTGATCACCGCGCAGGAGAAAATCATGCTCTCGATCTTGACTAAGGGACTTGCGCTGGCCCTCCTCTTCGCGCTGCTGGGCGGCTGCGCCACCAACAAAGAGGATCTGCTGACCCACGGCGACCACACGATGATGGACATCTGGCAGCAGGAGGCCAGCGGCGGCGCGGTGGGTGGTGCCGGTCAGGTGGCGCGCCGCCAGTTGCTCGACGCACGCCAGAGCTTGCGCAGGCCTTTGACGGACGCCGACATGCAGGCCGCGCCGGCAGAGCAGATGCACTACACGCGCACGGCAAGCAACGAGGTCTATCGCCAGTTCCAACGCCTGCCGAACCCCGACCTGGTGATGTACGTGTTCCCGCACTTGGCGGGCACGGACCCCGTGCCGGTTCCTGGCTACACGACAGTCTTCCCGCTGTACCAGCGCGTGCAGTACGCGATGCCGGGCGAGCGCGTGGAGGACTACTGATGCGCTGGAAACTCCTCTGGCCGAAGCTGAACGCATCCGGCGCAAGCGACGACGATCAATCGGACGGCTGGCAGCGCCACGTAGAGGCCTTGCGCAAGGCCGGCATTCCGGAACCTGGCGCGGCGGTTCAGGGCGGTAGGCCGGCAACCATAGGGGACGAGCAGGCGCTTTACGACGTCGCGCCATCGTTCGTTGAACTGCTGCCATGGGTGGAGTTTCTGCCTCACTCGAAGTCCATGCTGCTGGAGGACGGGCAGTCGGTGGCAGCCTTCTTCGAGCTGGTGCCCCTTGGCACCGAGGGCCGGGAACCCGGCTGGCTCGCGCATGCCCGCGATGCGCTCGAAAACGCCCTGCAGGACAGCTTCGATGAACTAGACGAGAACCCCTGGGTGCTCCAGCTATACGCACAGGACGAACCCTGCTTCGACCAGTACATGCAGACTCTGCGCGACTATGTGCAGCCGCGCGCCCGCAATACCGCTTTCACCGAGTTCTACCTTCGCTTCTTCGCGCATCACCTGCGCGCGGTGGCCAAGCCCGGAGGACTGTTCGAGGACACGGTGGTCACGCGGTTGCGTTGGCGCGGCCAGACGCGGCGCGTGCGTATGGTCGTCTATCGGCGCTCCATCGGACACGAGAGCCGTCGTGGTCAGACACCGGAGCAGATGCTCAACATCGTCTGTGACCGGCTGTGTGGTGGCCTGGCAAACGCCGGCATCCAGGCTCGGCGCATGATTGCAGCGGATGTGCACGATTGGCTACTGCGCTGGTTCAATCCGCGTCCCGCGCTACTTGGGCCTGACGCAGAGGACCGCGAGCGCTTCTATGCGCTAGCGCGCTACCCAGATGAGACCGAGCCCGGCGAAATCGAACTAGCAAGTGGGCGGGATTTCAGCCAGCGGCTGTTCTTCAGCCAACCGCGCTCCGATGTGGCGCACGGCACCTGGTACTTCGATGGCATGCCGCACCGCGTGCTGACCACCGACCGGCTGCGCATGCCGCCTGGCACAGGACACCTGACGGGCGAAACCCGTAAGGGCGATGCAATCAACACGCTGTTCGACCAAATGCCTGAAGACACTTTGATGTGTCTCACAGTGGTTGCCACGCCGCAGGATGTCCTCGAATCGGACTTGAACCATCTCGCGAAGAAAGCGGTTGGAGAAACCTTGGCATCGGAGCAGACGCTCAAGGACGTGCGTGAAGCCCGCTCCCTGATCGGCAGCGCGCACAAGCTCTACAGAGGCAGCCTGACGTTCTATCTGCGCGGCCGCGACGAGGCGGAACTGGACCGACGCGGCTTGGACTTGGCGAACGTGATGCTCAATGCCGGCTTGCAGCCGGTGCGCGAGGACGATGAGGTCGCGCCGCTCAACAGCTACCTGCGCTGGCTGCCCTGCTGCTACAACCCCGCCAAAGATCGGCGCAAGTGGTACACGCAACTGATGTTCGCCCAGCATTTGGCGAATTTGTCGCCCGTGTGGGGACGCGCCCAGGGCACAGGACACCCTGGCATCACGATGTTCAATCGCGGTGGCGGTCCGATCACCTTCGACCCACTCAATCGCCTGGACAGGCAGATGAACGCCCACCTGTTTCTCTTCGGGCCCACCGGCTCGGGCAAGAGCGCCACGCTCAATAACCTGCTCAACCAGGTCACTGCGCTCTACCGGCCACGACTCTTCGTTGTGGAAGCTGGCAACAGCTTCGGCTTGTTCAGCGACTTCGCCAAGCGCTTAGGCCTGACCGTAAATCGGGTCAAGCTGGCCCCTGGCTCGAGCATCAGCCTGGCGCCGTTCGCTGATGCGCGCCGGCTGATCGAAGCGCCGAGCGACATGCAGACACTCGATGCCGATGCGCTGGACGAAGACCTGCCACCGGATGCCTTAGCCATGGAGGCGGACGAGCAGCGCGACGTGCTCGGCGAACTGGAGATCACTGCCCGCCTGATGATTACGGGCGGCGAGGACAAAGAAGAAGCAAGAATGACGCGGGCAGATCGCTCACTGATCCGCCAGTGCATCCTCGATGCAGCCGAGTATTGCGTAGACGAAGAGCGCACGGTACTCACGCGCGACGTCCGCAACGCGCTTCGTACTCGCGGCCAAGACCCGACGCTGCCCGAGATGCGTCGCGTGCGGCTGCTGGAGATGGCAGACGCGATGGATATGTTCTGTCAAGGCACGGACGGCGAGATGTTCGACCGCGACGGTACGCCGTGGCCCGAGGCCGACATCACGCTGGTCGATCTAGCAACCTATGCCCGTGAAGGCTACAACGCTCAGCTGTCGATCGCTTACATCAGCCTCATCAGCACCGTCAACAATATCGCCGAGCGCGACCAATACCTCGGTCGGCCGATCATCAATGTCACGGATGAAGGGCACATCATTACGAAGAACCCGCTGCTCGCGCCTTACGTCGTGAAGATCACGAAGATGTGGCGCAAATTGGGTGCGTGGTTTTGGCTCGCGACGCAGAACATTGACGATCTACCTCGTGCCGCAGAACCCATGCTCAACATGATCGAGTGGTGGATCTGCCTGTCGATGCCGCCGGATGAGGTGGAGAAGATCGCGCGATTCCGCGAACTCTCGCCCGCTCAAAAGGCATTGATGCTGTCTGCCAGAAAAGAGGCCGGCAAGTTCACAGAGGGGGTCATTCTGTCGAAGTCGATGGAAGTGCTTTTCCGAGCCGTTCCGCCGAGCCTGTACCTCGCGCTGGCGCAAACAGAGCCCGAGGAAAAAGCAGAGCGCTACCAGCTCATGCAGCAATACGGCATCAGCGAATTGGACGCCGCCGTAACGGTAGCCGAGACGATCGACCAAGCGCGCGGCATCGAGTCGCCGACCCTAGACCTGCCGCAATAGTCGCCGGAGAGAGCCATGACGCCAAAACGTCCTTCCATGCCGATACAGGTGCAGGCGTTCCGCCGCAGGCGCTGGCGGTCTCGCTGGCTCTGGGCCTTGGTTGCTGTGCTGGCCGCGCTGCTGCTGATCTGGTTCCTGCTGATCTGGCTACCGTCCCGGTCGTCAGGCGAATCCTCACAGCAGGCGCCCACGCCAGTCAACACTGCGCAGGTGGCTGGGCCTCCCTGGCAGATGGGTAACTCGCAGGGCCGTTTCACGCTGACGCTCTATGGGGACCTCGAATGCCCATTCTGCCGGTCCTACTTCCCGCTGCTCAAGCGCTGGGTGGGCGACCACGCGGATGTGGCCCTGCAATGGCACCACATGCCCCTGGCCGCGCATGAGCCCGCAGCGTCAGCCGAAGCGCGTTGGGCGGAATGCGCCGCTGAGGCCGGCGGGCATGCTGCCTTCTGGCAGGCCATCGAATGGGTCTATGCCCATACGCGCAGCGACGGCCAAGGCTTGCCCGATGGCCTGCGCTATCCCGAGCTCACGCCCGCTATCGAGCAATGCATGGCGAGCGGGCGGCCGGAGGAGACGATACGCGCCCAGGCCGCGGAAGCGACGAAGAGCGGCGTGACCGCCACGCCATCGGTCCGGCTGCGCGATCGCCAGACCGGTCAGGCCGTCCTGCTGCAGGGGCCGATCGAGGGCGATACCCTGCTATCAGCCATGGACATGCTGTCGGCCGACACGACCATCCATACACCCGCCGTTCCAGCGGACCCCACAACGCAAATGCCTACGGACATCATCGGCGACATGCCAAGGTAGCCCTCGGTCTTGAAGACTACGACGCGATTGACCGCGCTGGCCTCGCCCCATTCGCGTCGCCGTCTGACCGTGAGCCGGACAGTCCGATTGGTGACCTCTATGACAAGGGAAAGTATTGAGGAGGCAGTCGCAGCTTTTGAGACATCAGTGGTGTGAGATCAGAGACCTGATACAGGACGTTAAGCGTCGTGCCGGGCATGGGCTCTCTTAATCACTGACTTGTGGAGGTTGGCAGATGGGAATTCCTTTTGATGTATCGGACGTGGCGGCCAGTCTTGTTGCTACGATTGTGCTCATTGTTGCGAAATGGGCTTTCGATCAGGTCAGCTTTTTGGATAAAAAATTTGGCCTACTAGTCAATCGAGCTGAACTCAGGAAAATCGAGTGGCTCCGAAGTGATCCTACCAATCTCACCCATTTCCTATTGATCCAGGGCCTATACTGTTTCGGTGCAATAGCAATGGGCTTCTTGCTGCTGCCACTTGCCTTCATGAACGGCGGCATTAAGCTGCTCGTACCATGTTTATTGTGCGTTGGTTTTGCCATGTATTTTTGCGTCGTGTTCCCGCTGGGCATGCTGGTCCGTCTGCGGAAAGGCGATGCCTACGTAAAGCGTCAACAAGAATGCATCGCCCAAGCTGAAAAGCATCTCGAACGACACCAGCAGCGGAAGAAACCATAGCCCAGCTTGTCAGAAATGACGGCCCCTCGGCTTTCGCCAGGTGAAGGGCAGAAAATAGACCTGTGTTGCATGTCCTGGTCACCACTGGGCCCGATACAACTGTGCTTCGTCCTGAAAAGATCGAAGCACAGTCGCTGATCGATAGCATGCAGGCACGATTTTGGCGCTCGCCGATCTTTGATCGAAGCTTCGTGATGCAGGCCGTTCTAACCGGCGATGTGCTTTTGTTGCCCCAGGAAGACAGGATGTATGTGGGGTGCCCGCAATGCGCATTGTTTGTAGGTGCTGCATCGAGTTCGGCGTTCGACTATCGCCCTGATCAACTTCCGGGGCACGCGACATGCCAGCATCTTTCTCCAAGTTTGCGTCAGGCTGGCGGGCCCTTGGCGTGGCTATCGCGCTGCCGGCTTCCCTGGCGGCATTCAACCCGGCCACCTTTGCCGCAGATGTGGTGGTCGTCACCGACAGCCGCCACCCGGTCAAGACCATGGGAGGCGAGCGGCTGATCGAGCTGGACCAGGCATCCCAGACCGAAGCGGAGCTTTCCGCGAATCTGCCAAACGACCCCGAACGGGCAGTAGCCATCGTCCGGCAGCGCTTGAGCCAAGACGGCACCGATCTTCAACGCAGCATTGGCATCGCCTACCAAGGCATCACCGACGCATGGAGCCTGGGTATCAGCAGCATCCCGGCCGTCGTGGTGGACCAGCGCTATGTGGTCTATGGCGAGGCGAACGTGGCGCGCGCCATCGCGCGTATCGAACAGTATCGGAGGGCACAGCCGTGATCCGCCCATTCGACCTGCTACGCCGCCTGCGTGTCGCGGTGGCCTCGCTGCTGTTGGTCAGCACCACAACGAGCTACGCATTGAATACCGCAACCATCGTCGGCTCAGTGGCATCGCCAGATTGCCTTGAATACAGAGTGGTGGGCATTTGTTACTGGCTCTACTGTAGCGTGACCGGATGCACGGTGCGCACGTCCGTCAAAGTGCGCCACTATGTCCCCGATGCGGTCGTCTCCAGCTACAGCAACACTGGCGAAAACCCTTGGGTCGAAGTTCAGGCGATGAGCATGCCCAACCGCTCAGCCCAGTCAGGCGGCGACGGCACCACGAACGAAGACCACGAGAACAACCTCGCGCGATTCAAGAACGCCGATGTCGTCGGTCATCCAGGCGTCGAAGTGTTTAACCGGTTCGTATCGTCATCGGGCTATTTCTGCGAGGGCGCGGGCACGGCGTTCATGACGTATCTGCTCAGCACCTTGGACACACTAGCCTGGCGCTATAACGTGCCTGAGATTGCCTACCCGGAGTCGCTGATTCCGGGCAAGCGCGAGATCGGCGCGCGCTCGACGCTGAACCTTTGGGGCAATTTGTATCCTCGCGGCGGTTTCCTTCAGCAGACGGACGACTACAAAGCTGGCGCCGTCGTAGCTCAGCGTGCTGGCGATGTGGTCACGCGCCGCGGGCAGATTCACGTCTATCAACCGCTACTGGCGAACTCACGGCCCGGCTATTGGCCTGCAGGCGCACTGAGGGAGGGTGATGCCTCAACCGGCAAATGGCAGGAACTCACGCCTGTCCTGTCCTCGTCATGCACGGTCTTCCCGCGCAGCGGTTCCCTAACACAGGCCCAGCAAGGCGACTACGCCTGGGCATTGTGGCGGCCCTATGCATGCTGCGAACGCCGGGGCCAGGTATTCCTCGGCAGCGTCGATTTCTATTGAGGATACGGCGATGAAACGTCCTGAACTGATGACCCTCTCCACCAAGGCACGCCGCCTGTTGCGTCCCACGGCGCTGGCTGGCGCGCTCTCCCTTGGCTGCGGCCTAGCCTGGGCGCAGACCGGTTTCCAAACGGGCGGTCCCGTCATCGGCGATGAGGTGATGTACTCGATCGGCGGTGGCAGTGCGGTGTCTATGGGCGGCGCGGCAGGCATGCGCTCGATTGGAGTCGGTGCAGGCTGGAACAGCAACCTGATCTGCGGCGATATGGACATCCAGACCACGCTGAAGAACCAGCTCAACGGTGTTACGAACGGTTTCCAACAGATCATGAGCAATGTGATCCAGAGCGCCACGAGTGCCGTGGCATCTCTGCCTGCGCTGATCATCCAGCGCGCCGATCCAGGTTTGTACAACCTGCTCACCAACGGCGTGCTGCAGGCGCGACTGGACTACGATCGCTCGAAGCTGACGTGCCGCGCCATGGCCGAAAAAATGGCCGACAAGGCGGGAGGACAGCTTGGATGGAGCCAAATGGCGGAAAGCATGGCACTGCGCGATGCAGTGTCGAGTACGGATGCCGTATCGGCGATCGAGCGAGCGGAAACCAAGCGCGGTAACGATGGCGTGCCCTGGGTGGGCGGCAGCAATGCCGGCGGCGTGGGTCAGCCGTCCATCCGAGTGGTCAGCGATGTCACTCGGGCGGGCTACAATCTGGTCAACGGCCGCGGCGTGACCGACACGTCATCCATCGATCAGACGAGTTGCTCCACTCTGTCCTGCCAGACCTGGACCTCGCCGCAACAGGCGGTCGAATGGGCTACGCGGGTCCTGGGAGAGAAGGAGCAGCGCACTTGCGATGCATGCACCAAGACCGAGACAGTGCCCGGCGTAGGGCTAACGCCGCTGATCCAGGAGGAGTACGAAGCCAAGCTCGTAGCCCTGCAAGAACTCATCTCCGGGACGAACAACACGACGTTCGAGAACCTTCGCGGGGCAGGCAGTAGTTCGCTGCCCATCACCCGCGGCGTCATCGAGGCGCTGCGCGACGAGCCGGATCAAGACCTGCTGGCGCGACGCTTGGCGTCCGAAGTCGCGCTCTCGTCAGTGCTGGAAAAGGCGCTGCTGCTCCAGCGCACGTTACTGACGGGTAAGAACGAACCCAACGTAGCGGCCAACCAGTTGGCGGTCGAGGCCGTGAACCACGAGAGCGACACGCTCGATCAGGAGATCCGCAACCTCAAAACCGAGTTGGAACTGCGCCGCGAGTTGGCCAACAACTCGCCGATGGCAATCATCCAGCGCCACGGCACGCGCGCGGCGGGTTCGCGCGGTATCTACGAAGGCGACCCGGTGCCTGACCGTCTCGATCAGTTGCAGAAAGGCAAGCAAGGAGACCGGCCATGAGCATGACTTGGCTGCGCCCACACTGGCTCTTTAGCCGACGCGCGGCTAAGGCGCTGCTGTGGGCGGTGTTGATTGTCGCGATTGCCGTAGGGGCCAATGTCGCCGGCATCTACCTGGTCGGCAGTATTGCCGGCTGGGAGCAGTGGCTGGCCGCCACTGCAGGCTACTTCTTGGCATGGCGACTATGCCTGTACGGGGCGACGGCTTACGGATGGATCTGGATGCGCCGCCGGCTGCTGGCGCGCGAGGAGGACGCGCAGGCACGGCGCCGCCTGGTGCGTAGCGAGATCGCCGGTGTCATCGCCATCCTGGCGCTGGAGATCAGCCTGCGGATGCAGACCTGAGGGGGAGTCAGGCCATGACGCTTTTTACAACCGACTACCTGGAGTACTACCTCACGCTGGTGTCCTGGATCATCCATAACGGGATCTGGGCTGTGCTGGTATCCAGCGGTGTGTTTGCGCTGCCCTTTGTGGCAATCATCGTGCAGGAATGGCTCAAAGCGCGCACGGAAGGTGCCGACGAAGGCAACAAGGGCGTGCTCTCGGCTGCGCGCATCGAGAACCGCGTGTTCGTCGCTATCGTGGTGGTAATGTTCGCCGGCATCCCATTTATCGACGTGGATCTGAACACCATCCAGTACGACAGCTCGCGCTCGGCGCAGTGCCAAGTCAGCGTGCCGCAGCCTTCCGACACAGGCTGGTCGCAGTCCTTCTCGACCCTCAACAACCAAAGCGCGAAGTTGCCGGTGTGGTGGGCCTTCATGCATGCGCTTTCGCGCGCTGTCACGGGCGCCTCGGTTGCCGCAATCCCCTGCGGCACCGATCTGCGGCAAATGCGGATGGAGATCGACGCCACGCGCATAGATGATCCAGTGCTGGCCCAAGAAGTCGCGGATTTCACCCACGACTGCTACGGGCCGGCCCGCGCCAAGTTGTTTATGCAGCGCCCGCAGCTTGACGAAGAGCAGATGCACGATGTCACCTGGATCGGCTCGCGCTTCTTCACGGATACGGCTGGCTACTACGACAGCTATCGCGCCAGCACTCCACGCGAGGACTGGCCCTACGACAGCAACCGCGATGCAGGGCTTGCGCAGGTATCCAACGGCGGCGGCTACCCAAACTGCCGGCAATGGTGGGCCGATAGCAGCAGCGGCCTGCGGGCGCGGCTGTTGGGCCAGGTGGACCCCAACCTACTCACGCGGCTGGCGGGTTGGGCTGGGTTCCTGAGCCGCGCCGACGTGGACGATTCGGTGATCCGTGCAATCGCCTCGCCGCGACAGCAAAAACTCAATCAAGGCTCCGTCTATACGGACTACGGTGGTCAGATCGACAAGACATTGCCGAACATCGTGACGCGGGCGGCAGGTGACGTGGGGATGGCCGTTGGGGGCATCGCAGCATTCCCCGCAATGGACGTGGTGCGCCAGGCCCTGCCCATGGTGCTCGCACTGCTCAAGATGGCGTTGGTGATTTGCATTCCTCTAGTATTGGTCGTGGGCACCTACGACCTCAAGACCGTCGTCACCATCAGCGTCGTGCAGTTCGCGCTGTTCTTCGTCGATTTTTGGCTCCAGTTAGGCCGCTGGATCGACAGCACCATCCTCGATGCACTCTATGGATGGGGCTGGGGCTGGAATCGGCCGCAGAACAACTTCGATCCACTGGTGGGCTTGAACAATACGTTCGGCGACATGCTGCTGAACTTCGTCACAGGGACGATGTTCATCGTGTTGCCAACATTCTGGATCATGGCCTTGGCATGGGCAGGCATCCGCGCTGGCAACGTCCTGCAAGGCCTCGCCGGCGCAACTGGGGACGCCAAGGCTGCCGGAGGCAAGGGCGGTGGCATTGCAATCAATGCTCTGTCAAAGAAGTGAGAATTGCTACTCATCGTCTTCGACGTGCGGATCGATGCGAAATCCATCGTAGGTGTACAGACCGAATCCAGCAGGCCCGTTGCGCCATTCCGGCTCGGGCGGGTCGTCGGCAAGCCCGGAGTTGCGTGCAACCCATGCGGCCATCACCGCAAACACCAGCAGCAGCGCTAGCCATGACATTGTGTATAGCAGCACACCGAGGACGACTAGCTTGACCACCCACAGCAGTACGACAACGCCCGCCGTCGGCACCCCCTTGGAGGCGAGCCAACCCGACAACCGTCGCTCGCCGCGCGCATAGGCGCGCCATCCACGGCCAACGCTGCGGCCGAGGCGTTCTGCGGTACTGATGCGGGTTGTCGTGTTCATAGTCGTCTCCTGCTACACGAGGATGCCTATTCCAGCTTGGTCCAATTCATTCGGCTTGGAGCTTCAATGTGTTCTCTTGCTGCTTCAGGACGCTTCGTCATCCGGTTCCACCGGGCCGGGGTCGAGCAACACGCCGATGCGATAGGTGGCAACGAAACGCGGCCAGTCCAAATGGTCAATGAGGTCGATATCCTTGATGACCCTGACCTTCGCTTCAGCGCGCTCGAACAGGGCAATGCTCCAGCACGTTGAACACGGCCTCAGCTACGACGTCGATCGAGTCTGGCGTCACCGCATCCACCGGCGAACGCCCGCCCAACCCTTCAAGCGGTTCGGACAGCGCACCGTAGATCGTCCAGTTGTCGATGCCCTCGACCTCCTGAAGCACGGTTTGGGTCAACTGCTGCTTCACCGGGTCAAGTTGCCAGTCGGGCAGCTTCTGGCCGCGCATCCCCACATTAAGTGCCAGCAACCGACGGGCGAGGATGTCCTTGTAGATCTGCTGACGCGACTTGTCCGCCAACTTGGCGAATTCGGGGATCGGCACGTTATGCGGCTGGTTAAAGGTTTCCAACAACACGGTGCGGCCACGCTGGACTTCGGTTTCATTCGGTGTCCAGCGCTTGTCGGCGCGCAGCGTGGACGCCTTACGTTCCAAGGTCCGCTGCATGGTCTCCATCTCCAGGCGAGCGGGAAGCTCCAACGCCTCTACACGCTCGTGGACAAACGCCTGCAACTCGGCCGCGAAAGCCCCGACATCTCGGATATAGACGATGGCGGCGAAGCGGCGCACGTCTTCCTCCGTGACGCGCGGCAGACGGTCAGCAATGAGTTCGACGGCATTGGACATGATCATCTCCAGGCGATGTAAGGTAGACCGAACCTTAGTCTCACATGTCGCCTTTGTCAACTTTGTCGCCTTGGCGAGAACCCAAGTGGTGGAAATGGCGTCCGAGCAGCGTAGGCTGACCGCCCAATCCACACGAACGGATTCCACATTGACGCTGGAACCGCAACCTATACCCCGCTATACCGAAACGGTTAAAGGCCCAAGGGCAGAAAAGGCAAGGGGAATGGGGTGCAAGGGGAAAGGCCCTACCTCGAAAAGGCTAAAAGGCCTCCCGGTCGGCCCACCACCAGGACACCTATATGCTCTCCCTGTTCCGGCGAAAACAGGCCTTGGTCGCTGCCGCTCCGTCGGCAGCACCCGCCACCAACCTCCCGAAAGGGCTGACACGGCCGGAGACGGCCGCGTCTCTGCTCGCCACCCCGCGCCGTCAGAAATTGTTGGAACACATTTGGCAGCGCACTTCGCTGTCTCGCCAGCAGTTCGACACGCTGTACCGCAAGCCCTTGGAGCGCTACGCCGCGCTTGTGCAGCAATTCCCCGCCTCCGAGAGCCACCACCATGCCTACCATGGCGGCATGCTCGACCATGGGCTTGAGATCGTTGCCTACGCGCTCAAGCTGCGGCAGTCCTATCTGCTGCCCGCTGGCACAACACCCGAAGACCAGGCCGCTCAAGCAGAAGCCTGGACCGCGGCAACCGCCTATGCCGCACTGCTTCACGACATCGGCAAGATCGCGGTTGATCTACATGTAGAGCATGCCGACGGCAGTGTCTGGCACCCCTGGCACGGTCCGCTGAAGCAACCCTACCGATTCCGCTACCGCGAGGATCGCGAGTACCGACTGCACAGTGCAGCTACCGGCCTGCTGTACCACCAAGTGCTAGATCGCTTCATCCTTGACTGGCTCAGCGGCTTCCCATCGCTGTGGGCTGCATTGCTGTACATCATGGCAGGACAGTACGAGCACGCCGGGGTGCTCGGAGAACTGGTGGAGAAGGCCGACCGTGCCTCCGTAGCCCAGGAACTGGGAGGTGATCCGGCAAAGGCGATGGCCGCACCGAAGCATGCTTTGCAGCGCAAGCTGCTGGACGGCCTGCGCTACCTGCTCAAGGAAGAGTTGAAGCTCAATCAGGCCCAGGCGTCAGATGGCTGGCTGACGCACGATGCGCTGTGGCTCGTCAGCAAGACCGTCTCCGACAAACTGCGCGCACACTTGCTGGCGCAGGGAATCGATGGCATTCCTTCGAACAACACCGCCGTATTCAATGTGCTGCAAGACCACGGTATCCTCCAGGCAACGCCGGAAGGCAAAGCCATCTGGAAAGCCACGGTCACCAGCGAGACCGGCTGGTCGCACAGTTTCACGCTGCTGCGCTTGGCCCCTGCACTGATCTGGGAAGCCGCAGAACGCCCACAGCCCTTCAGTGGCACCGTCGTCGAAGAAGCATCGGGCAGCGAACCAATCGAGGAGAACGGCGGCTCCCCTGCCCCTTCGCCCGATCCCGTCGGCCCCCATTCGTTTGTGGACGCGGCTTCAGCGACACTCGCCGTCCTCGCGTCGGCTCAAGTCGATGCGATGGAAGACTTACTGTCGTTGATCAGCGATCCGTCTCCTCCGGCAACGCCTCCTGTGGAAGATGCATCTGCCAGCCTGCCGCCAGGCGAGGCGGAATCCACCGCCACACAGAGGCAAACACCCGACCCAGCTGAAGGCCAGCCGTCGCAGGCACTGCCCTCCGCCAAACACTTCATTACCTGGCTGAAGCAGGGCATCGAATCACGCAAGCTGATCATCAACGACGCCAAAGCGTTGGTGCATACGGTCGCCGATACCGCTTACTTGGTCAGTCCCGGTGTCTTCCAGCGCTATGCCCAGGAACACCCGCAGATCGCTGCTCTGGCTAAGCAGGAGAACGTGCAGGAATGGCAATGGGTACAGAAGCACTTCGAGAAGCTGCTGCTACACCGCAAACAAGACAATGGATTGAACATCTGGACCTGCGATGTCATCGGACCACGCAAATCACGGCGGCTGCACGGCTACCTGTTACAAGATCCCAGGCATCTTTTTGATGAGGTCCCGCCGAACAACCCATATCTGCGCGTCCACTAAGAGCGGCTAACAAAAGCCTCTTGAACACGTCTGTTGAGCCACCACTTTGCGGTGATGGCTCACCGCAAAGAAATCAGCACAGCGCTGTGGAAGCGCATCCACTCCTTGATCCCGGTCGTGCCACCTTCGCCCAAGGGCGGTAGGCTGCGCGTAGACGACCAAAGCGCACTCAGCGGCATCGTGTACGTGCTGCGCACTGGCATCGCTTGGGAGGATCTGCCTCAGGAACTTGGCTACAGCAGCGGCATGACTTGCTGGCGCCGATTGCGTGACTGGCAGGCCGCGGGTGTGTGGCACCGTCCGCATCAGGGGTTGCTGGCCGAACTGGACTGGCCAGAGTTCCGTAGACACTCAGTTGCGGCTCTGCGCGTAGCGCCTTTCAAACTCTACAGGTGACAGCCCGGCAGCGGAACCATGCCGGCGTATCGGGTTGTAGAACATCTCGATGTAGTCGAACACGTCCGATGCTGCCATGGCGCGTGTCGGGTAGATCCGCCGCTTGATCCGCTCCTTCTTCAAGACGCTGAAGAAGCTCTCGGCCACGGCGTTGTCGTGGCAGTTCCCGCGTCGGCTCATGCTCGGCACCATCCGGTGCGCTTTCAGGAACGACTGCCAGTCGCTGCTGGTGAACTGACAGCCCTGATCCGAATGCACCAGCACACCTGGGCCCGGCTTGCGCCGCCAAGCTGCCGCCACCAGCGCCTGCAGTACCAGATCGCTGGTCATCGTCGACGCCGTCGCCCAGCCGACGATCTGCCGCGAGTACAGATCCATCACCGTCGCCAGGAACAGCCAGCCCTCGTAGGTCCTGATGTAGGTGATGTCCGTGACCCAGACCTTGTTCGGTGCCTGTGGCGCGAATTCCCGGTTGAGCACATTGGTCACCACGCCCACGGGACCACCGTGATGACGTGGCTTGCGGCCGTAGCCGACTTGGGCACGCAGGCCTTCTGCCTTCATCAACCGCAGGACGCGGTGCCGGCTGCAGCGCTCGCCGGCCTCGCGCAGGTCCAGGGTGATCTTGCGATAGCCATACACCGTGCCGCTGGCCAGCCAGTGGTGCTTGATCAGCCCCAGCAGACGCTGATCTTCGCGCTCGCGAGCACTGGCGCCATGGCGCAGCCAGGCGTAGTAGCCACTGCGTTGCACGTCCAGCACCCGGCACATCGCCACCAGACGGAACTCTCGGACGTGCGCGCGCATGAACGCGTACTTCGCCCTTACCCCTTGGCAAAGTACGCGGCGGCTTTTTTTAGGATGTCGCGCTCCTCGGTTACCCGCCGCAGCTCAGCCTTGAGCCGGCGGATCTCGGCCGAGTCGCTCGGCGCGGCCGGGGCTCCAGGGGCCGGTACCGTCTTCTTGGCCGCCTGCACCCAGCCATACAACGTGTGCTTGGAAATCCCTATGCGGGAGGCGACGTCAACCACCGTGAAGCCACGCTCGATCACCTGCCTCACCGCCTCGGCACGGAACTCATCCGTGTATTGCTTGCTGTTGCCCATAAACACCTCGGTCATTGCCATCAATTATGGCAACTGGATGTCTACGAAAGGCTGGCCGGTCAAGCCTATCGTTTTAATCGTCGATTCCGCTTGCGCGAGATGCTGCCACGACTTGCCACGGCCATGATGCAATCCACACCATGCCCAGAGCCGGTTTTACGTGCAGCGAGCAATTTTCATGGCTGAGAGTCGGGGCTAATCAGGAACTTCTTTTAATCTTGGTTTTGGGCTAAATAACGCAAACTTTTCTTGCGATAAAGTCTCAAGGCTAGTTCCGGTAACTCGATCTCGTAGTGTCCAGGCATGCCCGCCCAGACGTGATACAAGCAAGGTAGCGCCGGCACCGACAACACAATTCCAGCGGCCCACCAGTGCCAGTGGTTAAGCGCGACAACGCTTGAATTAGGCACCCCAAAACTGGCGACGCCTAGCGCTAATGCTGCCCAGCCATCTTTGACTATAGAGAACCAACGCTTCCGTTCTTTGCGCCAATCAGCCATCTGTTTTTCCACTGGCGCTCGATGAGCAGCATCAGTCTGCTGCGCCAGCCACTCTTCTGCTTCCGACCAACTTACATAGCGCAGCGGATCTGGTTTGGGCCGATGGGACGAGAGATTGAGTCGAGATTGAATCGTTGAAACCAATGGGATAAGAAGCTCCGTGACTATCCATGAAACAGTGGCAGCACCGACGGTCATCGCCATGCTATAAGCGAGAATTAGCACAACCAAAAGCCCAGGCTGATCGCTGATCTTCCCCCAATGGAAAGCCAACAAATTCGTGCCAGTAGATAAGGCTAACAGCAGATCCGCGACCAAGGCCAAGCTAAGTAGACGCAGCAGAAAGCGATAGTCCTGAGCCTTCTCAAGTAGACTCCATTTATCGACATCTAGGTTCATGGCAATGCTCCAAATACAGGACTTCTTCAGTGTTGCCTAATACCGCCAAGGGCGCTGTTCGCTTTGCTTGTTCTTGTCGTAGAGCCAGTGCTTTGCGCTGTTGCACTGGGTCAGGCGGGCGGTGGCGGTTTCTGCCGTGTGACGCATAGAAGGGATTACGCGTATCAGGCTGTGTGGGTTGGTTGCGCCTCGGCAAGCGCCTCCACCTGCTCGCGGCTAAGCGCTGGGCCGCCGACGGTTGCCATGATTTCCTCGTTAAAAGGCTCCAGGTCGCGGCCGGTGCGGCGCTTGCGCAGCGTCTCGCCGGGCTGGATCGGCGGGCCGTCTTCTTCCATGTAGCGGCGGATATGCTCGTATAAGCGCCACAGCAACTCATCCTCATACCAGCCCAGGTAGCCGATCGATTCGCGCGCATAGAGCTTCTTGGGATCGTCCGGGTGCGGTGCCCACAGCTCCAGCCGATACGAGTCGCGCATGGTCTCGCCCATCAGTTGGTTGAATTTGTAGGTGCGCGCTTGCACCGTCTCCCAGTCCACGGTCTGCGGCTCGAGAAACCCCGGCATGATCCAGAATTTCCAGAATGGGGCATGCTGTATGCGGGAAAAAAACACTTTTTTTGTTTCCCTGTTGAATAGCACCGGCTGCTCCCTAGGGAGCATGTAGCTTATTCTCAGTAAATGGATGGCGCCGATTAAAAAAAATGAACCAGCAGGAAAGCAAATTAACCATGTGCCCAAGTCATAGAGGCCGGATCCAAATATGCCAAACCAAAAGAAAGCCAGTGAGATTAGTAGTGTCATCCATCCACCAAACCCGACATCTCCTCTTTCAGTTCCAGAACCCAGGACGCTGCCGATACTGATTGCGTTAGGATACACGGCGACCAACGACTCACAGCTGCTGGCGCGCTCATGTACCGGTTGCCGCTTGTACACGGGCGCAACCCGATGCGGCGTGGCGCTCAGCATCAGCTTGAGCTGCGCCGGCGGCAGATCGAACTGCGGCTCGCCGCCCTGCCATTCGGGCAATAACACACGGTATGCCGGGTTCTTGACTTCGTTCATTGCGTTTTATCCATTCACGAGTTGCTGCACCAGCACTTGCCGTTCACCGGCCAACTCGCCGATCGTCACTTCCAACTGCGCACTACGGTAGGATGATCCATCCACGCCGATCTCGATCACCACCACGTCGGCTTCCGATTGCAACCGCGCCTCGTCCACGCCGGCCAGCCTTGCCAGCATGGTGCCCTGGCCATTGCTGTAGGCATACACGGTCGTGGAGACTCCCTTCAGATCCGCCAGCACCACGGCCAGCATATAGCTCAGATGCGCTCGCAGGTCTTGTGGCATCCACAGCCTGGTGGTCACGGTCTTGGACCAGATACGGGCATCCTCGCCCACGACACCGGGCGTGTCTGCGGCGGCTCCGGATGCACCCAGGCTCTTGATCCACTCCGTGCTGTACTCGAACTCCACACGGATGCCCATCAACATCTTGTTGAGTTCTTCCTGTTCACGCTGAGGTCTACCCCACTTTACGTCAGCGTCCGCCACGCCCCAGATGCTCTTGGCCGCCCACTCCTCGGTCGGCGTGTCCTGCAGGCGCATCGCGACATAGCCTGCCAACAGGCCCGCGCCAATGAGTAGTAGACCCCATCCGGTCCAGGATAGTCCCAGCATTCCGGCAGATGCCGCAGACGCGGTCGCGGATGCCGCCCCGGCTCCGGAAACGCCAGATGCTGCAAATGTTGTCGATGCTCCCATCCAGGAGGCATATGCCGCTGCGCTAAAGAACGCCCCCTGCATTAGATAGAAATTTCGCGAGTCGTTATCTTTAGTGCCTAGTCGCGAGTAGGCATTTGCAAAAGAAAGCGCCGCATCAATCACCAACCCAGCCGCAGAAATCCGCCCCGCTGTCCACTTCAACACCCGTGCACGCCCCAAAGCAGCATCGACCCCCTTGGCCTTGTCAACATGCTTATAGAGCGCCTCACCGAGCTCCAATGTCACGGCCGCCAGCCCCATGCCCGCACCCAACAGGCCCACATACGCGACCTGACGTTCTTTGTCGCTACCGAACGTCAAGGCATGAAATGCCTTGACGATCGCATACGCCTGCAAGACGCCGCCGGCGGCAGTAAAGGCCGCAGAGCCTTCACGCAACGCCTTGGCGGTGGCATCGCCCCAGAGCTTGAGTTCATTGCCTGCCAGTGTCGCGACCTTGCCGGTCTGCTGGCTTGCGTCTTCGCCGAATCTCCAGACCTTGACCACTTGCTCGGCCAGCCCGTCGGGCGTCTTGATCGCCATCGCCAGCGATCCGGCCAATACCAGGCTCTTCACCTTGCCAGCCTGACGCTGCAGGCTTCCGGTCGCCTGGCTGGCGGCTTCGGCACTGGACTGGCGTAAGCGCTCTCCGGCCATCTGCCAGAACTGAACCGCTTGGCCGAAGCGAAGCTCCATCTGGACGGCCTCCTTCCCCGGGCCAGCCGCCTCCAGCAGCCCCGCCATCAAGCGCTCGAACGTGGCGCCCGCCGCGGCGGACCAGGCTTTTTTCTTTTCCATGCTCAGCGCGACCCCGCCGGCAACGGCGATCAGCGGATGCCCGGCGGCAGCGGCCATTGTCTTCAAGGTGGGGAGCGAAGCGACGGTCTTGTCGTAGAACGGAAACGACTTCAGCAGCCGCTGATCGGCTTTCAGCTGGCCTTCGGCCGCTTTGCTGGTGTCCTCGAACAGCTTGAACAGGTTCTTGGCCTCCTTGTGCAGCTTGGTTGCCTTGAAGGCCTTGTGGAATTCGTCCTGGTTGCCAAGCAGCGCCCGCGTCAACAAGGCTTCCTTCTGTTCCGGATCATCCTTGAGGAAATCGCCGTACCATTCCAAGCCCTTATCGGTCATCGCGCCACCATTGGTGATGTCGGCGACGAGGCTGGCGAAGTGCAGGCCATCCATGCGGATCTGTTGCGAGCAATCGTTGTCGGTCACCAACTTGCGTGCCGTCGACTGGATCCAGACCTGGTGGTCCAACTCCACCTGGGCGAGCTTCTTGAGGTCGGCCTCCACCAATGCGGTGTAGCGCTGCAAAAATTCGCGGAAGGGATAAGCGCCCTCCTTGCTCTTGAGCTTGTCGAGCACTTGCTGCTTGAGCTTGGCGGTGTCCTGATCCAGGCCCTGTCCATTCTGCAAGACGATCGTGCCCTTGCTGAAATCCGGGATGTATTCGCCGGTTTCGGTGACCCTTCCGCTTTCTTGGAAATAGGTTCCTGGCGGCAACTCCTTGTTCTTGATCATGCGGTCGAACTCGGCGCGCGTGACCTTCTTGCCGCCCATGCCGCGCTGCTTGAGTTCCTGCAGGTTCTGCTTGGCGGCATTGTTGCGTTCGTCGATTTCCTTCAGCAGCCCTTCGATGCTTAGCGCTGTCTGCAATCGCCAAGGGCGCTGTTCGCTTTGCTTGTCCTTGTCGTAGAGCCAGCGCTTTGCGCTGTTGCACTGGGTCAGGCGGGCGGTGGCGGTTTCTGCCGTCATGCCCACGGCATCCGGCACGCTGACGATCTTCAGCTGATCCAGCGTGTACTGTCCTTTGCTCGCCTTGACCAGCTTCTCGGCTTCTTGCATCAGATGGGCGACGGTTTCGGGCCGTACGCCGGCCGTTCCAGTGGCTTCCCTTCCCTGGGATAGGGGAGGGTATGGCGTATCCAGCAAATGATTCTTGGGAGGAGACGGGTCGTAGTCGGCCACGATCGTTGCCACCGTTCCTGCCGTCAGCGGCATGGAGCGCGAGCAGGTGACGCTGGGAACGTCGATCATGGTCATGCGCGCGTCGCGCTTGCTGGAGTGCGACGCATAGAATTCCCGCACGGGCTTGGACCACGGATGATCGCTGTAGCCCACCCAGACCTTGCCCGCGTGTTTGGGTTCGGGGATCACCAGCAGCATCGCGCTGGCGTAGGCCGCGGTTCGTTGGCAGGTAAAGGCGCTGTCGGCTTTCGCGCCGGAGTGCTCGATCATGTCCAGCGGATAGGGCGCAAGATAGCCACCGTCGGAAACCTGGAAGGCCTGCCACCCCTTGTTCGCCTTCAATTCCGCCGTGTGCGGCGACGCGTAATAGACCATTAGATAGCCGGCACGCAACGTGCGCATCACGTAGCGGCCGAAGCTCAATTTCGGCCCTGCTACATCCTTGTCCAGCAACGCCACGCACGCCTGCTGCTTCGGCTCGGCGTAGGCGGCGTCCGCCAGCCCCGGTCTGAGCACCAGAAAGGGCAGCCCGGCCTTCACGCAGGCGGTGCATCCTGACGTCTGTCCGGCTGGCGTCGTCGCAGCGGCTCGCTGGGCGTTGGAGGAGTAGGTGGGTTGTTGACCATCAGCCATGTCGCATGTCCCTATCGGTGTCGATGCCGGCCTGCCGGCCGCTGCGATTCAGTTCGTCGCGAATCCGGTTCCAGCCCTCGGGGTCCGGAATGTCTTCCAGCGCTTTCGCCAGCGTCGTCTCGCCGGCAATGGCCCGTGCCACCGCGGACTGAACCCGCGGGTGGTCGAGCAGGCGCAGGTGAACCTGGAAGAGATAGGCCGCCATCAAGCTGCGGTCCTGCCGGTGTGTCACGCCGGCGGCATCAACCGCGATGGCTGCGCTGTGTGCCTGCGCAAGATAGTCCGCGGGGAGTTCATTGGCAAAGGACATCCAGCCCCTCAGGAGATCCTGCACCGTCTCGTTCAATGCCCCATGGACCCATTGCGTGGCGGTCAAGCGCAGCGCGCCAGGCTGGCGTTCCGAATTGGTCCGATAGGTGACCAAGCGATTGCGTCGATCCAGGACGGTCCACGCGCGGATCGGTCCAAGCAATCTGCTGCGTTGCTCATCGGACAATGCAGGCCACATCCATTCCAACACGCGCCGATCGTGCCAGCGGATCAACCGGCTCGTTCCGCCCGGCCCGGCGCGCAATTGCATGCAACGGGCCAAGTGACGCGCCAGATGCGCGGGGTCGGCCGGCGCCCCAAGCCAGAGCCAGCCCCCGATGCTGAAGCCACGCGCTGCCTCGACGGTCGGCATTCGCTGCTCTTCCACTGCACCGGCGACGCTGGCCTCGAGCAAAGCGACGTTGCGCGCATCCAGCCTGATCAGCCGCGGCCGTTGTGTGTCGGAGACGCTGGGATGCTTGATGGGTACTTCCCAAACGTCCGCGGCCGCGACTGGTAGCCAACCTTCCGGAAAAGGCTCTCTCAGCAAGGGGTCGATGAGAAGAAAGCATGCATCCGCTTCATCGCGTTGCAGATGCTCGCCTAACTGTCTAGCGATGGCGTCCAACATGTGTTCTTGCCCCTAGATGTACGCAGCGCCGCCAGCGGCCTTCGCCGTGGTGTCCTGCGGGCAGGGCTTCAACGTAGCGTTAGGCACGACAGCATTGCTGGTCGCCCCTTGCGGCCCCGTCAACACCTGCTGCCCGCCCTTGAACTCGATCGTCCCCGGCGCGCCCAGTTCGATGTCGTCGCCGTCCAGCTTGATGTAGGCGCCGGCCGCCGTGGCCAACAGGTGCTTGGTCGGCGCGGCGAGCTGGACGTCGGCGGTGGTGCTGACCAGCTTGACCTGGGTCTTGGCTGCGATCTTGGCCTGGTTCCTGTGCGCGCGGGCGCTGAGCGTGCCTTGCGCGGCGTGTAGGGCGATGCCCCGCTCCTGGTTGGGACTGTCGGCGACCGGGTCGCTGCCCTGGGTGTACAGCACCAGCCCGCCGGCCACCGCCAGCACCAGCTGCGCCTGGCTGGCCCAGTTCAATGCGGTGCCGGCCAGCAGCGCGGTCTGCGTCCCCGACACCCACACCTGGTCGGCCGGGGTCAGGCTCAGCACGCCCGCGCTGCCGCTGCCCAGCAGCGCCGGGCGGCTCCAGCCCGGGGCCTGGCCGTCGCCGCCCTGGAGCTGGCTGGCGGCGCTGCCGCTCTGGGTCGCCTTGAGGCTGGCCTGCAGGGTCTTGAGCCCGTCCTGCGCCGGCAGCGTGGCCGCCTCGTTGGGCAGCTGCGCCTGCTGCTGCCGGGCCGCATCGGCCAGCGCCTGCAGCAGCTGTTCGCCCTGTTCCAGCTGCGACAGCGCCTGGCTGGCCGCCAACTGCTGCTGGCCCGGCTCGCTGCTCAGCAGCAGGCCCTGGCCGGCGCGCACCGCGCCGTAGGCCTGGGTGGATAGTTCCGCCCCGAACCCGCGCTCGCCTTCGCGCAGGTTGTCGCGGCCGCCTTTCAGGTGGCCCAGGGTCAAGCTGCTGGCGTGCTGGGTGGTCGACAGCTGTGCGCGGCCCTGGCCGGGCGTGTCGTCCAGCCGCAGCTGCTGGTAGCCGCCGGCGCCGTCCTGGCTCTGCGCCAGCGCCTGGCTCTTGAACCCGGTGAACACCGCGCCGTGCGCGTTGCCCTGGAACCACGCCGGCGCATTGCCGGTGGCCCCGGCCCCGCCGCCGCCGACCTGGTTGTGCGCCGCGTCGTCCTGGCCGCGCCCGTTGTACACGCTGCCGATCACCACCGGCCGGTCGATGTCCCCTTCCAGGAACCCCACCAGCACTTCCTGGCCCTTGCGCGGCAGCACCACGCCACCCCAGTTGTCCCCGGCCCACGGCGTCATCACCCGCACCCAGGTCCACGCCGAGGCGCTGCCCGGCGCGTTGTCCTCGCCCCCCGGATGCGCCAGCGCGCTGCTGGCGTCGGCCCCGCGCTGGAACGGGAACTGCACCTTGATCCGGTGGTCGCGGTCGGACTGCACCGGGTCGCCGTCGCTGACCACGATCGCGCTCAGCGTGCCGGAGACCGTCGGCTTGGGATGCAGGCGCAGGCCATGGCCGTCCTCGGTCTGCGGCCGGTAGGTCGCCGTGGCCGGCAACGCGGTGAACTGGTTGCGGTAGAACTCCACCGACGCATCGTCTTGCGGCGGCGCATAACCGGCGCCCAGGCCCGCCAGCGCCGACGGCAGCGGCGCGCCGGCCACCGCCACCGCGCCCAGCGACTGCTCCAGCGCGTCGAACACCTCCGCGCCCAGGTTGTTGCGTGCCTGGTGCCGCACCTGCAGGCACAGGAACGCCGCATCGGCCGCCACGCCGGCATGTTGGCGCAGCCCGAAACGCGTGCCCGGCGCCAGTTGCCGCCAGGTCCCCTGGCCCTCGATGGTCTGCGCCGCCACCTGCTGCGCATCGAGCTGCTGCTGCGCGCGGCGCTGGCCGCGCGTGCTGTCCTGCCAGGCGTACGGGCCGGCGGTGTCCACGTCAGCGGCGTCGATGTCGCCCAGCGGCGTGGCTTCGGCGCCGGCCGGGCGCAGGCTCAGGCTGCGGTAGTCCCAGCTGGCCCGCGACAGCGTGGCGGTGCGCCAGCGCCGTGCCGGCGACCACTGCTGCACGCTGTCCTGCTGCTCGGTCACGTCGCTGCGGTGGTAGCGCACCGTGCCCAGCGCGGCGAAGGCGGCGTTGTGGTCCGACAGCACCAGCGTGTGCGTGCCGCGCGTGTCGCTGTCGGCGGCGCCGGTGTGCTCGAACCAATAGGCGATGCCTTCCTCGGCCAGCAGCCTGCTCAGGAACGCGGCGTCCGTCTCTTCGTATTGCGTGGTCAGGCTGCGCTTGGCGTACGTGCTGCGGTCGGACAGCTCCCAGCGCCACGCCGGCGCCAGCGCGCCTTGCTCGGCGTAGTCGGCGAACACGCTCTCGGCGATCTCCACCACGCTCATGTCCTGGAACACGTAGCTGTCCACGCGCTGGGCCAGCAGCGCCAGCCACGGCTCCACCACCAGCCGGTAGCGCGCCAGGCCGCCGTTGCTGCCGAGCCGTTCGAACGCGGTGACATGGCCGTGGAACGGGCGCAGCGCGCTGCGCGACTCGGCGGTGAGCAGTTCCAGCAGCACCGGCTACTTTTCATCAAGTATCGGCACAGTACGCATGATCCACGACATTAATAGTAAAAATACCCTTCGCCCATTTCGGGGGATCTTCAGGCTTACGGTTTCTCAGCGTTGACCGGAGCGGCGCTATTACCCAATTCCAAGACGCCAACTGAAACTCGTGGATAGCAATTGGAGACCTCAGCAAAGACACACTTCACGTAGGAGTCCGCCCGTACAGCTGTGCACGGAGTTCGGGATCTCTTGCTTTTGCCTCTTTAATGGCATCTTTCCAGAACGACAGCATTGCATCGCCTTTCGGCCCACCGCGCTTGACACGCCCATAAACCGCAGGGGCTTGGAGTGCGCCAGGCTGCTTTGACCCTGGCTGGCAGGCCTCTTCCACAGATTCGGGCCACTGCGGCTTCCTGCACAGCTTCATGGTGAGATACCGGAATAGGGCCCAGGGCAACGTGATTGGCAGAGCAAGAAGCATCAAACCCTTGCCTGCCGAAGAAACATGGATAATGAACGCGTTACGGAAACTTACCGCGGTCGACATGAATAGCTGTAGCGGGGGAAACGGCAGCGCGTCCATCCCACCACCGTTCATGTATCGGCGGATCATCTCCCAATGTGCCAAGGTGACGCCGGGACTGGAACCACTATCGGATCCAACGGCAAAGGTATGGATGACTTGGTCGCCGCGCATTACATGACCACGCAGATCATACGTACTGCCTTCATCAGGACCTATAGGTTTGTCGCGTCCAATGACGAAATGGATATCATCCCAAGGAACGGAGATCGCACCCTGCTTTCCACCTGTAAAGATATGAACAACCCGACTCACCCTATTAAAACGTATTGGATAGTACTGATACCGAAAAACATCCCGTCCTAATAGCATCCAGTATGCTAAAGCGCCGGCTCCTAGCGAGAGGATCACAACAAAGCCAATTGCGTAGTAGTCACCTGCGGTGACCGCCCGCAAACCCTCCGCTTTAACCTCCCAGAGCACCCGTATCATTGCCAATGCGAACGTGAACGCCATAGCGACAATGAGGGAGCCCCACATTGCTCCCCAGCCGCGATAGAGGAAGTGTCGATCCACGTATTCTACAAATACGGGATTTAGATCGATAATCCCTTGATCAATCGGCTTCAACCCTGATGCATCGAAGTTAGAAACATCCGAAACCCTTTCATAATCGGATAGCGGGCGATTCACACGATAATGCTGGGCCAACCAGCCTGCAAACTGACTCATTTCTTACGCCCCGGCCGGCATGAGCGCATTATATGCCTCATCTTGCTCTTCGACGGACCCAAACCTCCCATGTTCGTGCACGCCAAAAGGTGTCTTGTCCAACCACACTTCAACCTTATCGTCCCTAATCAAATTAATTAGCCATTCACCCAGCATGCTTATAAAACCAAGCACAAGAAGAATAATAAATCCAACGCCCGCGGTAAGAACCCCCGCAAGCATGAGAATAGCGACAACAGCTCCCGATACCGCTGTCACAGCGTAAAAGACCGTCATGGGGATATCACCTTTCCTGTAAGCGTCCACTGACTTCCAGCCATCAATTGCCGCACCTAATAGACCACCAACCGCACCAAGGGCTTTACCGAAAAACCCCATAGCCCCGGCCCTTGTTGACGCCTGCAGCGCACCAAATCGAAGCTCTGTTGCCAGCGCGGTACGGCCCCACATTGTTTTTTCTAGCCCAATGCCGATCAGTTCCATGCTGGTGCCAGTAAAGCCTACAAGTGCCGAACTCAGGGCCAATTCACGACGTAAGGCAGGCCCTTCCGACTTTTCGTCGAGCTTGCCAAACGAGTCGCATACGTTCCACGCGTCAAGGATCAGGCCTACCACACCAAGTCTCACGTCAAGGCTAACGTGCGGAGCGGCATGCTGGGATGCTCGGTTCTGTACCAGCGCCCTTATCTGCTGCTCCGTCAGCAACAAGTTCCCTAGCGATGAAGGGCTACCCCCGCGCGCTGCGGCCACCGCCTCCTTATCCCAAAATACCGCCCATTCGAAAATTTTTCTCCCACGCGCATTTCGCTCACCGGTCGCAACGCGGGCGCCACTACGCTCATTTAGTTCCTGGCGCAGATGTTGGTCGATGCGGGCACGCAACTCTCTCCTATTGACCCCGGGCTGCCCCCGACTCAACGCCTCAACGAGGAAGTGCGCCATTTCACGCTCGGATGCCTTGATGCCTACCCGTTCAATGCGCTTCCCGGAAAGCATCCCCAGAAGCCCCATCATGTTATTACGTGTGGCGGCGCTGATTGCAATGCTTACAGTCCCCCGGCGCACCGTGGTACCGACTTTTGCCAGACATGTGACGATTCCACCCGAAATTTTGTAGACAAAGCCTGCGATCAACCCAAGCCCCTGCTGAAGCTCAGCTGGATTCTTGCCACCTCTGTCCAAGACATGCCCATATGCCTTGAATATATTTGACCAAGCGCCAGGATTGTCGACCAGTGATTTCGATTGTTCCTGCAGAATCTGAGCGGCAATCTTGTCGTTCAGAACGAGCGCACGCATGGTTGCGTTCTTGATGTCATCGAATCGCCCGGTCAGATCCCTGATGACTGCTGCCTGGACGACGTCGTGACCTACGACTCCTTCAAGCGAATTTTCGACGATCTCCGTCCAGCGCATTCCACTGTGCGAGTACTCGTCATGATGGTTGCAGCACAGCCAGGTTCGATAGGATTCGTCCTGGTACCAGCTGACAAAGCTCTCGGCAAGCGGAGTAAGATGAGCGCTAGTAAAGCTCTCCATCTCGCTCTTAAGCTCAATCTCGAAGCGACTCATCGCAGCATGATCGTAGTCGTCGCGATATCTGTTCCACGCAGATTCTCGGGCGCTTTTTTCCTGCTCGGGCGTCAGCTCCTCCTGTATTTTGTTGATACCAGCTGCGTAAAGCTCCATGGCAGCCTTGCCAGTATACGCGCTAGCGCGCACTGAACTAAGCTCATCAGCTGCTGCTTGATCCTCGATGGCCTGCTTTATGCCGCGAATGGCTACAGCACTTGCCTGCTTCCAGCTGCGGTCATTCTCAACTTCGAAATCCCCCGCCTTTTCCCGAATCAGCGCCGACAGCTCCTGAGCAATGCCGGCAGGATCATTTAGCGCAAGCATCATCGGCCTACTAAGCGAAGCACTCTTTTTCAACCACTCCTCCATGCCTGGCACCTGCTGTTTACATCGAGCAAAGTGCACGAACGAGAATCCGAAACCAGGATTGGCGACAACCATGACTTCTTCAAGACTCTCTATCTGACCCAGAGAACCTGGCTTTTTTTGCGAAGGCGTAGGCTGGGCCGGTGGCAGAAATGGAATCGTGGTTTTCTGCCTTTCAGGCTGAGTGAATTTGAACTCACTGACCAAGGCCGCTGCATCCATTGCGTTGCCTGCGTGATCAAAGTCCTTTCCTGCTAACCATGCTTTTACATTGACGCAGCGCATGTGCTTCTGGCGTTCAGCACGTGACATGTTGCGCTTCAGTATCTCAGCTGGCCAAGGTGCTTCGCTGTAGCCAAACCATACGTCTCCAGCGCGCTTCGGATCGGGAATCGTAACGAAGCGTGCAATCTGCGAATTAGCCATACGCGCACAGCTTGGAGCAAATTCCTCTCGTGGCGGCGGCACGCCTAGGGGATCAAACTCTAATAGATAGGCGTCTTCAGTCACTTGATAGCCTTTCCACTCACCACGAACTTCATTGAATACATAGAGATACCCTTGGCGCGCAAGTCGCAAGGTGTAATGCGCTTCACTTCCGGGCAGAGCGAGGCTAGACACTCCCTTGCCGAATTTCCCCGTCAGCGGAGGGCCTCTCCATTGCTCACGCACGTCCGATCGACATACGGCATAGCGAAGCGGGAGTATCGGCAGTCCGATCTGATCGCAGACGTCACATTTCTTCGCAGGATCACAGGATCGCATCGGGGTCTTATCCATTCTGCCAAGCTCCTTGATGTTCAAGTTCAGTCGCGTATTGCTGAATCTTCTGCTCATCCACTTCGAAAACCAGGCTACGGTAAGCACCGGGCTCTTTCCGCGCCAAGTGCATCAAATCCTGAAACTCCGGACGATCGTGTATCCGTGGAGATATCGACATTGACAAAAATGCGAAAGCCTCTTGGTCATCCGCGTTCACGAGCCCTGCCGCTCTCGCATTTTCTATTTCGGTATACACGCGTTTGGACAACGGAAGGCTTCCGCCCACATGAACCTCTTCTTCCCGAAGTCGTTTAAGTACTTTATTGACCGATCCCAGCGACGCCACTGCGGATAACTGCGACAAGTCCATCGCGAATTCACTCTCCGCTGATTGCATGCTCTGGGACTGTGTCCATGTGTCTCCAGTTGCGTCGCGCGTTGTCCACACGTCAATTGGACCAAGCAGTGCATCCAATTGCGAGGCAGAAAGAATCCACTGCAGGCATGACCAAACGCGGGGGTCGTAAAATCTAAACAGCATCTTTTCGCCCTCGACGCGTCGAACCATCATCCTCGCAAGATGGCCGCGCACCCGCCCGGCTTTAGCGGCAGTACCGATAAGAGCAGAAAATGGCTCTTTATCGTGTGCTTGCCCGTAGGCCACCGTGGCGTCTAAGGCGCGAAGCTTCTCATCTATAGACATTTCTCCCAGCCGTAAAAGATACGGAAAAAGGTGCCCCTGCCCCTTCAATTCAAGCGGTACGATGGGTTCACAGGGCCACATCCCAACAACGTGCCGTTCAATCAGCAGCGGGTTCATGAGGGCGAACTGATGCGACTCGAATAGCCGATGATCGAAGTGCACGCGTTATGCTCCAAGTGGCACCAAACCGGCACCAGAATTTTCTGCAGTACGAACCCGATATTCGCAAGCCTCGTGGGAGCCTTGGATTGACTTGGCTGAATTGGACGCGGACTGCGGCCCCGTCCACACCCGATGTCCGCCCTTGAACTCGATCGTCCCCGGCGCGCCCAGTTCGATGTCGTCGCCGTCCAGCTTGATGTAGGCGCCGGCGGCCGTGGCCAGCAGGTGCTTGGTCGGCGCGGCGAGCTGGATGTCGGCGGTGGTGCTGACGATCCTGACCTGGGTCTTGGCTGCGATCCTGGCCTGGTTCCTGTGCGCGCGGGCGCTGAGCGTGCCTTGCGCGGCGTGCAGGGCGATGCCGCGCTCCTGGTTGGGGCTGCCGGCGACCGGGTCGCCGCCCTGGGTGTACAGCACCAGCCCGCCGGCCACCGCCAGTACCAGCTGCGCCTGGCTGGCCCAGTTCAATGCGGTGCCGGCCAGCAGCGTGGTCTGCGTCCCCGACACCCAGACCTGGTCGGCCGGGGTCAGGCTCATCACGCCCGCGCTGCCGCTGCCCAGCAGCGCCGGGCGGCTCCAGCCCGGCGCCTGGCCGTCGCCGCCCTGGAGCTGGCCGGCGGCGCTGCCGCGCTGCGTCGCCTTGAGGCTGGCCTGCAGGGTCTTGAGCCCGTCCTGCGCCGGCAGCGTGGCCGGCTCGTCGGGCAGCTGCGCCTGCTGCTGCCGGGCCACATCGGCCAGCGCCTGCAGTAGCTGTTCGCCCTGTTCCAGCTGCGACAGCGCCTGGCTGGCCGCCAGCTGCTGCTGGCCCGGCTCGCTGCTCAGCAGCAGGCCCTGGCCGGCGCGCACCGCGCCGTACGCCTGCGTGGACAGGTCCACCCCGAACCCGCGCTCGCCTTCACGCAGGTTGTCGCGGCCGCCCTTCAGGTGGCCCAGGGTCAAGGTGCTGGCGTGCTGGGTGGTCGACAGCTGCGCGCGGCCCTGGCCGGGCGTGTCGTCCAGCCGCAGCTGCTGGTAGCCGCCGGTGCCGTCCTGGCTCTGTGCCAGCGCCTGGCTCTTGAACCCGGTGAACACCGCGCCGTGCGCGTTGCCCTGGAACCACGCCGGCGCATTGCCGGTGGCCCAGGCCCCGCCGCCACCGACCTGGTTGTGCGCCGCGTCGTCCTGGCCGCGCCCGTTGTACACGCTGCCGATCACCACCGGCCGGTCGATGTCCCCTTCCAGGAACCCCACCAGCACTTCCTGGCCCTTGCGCGGCAGCACCACCCCGCCCCAGTTGTCCCCGGCCCACGGCGTCATCACCCGCACCCAGGTCCACGCCGAGGCGCTGCCCGGCGCGTTGTCCTCGCCCCCCGGATGCGCCAGCGCGCTGCTGGCGTCGGCACCGCGCTGGAACGGGAACTGCACCTTGATCCGGTGGTCGCGGTCGGACTGCACCGGGTCGCCGTCGCTGACCACGATCGCGCTCAGCGTGCCGGCGATCGTCGGCTTGGGATGCAGGCGCACGCCATGCCCATCCTCGGTCTGCGGCCGGTACGTCGCCGTGGCCGGCAACGCGGTGAACTGGTTGCGGTAGAACTCCACCGACGCATCGTCTTGCGGCGGCGCATAGCCGGCGCCCAGGCCCGCCAGCGCCGACGGCAGCGGCGCGCCGGCCACCGCCACCGCACCCAGCGCCTGCTCCAGCGCGTCGAATACGTCCGCGCCCAGGTTGTTGCGTGCCTGGTGCCGCACCTGCAGGCACAGGAACGCCGCATCGGCCGCCACGCCCGCATGCTGGCGCAGCGCGAAACGCGTGCCCAGCGCCAGTTGCCGCCAGGTTCCCTGGCCCTCGATGGTCTGCGCCGCCACCTGCTGCGCATCGAGCTGCTGCTGCGCGCGGCGCTGGCCGCGCGTGCTGTCCTGCCAGGCGTACGGGCCGGCGGTGTCCACGTCAGCGGCGTCGATGTCGCCCAGCGGCGTGGCTTCGGCGCCGGCCGGGCTGCGAGCGCTGACGGCACTGCAATATATTGGCCCCATGCAACTATTTGTAGAGGCTTTTATAGGATTCCCATAAATCCCCCAAGAAACTCTTGTCGGGCTTAGTCTCGATCTTCTGCATCGGACGGCGGTTCATATAATGCTTGGATGCCGCGAACGAACCGTACGCACCCTCAAGGCTGCTCTCTGCCATGCTGTCGTGTACATATTTAAGAAATCCACCATAAAGCGCCTCGACCTCTGGCAGTCGCTTACCAGGGTTGTTCCATATCCAATAAAGCGCTTGGCCTTGCGGATCGGTGACAAAGATATTGGATGCGACCTCTCCGTCGATCTGTTTCTTTGCCTGTTCCATATTGAAGGTATCGACCGAACGCGCGTTGCGTTCAAGGTACCTCAGTTCGGCCGCGAGCTTGTCGTACCGGCCTTTGGCGGCGGGATATTTCGGGGCACCCAACAACCAGGAGCCTGTCTGCTCGTTGGCGGTCTTTGCGAATTGTTCGTACCACATCCGCAGCCACTGAATGTAGATGATCATATGCCCCTTCATCTGCCCCTGAATGTCCTTGGGCAGCGAGCGCACCACCAGCGGCTCCGGCGGCACATAGCACTGGCTTTCCTGCTCGGCCGTGCGTTGGCCAGGCTTGGTGTAGGTACAGACGTATGGAAGGTTCAGGCGGATTACTGCGGGGCTGATTTCTTTTACGTCTTCAACCAGCGTAGTTAAAATGGCGCGATATTTGCGCTGAAAGGATTGAACCTCACTATTTACTACAAATTTCACATACAAAGCGACATCGAGATCTTCTAATTCGGTTAAGCTGGGCATGGGAATTCCCGCGCCATAAGCCCGGTTGTACATCATCTCTAGCGGATAACGTGCAAGTCCATCCAGCACACCCGCTTCCTCGGCTTCGGCACCTCCCCCCACATCCACCTGGCTACCGGGAAAAAGCAGCTCCTGCCGGTTGCCCGTCGCGCTGGCAGTGCCACCGATAATCGTCAACGGCTTGTAGAAGCGCAGTTCATGTGCCGCCGCATAATGCACGCAGCGTTCGACCTCGGGCAGCAACTTTATCTCCGACGACACCTTGTTGCTGAGCGGGATGAATCCGGTCAGCAGGTTATCGTCGTAGCGATTCGTCACGCAATCGAACAGGCCCATAAAGCGGATCTTGACCTCGACCGCTTGGTAGCGACCACTCGCGCAGATGTCGTCGATCAGCAGCTTGCTGAACGCAAGCGCGATCCCGCCGCCCATGTCGTAGCCAAAGATCGCCACGTTGACCCTGTGCACCGGCAGCTTGGCCTTGGCCAGTGCGAACGCGGCCTTGAAATCGGTCTCGGCCGACTTCAGGCGCGTATCCACGCCTGTGTTGAACAGCGCCGCACCGAGGGTCGAGTCGCGGATCAGTCCGACGCTTTCGGCTCCATAGCCAGCGGTATTCTTGGCCACGGCCGCGCCAGCATCCTTGGCTGCGCGCCACGGGTGCCTGACTACGTCCTTCCAGAGCCCACGCCATTCCTTGCGCAATTTTTTCCAGCCTTCCTTAGCTACAGTGGTAACGGGCTTCTGGGCCGTCTTGACGATCTGCTTCGCTTGCTTCTTGACGCGATCTATCGTCCAGGCCGCACGATTCGCGTAGGACTTGTCACGCAGCCGTTCGCTTTCCTTCCAGGCATCCGTCACCGCGCCCTTGGCGGCATCCTTCGGTGCGGAGCTGACCTTGTCCTCGATCTCCTTGCCGGCTTTGTCGCCCAGGGCGGCAGCAAGTGCGGCGTTCTCGGGGTCGAATTCTGCGCCAAGACCAGGGTAGTAAAAAGCCCGTGCACCGTGTGCCGTATCTTCGCGTAAGGCTGCATGAATTTTCGCAATGTTACTTGCAGGACCATTCTTGTTTGTGTAACCAAAACCGTCAAAGAGGAAACTTAACCAGAGCACCTGCTGGCATGCTGGGCATCTCTGTTCAGCCTCGACTTTTGTGCGATCAAGAAATGCGCGCTTTTGGTCTGAATCTTTACTTTCTTTTCTCGCCTGACTCACTTGGAATCTCCTTTTCCATCGGACGTTGCGGGCAACTCTTCTGCCCCCATATCATCTACCCATTGCAAAGACGCCGTTCCATCTTTCCGGAAATAAACGCGAAAATACCGTGATCCACTTGATTCAGGCTGAGGGATGGTGACTTTTAAAAAATGCTCCTCAGCTCTCTTCCCTGCATAAAAATCCTCCTTAGGAATAACAAAACTCCACTGCAAATTAACAGTCTTTCCAGGTGTGACATTACATCCACAAGAAAACTTCCCACCACCTCCCCACGAATTCCCATCAGTCCGACCTGGAGGATTCCCAAAGCAGCCAGATTTTGCCTCGTTATCCAGCCAGAACTCATGGATTTTTTTTTCGTACTCGTTGTAGCCAGTGACACAGACCGTTCTCGACTGCGAGAAACCATCCTTACAACCGCCCAGCAAGAGGATAAACGCCATCATCAAAAATCTAAGAATGCTCATAGTTTCCTCAAAGATCATACTTCTTTAGCAATAGATGGAGTTGGAGGAAGCTCATCCGCGCCCATGTCGTCTACCCATTGCAAAGACGCCGTTCCATTCTTGCGAAAGTAAATCCTAAAATATCGTGAACTGGATGATTGTGGCTGCGGCGTTTGGACTCTGATGGTGTGCTCCTCGGGCTTCAAACCAGAATCGTAGTCCTGCCTAGTCTGCTCGAATGTCCAGTAAAGATTGACAACCTTACCGGGCGTTACTTTACAGCCACAGGAAAATGCGCCGCCACCACCCCAATCACCCGTGTCTTTGCCACGCCCTGAAGGATTGCCAAAACATCCCGCCTTTGACTCATTATCAAGCCAGAACTCATAAATCTGCTTTTCGTATTCATTATATCCAGTCACGCATACGGTTCTCGACTGCGAGAAACCGTCTTTGCACCCACCGAGCAAGAGGATAAACGCCGCCATCAAAAATCTGAGCGTGCTCATAGGTGCCTCAAAGATCCTGCTTCTTTAGCAATAGATGGGGTTGGAGGAAGCTCATCCGCGCCCATGTCGTCTACCCAATGCAGCGAGGCAGTTTCATTCTTTCGAAGATAGACTTCGCTTCTCATGCCAGGCGCTCTTGCATGCTCGCCGCGTCATAGGCCCAGTCGAGCAGTTCCTCGCAGAGCACGTCGTCGTCGTCGCGGTGGTCGTGCACGATGGAGGACAGCTGTGCGTGCCAGCTGTCATCGACATCCCGGCGCACGACCGCGGCGCAGCAGCGATAGAGCAGCGGTTCCGCTTCCAGCCCCGCCTCCAGCAGCACGTCCTGCATCACGGACAGTTTCTTCCACGTCTGGAAGGGATCGGCATCGACCGGCAGCGCGCCGTTGCGCTTCAGCTCTGCGGCAATGCGATCCAGCCGGCCGAGCGCGTCCAGCCGTTGCAGCTCGGGTGGGGTCAGCGCAAGGCGCGCGGCGGGCCGGCCGGGCCTGCGTTCCGGCGAGGGACGCAGTTCCAGTGGGGCGGCGTCGCGACCGATGCAGACCCATGCATCGGCGCATGACAGGAAGGCATCCAGCTTGCTGGCCTCCACCGCCCTGGGTAGCGCCTGCAGCACTGCCGCATCGTAATAGCGGAGCAATCCCTTCTTGCCGCCGGGCAGCGATACCTCGGCGCGTTTCGCCAATGCCTGTGCCAGTTGGGCGATGGGCAGCGCACTGGAAAGTGCGACGAAGGCGAACGGCCTGCGCGGCAAATGCCTGTTCAACAACGCATCGACCCAGGCGGCCTCGTAGTCCATCAGCAGCGCGCACACCGATGGATCGATGCTTTCGGGTTGATCTCGCAGCACATTGTGGACGCGCTGCTCGCCGATCATCTCCTTCCACAGCATCGCATTGATGGGCAGCTGCGCGGCATCCAGCAGCAGGAACGCCCCGGTGCCCTCACGGTGGCGATGGGGGGCGAGGAAGGTGGACCACGATTCGAAGAGCGGATGCATGACCGATCACCCGCGGGACGCGACGGCTTCGTGCCGGGTTGCAAGATCGCGCATGCATTCCAGGCATACCGGCTTGTCCGCCGAGGGCAGCTGCACGCGGGTGCTGCTGCCCTGCGGCCCCGTCCACACCCGATGCCCGCCCTTGAACTCGATCGTGCCCGGCGCGCCCAGTTCGATGTCGTCGCCGTCCAGCTTGATGTAGGCGCCGGCCGCGGTGGCCAGCAGGTGCTTGGTCGGCGCGGCGAGCTGGATGTCGGCGGTGGTGCTGACGATCCTGACCTGGGTCTTGGCTGCGATCCTGGCCTGGTTCCTGTGCGCGCGGGCGCTGAGCGTGCCTTGCGCGGCGTGCAGGGCGATGCCGCGCTCCTGGTTGGGGCTGCCGGCGACCGGTGCGCCGCCCTGGGTGTACAGCACCAGCCCGCCGGCCACCGCCAGCACCAGCTGCGCCTGGCTGGCCCAGTTCAATGCGGTGCCGGCCAGCAGCGTGGTCTGCGTCCCCGACACCCAGACCTGGTCGGCCGGGGTCAGGCTCATCACGCCCGCGCTGCCGCTGCCCAGCAGCGCCGGGCGGCTCCAGCCCGGCGCCTGGCCGTCGCCGCCCTGGAGCTGGCCGGCGGCGCTGCCGCGCTGCGTCGCCTTGAGGCTGGCCTGCAGGGTCTTGAGCCCGTCCTGCGCCGGCAGCGTGGCCGGCTCGTCGGGCAGCTGCGCCTGCTGCTGCCGGGCCACATCGGCCAGCGCCTGCAGTAGCTGTTCGCCCTGTTCCAGCTGCGACAGCGCCTGGCTGGCCGCCAGCTGCTGCTGGCCCGGCTCGCTGCTCAGCAGCAGGCCCTGGCCGGCGCGCACCGCGCCGTACGCCTGCGTGGACAGGTCCACCCCGAACCCGCGCTCGCCTTCGCGCAGGTTGTCGCGGCCGCCCTTCAGGTGGCCCAGGGTCAAGGTGCTGGCGTGCTGGGTGGTCGACAGCTGCGCGCGGCCCTGGCCGGGGGTATCGTCCAGCCGCAGCTGCTGGTAGCCGCCGGTGCCGTCCTGGCTCTGCGCCAGCGCCTGGCTCTTGAACCCGGTGAACACCGCGCCGTGCGCGTTGCCCTGGAACCACGCCGGCGCATTGCCGGTGGCCCCGGCCCCGCCGCCGCCGACCTGGTTGTGCGCCGCGTCGTCCTGGCCGCGCCCGTTGTACACGCTGCCGATCACCACCGGCCGGTCGATGTCCCCTTCCAGGAACCCCACCAGCACTTCCTGGCCCTTGCGCGGCAGCACCACGCCACCCCAGTTGTCCCCGGCCCACGGCGTCATCACCCGCACCCAGGTCCACGCCGAGGCGCTGCCCGGCGCGTTGTCCTCGCCCCCCGGATGCGCCAGCGCGCTGCTGGCGTCGGCCCCGCGCTGGAACGGGAACTGCACCTTGATCCGGTGGTCGCGGTCGGACTGCACCGGGTCGCCGTCGCTGACCACGATCGCGCTCAGCGTGCCGGAGACCGTCGGCTTGGGATGCAGGCGCAGGCCATGGCCGTCCTCGGTCTGCGGCCGGTAGGTCGCCGTGGCCGGCAACGCGGTGAACTGGTTGCGGTAGAACTCCACCGACGCATCGTCTTGCGGCGGCGCATAACCGGCGCCCAGGCCCGCCAGCGCCGACGGCAGCGGCGCGCCGGCCACCGCCACCGCGCCCAGCGACTGCTCCAGCGCGTCGAACACCTCCGCGGCCAGGTTGTTGCGTGCCTGGTGCCGCACCTGCAGGCACAGGAACGCCGCATCGGCCGCCACACCCGCATGCTGGCTCAGCCCGAAACGCTTACCCGGCGCCAGCTGGCGCCAGCTGCCCTGGCCCTCGATGGTCTGCGCCGCCACCTGCTGCGCATCGAGCTGCTGCTGCGCGCGGCGCTGGCCGCGCGTGCTGTCCTGCCAGGCGTACGGGCCGGCGGTGTCCACGTCAGCGGCGCCGATGTCGCCCAGCGGCGTGGCTTCGGCGCCGGCCGGGCGCAGGCTCGGGCTGCGGTAGTCCCAGCTGGCCCGCGACAGCGTGGCGGTGCGCCAGCGCCGCGCCGGCGACCACTGCTGCACGCTGTCCTGCTGCTCGGTCGCGTCGCTGCGGTGGTAGCGCACCGTGCCCAGCGCGGCGAAGGCGGCGTTGTGGTCCGACAGCACCAGCGTGTGCGTGCCGCGCGTGTCGCTGTCGGCGGCGCCGGTGTGCTCGAACCAATAGGCGATGCCTTCCTCGGCCAGCAGCCGGCGCAGGAACGCGAAGTCCGTCTCTTCGTATTGCGTGGTCAGGCTGCGCTTGGCGTACGTGCTGCGGTCGGACAGCTCCCAGCGCCACGCCGGCGCCAGCGCGCCTTGCTCGGCGTAGTCGGCGAACACGCTCTCGGCGATCTCCACCACGCTCATGTCCTGGAACACGTAGCTGTCCACCCGCTGGGCCAGCAGCGCCAGCCACGGCTCCACCACCAGCCGGTAGCGCGCCAGGCCGCCGTTGCTGCCGAGCCGTTCGAACGCGGTGACATGGCCGTGGAACGGGCGCAGCGCGGTACTCGACTCGGCGGTGAGCAGTTCCAGCAGGACCGGCTGGCCGAGCAGGTCGTCCAGGGGCAGGCCGGCGTTGGCCGATAGCGCGCACACGTCGAAACGGAACCCGCCGCCATCGACCGACTCGCGGCCGTCCATGGTTTCGGCGACCAGCACGTCGGGGCCAAGCGCGGTATGCAACCGCAACAGCCGTTCTTGCTGCCGCGGGGCGGCGCTCAGCGCGGAAAGTACTGTGGCGACCGGGTCCATGGAGCCTCCTTGTCTGAATGGGCGTCGCAAGGATCGCCTGAGAGGGCAATCCGTGCCGAGCACACACCTAGGATACCTCCATAGCGGCGCCGAATGGCGACGGTGGGCCTTGGACGGTGGATGTCTCTCCGGTCAACTGCAGCGTTGTCGGCGCAGTGTGACTTTGTGCGCGTTTCCGCACCGATACTTGGCAGTACGCAGCGACGCAAGGCCGACTGAGCCGCCCCGTGTTTCCCGGAGACCCCTTGGTTTGAGTCACGCCGACATGGCTGACTCATGGGAGTGGGAATAGTCGTTGGCCTCAGCCTTGGCCGGTGGGATATTCCCGATCGGCTCCAGCAATCGACGGTTGTTGAACCAGTCGACCCAGTTGAGCGTGGCCCACTCGACCTCCTCGCGCGTGCGCCAGGACGACGTGCGATGGATCACCTCGGCCTTGTGGAGGCCGTTGATGGTCTCCGCCCAGTGCTGTCGTAGAAGTCCTCTACGCTGCCTACCGAAGGCTCCAGGCCGACCTCCACGAGCCGCTCTGTGTAGCGGATCGACACGTACTAAACGCCTCGATCGCTGTGAATCAGGCGATCCGGGCCGACCGGCTTCCGCGCGTGGAGCGCCTGTTCGAGCGCGTCGAGCACGAAGCCCGTCTGCATCGAGGACGACGCCTTCCAGCCCACGATGCGACGGGCGAAGACGTCGATGACGAAGGCGACATAGACCCGTCCTTGCCACGTCGAGACATACGTGAAATCGCTGACCCACAGCGCGTTATTTCGTTGACCTGACGCAGTTCGCGAACCTCGCGCTCAAGCGCCTTGATGCGCTCTTTCTCGGTGCTCGTCATCCCGTCGCGCTTGCCAACGTCGCGCTCGTGCTGCCTCACCCAACCCAGTAGCGTCTCGGCTGTGCAGCCCACCTTGGCCGACATCGACACCATCGCCGCCCATCGCGAGTCGTACTCGCCCTGGTGCTCCAGAACCTTCTTCACCGACCGTTCCCGGGTCTCCGGGGAGAACTTGCTTGCTCTGCTCATAGCTCCATCTTCTCAAGTAATGGAGCCTCCGCGATTCCCGGGGCGGCTAAATTGCGCGGTCCCCTCCCGCCCGGCACGGGGCGAAACATCATTGGCGTGCCCAACTGGCCCAAGCATATGCAGCAGGTACACGACACACAACAGCACGGCACCACGCCGCAGGGCTGGCAGACCCCGCTAAAAGTAACCGAGGGCGCGGCGGCGCAGCCCAAGGCACATGTCTCGCTGAACGAGGACCCCGGCGCCTTCCTGGATCGAATGCTGGCCGCCGCACAGAGCGGCGACCGCACTGCGTTCCGGCAGATGACCCAAGAACTGGCCAGTGCCGAGAATGGCCGTGCGCTTCGCGCCGAGGCGATCGAAACGGTAAACCGACAAGAGCATCAAGCGGCGCAGCAAGCGTTGCAGACACAACGGCAACAAGCAGACATGCAGCAGCAGGAAACACCGCGGATCGGTGCGCACAGCCTCTGATTGTCTACACGCCCTATCCTAGGAAGCATGATGAACCAGTCCGACACGCTGGCACTGGCGAGCAACGCCGCTGCGCTGATGGAACAGTTCGAGCGCATCTGCGCCGACCTCAATCGACAACAACGGCGGCTAGTACAGCACCTCGAACAAGTCACGCAATCATTGCCAGGCTTGACCGTGCGTTCGGTGCAGGAGACGTTGCAGCGTGTTCCGGATGCTTTGATTCGGCAGGTGCAGAATGGCCTTGACGAGCCCGTAGCCGGCTTTGAAAAGCGGCTGCAGCACGCGGGCAGTTTGATCAGCGAGGGCGCGCAGTCGTTGGCCACCCAACGCATGCAACGCCTGCTGCTGTGGAAGAGCGCCGCCGTCACGCTTGGGAGCTTGCTGCTGTTGCTCGCTGGCGGCGGTTGGCTACTTATGCAGTACCGCCAGGACATCCGCGACAACCAACTACGCGCCGAGCTTTTGCGTGCTTACAACGCGGCCGACGTGACGCTGTGCGAGAGTCGTCTATGCGCCAATATCAAGACGCAGGGACCAGCCTACGGTGATCATAGCCAGTACCAGCTGGTGCGCTCGCGATGACACCAGTACAAAAGCAGCCCCATCGCTGAGCCCCGACACGTGCCGCTATCGAGCAGCCGCCTATTTGAGGTGGTCGCCTCGTAACCAATGACGGTACCGGGGCAATTGTCTACCGCCCGTGTCGGAGTGGCTTCTATAGTTACTCTGTATCCGTACCAGGGAGGGGCACATGGCTGCAAAGGATTTCGCAAGGGGATGTCTGCTCAGTATCGTTTACTGCGCTGTGTTTCTTCTGCTTAGACGCTGGTCCGTCGATCAGTGGTATCTACCCGCAGGGCTCAGGCTGGTGACGTTGCTGCTGTTGCCATGGCGCCAATGGCCTTACCTGCTGATCGGTGACATCGCCGCCGTCTTGATGCTCCGCGTGCCGATGGTGGAAGTGCGTGGCTACAACATAGCATGGGCATACGTCAGCGCATTTTTCTACATGCCTATCGTGTCGTTTCTGCCGCTGATCGCCCGCAGCCACATTCCCAATCTAACCCACAAGAACCATTGGCTCCTCGCGCTCGCGTTGATGATGGCAATCTGGGGATCGTGCTGCAGTCTGGCCTTCAACGCCGTCCTCGGCGGGCCTCAAGGGTCGGCGGTGTGGCAAACGCTGGTGAAGTACACCCTGGGCGATTTTCTCGGCATGTTGATGCTGCTTCTGCCGGCACTGCTCTGGCAACGTCGACCAAGGAGCGAAAAAGAAGCGGCAGCGCTTCTGCGTCACGCAGTCTGGACGCTTGCAGCGGTCGGCGCGCTGTTCGTGGCGATCGCCTTGTCCACCGACGTGCTGCTCAAGCAATTGCTCATGCTCGCGCTGATCGCACCCGCTATCGGGTTGACGCTGCGTCACGGCTGGCGGGGTGCGGCGCTCGGTATCGTGGTGGTGAACGTGGCTGTGGCGCTATCGCTGCCCAAGGTGAGTATCGACGGGTACTTCAGTGCCGATGTCTTCAATGTCCAGTTGCTGCTCAGCGCCGTCGCGATAGGTCTCGTGGCTTTCGGTACGCAACTTTCGGCGGCGTATGCGAACGCCCGCAGTTTCAGCCAATCCAGGGATCAGGCGCTACAGATGGCCCATTCCGGCTACCTCTCCTCCGAACGTGCAATGCGCAACCGCGTTGCCGAGTACACGGACATAAATGTCCAGCTCAACAGGTTGCGCCGAAACGCGATAACGTATCTGCGCACACGCGGCCACTATGCTGCGGCGATGGAGATGACCCGCAGCGGGTTGATCCAGGCACGGTTGCTGGATAACTATGTCGATGTACTCTATCCGTTGGCGATCGAGACGCACGGTCTCTACCACGTGCTGGCTTCGGTATCCCTCGCAAACAAGTGCGACACGGAGTTTCGCTGCCGCTTGCTTGGGGATCCAAGAAGAATGTCGGTCGGCCTGCAGCTTGCCGCGTACCGCTGTCTGCTCAACGCGGTAGAGTTTTTGCCGCTAGCACGGCGGCATCTGGTCAAAGCACGGGTCTGGCAGTCGCGCGGACGGCTGGGCGTCGCCGTCCAACTCATCGCCGACGCATCGGTGCTCGATGCGGTCCCGCGCGGCGACGAGACGCTGGAGGGTGAGTTTTTGGACAGGCTTACAACGCATGGCGGCACCTGTCGTCGCCGCCATGCGTTGAGCCTGAGCTTCCTTGTCTCAGAACCCGTTCAAGATCGCATCAGTTCTCGGATGTCGTGATTACCCAGGAGTTGCCCTGCGCTGCCTGCAAGACTCTGATGGCGATCGGACCCGATCGATAGATCAAAGTGCCCGAGTTGTCGTTGGCGCTGGAGGCGATCGTGACGCGGTTTACGTCCGTACCCATGGGCATGACCCAAGTCGTTTCGTTGATGTGACCTAAGGCTGCGCGCACAACGCCCTTGGTATCGTTGACCTGCAAATACTCCACGCCATCGCGCCGAAACGCATAGACCCGCCATGATGGATCGACCGCAAGATTGGTCGCCGGCGGCATGCTTTGACCCAAGCCAGTGGTCGCAGCAATGGTATGCCCATCGCCTGGGCAACACGCCTGCGCCAACGCGCTGGTTGAAAGTGCCAAGCCGGCCATGAATCCGGCCACGATCACCACGGTCTTCACTTTCTGATTCATCACTCTTCCTCGCCCCGTCAGGGGAATACGCCTGCTTGCCAGGCCTCCCTACGGTACGCGTTTCAGAAGCGAACTAGCATGTTCGGCGCGCCTTACCGGCTCAAAGGTGCGTAGACGATTTTTCGTTCAGTGAACGCCTATGGACCTCTGTTTATGCGAACAAGGTATGGTGTGGCTTTAACCGAGGCACAGACGCCCTCATAATTATTTACGAGATGGTTCCATCCACATCCTCCTACTACCTAATCAATAGTACAGATGCACTATGGAAATATGAGATAGGGACTTACTATAGTTCCAGCGTGGATAAGATAGTTGTTTAGCTGGACATAATCCAACTGTAAGTCAAGCCACCCAAAGGCAGGAGTGACTATAAGATGCATGTCAACACTTTCATTCTTTGAGAATAAATTCTTTCCGCAAACGAATCAGGCAAAGCAATAAACAAGTAGCACCAAAATCTTCTTCGACACCGATCTTGACGAGGCTTGGCAGTCAGATCGCACATCAATTCGAAATAATAATTAGCAAGCAATTAATGGAACTTCGACACCTTCGCTGCTTCGTTGTATTGGCTGAGGAGTTGCACTTTACAAGGGCCGCAGACCGTCTCCATATTGAGCAGCCACCGCTTTCCAGAACTATCAAGGAACTTGAGGACGAATTGGGCGCAGTTCTTTTTGATCGGGATCGTAGAGGTACCCGACTGACTGCGGCCGGAACTGCGTTCTTGCATGACACTAGAAGGCTATTCACCGTCCTGAAGCAGGCACGAGAAAATACCAAGGCCATTGCAGCCGGTTCACGAGGCAATCTGCGCATCGCAATTTCCGATGGCGCAGTTGACCGGCGACTTTCCACATTCTTGGCCCATTGCCGTGAAAAAGAACCGGAGATTGAAATAAGGCTGTCCGAAGTTCCTTTGGCCGAGCAGTTGCGCGGCCTACGGTCAGGCGACTTCACCGCAGGTTTGTCATACACGGCCGAGATTGATGATGACTTTGTTGCCGAACCACTTTGGCAAGACTCGCTAGTGATTGCGGTACCTGCTCGGCATGAGTTGTTAGTCCATAAGGAGGTCCCACTTCATGAGCTTGGGAACCACCCACTTGTCTTATGTGACCCGCAGCTTTGCGAGGGCTATTACCGTGAACTAAGGCGCTTCCTTCGGCCTTTGAAGCGCGAGCCCAATGTCGTTGAATATACGTCTTCATTAGATATGATGTTCACTCTCGTCGGCGCGGGCTTCGGCCTCGGCTTCACCACGGAAACTAGGGCCGCATCCTGCTGCCAACGGCCTGATGTAGTAATCCGTCCCTTGGCGGCGCAGTCGGCAGTGATCACCACCTATCTACTTCGGCCCGACAGCGGCACCTTGTCGGCTCCGTTGGAGCGATTTATCTCTCGCCTAAGCACCCATATTTGCAATTAGCGAGCTTCCCACAAACGATCAACCCAAAAATTTAGCGTCAGGGGAAACCAACGTACCTGCTGAGTAGCTTGAGCCCAGAGCACAACAGGTCGCCAAGTCTGGAGACGACCCCGACCCGAAACCTGGTGACAATGGGCAGCCCCGCTCTGGTCATCAGGCCGCAGCGTTGGCATTCAAGCGCTTTCTAATACAGCCGCACCATTCATCCGGCGAATGCTCTGCCGCGTACCCCCGGGGATAGCTTGCGGTGAGACGGTATCGGAGGCATCTGGATGATGTCGGCCGCCCATAATGGTCCGAACGACCGCGACAACATTGATCGGCGTGACTACATCGATCGCTGCGCAATTACCAAGATCCGGGTGCGGCCGAGTCAGCATTCGGTACAGGTCCCATGAGTCAGCTCCTTGGCACTGATTCATAAGTACCTGGGCCAGCTTGTGCTTGAGTGGCACCAGTTGCCAATCGGGAACACGCTGCCCCCGATTACCCAGGCTGATGGACAGCAGCTTGCCTGCCTTCAGCTCGCGGTTGATCTGGTCCTTGGACTTACCGGCGAGCTTGCCGAACAGCGGCACCGGCAGGCAGCTAGGCGACTCGTACATGGCCAGCATTTCCTCGCGCTCGCGCTGGATTGCGGATGCTTCCGGTTTCGGCGTCCGAATGGGGGGCGGAGGCACCTGCGAAAGCCGCTGGAAGGTGGTTCCTTTAGTGCTTGGTGCCACAGCGATCGGCGTGGACAACACGTCGCCTTTAGCGGAAGCAGCGGCAATGGCCGCCGGCTCTTCCGCCATCGCAGGCGTCCCTTCAATATGGATGGTGAGATGTGCACTGGCATCTTCCACATGGCCCTGTTCAAGCAGATCGAGACGGTCAGCCCAATCCTGCATCATTCGGCGGCGCGGCTCGACATACATGGCGTGGTTGTAGGCCAAACTCACCTTGTTCGGATCGGAGTGCGAAAGCTGCGCGTCCACCCAAATCTTGGGATAACCGATCTCGTTGAGCGCCGTCGATATTGTTCCCCGAATGCCGTGGCCGGTCAGTTGATTCTCGTAGCCCATTCGTTTCAAGGCAGCGTTGAGGGTGTTCTCACTGATGCGCTTCTTGAGTTCGCTGCGGTGCGCCAGCAAATGCTTTTGGGCAGGCCGCATTACACGCAGGAGGTAGCGCACGATCTCGATGGCCTGGACAGAAAGGGGCACGATGTAAGGCGGTATGTCCTGCGGACGCCTACCCGCCTTGCGCATCTCGTCCTGAAGCTGCTTGACGATCTGCGGCGGAATAATCCAAAGACCGCGGTCGAGGTCGAATTGATCCGGGGTGGCTAGCCGCAGTTCGCCGGTACGAACCCCGGTCAGGAACAGCAACCGAATGCCGAGCTGCGTTTGCCAGCCACGCGGATTGTAGAGCCTGAGCTTCTGGAGGAAGTCGGGCAGTTCGGACAGATGCAGATAGGGATTGTGGTTTACCGGTGGCTTGGGCTCGGCTACCACATCGAGGTCGGTGGCCGGATTGGCCTCCATGCCCTCGACAATGACCAGGGCGTAGCGGAACAACTGGCCCAGCCAGGTGCGGACCTTCTCGGCAGTGGTGAAAGCCTTGCGCCGCTCGATCCGCGCCAGGACGCCCAGGAGTTGAGGCCGGCGAATGTCGTAGATCGACATCTTCTCAAGGCTGGGCAGCACGTCCTTGCGGAAGACTCGCTGGATCTGCGACAGCGTGCTGTTTCTGCCTTCCTTGAGTTCCTTCGCACGATGCTCGACCCAAGCATCGAAGACGGCCTTGAACGTGTAGTCCGAGGCCAGCTTGATAGCGTGTCGCTTCTGTTTGCGTTCTGTATGGGGATTGATGCCCTTCGCCACTAGCGCCCGGGCTTCATCACGCAAGGCGCGTGCTTCGCGCAGTCCGATCTCGGGGTAGCTGCCCAAGGAGATGCGCTTTTGCTTGCCGAGCCAGTAGTAGCGCAGATGCCACGACTTTCCACCGACGGTGGTGACCACCAGGCTAAGGCCGTCGGTGTCGGGGATACTGTAGGTTTTCTGTGCGGCCTTGGCTTGCCGCACAGTCAGATCAGAGAGTGCCATCATCAAACTCCTAAGTCGTGAGACTTAGGCTCAATGCTGCTGGTCAGCCCGATCCAACCCTAGCAACAACCCGGAACCGGTACCACCCTCATTCTTTGGCCTCAATTTTGGCCTCAAAAACGCTGGCTGTCGGTGGATTTCCGTGGCTTTTACTGGAACGAAAAAAGAAGCCGAAGCTTCTCTTTTCAACGACCTACAGATGCCAGTGGAAGTCTGTAGATCAAAATTTGGAGCGGGAAACGAGACTCGAACTCGCGACCTCAACCTTGGCAAGGTTGCGCTCTACCAACTGAGCTATTCCCGCTTGGGAGCCAGCCATTCTACAGCCCTCCTGCGCATTGCGCCAGCCTTGGAACAAAAAAATTCCCCGGCGCCGTTCGCACCGCCGGGAGCACCGCGCGACGGGCCATTCGCGGCGAATCCGCGAGCTGCGGCGTCGCCCATCGGAGCGAAGATCGCTACCGCATCGGCCGCGCCGACGGCGCGAGTGCGCACTGGAATATCCACCATAGTGGCCCTCGATGGTCTGCGCCGCCACCTGCTGCGCATCGAGCTGCTGCTGCGCGCGGCGCTGGCCGCGCGTGCTGTCCTGCCAGCCGTACGGCCCGGCGGTGTCCACGTCCTCGGCGCCGATGTCGCCCAACGGCGTGGCTTCGGCGCCGGCCGGGCGCAGGCTGCGGCTGCGGTAGTCCCAGCTGGCCCGCGACAGCGTGGCGGTGCGCCAGCGCCGCGCCGGCGACCACTGCTGCACGCTGTCCTGCTGCTCGGTCACGTCGTGGCGGTGGTAGCGCACCGTGCCCAGCGCGGCGAAGGCGGCGTTGTGGTCCGACAGCACCAGCGTGTGCGTGCCGCGCGTGTCGCTGTCGGCGGCGCCGGTGTGCTCGAACCAATAGGCGATGCCTTCCTCGGCCAGCAGCCTGCTCAGGAACGCGGCGTCCGTCTCTTCGTATTGCGTGGTCAGGCTGCGCTTGGCGTACGTGCTGCGGTCGGACAGCTCCCAGCGCCACGCCGGCGCCAGCGCGCCTTGCTCGGCGTAGTCGGCGAACACGCTCTCGGCGATCTCCACCACGCTCATGTCCTGGAACACGTAGCTGTCCACCCGCTGGGCCAGCAGCGCCAGCCACGGCTCCACCACCAGCCGGTAGCGCGCCAGGCCGCCGTTGCTGCCGAGCCGTTCGAACGCGGTGACATGGCCGTGGAACGGGCGCAGCGCGCTGCGCGACTCGGCGGTGAGCAGTTCCAGCAGCACCGGCTACTTTTCATCAAGTATCGGCACAGTACGCATGATCCACGACATTAATAGTAAAAATACCCTTCGCCCATTTCGGGGGATCTTCAGGCTTACGGTTTCTCAGCGTTGACCGGAGCGGCGCTATTACCCAATTCCAAGACGCCAACTGAAACTCGTGGATAGCAATTGGAGACCTCAGCAAAGACACACTTCACGTAGGAGTCCGCCCGTACAGCTGTGCACGGAGTTCGGGATCTCTTGCTTTTGCCTCTTTAATGGCATCTTTCCAGAACGACAGCATTGCATCGCCTTTCGGCCCACCGCGCTTGACACGCCCATAAACCGCAGGGGCTTGGAGTGCGCCAGGCTGCTTTGACCCTGGCTGGCAGGCCTCTTCCACAGATTCGGGCCACTGCGGCTTCCTGCACAGCTTCATGGTGAGATACCGGAATAGGGCCCAGGGCAACGTGATTGGCAGAGCAAGAAGCATCAAACCCTTGCCTGCCGAAGAAACATGGATAATGAACGCGTTACGGAAACTTACCGCGGTCGACATGAATAGCTGTAGCGGGGGAAACGGCAGCGCGTCCATCCCACCACCGTTCATGTATCGGCGGATCATCTCCCAATGTGCCAAGGTGACGCCGGGACTGGAACCACTATCGGATCCAACGGCAAAGGTATGGATGACTTGGTCGCCGCGCATTACATGACCACGCAGATCATACGTACTGCCTTCATCAGGACCTATAGGTTTGTCGCGTCCAATGACGAAATGGATATCATCCCAAGGAACGGAGATCGCACCCTGCTTTCCACCTGTAAAGATATGAACAACCCGACTCACCCTATTAAAACGTATTGGATAGTACTGATACCGAAAAACATCCCGTCCTAATAGCATCCAGTATGCTAAAGCGCCGGCTCCTAGCGAGAGGATCACAACAAAGCCAATTGCGTAGTAGTCACCTGCGGTGACCGCCCGCAAACCCTCCGCTTTAACCTCCCAGAGCACCCGTATCATTGCCAATGCGAACGTGAACGCCATAGCGACAATGAGGGAGCCCCACATTGCTCCCCAGCCGCGATAGAGGAAGTGTCGATCCACGTATTCTACAAATACGGGATTTAGATCGATAATCCCTTGATCAATCGGCTTCAACCCTGATGCATCGAAGTTAGAAACATCCGAAACCCTTTCATAATCGGATAGCGGGCGATTCACACGATAATGCTGGGCCAACCAGCCTGCAAACTGACTCATTTCTTACGCCCCGGCCGGCATGAGCGCATTATATGCCTCATCTTGCTCTTCGACGGACCCAAACCTCCCATGTTCGTGCACGCCAAAAGGTGTCTTGTCCAACCACACTTCAACCTTATCGTCCCTAATCAAATTAATTAGCCATTCACCCAGCATGCTTATAAAACCAAGCACAAGAAGAATAATAAATCCAACGCCCGCGGTAAGAACCCCCGCAAGCATGAGAATAGCGACAACAGCTCCCGATACCGCTGTCACAGCGTAAAAGACCGTCATGGGGATATCACCTTTCCTGTAAGCGTCCACTGACTTCCAGCCATCAATTGCCGCACCTAATAGACCACCAACCGCACCAAGGGCTTTACCGAAAAACCCCATAGCCCCGGCCCTTGTTGACGCCTGCAGCGCACCAAATCGAAGCTCTGTTGCCAGCGCGGTACGGCCCCACATTGTTTTTTCTAGCCCAATGCCGATCAGTTCCATGCTGGTGCCAGTAAAGCCTACAAGTGCCGAACTCAGGGCCAATTCACGACGTAAGGCAGGCCCTTCCGACTTTTCGTCGAGCTTGCCAAACGAGTCGCATACGTTCCACGCGTCAAGGATCAGGCCTACCACACCAAGTCTCACGTCAAGGCTAACGTGCGGAGCGGCATGCTGGGATGCTCGGTTCTGTACCAGCGCCCTTATCTGCTGCTCCGTCAGCAACAAGTTCCCTAGCGATGAAGGGCTACCCCCGCGCGCTGCGGCCACCGCCTCCTTATCCCAAAATACCGCCCATTCGAAAATTTTTCTCCCACGCGCATTTCGCTCACCGGTCGCAACGCGGGCGCCACTACGCTCATTTAGTTCCTGGCGCAGATGTTGGTCGATGCGGGCACGCAACTCTCTCCTATTGACCCCGGGCTGCCCCCGACTCAACGCCTCAACGAGGAAGTGCGCCATTTCACGCTCGGATGCCTTGATGCCTACCCGTTCAATGCGCTTCCCGGAAAGCATCCCCAGAAGCCCCATCATGTTATTACGTGTGGCGGCGCTGATTGCAATGCTTACAGTCCCCCGGCGCACCGTGGTACCGACTTTTGCCAGACATGTGACGATTCCACCCGAAATTTTGTAGACAAAGCCTGCGATCAACCCAAGCCCCTGCTGAAGCTCAGCTGGATTCTTGCCACCTCTGTCCAAGACATGCCCATATGCCTTGAATATATTTGACCAAGCGCCAGGATTGTCGACCAGTGATTTCGATTGTTCCTGCAGAATCTGAGCGGCAATCTTGTCGTTCAGAACGAGCGCACGCATGGTTGCGTTCTTGATGTCATCGAATCGCCCGGTCAGATCCCTGATGACTGCTGCCTGGACGACGTCGTGACCTACGACTCCTTCAAGCGAATTTTCGACGATCTCCGTCCAGCGCATTCCACTGTGCGAGTACTCGTCATGATGGTTGCAGCACAGCCAGGTTCGATAGGATTCGTCCTGGTACCAGCTGACAAAGCTCTCGGCAAGCGGAGTAAGATGAGCGCTAGTAAAGCTCTCCATCTCGCTCTTAAGCTCAATCTCGAAGCGACTCATCGCAGCATGATCGTAGTCGTCGCGATATCTGTTCCACGCAGATTCTCGGGCGCTTTTTTCCTGCTCGGGCGTCAGCTCCTCCTGTATTTTGTTGATACCAGCTGCGTAAAGCTCCATGGCAGCCTTGCCAGTATACGCGCTAGCGCGCACTGAACTAAGCTCATCAGCTGCTGCTTGATCCTCGATGGCCTGCTTTATGCCGCGAATGGCTACAGCACTTGCCTGCTTCCAGCTGCGGTCATTCTCAACTTCGAAATCCCCCGCCTTTTCCCGAATCAGCGCCGACAGCTCCTGAGCAATGCCGGCAGGATCATTTAGCGCAAGCATCATCGGCCTACTAAGCGAAGCACTCTTTTTCAACCACTCCTCCATGCCTGGCACCTGCTGTTTACATCGAGCAAAGTGCACGAACGAGAATCCGAAACCAGGATTGGCGACAACCATGACTTCTTCAAGACTCTCTATCTGACCCAGAGAACCTGGCTTTTTTTGCGAAGGCGTAGGCTGGGCCGGTGGCAGAAATGGAATCGTGGTTTTCTGCCTTTCAGGCTGAGTGAATTTGAACTCACTGACCAAGGCCGCTGCATCCATTGCGTTGCCTGCGTGATCAAAGTCCTTTCCTGCTAACCATGCTTTTACATTGACGCAGCGCATGTGCTTCTGGCGTTCAGCACGTGACATGTTGCGCTTCAGTATCTCAGCTGGCCAAGGTGCTTCGCTGTAGCCAAACCATACGTCTCCAGCGCGCTTCGGATCGGGAATCGTAACGAAGCGTGCAATCTGCGAATTAGCCATACGCGCACAGCTTGGAGCAAATTCCTCTCGTGGCGGCGGCACGCCTAGGGGATCAAACTCTAATAGATAGGCGTCTTCAGTCACTTGATAGCCTTTCCACTCACCACGAACTTCATTGAATACATAGAGATACCCTTGGCGCGCAAGTCGCAAGGTGTAATGCGCTTCACTTCCGGGCAGAGCGAGGCTAGACACTCCCTTGCCGAATTTCCCCGTCAGCGGAGGGCCTCTCCATTGCTCACGCACGTCCGATCGACATACGGCATAGCGAAGCGGGAGTATCGGCAGTCCGATCTGATCGCAGACGTCACATTTCTTCGCAGGATCACAGGATCGCATCGGGGTCTTATCCATTCTGCCAAGCTCCTTGATGTTCAAGTTCAGTCGCGTATTGCTGAATCTTCTGCTCATCCACTTCGAAAACCAGGCTACGGTAAGCACCGGGCTCTTTCCGCGCCAAGTGCATCAAATCCTGAAACTCCGGACGATCGTGTATCCGTGGAGATATCGACATTGACAAAAATGCGAAAGCCTCTTGGTCATCCGCGTTCACGAGCCCTGCCGCTCTCGCATTTTCTATTTCGGTATACACGCGTTTGGACAACGGAAGGCTTCCGCCCACATGAACCTCTTCTTCCCGAAGTCGTTTAAGTACTTTATTGACCGATCCCAGCGACGCCACTGCGGATAACTGCGACAAGTCCATCGCGAATTCACTCTCCGCTGATTGCATGCTCTGGGACTGTGTCCATGTGTCTCCAGTTGCGTCGCGCGTTGTCCACACGTCAATTGGACCAAGCAGTGCATCCAATTGCGAGGCAGAAAGAATCCACTGCAGGCATGACCAAACGCGGGGGTCGTAAAATCTAAACAGCATCTTTTCGCCCTCGACGCGTCGAACCATCATCCTCGCAAGATGGCCGCGCACCCGCCCGGCTTTAGCGGCAGTACCGATAAGAGCAGAAAATGGCTCTTTATCGTGTGCTTGCCCGTAGGCCACCGTGGCGTCTAAGGCGCGAAGCTTCTCATCTATAGACATTTCTCCCAGCCGTAAAAGATACGGAAAAAGGTGCCCCTGCCCCTTCAATTCAAGCGGTACGATGGGTTCACAGGGCCACATCCCAACAACGTGCCGTTCAATCAGCAGCGGGTTCATGAGGGCGAACTGATGCGACTCGAATAGCCGATGATCGAAGTGCACGCGTTATGCTCCAAGTGGCACCAAACCGGCACCAGAATTTTCTGCAGTACGAACCCGATATTCGCAAGCCTCGTGGGAGCCTTGGATTGACTTGGCTGAATTGGACGCGGACTGCGGCCCCGTCCACACCCGATGTCCGCCCTTGAACTCGATCGTCCCCGGCGCGCCCAGTTCGATGTTGTCGCCGTCCAGCTTGATGTAGGCGCCGGCGGCCGTGGCCAGCAGGTGCTTGGTCGGCGCGGCGAGCTGGACGTCGGCGGTGGTGCTGACGATCCTGACCTGGGTCTTGGCTGCGATCCTGGCCTGGTTCCTGTGCGCGCGGGCGCTGAGCGTGCCTTGCGCGGCGTGCAGGGCGATGCCGCGTTCCTGGTTGGGGCTGCCGGCGACCGGGTCGCTGCCCTGGGTGTACAGCACCAGACCCCCGGCCACCGCCAGCACCAGCTGCGCCTGACTGGCCCAGTTCAGCGCGGTGCCGGCCAGCAGCGTGGTCTGCGTCCCCGACACCCACACCTGGTCGGCCGGGGTCAGGCTCATCACGCCCGCGCTGCCGCTGCCCAGCAGCGCCGGGCGGCTCCAGCCCGGCGCCTGGCCGTCGCCGCCCGGGAGCTGGCCGGCGGCGCTGCCGCTCTGGGTCGCCTTGAGGCTGGCCTGCAGGGTCTTGAGCCCGTCCTGCGCCGGCAGCGTGGCCGCCTCGTTCGGCAACTGCGCCTGCTGCTGCCGGGCCGCATCGGCCAGCGCCTGCAGCAGCTGTTCGCCCTGTTCCAGCTGCGACAGCGCCTGGCTGGCCGCCACAACTGCTGCTGGCCCGGCTCGCTGCTCAGCAGCAGGCCCTGGCCGGCGCGCACCGCGCCGTACGCCTGCGTGGACAGGTCCACCCCGAACCCGCGCTCGCCTTCGCGCAGGTTGTCGCGGCCGCCCTTCAGGTGGCCCAGGGTCAAGGTGCTGGCGTGCTGGGTGGTCGACAGCTGCGCGCGGCCCTGGCCGGGCGTGTCGTCCAGCCGCAGCTGCTGGTAGCCGCCGGCGCCGTCCTGGCTCTGCGCCAGCGCCTGGCTCTTGAACCCGGTGAACACCGCGCCGTGCGCGTTGCCCTGGAACCACGCCGGCGCATTGCCGGTGGCCCCGGCCCCGCCGCCGCCGACCTGGTTGTGCGCCGCGTCGGCCTGGCCGCGCCCGTTGTACACGCTGCCGATCACCACCGGCCGGTCGATGTCCCCTTCCAGGAACCCCACCAGCACTTCCTGGCCCTTGCGCGGCAGCACCACCCCGCCCCAGTTGTCCCCGGCCCACGGCGTCATCACCCGCACCCAGGTCCACGCCGAGGCGCTGCCCGGCGCGTTGTCCTCGCCCCCCGGGTGCGCCAGCGCGTTGCTGGCGTCGGCCCCGCGCTGGAACGGGAACTGCACCTTGATCCGGTGGTCGCGGTCGGACTGCACCGGGTCGCCGTCGCTAACCACGATCGCGCTCAACGTGCCGGAGACCGTCGGCTTGGGATGCAGGCGCAGGCCATGGCCGTCCTCGGTCTGCGGCCGGTACGTCGCCGTGGCCGGCAACGCGGTGAAGTGGTTGCGGTAGAACTCCACCGACGCATCGTCTTGCGGCGGCGCATAACCGGCGCCCAGGCCCGCCAGCGCCGACGGCAGCGGCGCGCCGGCCACCGCCACCGCGCCCAGCGACTGCTCCAGCGCGTCGAATACGTCCGCGCCCAGGTTGTTGCGCGCCTGGTGCCGCACCTGCAGGCACAGGAACGCCGCATCGGCCGCGACACCCGCATGCTGGCTCAGCCCGAAACGCTTACCCGGCGCCAGCTGGCGCCAGCTGCCCTGGCCCTCGATGGTCTGCGCCGCCACCTGCTGCGCATCGAGCTGCTGCTGCGCGCGGCGCTGGCCGCGCGTGCTGTCCTGCCAGGCGTACGGGCCGGCGGTGTCCACGTCCTCGGCGTCGATGTCGCCCAGCGGCGTGGCTTCGGCGCCGGCCGGGCGCAGGCTCAGGCTGCGGTAGTCCCAGCTGGCCCGCGACAGCGTGGCGGTGCGCCAGCGCCGTGCCGGCGACCACTGCTGCACGCTGTCCTGCTGCTCGGTCACGTCGTGGCGGTGGTAGCGCACCGTGCCCAGCGCGGCGAAGGCGGCGTTGTGGTCCGACAGCACCAGCGTGTGCGTGCCGCGCGTGTCGCTGTCGGCTGCGCCGGTGTGCTCGAACCAATAGGCGATGCCTTCCTCGGCCAGCAGCCGGCGCAGGAACGCGAAGTCCGTCTCTTCGTATTGCGTGGTCAGGCTGCGCTTGGCGTACGTGCTGCGGTCGGACAGCTCCCAGCGCCACGCCGGCGCCAGCGCGCCTTGCTCGGCGTAGTCGGCGAACACGCTCTCGGCGATCTCCACCACGCTCATGTCCTGGAACACGTAGCTGTCCACCCGCTGGGCCAGCAGCGCCAGCCACGGCTCCACCACCAGCCGGTAGCGCGCCAGGCCGCCGTTGCTGCCGAGCCGTTCGAACGCGGTGACATGGCCGTGGAACGGGCGCAGCGCGCTGCGCGACTCGGCGGTGAGCAGTTCCAGCAGCACCGGCTACTCTTCGATTACTGGCGCGCTTCGCATGATCTACGACATCAATAGCGGAAGTATTGGTCGCCCAATTCGGGCGGATCTTCGGGTGTACGATTTCTCAAAGTTGACTGGCGGAGGTTAACCCATTTAGGCGCATCCAATCTTAAGGCGGCAAAAATCTGATCAGCCATCTTAGAAAAAGGCAATAAACGCCTCGACAGGTTAAACGCGATAACCGACAATATTAGGGAAAAGCAGCCTTCTGCAAGAAAAATCATCTTGATAACTTCAGGCGATTTTTCCTTCCAATCTAAAAGCGTTAGCAAGACCATTACCCCGCCGCTCAACACCGCTAGCGCCAATATCACTTTCCAGGCAACGGAAAACGATCGCTTATAGTGAGCAATTGTACCGGCCCAGGCGTAAGGATAAATTACAATGACACGATCACGGGGGCGGGCAGCAGCAAAAGCTGTCCAACCCTCCCGCGCAGGTTCAGCAACGACCTCCAGATCATCCCCTTCCTGAAAGGGGAATGCCCAGAATACGCCCTCCATCCGTTCGTCACCGACAGTAAAGTCCACCCTGAGTACATCTTCTTTGGTCTCGTCCAAAGCAGCTCCAGTCATGGCTGCAGCTGCCCCGCTCAGGCCCATGGCGGCAGCAGCCACTGCCGTGCCCTCCATCAGCCGGTCATCGGATTGACCAAAAAAAAAGTCGATCGTGGTGTGACTAATTTTCACGGCGCTCAACTTGCCGCGCAGTAAACGAGGGGCAGCGCTTATGTCTACATTTTGCACTTTAGAACCACTCAATATGTATCGGCCTTATTTCATGACGGACGACATCAATAGCGGAAATATTGGTCGCCCAATTCGGGCGGATCTTCGGGCGTACGATTTCTCAGAGTTGACTGGCGGAGGTTAACCCATTTAGGCGCGTCCAGCTTTAGGGTCGCAAAAATCCGGTCCGCCATTTCAGAGAAAGGCAACAATCGTCTTGAAAGATTAAATGCAATAACCGCCAGTATCAGTGAAAAGCAACCTCCACCGAGAAAAATCATCTTTATAATTTCCGGCGACTTTTCCTTCCAATCTAAAAGTGTCAACAACACCATGGTCGCTGTACCAAAAAAAACTATCGCCAGTATCACTTTCCATGCAACGGAGAACGAGCGCTTGTAGTGGGCAATCGTACCGGCCCAAGCATAAGGATAGATTGCAACAATACGGTCACATGGACGGGCCACAGCAAAGGCTATCCAACCTTGCTGTGTGGGCTCAACCACGGCCTCCAATTCATCTCCTTCCTGGAAGGGGAACGACCAAAAAACGCCCTCTATACGCTCCCCATCGATAGTGAACTCCACCCTGAGCACATCCTCCTTGGTTTCGTCCAAGGCGGCGCCAGTCATAGCCGCAGCCGCGCCGCTCAGGCCCATGGCGGCAGCAGCCACCGCTGTGCCCTCCATCAGCCGCTCATCGGATTGACCAAAAAAAAAGTCGATCGTGGTGCGACTTGTTTTCACGGCACTCAACTTGCCGCGCAACAAACGCGGAGCAGCGCTTATGTCTACGTTTTGCATTCTTGAATCGCTCAATGTGGATCCGATTTATTAGATGCTGCTGGTGCAGCAATACCCATAGCGCCTACGGCCTTATCGAACGCCTCCGACTGCTCTTTGCCTGTCTTGAACTTCGGATCGCTTCCACCAAAGCCGAACGCACCAGGCGCACGCACGATGCCGAAATAGTTCTGCTCGCACCATTTTTCCAGCTCATCCGGCGTCAGATACCATATCAGCGCATCGACGCCTATCAAGACCAATGTAACCTGCCAAGTACCCAGGCGCAGCATTGCCTTTCCCAACAATCGCACGCTTAGCCCGCTGCCGGCTTTTAATGCCGCCTTCTTCCCACCTTCCTTTACTAAGTAGTCTTCAAGTCCATTAAAGAAAACCACGGCTCGCTGACCACCAAAAGCTCGCTGCACCACTGGCGCGGAATGTGAAAGCGCCGTGAGAAGCTGAGAAGCACTAGCTGAGAAGTCGGCAAAAGCTTTAATAACATATGCCAACGCGAGCGCGTTTCTATTGCCAACGTACTCGTCGATCGCAGAGTAATCCAACAATAAGGAGACCCCACTCGCCGTACCACCTAAAAGTTTGCCCAATGCCTTAGTGTTCGCCACACTCCGGCTGCTTCCATTGTAAAGCTTGTCATATAACTCCTCCGTCACTTTGTTAGCAGCCAGCATATATGTCGAGGACATTGAAATGCCCGACGAAAGCAACTGCGCGTAATCCTTGCTACCTTTGTCGCTTTTAACCAAAATATTCAGGAAGTTGACCAATTCCAGTGACCCGGCGATCGCTGCCAGCCGGATCGCAGACTTGGCCTTGTCAGAAGCCTGCGCCCAGGCAGCACGTAGCACACGAGTTCCCAGTTCCTTGTTGCGCTCGGCATCGGCCAGCGCCAGCGCCATGGCGCCATTGCGAGTGGCAGGGTCCTGCCGGTATTGCTCCAGTTTTTCTTTAAAAAAACGGGCGTAAGCCGGCTCGAGTTTGGCGCGAAGATTGATGAGATTCTGGGATTCCAGCTCGGACATGAATGCGCGGGTGCTGAGGAGATGCGTCACCATGGCGCTGCCCACGGTTTCACCGTAATCCTGCAGGCGCAGCCGCTTGAGCATGTAGGTACCGACAGTCACCGCGAACCGATCGGCCCCAGTATTCTTCAACGCCTTCTCCCAGGGCGCCTTCGCCTCGGTCTTCTGGCTAAGCTCGGACATGTCCTTATAGTGGCCCACCAGCTTCTTCAGCTGCGCAGCGCCGGCCGTGAAAGCGCCCCACGCAGCCCCGATTGATGCCATTGGGGTGTCTTTCTTCTGCTCAGCGCTACGCAAGTAATTCTGGAGCTCGGGGCGTGCATCGCGCTGATTAAGCGCCATCACGCGCCAGACCAACGAACCGCGCTCTTCTGCCGCAATGTCGGCGATGAAGGCTTCGATCAATTTCCTGCCCTGCGTATCAATGGTCAGGCCATCGATCGCATCGGTAATAACGTCTCCGAACGCAATGCCGGACGGCAGATCTTCTTGATCGTAGTCCTCCAACACCGTCAGGAACAGATCGTTCTTCAACCAACGCCCCAGGACCTCGGAGCGCCGCTCCATCAACGCCATGGCAGCGTCCATGAATGCCTGCAGCTTGGCCTCGAAGGCCGCGATGGCAATCGCGTCGACGAGCGGTCTGTACTTCCCATTCCAGTCGCGTTGCGCCTGGCTCCGATTCCAAGCCAAGGCCAGCCGCTCTGTTTCGGCCAGACGATCCGGGTTATCTATCACTCGAAGACTATCGTGGAACGAGTAGCGGTACTCGATCTCGCGTTGCCGCGCCTCATCGAACGGCTGATTACGCGCGATGCTGCTGCTTCTTCCAGATTTGTAGGCCTGCCAATCGATCTCACCTTGCCGGTAGCGTTCCATCAACGCGCGCTCATCAGCCGCGATCTTCTGCTCGTCGCTTTGCAGGCTACTCTCGGCCCATTCGTTCCCCTCTTCGATTTGACGCCGTGCCTCATCTTGACTCGCCTGGCGCATTTTTCCAGCCATGACAGCGGCATGTTGCTGCAACAGCAACTCGATCGAGCGAAACTGCTCGATCGCGCCGACTTGCATGTCTCGCTCGATGTAATAACGTGCGATATGCCCGACGACATCGTGGCGAAAGCCATTGAGTTCGTGTGCGACGCCGACAGGGTCCCAAAGGGCAAGCATCATTGGCGTGCCGGGGTCTTTGCTGCCTGGCTTGACACTGGCAGCTTTCATCGTCTGGAAATCCGCCTTCAAGGACAGATCCGATTCCCCATCCCCTAGCGCACGTTGATTGCGCAACGACCAAGGGTAGCGCGTCGAGTTGCTGGCTAGTACGGCGGCCCTATAGTCGCCGCTGTCTGTACTGATGGGCTTAGGCGCCCGGAAGTAGGGAAAGAGCGGATGATCCCCTACCGGTTGAGCGAAGGTGGCGTACTCCATTGCCATCTTCAGGTCGTCCGCCTTCGATAGCGGAAGAATGTCCTGCTGCCGTGTCGGCGAGCTCACCCAGGAGGCCGGTTCAATACACTGCATGCGATCCGCACGCTGCTTAGTGTCCCCCGCATACCTATCGAGGGTTGCAGGTGTCCAAGGATCATTAGAAAAGGCGATCCACACCTTGCAGCACTGCTGGGGCTTTGGAATAACAATGAAACGGGTGCGACGATAGTCGTGTCCTTCCCGCTTACAGGGAGGTAAACCGCCCCCGACTATCGGTTGCGCGCTTTGTGCGGAGGGCTGAAGACGCATCTCGCCATTCTGCGCGACTGCATAAGCCTGCCAAAAATTTTTGCCAAAAGGCCCGCTCTCGTAGAACACATACAGCATGCCCTGCCGCAGCACTCGCAGCCCATAGGAATAGCCCGCCTGACCGATGCTCTCACTACATGCACGCCCATCTTTGACGGGATACGCAATGCAATCTTGAGGAAGCACGGCATAGCGAACCGGCATGATCGCCAGCCCCGTCATGCGACAGGCGTCGCAAAGGTCCTTGGAGCTGTCATCTGGCTTGACAGAAACGACGGGCAGGTCTGTTAGTGGCTTGCCGTCACCGCCAACGCCAGGGAAACCCACCGTCGGGCTTTCCCAACCGCCGCTTGGGGACGGCGAGCTCTGCGGCGGCGCTTTGCTGGGCTTCTGGTCATCCATGCTAGTCACCTTCCATTTTTATTAACCGTGATTAACGAAATCGAACGCCGATCTCGAATATCCGCCCAGTGTTCTTCGCTGAAACCCTGCATTAAATAAGCATACCCTTCTTCAGCGCTTAGCCGACGCAGGACCTGCTGGACGCTGGTATCCGCATGGAAGCCTGGGCCATATTTTATTGCGTGATAGGCAAAAAGGTCGAGGTCGATGCTGTCATCAATACCGAGAGCTGGCACGGTTGCGACCATCGTTCGCCGTGCGCTAGTCAGCTGAGCGAACTCAGGGATCACGCCTTCTTTTCCAAGACGTATCCAGGACTGATTAATTGACCCAACGTATTCCAAACCATCCCATTGCTCGTTCGACAGAGTTGCACCAGTCATTTGTCCAGATGCTTCTGGGGCAGACAGAGCTCGCAATTCCACATATCGATCGACATACAACCATGATCCCATTTCTTGATCCGAGAGCAGCCTTTGCGTCGGAGTAAGCAGGTCCCAATACAAGTCGATAACGCAAGGATCGTAGAACCGCAGCCACCTGCGCTTCCGCTGAGGATTTCTTTGAATTGCGTTTTTCGCGATTCGGCGTGACAACTCTCGCGGATCACGCTCGCCAAGGATCCATGCACATACCTGATTCGGGCGCCCCGACTGTAGCGATTCCCATTGAACTTCGCGCTGCGCTGCCTCCATCGCTAGTGCAGATATCCAAGCATCGTGCCCCTTGGCTATATCCAAAACCACAAGATACGGCCAATCGCTCTTCGGCATGGGTGCAAGATTGACTGGCACCACTTCGTTCCGCGAATTGTCAAGGGCTTGCTGCAACTTCGCCGCGCCCTCAGATATCTGCGCACTCGATTGCATCAAGACACAGCATCGAGAAACACCGGCACTGCGCGCAATGCAATGCAGCTTCTCCGAAAGCGCTTCCACTTGTTTATCACGCTCGGACAGCATAGCTTTCTGTTCTCATGAGAGCTTAGTCCACGTTTACAACAGCGTCGTGTCGGGCGGCGCCTTGTGTCAGTTGCTGCTCACAGCCCTTGAAATTGCCTTTCGGGATTTCAGTCGAAACGCTACCACCCTGCGGCCCCGTCCACACCCGATGTCCGCCCTTGAACTCGATCGTCCCCGGCGCGCCCAGTTCGATGTCGTCGCCGTCCAGCTTGATGTAGGCGCCGGCCGCCGTGGCCAGCAGGTGCTTGGTCGGCGCGGCGAGCTGGACGTCGGCGGTGGTGCTGACGATCCTGACCTGGGTCTTGGCTGCGAGCTTGGCGTGGTTCCTGTGCGCGCGGGCGCTGAGCGTGCCTTGCGCGGCGTGCAGGGCGATGCCGCGTTCCTGGTTGGGGCTGCCGGCGACCGGGTCGCTGCCCTGGGTGTACAGCACCAGACCCCCGGCCACCGCCAGCACCAGCTGCGCCTGACTGGCCCAGTTCAATGCGGTGCCGGCCAGCAGCGCGGTCTGCGTCCCCGACACCCACACCTGGTCGGCCGGGGTCAGGCTCATCACGCCCGCGCTGCCGCTGCCCAGCAGCGCCGGGCGGCTCCAGCCCGGCGCCTGGCCGTCGCCGCCCTGGAGCTGGCTGGCGGCGCTGCCGCTCTGGGTCGCCTTGAGGCTGGCCTGCAGCGTCTTGAGCCCGTCCTGCGCCGGCAGCGTGGCCGCCTCGTTCGGCAACTGCGCCTGCTGCTGCCGGGCCGCATCGGCCAGCGCCTGCAGCAGCTGTTCGCCCTGTTCCAGCTGCGACAGCGCCTGGCTGGCCGCCAGCTGCTGCTGGCCCGGCTCGCTGCTCAGCAGCAGGCCCTGGCCGGCGCGCACCGCGCCGTACGCCTGCGTGGACAGGTCCGCCCCGAACCCGCGCTCGCCTTCGCGCAGGTTGTCGCGGCCGCCCTTCAGGTGGCCCAGGGTCAAGGTGCTGGCGTGCTGGGTGGTCGACAGCTGCGCGCGGCCCTGGCCGGGCGTGTCGTCCAGCCGCAGCTGCTGGTAGCCGCCGGCGCCGTCCTGGCTCTGCGCCAGCGCCTGGCTCTTGAACCCGGTGAACACCGCGCCGTGCGCGTTGCCCTGGAACCACGCCGGCGCATTGCCGGTGGCCCCGGCCCCGCCGCCGCCGACCTGGTTGTGCGCCGCGTCGTCCTGGCCGCGCCCGTTGTACACGCTGCCGATCACCACCGGCCGGTCGATGTCCCCTTCCAGGAACCCCACCAGCACTTCCTGGCCCTTGCGCGGCAGCACCACGCCACCCCAGTTGTCCCCGGCCCACGGCGTCATCACCCGCACCCAGGTCCACGCCGAGGCGCTGCCCGGCGCGTTGTCCTCGCCGGCCGGGTGCGCCAGCGCGCTGCTGGCGTCGGCCCCGCGCTGGAACGGGAACTGCACCTTGATCCGGTGGTCGCGGTCGGACTGCACCGGGTCGCCGTCGCTGACCACGATCGCGCTCAGCGTGCCGCTCACCGTCGGCTTGGGATGCAGGCGCAGGCCATGGCCGTCCTCGGTCTGCGGCCGGTACGTCGCCGTGGCCGGCAACGCGGTGAAGTGGTTGCGATAGAACTCCACTTCAGCGTCGTCTTGCGGCGGCGCATCGCCGCCGCTCAGGCCTGCCAGCGCCGGCGGCAGCGGCGCGCCGGCCACCGCCACCGCGCCCAGCGACTGCTCCAGCGCGTCGAATACGTCCGCGCCCAGGTTGTTGCGCGCCTGGTGCCGCACCTGCAGGCACAGGAACGCCGCATCGGCCGCCACGCCCCCATGCTGGCTCAGCGCGAAGCGCGTGCCCGGCGCCAGTTGCCGCCAGGTTCCCTGGCCCTCGATGGTCTGCGCCGCCACCTGCTGCGCATCGAGCTGCTGCTGCGCGCGGCGCTGGCCGCGCGTGCTGTCCTGCCAGGCGTACGGGCCGGCGGTGTCCACGTCAGCGGCGTCGATGTCGCCCAGCGGCGTGGCTTCGGCGCCGGCCGGGCTGCGAGCGCTGACGGCACTGCAATATATTGGCCCCATGCAACTATTTGTAGAGGCTTTTATAGGATTCCCATAAATCCCCCAAGAAACTCTTGTCGGGCTTGGTCTCAATCTTCTGCATCGGACGGCGGTTCATATAATGCTTGGATGCCGCGAACGAACCGTACGCACCCTCAAGGCTGCTCTCTGCCATGCTGTCGTGTACATATTTAAGAAATCCACCATACAGCGCCTCGACCTCTGGCAGTCGCTTACCTGGGTTGTTCCATATCCAATAAAGCGCTTGGCCTTGCGGATCGGTGACAAAGATATTGGAGGCGACCTCTCCGTCGATCTGTTTCTTTGCCTGTTCCATATTAAAGGTATCGACCGAACGCGCGTTGCGTTCAAGGTACCTCAGTTCGGCCGCGAGCTTGTCGTACCGGCCTTTGGCGGCGGGATATTTCGGGGCACCCAACAACCAGGAGCCTGTCTGCTCGTTGGCGGTCTTTGCGAACTGTTCGTACCACATCCGCAGCCACTGGATGTAGATAATTATATGTCCCTTCATCTGCCCCTGAATGTCCTTGGGCAGCGTGCGCACCACCAGCTGCTCCGGCGGCACGTAGCACTGGCTTTCCTGCTCGGCGGTGCGTTGGCCGGGCTTGGTGTAGGTGCAGACGTATGGCAGATTCAAGCGAATTACCGCTGGGCTGATTTCTTTTACATCCTCCACAAGCGCAGTAACGGCTCGTCTGTATTTGCGCTGGAATTCGTCAATTTCAGGAGTCGATGTCAGTTGCGAATGCAGCGCCGGGTTAAGTCCTCTCAACTCTGTCAAACTAGGCATCGGAATGCCAGCTCCGTAAGCCCGGTTGTACATCATCTCTACCGGGTAACGTGCAAGTCCATCCAGCACACCCGCTTCCTCGGCTTCGGCACCTCCCCCCACATCCACCTGGCTACCGGGAAAAAGCAGCTCCTGCCGGTTGCCCGTGGCGCTGGCAGTACCTCCGATAATCGTCAATGGCTTATAGAAGCGCAGTTCATGCGCCGCCGCATAATGCACGCAGCGTTCGACCTCGGGCAGCAACTTCATCTCCGACGACACCTTGTTACTGAGCGGGATGAATCCGGTCAGCAGGTTGTCGTCGTAGCGGTTCGTCACGCAATCGAACAGGCCCATAAAGCGGATCTTGACCTCGACCGCTTGGTAGCGACCACTCGCGCAAATGTCGTCGATCAGCAGCTTGCTGAACGCAAGCGCGATCCCGCCGCCCATGTCGTAGCCAAAGATCGCCACGTTGACCCTGTGCACCGGCAGCTTGGCCTTGGCCAGTGCGAACGCGGCCTTGAAATCGGTCTCGGCCGACTTCAGGCGCGTATCCACGCCTGTGTTGAACAGCGCCGCACCGAGGGTCGAGTCGCGGATCAGTCCGACGCTTTCGGCTCCATAGCCAGCGGTATTCTTGGCCACGGCCGCGCCAGCATCCTTGGCTGCGCGCCACGGGTGCCTGACTACGTCCTTCCAGAGCCCACGCCATTCCTTGCGCAATTTTTTCCAGCCTTCCTTAGCTACAGTGGTAACGGGCTTCTGGGCCGTCTTGACGATCTGCTTCGCTTGCTTCTTGACGCGATCTATCGTCCAGGCCGCACGATTCGCGTAGGACTTGTCACGCAGCCGTTCGCTTTCCTTCCAGGCATCCGTCACCGCGCCCTTGGCGGTATCCTTCGGTGCGGAGATGACCTTATCCTCGATCTCCTTGCCGGCCTTATCGCCCAGGGCGGCTGCAAGTGCGGCGTTCTCTGGATCGAACTCTGCGCCAAGACCAGGGTAGTAAAAGCGACGTGCACCTTTGTCAACATCATCTATTAAAGCGGCGTATAACTTAGCTATATTGCTTGCCGGTCCGGATTTATCGCTATATCCGAAACCATCAAAGAAAAAACTTAACCAAAGCACCTGCTGACAGGCCGGACATCTCTGTTCAGCCTGGACTTTTGCGCGATCAAGAAATGCGTGCTTTTGGTCTGCATCTTTACTTTCCTTTCTCACTTGACTCACTTGGAATCTCCTTTTCCATCGGACGTTGCGGGCAACTCCTCTGCCCCCATATCATCCACCCATTGCAAAGACGCAGTTCCATCTTTCCGAAAATAGACTCTGAAATACCGAGAATTTCTTGATTCCGGCTGAGGTATGGTTACCTTTGTAGTGTACTCCTTAGCTTTTTTTCCAGCATCAAATTCCTCCACCGACTGCACGAAAGACCATTGTAAATTGACGGTCTTTCCAGGCGTTACTTTACAGCCACAGGAGAATGCGCCGCCACCACCCCAATCACCCGTGTCTTTGCCACGCCCTGAAGGATTACCAAAACATCCCGCCTTTGACTCATTATCAAGCCAGAACTCATAAATCTGCTTTTCATATTCATTGTAACCGGTGACGCACACCGTTCTCGACTGCGAGAAACCGTCTCTGCAACCGCCCAGCAAGAAGATAAACGCCACCATCAAAAATCTAAGAATTCTCATAGGTACCTCAAAGATCATACGTCTTTAGCAATAGCACCTGCTGGCAGGCCGGGCATCTCTGTTCAGCCTCGACTTTTGCGCGATCAAGAAATGCGCGCTTTTGGTCTGGATCTTTACTTTCTTTTTCCACCTGACTCACCTGGAATCTCCTTTTCCATCGGACGTTGCGGGCAACTCTTCTGCCCCCATATCATCAACCCACTGTAGCGAAGCGGTTCCATTCTTACGCAGGTACACCCTGAAGTAGCGAGAGCCATACGATTGCGGATGCGGGATTTTAACCCGTATTGTGTGCTCTTCTGGCTTAATGCCAGCGTCGTACTCAGATTTTGTCCTTTCAAATCGCCAATATAATTCAACCGCCCTGCCGGGCGTAACATTACAGCCGCATGAAAACTTACCTCCACCACCCCACACTCTCCCTTGCTCTCTCGCTGGAGGATTCCCAAAGCATCCAGATTTAGATTCACTATCAAGCCAGAATTCATGAATATGTCGGTCATACTCATTATAGCCAGAGACACAAACCGTTCTAGACTGAGAAAAACCATCCTTGCAACCGCACAGCAAGAAGATAAACGCCACCATCAAAAATCTAAGCATGCTCATAGGTACCTCAAAGATCCTACTTCTTTAGCAATAGATGGGGTTGGGGGAAGCTCATCCGCGCCCATGTCGTCTACCCATTGTAGCGAAGCAGTTCCATTCTTGCGCAGGTACACCCTAAAGTAGCGAGAACCATACGATTGCGGATGCGGGATTTTAACCCGTATTGTGTGCTCTTCCGGCTTAATTCCAGCGTCGTACTCAGATTTGGTCCTTTCAAATCGCCAATATAAGTCAACCTCCTTGTCGGGCGTAACATTACAGCCACAGGAGAATGCTCCACCACCACCCCAGGGATTTCCGTCTTTACGTCCAGGAGGATTCCCAAAACATCCAGATTTAGATTCACTATCAAGCCAGAACTCATGAATATGTCGGTCATACTCATTGTAGCCAGTGACACATACAGTTCTAGACTGAGAAAAACCATCCTTGCAACCGCCCAGAAAGAAGATAAACGCCACCATCAAAAATCTAAGCATGCTCATAGGTACCTCAAAGATCCTACTTCTTTACCAATAGATGGGGTTGGAGGAAGCTCATCCGCGCCCATGTCGTCCACCCATTGCAAAGACGCCGTTCCATCCTTCCGAAAATAGACCCTAAAATAACGAGAATTCCTTGATTCCGGCTGAGGGATGGTTACCTTTGTAGTGTACTCCTTAGCTTTTTTCCCGGCGTCAAACTCATCTACAGACTGCACAAAAGACCATTGCAAATTAACAGTCTTTCCAGGCGTGACATTACATCCGCAAGAAAATTTCCCGCCGCCTCCCCAATGGCTTCCTTCCGACCTACCTGGCGGATTGCCAAAGCACCCCGCCTTTGATTCATTATCCAGCCAAAACTCATAGATCTGCTTTTCGTACTCATTATATCCAGTCACGCACACCGTTCTCGACTGCGCTGTACCGCCCGTGCATCCGACAAGCAGCGCGCATAAGGCAAGGCATGGAAGCCTGAGCGCCTGCAGCGATGTGCCAGCGCGCCGAAGGCGTGGAACCACCTCGCCATCGGCGGATCGGGCGGCACCTTGGGATGCATGGCTTCTCATGGCAGGCGCTCTTGCATGCTCGCCGCGTCATAGGCCCAGTCGAACAGTTCCTCGCAGAGCGCGTCGTCATCGGCGCAGTGATCGTGCACGATGGAGGACAGCTGTGCGTGCCAGCTGTCATCGATATCCCGGTGCACCACCGCCGTGCAGCAGCGATAGAGCAGTGGTTCCGCTTCCAGCCCCGCCTCCAGCAGCACGTCCTGCATCACGGACAGTTTCTTCCACGTCTGGAAGGGATCGGCATCGACCGGCAGCGTGCCGTGGCGCTTCAGCTCTGCGGCAATGCGATCCAGCCGGCCGAGCGCGTCCAGCCGTTGCAGCTCGGGTGCGGTGAGCGCAAGGCGCGCGGCGGGCCGGCCGGGCCTGCGTTCCGGCGAGGGACGCAGTTCCAGTGGGGCGGCGTCGCGACCGATGCAGACCCATGCATCGGCGCAGGACAGGAAGGCATCCAGCTTGCTGGCCTCCACCGCCCTGGGTAGCGCCTGCAGCACTGCCGCATCGTAATAGCGGAGCAATCCCTTCTTGCCGCCGGGCAGCGATACCTCGGCGCGTTTCGCCAATGCCTGGGCCAGTTGGGCGATGGGCAGCGCACTGGAAAGTGCGACGAAGGCGAACGGCCTGCGCGGCAAATGCCTGTTCAACAACGCATCGACCCAGGCGGCCTCGTAGTCCATCAGCAGCGCGCACACCGATGGATCGACGCTTTCGGGTTGATCTCGCAGCACATTGTGGACGCGCTGCTCGCCGATCATCTCCTTCCACGGCATCGCATTGATGGGCAACTGCGCGGCATCCAGCAGCAGGAACGCCCCGGCGCCCTCACGGTGGCGATGGGGGGCGAGGAAGGTTGACCACGATTCGAAGAGCGGATGCATGACCGATCACCCGCGGGACGCGACGGCTTCGTGCCGGGTTGCAAGATCGCGCATGCATTCCAGGCATACCGGCTTGTCCGCCGAGGGCAGCTGCACGCGGGTGCTGCTGCCCTGCGGCCCCGTCCACACCCGATGCCCGCCCTTGAACTCGATCGTCCCCGGCGCGCCCAGTTCGATGTTGTCGCCGTCCAGCTTGATGTAGGCGCCGGCGGCCGTGGCCAGCAGGTGCTTGGTCGGCGCGGCGAGCTGGACGTCGGCGGTGGTGCTGACGATCCTGACCTGGGTCTTGGCTGCGATCCTGGCCTGGTTCCTGTGCGCGCGGGCGCTGAGCGTGCCTTGCGCGGCGTGCAGGGCGATGCCGCGTTCCTGGTTGGGGCTGCCGGCGACCGGGTCGCTGCCCTGGGTGTACAGCACCAGACCCCCGGCCACCGCCAGCACCAGCTGCGCCTGACTGGCCCAGTTCAGCGCGGTGCCGGCCAGCAGCGTGGTCTGCGTCCCCGACACCCACACCTGGTCGGCCGGGGTCAGGCTCATCACGCCCGCGCTGCCGCTGCCCAGCAGCGCCGGGCGGCTCCAGCCCGGCGCCTGGCCGTCGCCGCCCGGGAGCTGGCCGGCGGCGCTGCCGCTCTGGGTCGCCTTGAGGCTGGCCTGCAGGGTCTTGAGCCCGTCCTGCGCCGGCAGCGTGGCCGCCTCGTTCGGCAACTGCGCCTGCTGCTGCCGGGCCGCATCGGCCAGCGCCTGCAGCAGCTGTTCGCCCTGTTCCAGCTGCGACAGCGCCTGGCTGGCCGCCACAACTGCTGCTGGCCCGGCTCGCTGCTCAGCAGCAGGCCCTGGCCGGCGCGCACCGCGCCGTACGCCTGCGTGGACAGGTCCACCCCGAACCCGCGCTCGCCTTCGCGCAGGTTGTCGCGGCCGCCCTTCAGGTGGCCCAGGGTCAAGGTGCTGGCGTGCTGGGTGGTCGACAGCTGCGCGCGGCCCTGGCCGGGCGTGTCGTCCAGCCGCAGCTGCTGGTAGCCGCCGGCGCCGTCCTGGCTCTGCGCCAGCGCCTGGCTCTTGAACCCGGTGAACACCGCGCCGTGCGCGTTGCCCTGGAACCACGCCGGCGCATTGCCGGTGGCCCCGGCCCCGCCGCCGCCGACCTGGTTGTGCGCCGCGTCGGCCTGGCCGCGCCCGTTGTACACGCTGCCGATCACCACCGGCCGGTCGATGTCCCCTTCCAGGAACCCCACCAGCACTTCCTGGCCCTTGCGCGGCAGCACCACCCCGCCCCAGTTGTCCCCGGCCCACGGCGTCATCACCCGCACCCAGGTCCACGCCGAGGCGCTGCCCGGCGCGTTGTCCTCGCCCCCGGGTGCGCCAGCGCGTTGCTGGCGTCGGCCCCGCGCTGGAACGGGAACTGCACCTTGATCCGGTGGTCGCGGTCGGACTGCACCGGGTCGCCGTCGCTAACCACGATCGCGCTCAACGTGCCGGAGACCGTCGGCTTGGGATGCAGGCGCAGGCCATGGCCGTCCTCGGTCTGCGGCCGGTACGTCGCCGTGGCCGGCAACGCGGTGAAGTGGTTGCGGTAGAACTCCACCGACGCATCGTCTTGCGGCGGCGCATAACCGGCGCCCAGGCCCGCCAGCGCCGACGGCAGCGGCGCGCCGGCCACCGCCACCGCGCCCAGCGACTGCTCCAGCGCGTCGAATACGTCCGCGCCCAGGTTGTTGCGTGCCTGGTGCCGCACTTGCAGGCACAGGAACGCCGCATCGGCCGCCACGCCGGCATGTTGGCGCAGCCCGAAACGCGTGCCCGGCGCCAGTTGCCGCCAGGTCCCCTGGCCCTCGATGGTCTGCGCCGCCACCTGCTGCGCATCGAGCTGCTGCTGCGCGCGGCGCTGGCCGCGCGTGCTGTCCTGCCAACCATACGGGCCGGCGGTGTCCACGTCAGCGGCGTCGATGTCGCCCAGCGGCGTGGCTTCGGCGCCGGCCGGGCGCAGGCTCAGGCTGCGGTAGTCCCAGCTGGCCCGCGACAGCGTGGCGGTGCGCCAGCGCCGTGCCGGCGACCACTGCTGCACGCTGTCCTGCTGCTCGGTCACGTCGTGGCGGTGGTAGCGCACCGTGCCCAGCGCGGCGAAGGCGGCGTTGTGGTCCGACAGCACCAGCGTGTGCGTGCCGCGCGTGTCGCTGTCGGCTGCGCCGGTGTGCTCGAACCAATAGGCGATGCCTTCCTCGGCGATACGCTCACGCATCGCCGCCTGCGCCCCCTCGGTCATCGACGTCCACAGATACGAGCCGGCATCGGCCACACTCTGCGATTCGTCGATATTGGCCATGCCATCAGCTGTGCGCGACAGCGCCAACCAGGCCGCAACGCGCGCCATGTCACTTCTTGCCCCAGTCCTTGAACTGCGACGCCAGATCCGTTGGCGCGTCCGGCGGCGTTCTGATGCCTCTCGCCTTGCGCATCGCATAGGTCATCAAGCCAGGAACGGTGGTCACGAACTCGCCGATCGACTTGGGGACCGGCCAGATGTTCGGATCGTTCGGTTCGACCCTGCACTCGGCTTCCACCTCCGGCGGGAACACCGGCTGCTTGCAGCTCTTGAACACCAGCCAGCGCACCACGGTGAAGGTGCCGATGAAGGGCGACAGCAGCACGCGCTTGAACGGGGTCGTGGCGTTGGTGAAGCCGACCGCCGAGATCAGGCAGTTCTTCCAGGTCGGGGCAACGGACAGTTCGACATACTTGTCCAGCGGATGCTCGGCGACAGCCTCCGGGCCTTCTTCCATGTAGCGACGGATGAACTCCCACATCTCCTTGACCGGCTCGTCGCGCTCGGCGCAATGGCCCAGTGCGAAGGTGTCCTTGACGATCGTGCCGTCGAGAATCTCGCCGCGGATGTCGCGCAGGAACTTCATGTCGGTACCGCGGCCGATGTGGAAGAAGACCTCGTCCCACGGAACGATCAACAGGCCGCCGTCGCGTTTTTCGCGGAAGACGTAGATTTTGCGGGTTTTGCGGTTGAAGCGGATTGGGTAGTAAACAAAGCAGAAGAATTCGTGCTTAAGGAAAAGCGCATACAACCCAAAGCCTGCAAGTAACGGAAATAGGGATGAAATTCCTATAGCCACGCTACCGCGCCCTCCTTCCGTCATTTTCATCAGAAGAAAAATGAAAAATCCCATGAACCCTAAGAGGCAAATAAAAACCATGGACATATTCAACATGCCACGATACAGAAACCTTCGATCAACCCAATCAATGTAAGTTGAGTTAATTGCGATAAGACCTAACCGCTGAGAAGCAATTGAACTGCCCGAACTTCTGTTTGGAAGCTCCCTACCTGAATCGTCTTTCTGCAATTCAATATCTTTTGGAAAACGCTTTATCCAGCCCGTATACATTTCTACCCCTTACTCAGACTTTCAAGAGAAATTTGCTGCTGCACAAGCCCCTTAAAAGCGGACTCCCCACCTCCCCCTTGGTCAACCAAGCCATATTGGGTATCGACCAACCAATCCTGAAGGGCATTTGGTTTTAGCCAATAAACGACAGCCATAATAGCGGCAATTAACAAGCCAATGATTAAACCTATCCCAGCAGTAGCCGTAAAAATCAACATAAATGCAGCAAATACAGATGCAACCCCAAGTCCTATTAGAAGCACTCCAATAAAAGGATGTTTTTTATACGTCTCAACACCATCCTTCATCGCCAACACCCCCCCAATCACCCCACCAGCCACGCCCATCAGCTTTCCAGCTCCAGTAAACCAGCTCGCCCGCGACTCAATCACCACCGCCTGGAACCTGAACTGCCAACTCAACCGGGTCTGGCCCCAGGGTGTCTTCTCCAGGACCATGCCCGTCGTTTCAGTCAGGCCACCGACCAGTCCGATCACCCCGCCGGCCATGTTGACCCGTTCGCTCCACACCTTGTCGTCCTCGGCCTTCATCAGTTTGCCGTACGACAGGTACAACGTGATCGAGGACAGGATCGCCTGCGCCACCGCCACCTTGACCTCCACGCTCGCGATCTTGCCCACGGTGTCCTGCATCAGCGTGTCGAACTGCTGGGCGCTCAGCACGTCCGCCATCCCGGCCTTCAACGCAGCGCCGCTCTTGCCCTGCAGCTGCGCGACCTTCGATTCGTCGATCAGCATCACCGCCCGGAACGGGTAGCGTTCGGCGGTGTCCATCACCGGCCGCAGCGTCGGCCTCACCGCACCGCGCAGTGCGCCCTGCTGGCCGCCGCCCAACGACGCCACCAGGTTCGCCAGCAGCTTGGTGGCCTCGCTCAAGGTCCGCGTGCCGCGCAGATCGATCATCCGCAGGGTCGGATTCTCCGAGCGCGCCACCGCGCCCAGCAGCCCCAGTTGCCACTTCGATGGCAAGCCGAGTGCGGCGAACGTGGCGCCGCTGTCCAAGGCCTTGCCCAGTTCGTGCACGATCGGCCCGCTCAACTGGTACATCAGCCTGGCGATGCCATCGGTGTACGGCTTGGTCAGCTCTCCCTTGGCACCGGCGACCAGCACGTCCTTGAATTTGTCGTGGAATTTCTCGACAAATTCGGGCAGGAACGGGTCCGCCTCGCTGCCTTTCTTTGCCGCATCGTTCCATGTCGCCTGGATCAATGGCGCGTAATTCAGGTTCAATGCGCGCGTCACCCAGGATTCGGGTTTGGCCGCACCGCGCACCATGTCACTTCTTGCCCCAGTCCTTGAACTGCGACGCCAGATCCGTTGGCGCGTCCGGTGGCGTTCTGATGCCTTGCGCCTTGCGCATCGCATAGGTCATCAAGCCAGGAACGGTGGTCACGAACTCGCCGATCGACTTGGGGACCGGCCAGATGTTCGGATCGTTCGGTTCGACCTTGCACTCGGCTTCCACCTCCGGTGGGAACACCGGCTGCTTGCAGCTCTTGAACACCAGCCAGCGCACCACGGCGAAGGTGACGATGAACGGCGAGAGCAACGCACGCTTGAACGGCGTGTCCGCATTGGTGAAGCCAACCGCCGAGATCAGGCAGTTTTTCCAGGTCGGGGCAACGGACAGTTCGACATACTTGTCCAGCGGATGCTCGGCCACGGCCTCCGGGCCTTCTTCCATGTAGCGACGGATGAACTCCCACATCTCCTTGACCGGCTCGTCTCGCTCGGCGCAGTGGCCTAGCGCGAAGGTGTCCTTGACGATAGTACCGTCGAGAATCTCGCCACGGATATCGCGCAGGAACTTCATGTCGGTGCCGCGGCCGATGTGGAAGAAGACCTTGTCCCACGGAACGATCAGCAGGCCGCCGTCACGTTCTTCGCGGAAGACGTAAACCTTGCGGGTTTTGCGGTTGAAGCGGATTGGGTAGTAAATAAATTTAAAAAATTCATACCTAGGTAAGGCCCAGTATAAAACCGCCCCACACAGAAGCGCAAAAAGAACTAGAAACTTCAAACCCCATTTAGCCCCCTCAGTAAAGTCGCCAAAAAAATACTCAAAACAAAGAAATAATGCAATTCCAATAAATCCAATCGCCCCAATGGATACAAATGAGGTATTCAACATTCCGCGATAAAGGAAACGCCTATCGACCCAGTCAATGTATGACGAGTTTATATTTATCAATCCAAGCCGCTGAGAAGGAATTGTATTTTCCTGCATATCCCGCAGAAGAGCCGAAGATTTTTCCCCCTCCTCCAAAGGCCTGTCAACTCTAAAAGGTCTCGACCATCCAGTAAACATTTGACCACCTAAGATTTAGCGATATTTTCCAATGCAATCTGCTGCTGCGCCAAACCTTTGAAACCATTCTTCTCTCCACCCCCATCACTCCTCCCATAAAGAGTATCTATCAAAAAATCCTGCAATGCATTTGGCTTAATTAAATATACCACAACCATAATTACTGCAACAATTAAACCAATTATTATTCCAATTCCCGTAGCGGAGGTAAGAAGCAAGAATGCGGCGACAACAGAAATAAATCCTAGCGACATAATTAAAGTTCCAATTACAGGATGCTTTGCGAGTGTCTTAAATCCATCGACGATAGCCAGCACACCGCCAATTACTCCACCAACAACTCCCATCATTTTACCTACCCCAGTAAACCAACCGGCCCGCGACTCAATCACCACCGCCTGGAACCTGAACTGCCAACTCAACCGGGTCTGGCCCCAGGGTGTCTTCTCCAGGACCATGCCCGTCGTTTCAGTCAGGCCACCGACCAGTCCGATCACCCCGCCGGCCATGTTGACCCGTTCGCTCCACACCTTGTCGTCCTCGGCCTTCATCAGTTTGCCGTACGACAGGTACAACGTGATCGAGGACAGGATCGCCTGCGCCACCGCCACCTTGACCTCCACGCTCGCGATCTTGCCCACCGTGTCCTGCATCAGCGTGTCGAACTGCTGGGCGCTCAGCACGTCCGCCATCCCGGCCTTCAACGCCGCGCCGCGCTTGCCCTGCAGCTGCGCGACCTTCGATTCGTCGATCAGCATCACCGCCCGGAACGGGTAGCGTTCGGCGGTGTCCATCACCGGCCGCAGCGTCGGCCTCACCGCACCGCGCAGTGCGCCCTCCTGGCCGCCGCCCAACGACGCCACCAGGTTCGCCAGCAGCTTGGTGGCCTCGCTCAAGGTCCGCGTGCCGCGCAGATCGATCATCCGCAGGGTCGGATTCTCCGAGCGCGCCACCGCGCCCAGCAGCCCCAGCTGCCACTTCGATGGCAGGCCGAGCGCGGCGAACGTGGCGCCGCTGTCCAAGGCCTTGCCCAGTTCGTGCACGATCGGCCCGCTCAACTGGTACATCAGCCTGGCGATGCCATCGGTGTACGGCTTGGTCAGCTCTCCCTTGGCACCGGCCACCAGCACGTCCTTGAACTTGTCGTGGAATTTCTCGACAAATTCGGGCAGGAACGGGTCGGTCTCGCTGCCTTTCTTTGCCGCATCGTTCCATGTCGCCTGGATCAATGGCGCGTAATTCAGGTTCAGTGCGCGCGTCACCCAGGATTCGGGTTTGGCCGCAACGCGCGCCATGTCACTTCTTGCCCCAGTCCTTGAACTGCGACGCCAGATCCGTTGGCGCGTCCGGCGGCGTTCTGATGCCTCTCGCCTTGCGCATCGCATAGGTCATCAAGCCAGGAACGGTGGTCACGAACTCGCCGATCGACTTGGGGACCGGCCAGATGTTCGGATCGTTCGGTTCGACCTTGCACTCGGCTTCCACCTCTGGCGGGAACACCGGCTGCTTGCAGCTCTTGAACACCAGCCAGCGCACCACGGTGAAGGTGCCGATGAAGGGCGAGAGCAGCACGCGCTTGAATGGCGTGTCCGCATTGGTGAAGCCGACCGCCGAGATCAGGCAGTTCTTCCAGGTCGGCGCCACCGACAGTTCGACATACTTGTCCATCGGATGCTCGGCCACGGCCTCCGGGCCTTCCTCCATGTAGCGACGGATGAACTCCCACATCTCCTTGACCGGCTCGTCGCGCTCGGCGCAATGGCCTAGTGCGAAGGTGTCCTTGACGATCGTGCCGTCGAGAATCTCGCCGCGGATATCGCGCAGGAACTTCATGTCGGTGCCGCGGCCGATGTGGAAGAAAACATCTTCCCAAGGGACGATCAGCAGACCGCCGTCGCAGGGTTCACGGAAGACATAAACCTTGCGGGTCTTGCGGTTAAAGCGTATTGGGTAATAAACAAAGCGGAAGAATTCGCGCCTAGGCAATATAAAGTATAGCGAAAATGCCGCCAAAGCAGGTGCCATAGACACAATTGCAAAAGTAACCGCAGGTCGCCCTCCCTTACTCGACTCGTAAAGGCAAAAAAATGAGAAAATAATAAATCCAATCATGCCAATAACATAAACTGAAGTATTTAGCATACCTCTGTACAAAAAACGCCTATCAATCCATTCAATATACGTGGAATTAATTCCAACCAATCCTAGCCGCTGGGATGGCGCGCAATCGGGCTGTAAGCCGCTCTGCAGAGATGTCGAATTCTCTTCCTCTTTCAACTCTCTATTAATTGGAAACCTTTTAACCCAGCCTGTGTACATGATTTAACCTTATTTTTATTTCGCTATGCTTTCTAAGGCGATTTGCTGTTGCGCCAATCCTCTGAATGCAGATTCAGTGCCCCCGCCTTCATCGCGAAAGCCATATTGAGTGTCAACCAACCAATCCTGAAGGGCATTTGGCTTTAACCAATACACGACAGCCATAATCACAGCGATAATTAAACCTATTATTATCCCAACTCCAGCCATGCCAACCATTAAAAGTAAAAAAGCAGCATATACGGATGCGGATCCCAGGACTATAAGCATCGCTCCGATCACAAGATGTTTTTTTACTGTTTCAATGCCATCTTTAATCGCCAACACCCCCCCAATCACCCCACCAGCCACGCCCATCAGCTTTCCAGCTCCAGTAAACCAGCTCGCCCGCGACTCAATCACCACCGCCTGGAACCTGAACTGCCAACTCAACCGGGTCTGGCCCCAGGGTGTCTTCTCCAAGACCATGCCCGTCGTTTCAGTCAGGCCACCGACCAGTCCGATCACCCCGCCGGCCATGTTGACCCGTTCGCTCCACACCTTGTCGTCCTCGGCCTTCATCAGTTTGCCGTACGACAGGTACAACGTGATCGAGGACAGGATCGCCTGCGCCACCGCCACCTTGACCTCCACGCTCGCGATCTTGCCCACCGTGTCCTGCATCAGCGTATCGAACTGCTGGGCGCTCAGCACGTCCGCCATCCCGGCCTTCAACGCAGCGCCGCGCTTGCCCTGCAGCTGCGCGACCTTCGATTCGTCGATCAGCATCACCGCCCGGAACGGGTAGCGTTCGGCGGTGTCCATCACCGGCCGCAGCGTCGGCCTCACCGCACCGCGCAGTGCGCCCTCCTGGCCGCCGCCCAACGACGCCACCAGGTTCGCCAGCAGCTTGGTGGCCTCGCTCAAGGTCCGCGTGCCGCGCAGATCGATCATCCGCAGGGTCGGATTCTCCGAGCGCGCCACCGCGCCCAGCAGCCCCAGTTGCCACTTCGATGGCAAGCCGAGTGCGGCGAACGTGGCGCCGCTGTCCAAGGCCTTGCCCAGTTCGTGCACGATCGGCCCGCTCAACTGGTACATCAGCCTGGCGATGCCATCGGTGTACGGCTTGGTCAGCTCTCCCTTGGCACCGGCGACCAGAACGTCCTTGAATTTGTCGTGGAATTTCTCGACAAATTCGGGCAGGAACGGGTCGGTCTCGCTGCCTTTCTTTGCCGCATCGTTCCATGTCGCCTGGATCAATGGCGCGTAATTCAGGTTCAATGCGCGCGTCACCCAGGATTCCGGTTTCGACGGGTCCTGTTGCAGGCTCTCGAGCAGGTAATCGAAGACAGCCCCTCTGCCGCTGGCGCTGGACAGCATCTGGGTAGCCAGCGCGGTGTAGGAGGCGCCGCTGTCCAGCGCATTGGGATCGAAGTTATGGCTCAGATAGTTCGACAATGACGTGCTTTTGAGCCACGCGATGTAGGGCGCATCCAGCTTCGCCAGCACGCTGGTGCCGAACGCTTCCAGTTGCTGGGGATACTCCTGCTCCACCACGCGCCGCTGTGCGTTCTGGTCGAAATACTGCGTGTACTTCTTCCACTCCTCCTTGCCCAGCGCAGCGGCATTGGCCTGGCTGCGCTCACGAATCCTGGCATCTTCCTGCGCACGCGCCTGATCGCGCTGCTGCTGCTTTGCGATACGCTCACGCATCGCCGCCTGCGACCCCTCGGTCATCGACGTCCACAGATACGAGCCGGCATCGGCCACACTCTGCGATTCGTCGATATTGGCCATGCCGTCGGCTGTGCGCGACATGGCCGTGTTCCAGCGCACGTCGTCTTCGACGGCGCCGTGTTGCACCGCTTCACGCAGGGCATCGATCAGCACTGCGGTTTCATGCTTCCACTTGCGTTGCGGGTCTTCGCTGAACTCGGTACTGCGCTGCAGCGCCAGACCGTTGAGTTCGATCGCCACGCCGGCCGGGTCGTCCAGCGCCACCAAGGCCGCGCGAAACGGAGACGCCGCTTGCGTTGCCCACTTGACCATCTCCGCGGCGTCGCTGCCATCGGCATAGAACGGCTGCGTGGAGAATGCCCACGCGGCGGAGGTCACGCGGCCCTTGCCGGCAAGCGCCGCTCCTGCAGCAGCCGGAAGCAGCTGCTGCAGCAATTTCGAGCTTGCCTGGCGGGCGCGCTTGGCAATCGCGTCGTTACCATTCAGTTCGCCAGCGCTTTTGAAAGGCACTGGAAGCAATTTATTGACGTATGCCTTGGTTTCGCCATGCAACTTCTCGGGCGTTGTCGCGTACTCCGCCACGCGGCTGGCGAGCTCGGAGAAATCGGCCGCGTGCTTCAGCTCGCCGCCAGCACGCCACTGGGCGATATCGATACAACGCATATGCGCTTGCCGATAGGCCGCATCCGCATTCTTTTTCAGAACGTCCGGCGTCCACGTGACATCGGAGAAGCCGAGCCATATCTTGGTCGCACGCGCCGCATCCTTGACCGTGATGCAGCGTGCGATGAAAGCATCCCCCGCCCGCGAGCAATTGAAGTTCACCTTGCCCCAACCGCCGGGAGGTACTTGCGCATCCGGATCGAACTCGAACAAGTAGCCGCCTTGCGTCACGACATAGGCGGACCACTCCTTTCGGAATTCGTCGTAGACGTAAAGATACCCCTCGCGCAATATCCGGAGCGTGTAGTCGGCGAGGTCTTTCGGCAAGGAAAACTGTTCTTTTCTCTGTTCTTTTTCGGCAACGACGAAAGGCGACGCGACACTTGGCGCCCCGCCCATTCCCTGTCGCGCCAAGGCATAGCGCAACGGGAGAACGGGCAGCCCTTTCTTGTTGCAGAACTGGCAACTGGCTTTTTGAATCTCTCCAACCGATACGTTCATAGCTTGTGTCCTTTCTTCATCACGCGCCAGCGAGCGGCCGCAGCGGAGTTGTCATTTCGGCACAGAGGCCGACATACGATGCTTCACCTTCGCAGGCCCGCTCCAGTTTCCGGCGCACCTCCTGTTGCTCGTGAATGCCTTCCCCGAATTGGAACGCCTGCTCCACGAACAGCGCACGATCGCGGCGATCCCGCAAACCGTAGGTCTGCAGTGCCTTGACGAGCAGGCGATCCACTTTTTGCGCGGTACTGTTGCTTTTTTCCAGATCAGGGATGAGACGACCGAGGCGTGCCAGGCATTGGTTGAGTTCCGACAACCTCAGAATCTGTCGCCATTGATCGGCAGAGAACGTCAGATGCAATGGCGCAGTCGTGGCGAGCGAGGTTTTCTCGCGGTGGGTCCAGATCGGACACTCCTGGGGCCACGCCAGCCGATCGATCGGGCCGAGCAAGGCCTCCCATTGTTCCCCGCTCAGTATCCAGTCAAGATGCTGAAGCACGCGAGCGTCGTGGACACGCACTACGTCATGCATCCGCCGGACCGTGTCGTATTGCTGCATCTGGCGGGCCAGATGCCCCGCCACACCGACGGCTGGCGCGGCGGATTTCAGGAGGATGCAAAAGTAGAAGACCTGTGCGAAGGAATGCAGTGAAACGTGGCGCTCGAACAAGTCCATACGGGCGTGCCGATCCAGCTGACCAAGATCGATCAGCCGCGGGAAAAGCTGCGCTTGCGACTGATAGCGGCTAGGCACGATCGGAAGGTTCGGCAAGTCTTCCCACCCGGCATCGTCCAGTTGAATCGGATTGACGACGGCAAAATCGTATTCAAGAAATGTATTTTCAGTGATGGGCCAGCGCTGCACGTCACGCCGCTCCCATCGTTCCAGCACCAGCAGAATCCGCGGCCAGCGCGGTGTATTCACACAGCTTGTGGCTGGCGGATGGCATCACGGGGCTCATGGATGCCCCCTGCGGCCCCGTCCACACCCGATGTCCGCCCTTGAACTCGATCGTCCCCGGCGCGCCCAGTTCGATGTCGTCGCCGTCCAGCTTGATGTAGGCGCCGGCGGCGGTGGCCAGCAGGTGCTTGGTCGGCGCGGCGAGCTGGACGTCGGCGGTGGTGCTGACGATCCTGACCTGGGTCTTGGCTGCGAGCTTGGCGTGGTTCCTGTGCGCGCGGGCGCTGAGCGTGCCTTGCGCGGCGTGCAGGGCGATGCCGCGTTCCTGGTTGGGGCTGCCGGCGACCGGGTCGCTGCCCTGGGTGTACAGCACCAGCCCCCCGGCCACCGCCAGCACCAGCTGCGCCTGACTGGCCCAGTTCAATGCGGTGCCGGCCAGCAGCGCGGTCTGCGTCCCCGACACCCACACCTGGTCGGCCGGGGTCAGGCTCATCACGCCCGCGCTGCCGCTGCCCAGCAGGGCCGGGCTGCTCCAGCCCGGGGCCTGGCCGTCGCCGCCCTGGAGCTGGCTGGCGGCGCTGCCGCTCTGGGTCGCCTTGAGGCTGGCCTGCAGGGTCTTGAGCCCGTCCTGCGCCGGCAGCGTGGCCGCCTCGTTCGGCAACTGCGCCTGCTGCTGCCGGGCCGCGTCGGCCAGCGCCTGCAGCAGCTGCTCGCCCTGTTCCAACTGCGACAGCGCCTCGTTGGCCGCCAACTGCGGCTGGCCCGACTCGCTGGTCAGCAGCAGGCCCTGGCCGGCGCGCACCGCGCCGTACGCCTGCGTGGACAGGTCCGCCCCGAACCCGCGCTCGCCTTCGCGCAGGTTGTCGCGGCCGCCCTTCAGGTGGCCCAGGGTCAAGGTGCTGGCGTGCTGGGTGGTCGACAGCTGCGCGCGGCCCTGGCCGGGGGTATCGTCCAGCCGCAGCTGCTGGTAGCCGCCGGTGCCGTCCTGGCTCTGCGCCAGCGCCTGGCTCTTGAACCCGGTGAACACCGCGCCGTGCGCGTTGCCCTGGAACCACGCCGGCGCATTGCCGGTGGCCCCGGCCCCGCCGCCGCCGACCTGGTTGTGCGCCGCGTCGGCCTGGCCGCGCCCGTTGTACACGCTGCCGATCACCACCGGCCGGTCGATGTCCCCTTCCAGGAACCCCACCAGCACTTCCTGGCCCTTGCGCGGCAGCACCACCCCGCCCCAGTTGTCCCCGGCCCACGGCGTCATCACCCGCACCCAGGTCCACGCCGATGCGCTGCCCGGCGCGTTGTCCTCGCCGGCTGGGTGCGCCAGCGCGCTGCTGGCGTCGGCCCCGCGCTGGAACGGGAACTGCACCTTGATCCGGTGGTCGCGGTCGGACTGCACCGGGCCGCCGTCGCTGACCACGATCGCGCTCAGCGTGCCGGCCACCGTCGGCTTGGGATGCAGGCGCACGCCATGCCCATCCTCGGTCTGCGGCCGGTAGGTCGCCGTCGCCGGCAACGCGGTGAAGTGGTTGCGATAGAACTCCACTTCAGCGTCGTCCTGCGCCGGCGCATCGCCGCCGCTCAGGCCTGCCAGCGCCGGTGGCAGCGGCGCGCCGGCCACCGCCACCGCGCCCAGCGACTGCTCCAGCGCGTCGAACACCTCCGCGCCCAGGTTGTTGCGCGCCTGGTGCCGCACCTGCAGGCACAGGAACGCCGCATCGGCCGCCACGCCCGCATGCTGGCTCAGCCCGAAACGCGTGCCCGGCGCCAGTTGCCGCCAGGTCCCCTGGCCCTCGATGGTCTGCGCCGCCACCTGCTGCGCATCGAGCTGCTGCTGCGCGCGGCGCTGGCCGCGCGTGCTGTCCTGCCAGGCGTACGGGCCGGCGGTGTCCACGTCAGCGGCGTCGATGTCGCCCAGCGGCGTGGCTTCGGCGCCGGCCGGGCGCAGGCTCAGGCTGCGGTAGTCCCAGCTGGCCCGCGACAGCGTGGCGGTGCGCCAGCGCCGCGCCGGCGACCACTGCTGCACGCTGTCCTGCTGCTCGGTCGCGTCGTGGCGGTGGTAGCGCACCGTGCCCAGCGCGGCGAAGGCGGCGTTGTGGTCCGACAGCACCAGCGTGTGCGTGCCGCGCGTGTCGCTGTCGGCGGCGCCGGTGTGCTCAAACCAATAGGCGATGCCTTCCTCGGCCAGCAGCCGGCGCAGGAACGTGAAGTCCGTCTCTTCGTATTGCGTGGTCAGGCTGCGCTTGGCGTATGTGCTGCGGTCGGACAGCTCCCAGCGCCACGCCGGCGCCAGCGCGCCTTGCTCGGCGTAGTCGGCGAACACGCTCTCGGCGATCTCCACCACGCTCATGTCCTGGAACACGTAGCTGTCCACCCGCTGGGCCAGCAGCGCCAGCCACGGCTCCACCACCAGCCGGTAGCGCGCCAGGCCGCCGTTGCTGCCGAGCCGTTCGAACGCGGTGACATGGCCGTGGAACGGGCGCAGCGCGCTGCGCGACTCGGCGGTGAGCAGTTCCAGCAGCACCGGCTGGCCGAGCAGGTCGTCCAGGGGCAGGCCGGCGTTGGCCGACAGTGCGCCCACGTCGAAACGGAAGCCGCCGCCGTCGACCGACTCGTGGCCGTCCAGGGTCTCGGCGACCAGCACGTCGGGGCCGAACGGGGTGTGCAACCGCAGCAGCCGTTCTTGCTGCCGCGGGGCGGCGCTCAGCGCGGAAAGTACTGTAGCGACCGGGTCCATATGTGCTCCTTGCGATTACAGATCGGCCGCCCGCGCCTGGCGGCCAAAGGCCGCGCGAGCGCGGCCTGGAGGGTGGCGCGTGGTGAAGCGGCTCAGGCGGCGATGATGCGTTCGAGCTGCAGCGACGGGCTTTCGGTGCATTGCAGCTTGAACTCGCGGCCGGCGGCTGTGATTGCCACTTCGCGCACGTTGCTGACCAGTTGGTTGGCCTTGCCCTGCGTCGGCACCTGCATATTGATGCGCCAGCAAGTGCGCTCCATCAACGAGGCCAGCGCGCGCGCATCGGCGCGCGCGTCGGCGGCGGCATTGCTCAGCAGTTCGACTACGTGCTCCGGACGCAGGCGGTTCCAGCTGCGAAGGCTGTCGGTCTGGCGGCTTGCCCGTCCCACGGCCAGGCTGTCGCAATGGGCAATGGCTTTGGCGCGGTTGTATCCGTAAAAATCCATGGTGTTCCTCCTTGGTGATGGACTGCGGGGGTCAGGATAACTTGTATTTGAACGCGCCGTTCTTGCCGGCGCCTACCTTGATGGCGTTGATTTTGCCGCCTTCGGCCATCGCCGCGAGTACGCTCTCGGCGATTTCCGGCAACAGCGTCCCATTCAGAATGTGGTCGACGTTGCGCGCGCCCGAATCCACCTCCGTACAGCGCGCCAACACCGCCTCCACCAGGCTCTGGTCCCACTGGAAGGCGGCCTTGTGGTTGGCGGCCACGCGGTCGCGGATGCGGCCGAGCTTGAGCGCGATGATCTGCGCCAGCACGTCGTCGCTGATCGGGTAATACGGCACCACCTTCAGCCGGCCGAGGAAGGCCGGCTTGAAGCTGCGCATCAGGATCGGGCGCAACGCCTCGGCCAATGCGTCGGCGGCCGGAATCTCCTCGGCCGGCTTGTTCAGGCAGGCCTGCATGATCTGCGAGGAACCGACATTGGACGTGAGGATGATCAAGGTGTTGCGGAAGTCGATCTCGCGGCCTTCGGCATCGTCCATCACGCCCTTGTCGAACACTTGGAAGAACATCTCCAGCACGTCCGGGTGCGCTTTCTCCACCTCGTCCAGCAGCACCACGCTGTACGGGTTGCGCCGCACCGCCTCGGTCAGCACGCCGCCCTCGCCGTAGCCGACGTAGCCAGGCGGAGAGCCCTTCAGCCCGGACACGCTGTGCGCTTCCTGGTACTCGCTCATGTTGATGGTGATCAGCTTGCGCTCGCCGCCGTACAGGATGTCGGCCAGCGCCAGCGCGGTCTCGGTCTTGCCGACGCCGGACGGGCCGACGAACAGGAAGACGCCACGCGGCTTGTTCGGGTCTTCCAGCTTGGCGGTGGCGGTGCGCACGCGCTGGGCGATCGCGGCCAGCGCATGGTCCTGGCCGATGACGCGCTCGACCAGCAGGCTGTCGAGGTTGCGCACGGTGCGGATCTCGTCCTTGACCATGCGCCCCAGCGGCACCCCGGTCCAGGCCGAGACGATCTCGGCGACCACGCCGCCGTCGACCTGCAGCGGCACCATCGGGGTTTCGCCCTGCAGCTCGCCCAGCTCGGCGAGCAGCGCGTCCAGCTGCGCGTGCTGCGGCGAAGCCGCCGCGGTGACCTGCTTCGCCGCGCCGCGTGCCGGCTTGGCGGCGGCGGCGCCGGCAGCCGCGGGTTCGGCGGCGGCCGGCGCCGCTTCCAGCTGCGCGCGCAGGGCGACGATGCGCTCGGCCAGTTCGCGCTCGCGCACCAGCCGCGTCTCGTTGTCGGCCAGCACCTTGCGTGCGCTTTCCTGCGCCTGCAGTAGCTCGGCCACGCGCGCATCGTGGTGCCGGGCGCCGCCGGACGTCTCGCGGTTCAACGCGGCCAGCTCCGCGGCCAGCCGGTCCAGGTGCTTGCGCGTGTCCTCGATGATCGCCGGCGTGGCGCTCTGCCCGAGCGCGACCTTGGCGCAGGCGGTATCGAGCACGCTGACCGCCTTGTCCGGAAGCTGGCGGCCGCTGATGTAGCGGTGCGACAGGCGCACCGCCTCGGTGACCGCCTCGTCCATCACCCGGATGCCGAAGTGCTTCTCCATCAGCGGCACCATGCCGCGCAGCATCGCCGCGGCCAGCGTCTCGCTCGGCTCCTCGACCTTGACCACCTGGAAGCGCCGCGCCAGCGCCGCGTCCTTCTCGAAGTACTTCTTGTATTCGCTCCAGGTAGTGGCCGCGATGGTGCGCAGCTCGCCGCGCGCCAGCGCCGGCTTGAGCAGGTTCGCCGCGTCGTTCTGGCCGGCGGTGCCGCCGGCGCCGATCATCGTGTGCGCCTCGTCGATGAACAGGATGATCGGGTGCGGGCTTTTCTTGACCTCGTCGATGACGTTCTTCAGCCGGTTCTCGAACTCGCCCTTGACGCTGGCGCCGGCCTGCAGCAAGCCCATGTCCAGCACATGCAGTTCCACCCCCTGCAACACGTCCGGCACGTCCTTCTCGGCGATGCGCCGGGCCAGCCCCTCGACGACCGCGGTCTTGCCGACGCCGGCTTCGCCGGTGAGGATCGGATTGTTCTGGCGCCGCCGCATCAGGATATCGATCACCTGGCGGATCTCGCCGTCGCGGCCGATCACCGGGTCGATCTGCGCATCGCGGGCGCGCTGGGTGAGGTTGGTGGTGAACTGGTCCAGCGCCGGGGTCTTGGTCAGGCCGCCCTTGCCGTCCGGCGCGCCGGTGAGGCCATCGACCGGGTCGCCGCCGGCGTCGGCCTGGCCGGCATCGGCGAAACGCAGGCTTTGCCCGGCTTCCTGCGAGCCTTCGGTGAGGCGGGCGAAGTCGTGCTTGAGCGCATCGAGTTTGATCTTCACAAACTGCTTGGAACCGCGGTAGGCCAGCTGCGACAGGTCCGGCTCGGTCAGCAGCGCCAGCAGCAGATGACCGCTGCGGATGCGCGTGGTTTCCGAATCCAGCGAGGCGATCAGCCAGGCGTGCTCGAACAGCGTGGGCAGGTGCTGGGAAAATACCGGCGTGCGCGTATTGCCGGCCTTGAAGCGGCCGACCTCCTCGCTGAGATCGCGTTCCAGCGTCTCCGGCGAAATGCCGCAGCGGCGCGCGATCAGCACGAAATCGCTTTGCGGTTGCTCCAGCAGCGCCAGGAACAGATGCTCCAGGTCGACTTCGTAGTTGCCGCGCGCCATGCACAGATTGGCCGCGCGCTCGGCCGCCTGCCGGCAGGTGTCGTCGAGTTTGCTGATCAGGGTCTTGAGATTAATGCTCATGCGAAAACAGGACGCTCCATGCTGGCGGTTTCATGATGTGGCGCCGACGTCACTGCCTGCCGTCGGCGTTGGGCTCGCGCCCGGGCTATTGAAGGGTATGCAGACCATAGGTGGTGTCGGCGCGCGGCTGGGTCTGCGGGCGCGAGCATAGGTAGCTGTCCCAGCCCAGGCGTACGCCCAGTGCTGCGCCGACGCCGGAGCCGCGTACGTCCTCGGCGCGCAGCACCAGCTTGACCTCGTATTCCAGCCCGCCGCCGGTGAGCAGCGTCAGCCATTTCGACAAGGCCTTCGCGGCGCTGCCTCCGGGCAGGAACTGGTCGAAAGCCTCACGCTGCAGCGGACCGAAGCGCAGGCGCATGCGCAGGTCGCGCTGCCACACCCGCTCGCCAGCCAGCGCACTGGACCCGAGTGTGGCATTGGCCTGGCCCAGCCGCGTGGCCTGCTGCGCCGGCACCTTGTACCAGGCGCCGACGAACTGCTCCAGCTCCACCGGCACCTTGAAGTAGTCGGCCAGCACGCGCTGCAGCAGCTTGGCCGAGATCGGCCGCTGGCGGATGGCGCCGGCGTAGTACGCCACCGCCTGGTCGAAGACGTCGCCGCCGCCATCGACCATGCGATCGCGCAATCCCGACATGCCCATGCCCAGCAGCGACAGCACCAGCGGCAGGAAGCGTTCGCGCCGGTCCAGCTCATACTGCAGCGCCAACCGGTGCTTCTTCCACGCGGCGTAGTGCAGCGCCACCGCGCGGTTGGAGAACATGTCCAGGAACGCGCGTGGGGTACGGTCGCGCTGGTACAGCTCGCGTTCGTGCAGGGTCTCGGTGTAGTGCAGCGGCAATGCGCCGGAGGTGCCCAGCAACCCCATGAAGTTCGGGGTCAGATGCACTTCGCCCAGGCTCTCGGTCTCGATCGCGAACGCCAGCGCCGCATCGCTTTCCAGGCGCTCGCCGTCCTGCGAATAGGCTTGGCCGACGGGGTCCAGCTCGGTCGCCGGAAACGCCAACGACAGCGAGTTGTGGAAACGCACGCGCGTGGGCAGGGCCTGACCGGCCTTGACCCCCTGGCGCTGGAACACCCGCTCCAGAATCCGCATCGCCTGGAAGAACTGGAAGCGATGCGGCTCGGCCAGCAATTGCAGCGCTACGCCAGGATCGATTCGCCGCTTCGCGGTAAGCATCGGACGAGTTCCTCCCCTGTGTCGCTGGAAATGAGCACCAGCCGGGTAAAGCTGTTGGCGTGGACGTAGAGGCCGAAGAAGTGGTCGAGCACATGCGCGAACGCGGCCACGCCGGTCCCGACGAAATGGTTTTCGCTGATGGTCAAACGCACTTCCAGGCCGCGCACCACCGATGCGAAATGCTTGCCGGACAGCCAGGTGGTGACCGGATACTGCTCGATGCCGACGATGCCGTCGATCTGCCGCGACGACACGCTGCTGCCGGAGATGTCGTACAGCCGCAGCATCTCCTTCAACGCCGGCAAGCCGCTGCCGGTCAGCGACAGCTGATTCAACGACAGGTGCGAGATCAGCCGCCATTGCGCGCCGCGCCCGTGGCGGAACCGCAGTGGCCGGCTCGGCTTGCGCAACAAGCTGATCGCGCGCGCCGGCGTTCCGCCCTCGATCGACAAGTCGCCGCCGGCGATGCCGTAGGCGAGCTGGCTGGGCAAATCGCGATTGCTGCAGGTGAGTTCGACGCTGACCACATCGGTCTGCGGCAGGGTCGGATTGAATTCCAGGTCCACGAAGCTCAATTCGGTTTCGTAACCGGGACTCTGCCGCGCCACATCCTCGTCGCGCCGCGCCACCCAATACTGGCCGGCGCGCTCGGGGTCTTCGCCATGATGCAGCGAATAGAACGGGCGGAACTCCTGGATCAGCTCGCCCTGCGGAGTCTGCCGGATACGGTGCACCGAATCGATCGAATGCACTTCGTAGGCAAAGGCGCGGCGCCCGTCGGCGATCACCGGATAGGTGACGCTGCGATGGGTGACGCGGATCGGCTCGCCGTGCTGCGCGAACAGGTTCACCACCGGGGTGCAGCCCAGGCGGATGTTCTTGGAATCCAACTCCTCGAGCACTTGGTTGGCGGCGCGATCGGGCGGCGTCGCTTGTAGGACCAGGTGCAACGTGAACCAGCGGCTGGCGCCAGCGGTCACCGGCTTGAGCTGAAGATCGAAGAAGCCGAACTTGTCCGGGTAGCCGAACAGCTCGGTCAGCAGGCGGTAGGCCGGGTGCGAACGCGCCGGGAAATCGATCAGCGATTCGTCGTCGGCGAATCCCACTGGCGCCAGCGGGGTTTCCGCCAGCCGGCGCCAGCGTCCGCTGCCGTCGGACTCGACATAGGAGGCCTTGACCCCGAGCGCCAGCGCATCGCGCATCGCCGAGCAGAACGAGGGCTCGCCGTCGACGAAGAAACGCAGCGCGTCGGTGCCCAGACCAGCGAACGAGGCCTGGTCGGACAACAGCTCGAAGCTGATCGAGATCTGTGCGCCGGTGCCCGGCGGCAGGCTGACCGCCATCGGCGCTTCGGCCACGCCGCGGTAGCTGGCGGCCTTCACCGCCACCGGCGCCAGTACCACGTCGTAGGCGGTGCGGAACCGGCAGTTGATCCCGCGCACCGGGCGCGACTGCAGGTAGCTGCCGCGCGGCACGCGGATCGGCGCGCTGAGCTTGGCAGCCACGCCTTCCATGTCGAAATAGGCGATGGAGCAGGACGGAAACGGCCGCAGATAGTGCGGATACAGCACTTCCAGCAGCGCGTCGGTGAACTCGGGGTAGTCGTCCTCGATGCGCTTGGAGATGCGCGCGCCCATCAGCGCGAACGCCTCGATCAGGCGCTCGACATGCGGATCCTGGCTGCCGTCGGCCGACAGCTGCAGGCGCCCGGCAATCTTGGGATAGCGCTCGGCGAACTCGCGCCCATAGCGACGCAGATAGCCCAGTTCGCGTTCGTAATAGGGAAGCAGGTCTTGCATGGTCAGGGCGCCGCCTGGCGCCGCAGGCGGCTGACCGAGTACTGCAGCGTGGACGGTTGCAGCATGGCGTCGAAGCTCACCGGCTCGCGCGCCGGCTCCATGTCCAGCAACGCATGGATGGTGAAGTGCAGGCCGCCGCCGAACTGGCCGGCGGTTTCCAGCTTCACGTGCACGTTGCGCAGGCGCCGCTCATGGCGCGCGATCGCCTGCTCCAGAGAGCGGCAGATCATCGTGCGGTCGTAGCCATTGGCCAGGCTCATCGCGGAAAAATCGCCGAGGCCGTAGGTCAGCAACGACTGCTTGCAATTGGGAAATTCGGTGAGGCCTTCTTCGCTGAAGGCCGAACGGGTGTTCAATAGGCCTTCCAGGTCGCGAGCGACCGATTCCTTGTACTGGTCGATGGAGATGGCCTTGAACACATGCGAGCCACCCGTGGACTTGGGCGTGTCGTCGAACAATTTTTCCAACAGACTGGGTTCGAGTCCCTTCATTGACCGCCCCTACGTGAAGTCGTCCTTGCGCTTTGCTGCCGACTGGGCGCGACCAGCGGATGGCGCGGCCCCGCTATGCGTCGGTCCTGTGTCTGCGCGCGGCGCGGAAATGCGATGGCGCGCGAAGGCGCCATCGCAAAACAAACATCAAACGGTGTAGTTGGGAATGTTCTTGGTAGCACTCCACTGCGCAACCGCTTTGCCGCCGACTCCGCCTTCCGGCTTCTGCTGGTTGTAGGTCCACTTGATCGCGCCGAAGCTCAGCTGGACGACTTCCTGCGGCATGCCGTCCTCGTCCACCGTCGTGGTGACGCGGTGTACCAGCACGTTCATCAACTCAACCAGGTAGTAGTTGATGGCATTGCCGTCCTTGTCGGCGCGCATGAACTCGATGCGGGCTTTGGGGAAGGTGGTGCCGTTGGCGCACGCCTGATTCAGCGCGGTGGTGGACAGATCGATCGACTTGACGATCTCGATCGGCGACAGGTTGACACGAGCGGCCGACTGACCGCCAGCGGTGGAGGCGGTGGCCGAGCGCGGCTGCAACAAGTCCTGGGAGAACGACTTGATCTCCACCCAGTCCGTGTGCTTGTCGTCGTGCGATTCACCCTTGATGGTGTCGATAGAAAGAAACGCGTGCTGCATATCTGGTCTCCTAAATTCCGGTCTTCCGTGAGATTGATTTGCCAGGCGGGGCCTGGCGGTTATTTGCCTGTCCCGAAGGACATTGCGTCAGCTGCAAAACAGTGGGATCTCCGTCCCTCGACGCTACGACAACAAGAAACGCTACGCCTTCTTGGTACCAGCCGGCAGTTCGGCCACCAGACGCAACGAAACAGACAGCTCATCGAGCTGGAAATGCGGCCTGATGAAGGCCACCGCGCGGTAGACACCGGGTTTCCCCGGCACTTCCGAAACTTGTACGGACGCTTCCCGCAAGGGGTATTGCGCCTTTGCTTCCTGACCGGCGTTGTCGTCCAACAATACGTACTGGGAGATCCAACGGTTCAGGAAATCCTCGACATTACGCGCCGAGGCGAAACTGCCGATCTTCTCGCGCATCATCGCCTTGAGGTAATGGGCGATACGCGACACGGCGAACATGTACTGCAGCTGCGCCGACAGGATCGCGTTGGCATTGGCCGAATCGGTGTTGTACTTCTTCGGCTTCTGCGCCGACTGCGCACCGAAGAACGCCGCGTAATCGGTATTCTTGCAATGCACCAGCGGAATGAAGCCCAGGTCGCTGAGTTCCTTCTCGCGGCGGTCGGTGATCGCGATCTCGGTCGGGCACTTCAGCGCCACTTCGCCGTCGTCGGTGCGGAAGGTGTGGGTCGGCAGGTCTTCGACCAGGCCACCGCCTTCCACACCGCGGATCGCCGCGCACCAACCGTAGTCCTCGAACGCCTTGGTCAGGCGCGTGGCCATCGCATAAGCGGTGTTGCACCACAGATACTTGCTATGGTCGGCGGCGTCGACGTCTTCGACGAAGTTGAAGCCTTCCACCGTAGTGCCGTCCTTCGGGTTGTACGGCAGCCGCCCGAGAAAACGCGGCATGGTCAGGCCGACGTAGCGGCTATCCTCCGACTCACGGAACGACTTCCACTTGGCGTATTCGACAGTGTCGAACACCTTGGCCAGATCGCGCGGTTTGCCCAGGTCGGTGAAGGTTTCCAGACCGAACATCGATTCAGACGCGGCAGAGATGAAGGGCGCGTGCGCCGCGGCGGCCACATGTGACATCTGCTCGACGAAGTACATGTCCTCCGGCTGGCGGCCGATATAGTAGTCGCCGACCAATGCGCCGAATGGCGCACCGCCGAAGGTGCCGAACTCTTCCTCGTAGACCTTCTTGAACAGCGCGCTTTGATCGAAGTCGATCGCCGACTTGAAGTCGCGCACCAGATCCCGCTGGGGCGAGTTGAAGACCTTGATCTTCATCGTCACGCCGGTGGACGTCTGTTCGCACATGTAGTGCAGGCCGCGCCAGCTGCTCTCCAGCTTCTGGAACTCCGGCGCATGCATCACCGCGCTCAGCTGCTCGGAGATGATCCGGTCGATCTCGGCAATGCGCGCGTCCAGCGTCAGATTGAGGTTGTCCGACACCACGACGGTACCTTCCAGCACCTCCTTGGCCAACTCGGAGATGATGTCCTTCGCACGCTGGTGCTCGGTCTCCGATTTGGCGACCTTGCTCTGCTCGACGATCTGGTCGAGCAAGCCTGTTTCTGCCAGCGTGGCGGGCGCCGAATTGTGGGTGGCACTCGAAACCTCTGCGGCCATGGCTTACTTCTCCTTTTCCCGACCCAGCTTCTTCAGCTGTTCGGTGTTGTTCAACACGTCCGTTAGCAGGTCTTCGAGCTTCTCGTTGCCGGCCAGCTTGTTGCGCAGGTCTGCCAGCTTGGTGCGCGATTCGAGCAGCTTGCGCAGCGGTTCGACCTGATCGACCACAGCCTCGGGACGGAAGTCGTCGATCGACTTGAACTTGAGTTCGACGCCGAACTCGCCGCCGGCATCGCTGATCTTGTTCGGCACGCGGTAAACCGCGCGCGGCGCCATTCCCTCCATCACCTCGTCGAAGTTGTCGAGGTCGACGTTGACGAATTTGCGGTCCTTGACCTTGGCCAGGGGCTGTTCGGGATTGCCGCTGAAATCCCCAAGCACGCCTACCACGAACGGCAGCTCCTTCTGTTCGATCGCGTCACCCTTTTCCACGTCGTAGGTCAGCTGCACGCGCGGCGGCCGAATCTTCTGCAGACGTTTCTGGATGCTTTCCTTCTTAGCCATGGGTGTCTCCTGACGTTAAGGCTTTAGGGGAGTCCGGATGACCGGTCAGTTGCCGCCCAGGTTCTGGAACGGATCGGCCGACGCATTGGGCGTTTCCTTGGGCGGCGCGGCGTCTTTCGCAGCCGGCGGCGCGGCGCGGCGGGTGTTGCGTACGGGCTTGCGCTTCTTCGGCTCGTCGGGCTGCAGGATCTCGTCGCCCATGGTCGCGCGCAGCGTGCTGGCCAGCGTCTCGGCCTCCTTGCGAGCTGTGCCCGAAGCCAGCGCACCGCGGCCCTGCAGGCGCTGCAGCGACTGATTGGCGATACGGAAGCCGGCGACGGTCAACACGCCGTCAGCGACCAGGTCGTTGGGATCGCGCTGCAGCACTTCCTGCGCAGCGACGATGGCGCGCGCGTAATTGGCGCGGTCGAACTGCAATTGCGCGATGCGCACCCACGGCTCCTTACGGGTGGGGTCAGCGCGACCGGCGTCTTCGAAGGTTTTCAGAGCCTGCTCGGGGCCGCCGCTGGTGACTTCGGCTTCGGCGCGCGACATCGTGGCGTCGAACGACGACGGGGGCGGAGCCTTCTTCGGCGCGGAAGCGCAACCGACGAGAGCGGAGAGTAGAACGAGTGCGAACATCGGCCGGAATGTGACCAGCCCCTTGACTACCGTCATCATGACTTCCTCTGAAAACCAATCCTGAAATTAACCTGGCGACCCCGATGTGAAGGCGGAGTGAACCAAGCCTGTGCGTTGTTCGGCAAGTGTACAGCCGCGGATAGGACCGGGTATAGTGGTGTCCCACAATCGCGTCAAGCCGGCCAGAGTCTGCCCCATTCTGCGTCTGTGCACGGGCGATCGGGCGCGCCGCACGGGGGCGAAGGCTCCTGAATCGCTGGATGCGGATCGCCCTCCGTCCGCAACGTCAGAGCAAGCATGAATATATCCGCCCGTCGTCTCGATTTTTTTCTATTGGCCCTCGTTGCGACCACGCTGGCCCTGTCCGGCTGCGCCAGCGGCGGCATCGGCAAGGCGATGGACAAGACCCTGCAGGCAGTGGGCATCAAGGAAGCCAAGCCCGAGGCGCCTCCGATGATTCCGCTGCGGCTATTCGCAGGCAGCAACTTGAATGCGGGCACCGACACGCACGCCACCGCCGCGGTGGTCAAGATCTATCACCTGCGCAGCGCGCAACGCTTCGAGCAGGCTGCGTTCAACGCATTCCTCGATCAGGCCGGAGAGCAGGCGGCGCTGGGCGCGGACCTGCTGTCGGTCAACGAGATCGTGCTGACGCCAAGCGCCCGCAATGAACTGAACGAGCAGATGTCCGAAGGCACCACCACGCTGGGCGTGGTGGCCTTGTTCCGCGCGCCTGCCGAGGGCCGCTGGCGCATGGCCTTCGATACGCGGCGCAAGGAATTGCCCACCCAGGGCATCACCATCGGCATTCACGCCTGCGCGCTGACCACCGACAGCCCGGCGCTGGTCACCCGCCTGGCGGGCGATCCCAGCAGCCTGGCCTCCGTGCGTTGCGCCGCCGCGCGCTAGCGCCCGCCTGCGGACGGTGCTGTTGTAGTATCCCGTCCGTCTGCAAGGAATCTGCGGTATGGACGCGAGGCCACGCTTGTCGCGGCCGGCCGTCTCGGTGCGGACCGACCTCTTCAAATCCAAGGATAGACCCGTGTCTCATGTAAGCAGGATGTCGAAAGTATTTTGGGGCGAAGGGCTGTTTCTGCGGCCGCAGCATTTCCAGCGCCAGGACACTTACCACGAAGCAAGGCTGCAGGATCTGGCGCAGACGCTGCATCCGTATGGCTGGGGAACGCGGCGGATCCGCTTCGATCCGCAAAGCATGGCCAGCGGCAGCTTGCGTGCGCTCGACCTGTCGGTGGTCTTTGCCGATGGCGAATCGTACGACGCGCCGGCGCAAGACGCGCTGCCCGATGCGCTGTCGCTGAATGACCTCCCCGCCGGCATCCAGATCACCACGGTGTACCTGGCGCTGCCGTTGCTGCGCGACGACGGCGGCAACTGCAGCGATGCGGAGGGTTCGCAGCTGGCCCGCTACCAGCAGCTCAACCGGCCGACCAGCGACCTGTACACCGACGCGGCCGAATCGGAACTGGCGTACCTGAGCAAGGCGGTGAAGCTGCTCACCGACGACAGTCCGCGCGATCCGTACGTGACCGTGCCGGTGGCGCGCGTGCGCCGCACCCCGACCGGCGGCTTCGAGCTGGACGAGGACTTCATCCCGCCATGCGCGCACATCGACGCCTCGCCGACGCTGTATCGCGAACTGCGCGGCCTGCTCGATTCGCTGCAGGCCAAGGTCGATGCGCTGTACGGGCTGCATCGGCAACCGTCGCAGCACATCATCGAATTCCGCTCCGGCGACATCGCCTCGTTCTGGCTGCTGCATACCGCCTGCTCCTCGTTCGGCGCGCTGTCGCACCTGTTCCATCATCCGCAACTGCACCCCGAGCGCCTGCACCAGGAACTGCTGCGCATGGCCGGCGCGTTGCTGACGTTCTCCAACGCCTACCAGCTCAACGACCTGCCCCGGTACAGCCACGCCGCGCCGGAAGCCTGCTTCCAGCGCCTGTTCCAGATCGTGCGCGACCTGCTCGACACGGTGATCTCGGCGCGCTACTTCAAGATCGCGCTGAGCGAGGTCAAGCCGTCGTTCCACCTGGGCCGGATCGATTCGCAGCGGATCGACGAGAACGCCGCGTTCTACCTGAGCGTGTCGGCCGACATGCCCGGGCCGGAACTGGTGCAGACGGTGCCGGTGCGGTTCAAGGTCGGTGCGCCGGACGACGTCGAGAAGTGCGTGCTGTCGGCCCTGCCGGGCGTGAAGCTGACCCACGCCGCGCAGGTGCCGGCGGCGATCCCGGTCCGTCCCGGCAGCTACTATTTCGCCCTGGAAGCGCGCGGGCCGCTGTACGAGCGCATGCTCAAGGCGCAGTCTATGATGCTCTATGTGCCGTCGGGCATTGACGACCTCAAGATGGAACTTGTTGCGGTGACCTCATGATGAACCCCCTGCCCCCCACCCCCGGCCCGATGCCGTCGCTGACCGCGCAGGCGCCGCACGGCCTGGCCAGCGCGCATCCCTCCACGCCGCAGAGCCTGCTCGACCTGATGGCCGACGGCTTCTACCTGTTGCTGCTGCTCAAGCGCGCGCAGATGCCCGGCGACACCGAATCCTTCGTGCAGTCGGTGCAGACATTCCTCGATGGCGTGGAACGCGGCGCGGTCAAGCTCGGCATCGCGTCCGAGGACATCTACGCGGCCAAATACGCGTTCTGCGCGGCGGTGGACGAAGCGATCCTGTCGCAGCCCTCGGCCCTGCACGAAACCTGGGAACGCAATCCGCTGCAGCTGCGCCTGTTCGGCGAACACCTGGCCGGCGAGCATTTCTTCGATCGCCTGGAAGAGCTGCGCCGCCAGGGCGCCGTGCGCCTGCCCTCGCTGGAGATCTACCACTATTGCCTGCTGCTCGGCTTCGAAGGCAAGTATCGGCTGGAAGGGCCGGAGAAGCTCGGCTACCTGACCGCACGGCTGGGCGACGAGATCATCTATTTCAAGGGCAAGCGCACCGGTTTCGCACCGCATTGGCCGCCGCCGGACACCGTGCGCCATGCCTTGCGCCGTGTGGTGCCGCTGTGGCTGCCGGCCGCGCTGGTGGCCGGCTTCGGCCTGCTCGGCTTCTTCGGTCTGCGCCTGTCTCTGGACCATCAGACCGAGCAACGCATGGCCGCCTACAACCAGGTGGTGCAGATGCCGCAACGCACCGCGCACATTACGATCACCCTGCCGTGAGTACGTCGATATGGATATGCCGACGCTGGCCGTCGCCCTCGCTAGTCTGGCGCAGCCGTCCCAACATGCCCGCCTGATCCAACTGCGCGCCCCGGTCGAGGGGCTGGTGGTGGAACGCTTCCACGGGCAGGAGGCGGTGTGCGGCGCCACCGTGCTGCAGATCGCGTGCCTGGCCACCTCGGCGTTTCTCGAGGCCGAGGCGCTGCTGGAGCAGCCGCTGGACCTGCAGCTACGCCAGGCCGACGGCACGCAACGCCACTGGCAGGGCCTGTGCACCGAAGTGGCGCAACTGGGCGGCGACGGCGGCCTGGCCCGCTACCGGCTGACCCTGGCGCCGTGGACGGCGCTGCTGGAGCTGCGGCGCAACGCGCTGGTGTTCCAGGACCTGGACGCGCGCGCGATCTGCGAACGGATCTTCGCCGACTACCCGCAGGCCGCGTTCCGCTTCGACGTGCAGGCTGCGTTGCCCGCGCACCCGATCACCACCCAATACCGCGAGACCGACTGGGCCTTCGTCACCCGCCTGCTGGCCGAGGCCGGCCTGGCCTGGCGCTACGCGTACGCGCAGGACGAGGACAGCGAGGCGACCGCGGCCACGCTGGTGATCTTCGACCCGCAGGCGCAGGTGCCGGACAGCGGCACGATCCGCTTCCACCGCAGCGACGCGGCTGAGGCCGACGATGCGATCAGCGCCTTCGGCGAGCGCCGCGGCGTGGTGCCCACCGCCAGCACCGTGACCAGCTGGCACAGCGAGCAAGTGCGCGCGGTCGCCGCGCAGGCCCAGGCCGAGGCCGGCGCGCTGCCGCCGCTGGAGGTCTACGTGCAGCCGCGCGCCGGGCGTTTCGCCCAGGAGGCGACCGCGCAGGACCAGGCGCAGGCGCGGCTGGACGCGCTGCGCGTGCCGCACACGCTGCACGCCGGGGCCGGCAGCGCCCGCGTGCTGGCGGCCGGGGCGGCGTTCACCTTGCGCCAGCACGCCCAGCACGACGGCCAGCGGTTCGTTCCGGTGGCGATCGAGCACGTGGCGGTGAACAACCTGGGCCAGGGCATCGTCGCCCTGCTCGATGCGCCGGAGCTGGAGCACGGCAGCTACCGCAACCGCTTCCTGGCAGTGCCGGCGGCCACGCCGCTGCGCGCGCTGCCGCAGGACCGCCCGCGCATGCCCGGGCCGCAGAGCGCGCGCGTGGTCGGCGTGGCCGACGCGGCTGTGAGCCCGAGCCGCGACCACCAGGTGCGGATCCAGTTCCCGTGGCAGCGCGGCGACCAGCCCACTCCCGGCGGGTTGACCGACAGCGCCAGCACCGCGCCCGGCCACGCGCCGGGCGACCAGCGCGCCGGCACCTGGGTGCCGGTGGCCGAGTGGGTGGCCGGCCCCAACTGGGGCAGCCACTTCCTGCCGCGCATCGGCAGCGAAGTGCTGGTGGAGTTCCTGCACGGGGACATCGACCAGCCGCGCATCACCGGCCAGCTGTACAACGGCGAGGTCGCCCCCCCTTCGGCGGCGGCCTGGACGAGAGCGCCAGCCACCCCGGCACGCTCAGCGGCCTGCACACCCAGTCCCACGACGGCAGCGGCACCCAGCAATGGCTGCTGGACGACACCCCCGGCCAGCTGCGCACGCGCCTGCACACCTCGCTGGCCGACACCCGGCTGGAACTGGGCTACCTGGTCCAGCACAGCGACACCGCCCGCGGCGCGCTGCGCGGCCAGGGCTTCGAACTGGCCTCCCAGGGCTGGGGCAACGTGCATGCCGCGCAAGGCCTGCTGCTGTCCAGCAGCGCCCGCGGCCAGGGCGCCTCGACCGCGCTGGACGTGGCCGAGGCGGTGGCCCAGTTGCAAGGCGCCGAACGCACCGCCCAGGCGCTGCACGACACCCTGACCCAGCAACAGGTGCCCGGCCTGGACGCCCATCCCAGCGTGACCCGGCTGCGCGAGGCGATCGACCCGCAGGCGCAGGGCAAGTACACCGCTGCGGTCGGCGGCCAGCCGGCGACCAAGCCGGCCGACGGCGGCCGCGACGGCCAGGCGCCGGTGGAACGATTCGCCGAGGCGCGCCTGCTCGGCGAGTCGCCGGACCACATCGCCTGGACCACCCCGGCCAGCGCGGTGGCCTATGCCGGGCAGGCCCTGCAGTTGACCGTGCAGCACGATGCGCAGCTGAGCGCCGGGCAGACCCTGTCGGCGGTGTCCGGCCAGCACACCGCGCTGTTCGCCCAACGCGGGCCGATCAAACTGATCGCCGCCGCCGGCCCGGTGAGCCTGCAGGCGCATACCGGCGCGCTGGAACTGCTGGCCGACCAGGCGGTGACCGTCACCGCCACCGACACCCGCATCGACGTGCTGGCGCAGCACAAGATCGTGCTGCAGGCCGGACAGACCCGCCTCACCCTGGAAGGCGACGACATCACCTTCGCCTGCCCGGGACAGTTCACGGTCAAGGCCAGTCGGCATCCGTTCTTGGGTGGGGAGATGAAGACCGTCGCCATCCCCCCGCTGCCGGAAGAACGCCTTCCCCTGCAAACGCTGTCGCTTGATCATCGCTACCACGACGATCAGGGCCTGGCCGGTGCTGACTACGTGGTCACCCTGGCCGATGGAGGCAAACGGCACGGCACGCTCGACGCGCAGGGACGCGCCGAGGTGGCGAATGTCCCCGGCGGCTCGGCCGAGGTGGTGTTCTCGCCGATGCCGGGCCTGTTCGGCCGCAAGGACATGACGCCCACGCCCGATCACGCGGCCAATCCTGCCGATGCAAGGCTGGACGGCGTGGTGGACAAGTATCTGGCCGCCGCCACCGCCGATTCCGGTAAAGGAGTGCAGTGATGGGGGCTACACCTGCGGCATCTCCCCCCGGCGGACTCAGTTGGAGCCAGTTCCAGGCGATGGCGGCCGATGTCGGCAGCTGGACCTGGGGCACGGTGCAAGGCGCCTTCAACGAGAAGGCCTCGCTGTCGCAGATCCTGGTGGATGCGGTGATCGGCATGATCCCGCTGGTGGGCGACGTCACCGCGGCGCGCGACATCATCGCTGTGGTCATCCGCCTGATCGACGATCCGGAGGCGCGCGAACGGGTCTGGGAATGGGTGTTGCTCGTGGTGCTGGTGCTGGCCTTGGTGCCGGTGATCGGTGGCGTCATCAAGGGCGTGGGCCGCATCCTGTGCAAGGTATTCAAGGCCGCCGCCGAACTGCGCGGCGCCGCGCGTGCCGCGCACCTGTTGCAAGGTGCCAAGGACATCATCGCCTTCCTCAACCGCATCGGCACGCGCAACGCCGAGGCATGGCTGCTGCGGCTGAAGTTTGCCGACTATCAAGCGCAGATCCTGGAACGGTTCGCCGCGCTCACCAATACCCTCGCCTCGGTGCTGCGCAAGGCCAATGCACGGATGGGGGCGCTGATGCCGGGGATGTTGACACAGCGAATCAAGGAACTGATCGGCGGTCTGGGCACCTTGCGCACGACAGCCGAGCAGATGATCCCCAAGGCGATCAAGGAACTGGACCAGAACCTGCGCGAACTGCAGGCCTACGTGCGCAGCGGCGGCGAGACGACCAGCCGGGTGGCGCTGCACCGGGTGGCCACCGGCGAGCGCGTCATCACCCGCGCCGACGAAGCGCGCCTGGTGGAAGATGGCGTGCTACCGGTGCGGTCTAGCCGGGGCGGGTTCAAGCAGAATCCGGCGCTGGTGAAAAGACCTGAGCAATGGGAACACTTGTACAAGCCGGAAGACGGGTATCCGAACTTGGCGGACAGGCAAAAGGAAGGTGTCTATCAAGCTCTACAAGCCTACTCAGGGAAAATGATCAACAGGCAACTCCGTGACGGCGAAAAAGTTTTCCGTGCCTTTGGCGAGGAAGGGGTGACGCACAGTGTTAACGTGGGTTCGACCTCGCCAGGTGGCATGTGGTGGGGCATTGGCGAGGCGCCTCAAAGCGCCCAGGAATGGCGTCCGTCCACCGCAGTACTGGACGAATTCAACCGCAATGGATTTATCGTCACCGGCAAGGTAAGCGGCGAAAATGGACCCAAGGCGGTGGTCGGCACGGTTGCCGAGCAAGTGGGCGTCATATTGCCAGGGCAATACCTGCCTGGTGGCGCCACGCAGGCATTTTTCTCCCTGGACAAACCGGTAGCGGAACAACTGACGGCTCTGGGCAAGCTTGCCATTAAAGACAACAAGCCGTTTACGTGGATCGACCCGGCGAGTGGCATGAGTTTCGAAGTGAAGCCGACCGGCTGGAAGGATGTCAACGGCATCATCGGTTACTTCCATACGCCTGGCCCGACCAGCGTCACAACCGTCCGACTTGCAGAGCGCGAGCAAGCGACCAAGGAGCATCGTCAAGTGGTGGTATCGCCGTGAGCAGCAATTTTCCCGAGGGTCTAAAGCTTCCCAACGAACTCGAACGTCGGCAGATGTTCTACCAGCTGAAGAAAGAATCTTCGTTCACTGCATGGAACCGGATGCTTGAGCTGTATCAAGCGTGGGCGGATGTGACAGAAGAAAGTGTGCGGCAAGCCGATGCGCAAGGTTGGTTGGAGAAAAGCGGGATTAAAGAGTTGGATTACGTCGGAATACTGAAGGGACTCGCCCATCAGGAAGAAGGCGTGCGCAGGCTACGCAAGGGCGACAAGCGCGTCTTCAAGTTCGATGCCAACGGTGAATTCGTGATGGCCAACCGCCAAGTGAGTCATTGGATCGAATTTGTATGGAGGGTCGAAGTCGGGGAAATGAATATAAATCGAGAGATGACGCCGCTGTGGCATGAATTTTCTGAATGCCTCGAAAATATGCGCCATCTCGGAAACGAAATCTGGGCAGATATCATCGAAGGTCGTTACTTCGAAGATCCCGCACCCAATATCTATGGCAAGTGGTTCCAGGAAAATGTAGCTAAAATGCACTTTCCTCCGATCATCCCGGACGTACCTGACCCCGTTGAGAACACGCTGGTTGCCACTGGCAGTCGTATTCCCTGCTCGGGCATCTGGGAGCCGGTGGATGCGCCGAAGCCAAAGAAATTCAGCCTGTTTTCCAAACCGGATATACCGACTGGATTTTTGCCTTATATAGGCGCACTCAATTATCTTCATGATGGTTCGCCTGCACCACAAGCCGGCCAAATTGTGAGGGACGCAAGCATCGACATCAATGTCGTCTGGCGCCTGATCTGGCGCGACGACCGCTACGAGGACGGCACCATTCCGGAAGAAGAGGCCGGCTATGTGTTCATGCAGCGCAATGAACGTGCGGGCGCCGCCGCAGCAAATTACCAGCCGCAGCGCCGGCAGGTATCGGCCATGAGCGGTCAACGCGCATCCCAGGCCGGCCGTTGGCTGGTCATGGACGATCTCAACGCGGCCGCGCAGTTCAACGCGGGCGACGAGCTTCCGTTGCACGAGGGCCGCAAGGTGCAATGGGTACTCGCCGAACCTTGATTCGCAACTGGCCCGCTACCAGCAGCTCAACCGGCCGACCAGCGACCTGTACACCGACGCGGCCGAACCGGACAACGTGCGCCATGCCTTGCGCCGTGTGGTGCCGCTGTGGCTGCCGGCCGCGCTGGTGGCCGGCTTCGGCCTGCTCGGCTTCTTCGGTCTGCGCCTGTCTCTGGACCACCAGACCGAGCAGCGCATGGCCGCCTACAACCAGGTGGTGCAGATGCCGCAACGCACCGCGCACATTACGATCACCCTGCCGTGAGTACGTCGATATGGATATGCCGACGCTGGCCGTCGCCCTCGCTAGTCTGGCGCAGCCGTCCCAACATGCCCGCCTGATCCAACTGCGCGCCCCGGTCGAGGGGCTGGTGGTGGAACGCTTCCACGGGCAGGAGGCGGTGTGCGGCGCCACCGTGCTGCAGATCGCGTGCCTGGCCACCTCGGCGTTTCTCGAAGCCGAGGCGCTGCTGGAGCAGCCGCTGGACCTGCAGCTACGCCAGGCCGACGGCACGCAACGCCACTGGCAGGGCCTGTGCACCGAAGTGGCGCAACTGGGCGGCGACGGCGGCCTGGCCCGCTACCGGCTGACCCTGGCGCCGTGGACGGCGCTGCTGGAGCTGCGGCGCAACGCGCTGGTGTTCCAGGACCTGGACGCGCGCGCGATCTGCGAACGGATCTTCGCCGACTACCCGCAGGCCGCGTTCCGCTTCGACGTGCAGGCCGCGTTGCCCGCGCACCCGATCACCACCCAATACCGCGAGACCGACTGGGCCTTCGTCACCCGCCTGCTGGCCGAGGCCGGCCTGGCCTGGCGCTACGCGTACGCGCAGGACGAGGACAGCGAGGCGACCGCGGCCACGCTGGTGATCTTCGACCCGCAGGCGCAGGTGCCGGACAGCGGCACGATCCGCTTCCACCGCAGCGACGCGGCCGAGGCCGACGATGCGATCGGCGCCTTCGGCGAGCGCCGCGGCGTGGTGCCCACCGCCAGCACCGTGACCAGCTGGCACAGCGAGCAAGTGCGCGCGGTCGCCGCGCAGGCCCAGGCCGAGGCCGGCGCGCTGCCGCCGCTGGAGGTCTACGTGCAGCCGCGCGCCGGGCGTTTCGCCCAGGAGGCGACCGCGCAGGACCAGGCGCAGGCGCGGCTGGACGCGCTGCGCGTGCCGCACACGCTGCACGCCGGGGCCGGCAGCGCCCGCGTGCTGGCGGCCGGGGCGGCGTTCACCTTGCGCCAGCACGCCCAGCACGACGGCCAGCGGTTCGTTCCGGTGGCGATCGAGCACGTGGCGGTGAACAACCTGGGCCAGGGCATCGTCGCCCTGCTCGATGCGCCGGAGCTGGAGCACGGCAGCTACCGCAACCGCTTCCTGGCAGTGCCGGCGGCCACGCCGCTGCGCGCGCTGCCGCAGGACCGCCCGCGCATGCCCGGGCCGCAGAGCGCGCGCGTGGTCGGCGTGGCCGACGCGGCGCTGAGCCCGAGCCGCGACCACCAGGTGCGGATCCAGTTCCCGTGGCAGCGCGGCGACCAGCCCACTCCCGGCGGGTTGACCGACAGCGCCAGCACCGCGCCCGGCCACGCGCCGGGCGACCAGCGCGCCGGCACCTGGGTGCCGGTGGCCGAGTGGGTGGCCGGCCCCAACTGGGGCAGCCACTTCCTGCCGCGCATCGGCAGCGAAGTGCTGGTGGAGTTCCTGCACGGGGACATCGACCAGCCGCGCATCACCGGCCAGCTGTACAACGGCGAGGTCGCCCCCCCCTTCGGCGGCGGCCTGGACGAGAGCGCCAGCCACCCCGGCACGCTCAGCGGCCTGCACACCCAGTCCCACGACGGCAGCGGCACCCAGCAATGGCTGCTGGACGACACCCCCGGCCAGCTGCGCACGCGCCTGCACACCTCGCTGGCCGACACCCGGCTGGAACTGGGCTACCTGGTCCAGCACAGCGACACCGCCCGCGGCGCGCTGCGCGGCCAGGGCTTCGAACTGGCCTCCCAGGGCTGGGGCAACGTGCATGCCGCGCAAGGCCTGCTGCTGTCCAGCAGCGCCCGCGGCCAGGGCGCCTCGACCGCATTGGACGTGGCCGAGGCGGTGGCCCAGTTGCAAGGCGCCGAACGCACCGCCCAGGCGCTGCACGACACCCTGACCCAGCAACAGGTGCCCGGCCTGGACGCCCATCCCAGCGTGACCCGGCTGCGCGAGGCGATCGACCCGCAGGCGCAGGGCAAGTACACCGCTGCGGTCGGCGGCCAGCCGGCGACCAAGCCGGCCGACGGCGGCCGCGACGGCCAGGCGCCGGTGGAACGATTCGCCGAGGCGCGCCTGCTCGGCGAGTCGCCGGACCACATCGCCTGGACCACCCCGGCCAGCGCGGTGGCCTATGCCGGGCAGGCCCTGCAGTTGACCGTGCAGCACGATGCGCAGCTGAGCGCCGGGCAGACCCTGTCGGCGGTGTCCGGCCAGCACACCGCGCTGTTCGCCCAACGCGGGCCGATCAAACTGATCGCCGCCGCCGGCCCGGTGAGCCTGCAGGCGCACACCGGCGCGCTGGAACTGCTGGCCGACCAGGCGCTGACCGTCACCGCCACCGACACCCGCATCGACGTGCTGGCGCAGCAGAAGATCGTGCTGCAGGCCGGGCAGACCCGCCTCACCCTGGAAGGCGGCGACATCACCTTCGCCTGCCCGGGACAGTTCACGGTCAAGGCCAGTCGGCATCCGTTCTTGGGGCCAGAAACCAATCCAGCCATTCCCGAACATTTACCCAAAGAAACAGTGCTTCTGCCCAAGCAATTTGGCATTCGCGTTGGTCAGCAGTTCAATCTAAGCGGGCTGCAAGGGAAACCTTACAAATTAGAACTAGGTGGGCAGATATTTGAAGGAGAGCTCAGCTCAGACGGGACTGTCATCCATGAACTGCCAAAGGGTGCGCGCAAAGGGAAGCTTACCGTTTATCCCTTTGGGCTTGAAAACCATCCATGGGAATGGAAGCTTGACTTGGCATCCCAGAAAAAGACAAGTGAACACATGGGCTTACAGTCCAGACTTAAGAATCTCGGATTTTATCACGGAGAAATTGACGGCGACTTCGGTCCTTTGAGCCGTATGGCCATACAGCGCTTCCACCGAGCGAAGGGCATTGCGGGTCTCAACATCCCAAGCCAGCAAGGCGTCACGTCACTAGGCAACGACCACGACATCTAGGATGGATGCATGATATACGGCAATTACGACTTGCGCCGCGGCGATAACGACGGCAATCCCGCAAGCAATTCACCACCACGATGGGGAGGAACCAATAACCCTCCGCCCCCTACGGCCACTGCTCAGACGCCCCAGAATCAAGCTGGAGCTACGATAGCTGTTCCTCAACATGTGCGTCAGCTGCAAAATGATCTGCGCACGCTCGGATTTTTATTTGTGACCAATGCTGATGGTGCTTTCGGCGCCGGCACGGATTGGGCAGTTCGAGAATTTCAGATCTACGCCGGCATGGCTAACGTAGCTCGAATTAATGATGCCCGCCTCCATGGATGGCAACCTCAGGCAGGCATTACTGCGCCGGAAGTAGCCGCACTTGGCACGCGCCCTCACTCCAATCCGCCAGAAAGCTACTACGTCAGCTCTCTCGACCGAGTTACCAACAATGCTCGCTATACTGGGCCAATCAGCGGCATAGTAAATTCTGCAACTCGTAATGCGATCGAGCATTGGCTTCGCAATAATTATCGCTGCCCCGTAGTCATAGAGGCTTGGCAGGTTAACCCAAGCAATGGTCAACGCACTACCGTTGCAACCAACGGGGTTAATATTTGGAACTACAATGAGATAACTCAGGCAATTATACGCAACGCCGCCAACCAAGTAATTGCACGAGTTCGCATGTTCAGCCGTGACTTTACAGGCCATTATACGTTCCCTGCGACGCGTAACCAAGACCACTACCAGTCACTTGGAGGCTACGCTCGATACACAACTTACGGAGGACCGCAGAGCGAAGTACCAAATCACACTTGGATAGAAGCTGAGATGACGCCGGAGCGACTTATTGGGCCAGCATCGACCATCGCTACCCTTGCCGCGTCCCCAGATGGAGCAACGGCCTCTACATATCGCGTTGTACGTGCCACATCCGAACAAGAATGCATGGGCATGTTTGATAGTATCAACGCCTATGACGATGCGCTGATCTCTCTAGGCCCTTGTCACTGGACCATGGGTTTAATGCCACAGGGCGGCTACGACAATGGCGAACTTCCCGGTTTTCTTTCCTACTTTCTTCATCGCAACCAAGCTGATTACCAGCGAGTACTAGGCAACTTCGGCCTATATCCTTCATCAGCCTGGGCAGGTGCCAATGTCGGCCCTCTCTGGAATCAAACAGGCCGGAAGTACACGGGCTGGATCCGCCAGCACAATGAACAAACTCAGGTAGCACAAGCGCCTACCATCCTTGCACAGGCTGCGCAGGTAAATCAGCAACTGCCGATGGTTGATCGCGCTCCAGCCGAGGCCAACTACTTCAAGACCTGGCACTGGTTTTATCGGTTTGCCATGGCTGGCCGAACCGTTGCAAGCATGCAGCAATCAATGTGGGATATGGTCCGCATGCGAATTCGCGATCTACGTGGAGTCGCCATATCGGTTCAAGCAGGCACTATCCAAGTCAACAGTACACTGGGCGAATTTTACACGTCAGAGAAGGCGATTGGAATTCTGCTGCGTTGGCATATTTACCGCCCAGCACACGTCACTGGACAACGCGTACGTGATTCACTTATTAGCGCCATCAACGGACATCCGCAGCTAAATTGGAACATCGCACCCGCGCAATGGACAGATGCCCACGAACTGGCTATCACCGAACAGCTGTTGGCTGATGCAATAGCTGTCAATGATACGCAGGACCGACTCGCTTCTTGGCCAACATATGCGGGTCGCAACGGACGTCAATATACACTCAATAATGAGCTTGGATCTTTGCGGACTGGACGTCGCTCTTTTCACTTTGACACTACCGGGATATGATCAATGCATTTTTCCCTAAGCACTATTATTTTTTCCTCCTGCTTTTGCTTTGCCACCTCGTGCTCAGCAGCATTGCCAACAAAAGATTCAAGCGATTCTTTACAAGCACACTGCGAGTCAGCTCCGATTGACGAGCATATTGTGCTTCGTATGATAAAAGGTAAGCAGATTAGTGCCTGTCCACCTGATGCGGAGGAAGGATGCCCCTACAGTGCTAATCATGGACAGACCTACCTAGTGGCTACTCCTGATCTAAATCAGGATGGCCGTGCTGACGCCGTAATCCGCTATCTAGGGAGCAGCTACGGCGACACTGACGCTGTTGACTATCTCGTGCTGGCGCAATGCAGAGACGGTACATATATTCGCGCATTAGAAGGCGCTTTCAGTGACCTTAGAGTTCCCGATTCGATCGTAAAAATATGGCCAGACCTAACCGCAAAGCGGGTCTGTCCAACACCTGATAATACAGGCTCGGCAGCTACCGAATTATCATTACATTTCGATCCGGAATCTTTTAAGTATCTTTCAGCACCCAATGGATATTTAGACTCCCCCTGCAACTGAACCGTGCTGCAGATCGCGTGCCTGGCCACCTCGGCGTTTCTCGAGGCCGAGGCGCTGCTGGAGCAGCCGCTGGACCTGCAGCTGCGCCAGGCCGACGGCACGCAACGCCACTGGCAGGGCCTGTGCACGGAAGTGGCGCAATTGGGCGGCGACGGCGGCCTGGCCCGCTACCGGCTGACCCTGGCGCCGTGGACGGCGCTGCTGGAGCTGCGGCGCAACGCGCTGGTGTTCCAGGACCTGGACGCGCGCGCGATCTGCGAACGGATCTTCGCCGACTACCCGCAGGCCGCGTTCCGCTTCGACGTGCAGGCTGCGTTGCCCGCGCACCCGATCACCACCCAATACCGCGAGACCGACTGGGCCTTCGTCACCCGCCTGCTGGCCGAGGCCGGCCTGGCCTGGCGCTACGCGTACGCGCAGGACGAGGACAGCGAGGCGACCGCGGCCACGCTGGTGATCTTCGACCCGCAGGCGCAGATGCCGGACAGCGGCACGATCCGCTTCCACCGCAGCGACGCGGCCGAGGCCGACGATGCGATCGGCGCCTTCGGCGAGCGCCGCGGCGTGGTGCCCACCGCCAGCACCGTGACCAGCTGGCACAGCGAGCAAGTGCGCGCGGTCGCCGCGCAGGCCCAGGCCGAGGCCGGCGCGCTGCCGCCGCTGGAGGTCTACGTGCAGCCGCGCGCCGGGCGTTTCGCCCAGGAGGCGACCGCGCAGGACCAGGCGCAGGCGCGGCTGGACGCGCTGCGCGTGCCGCACACGCTGCACGCCGGGGCCGGCAGCGCCCGCGTGCTGGCGGCCGGGGCGGCGTTCACCTTGCGCCAGCACGCCCAGCACGACGGCCAGCGGTTCGTTCCGGTGGCGATCGAGCACGTGGCGGTGAACAACCTGGGCCAGGGCATCGTCGCCCTGCTCGATGCGCCGGAGCTGGAGCACGGCAGCTACCGCAACCGCTTCCTGGCAGTGCCGGCGGCCACGCCGCTGCGCGCGCTGCCGCAGGACCGCCCGCGCATGCCCGGGCCGCAGAGCGCGCGCGTGGTCGGCGTGGCCGACGCGGCTGTGAGCCCGAGCCGCGACCACCAGGTGCGGATCCAGTTCCCGTGGCAGCGCGGCGCCCAGCCCACTCCCGGCGGCTTGACCGACAGCGCCAGCACCGCGCCCGGCCACGCGCCGGGCGACCAGCGCGCCGGCACCTGGGTGCCGGTGGCCGAGTGGGTGGCCGGCCCCAACTGGGGCAGCCACTTCCTGCCGCGCATCGGCAGCGAAGTGCTGGTGGAGTTCCTGCACGGGGACATCGATCAGCCGCGCATCACCGGCCAGCTGTACAACGGCGAGGTCGCCCCCCCCTTCGGCGGCGGCCTGGACGAGAGCGCCAGCCACCCCGGCACGCTCAGCGGCCTGCACACCCAGTCCCACGACGGCAGCGGCACCCAGCAATGGCTGCTGGACGACACCCCCGGCCAGCTGCGCACGCGCCTGCACACCTCGCTGGCCGACACCCGGCTGGAACTGGGCTACCTGGTCCAGCACAGCGACACCGCCCGCGGCGCGCTGCGCGGCCAGGGCTTCGAACTGGCCTCCCAGGGCTGGGGCAACGTGCATGCCGCGCAAGGCCTGCTGCTGTCCAGCAGCGCCCGCGGCCAGGGCGCCTCGACCGCATTGGACGTGGCCGAGGCGGTGGCCCAGTTGCAAGGCGCCGAACGCACCGCCCAGGCGCTGCACGACACCCTGACCCAGCAACAGGTGCCCGGCCTGGACGCCCATCCCAGCGTGACCCGGCTGCGCGAGGCGATCGACCCGCAGGCGCAGGGCAAGTACACCGCTGCGGTCGGCGGCCAGCCGGCGACCAAGCCGGCCGACGGCGGCCGCGACGGCCAGGCGCCGGTGGAACGATTCGCCGAGGCGCGCCTGCTCGGCGAGTCGCCGGACCACATCGCCTGGACCACCCCGGCCAGCGCGGTGGCCTATGCCGGGCAGGCCCTGCAGTTGACCGTGCAGCACGATGCGCAGCTGAGCGCCGGGCAGACCCTGTCGGCGGTGTCCGGCCAGCACACCGCGCTGTTCGCCCAACGCGGGCCGATCAAGCTGATCGCCGCCGCCGGCCCGGTGAGCCTGCAGGCGCACACCGGCGCGCTGGAACTGCTGGCCGACCAGGCGGTGACCGTCACCGCCACCGACACCCGCATCGACGTGCTGGCGCAGCAGAAGATCGTGCTGCAGGCCGGGCAGACCCGCCTCACCCTGGAAGGCGACGACATCACCTTCGCCTGCCCGGGACAGTTCACGGTCAAGGCCAGTCGGCATCCGTTCTTGGGTGGGGAGAGCGGAACTGCACTCATCGACAAGCTGCCACAAGGCACGGTCGATGGTGTCAGGAAATTATCTTTCTCAAGGTAGAGACATGATCATCAGCCCTCCGTTTCTGATTGCCCGCAATGCCAATGAGGCCGAAGATTCATGGCTGGCACGCGCCATGCCATTGGCCGACAGTGGTACCTATCCGGTCAGCGAGCTACTTGGCTGGCATGGAGGCATTCACCTTCGCGCACCAAGTGCAGGAACCGGTACCGAGCCGATCAGGGCCATTGCCGATGGCACAATCGCCTATGTCCGCCAACCTACCCAACAGAGCGATAGCCATGCCCTCAACTATCTGGGATGGACAGATGATGGGTGTGTTGTCCTACAGCATGACACTTCGATTGGTGCCGATGACACCACTGAAACAGAGGTGCGGTTCTACTCGATTTATCTTCACCTAAACACTATTCGCAGCACCGTCAAGCCGGGGGAGAAAATCCATCGAAAGGCTGAATTGGGCACGGCGGGTAGCTTTGAGGGCACCAACGGGATCATCCACTTCGAGATCATCTGCAACGATGCGAATCTCAAGAAGCTGATGGGTCGCAATAGTGGTGATTTGGACACAAGCAAGAACGGACGTACAGACGCTATTTTTGGCGAGATGTTCTTCAAGCTGCCAGGCACCACTCAGGTTTATGCGCAGCGTCCAGCGTTGAGCCAGACCGCAAGCGCAGGCGGAACGGCACTGAATGAAGAGCTATTTGTGGGAATCCGCTATGCGGCAGGCGATGCCAAGGTCACTACATACAAAGCTGACGGAACGACGCTTGGCAATGTGCTGACCGAAGAGGATGCGGAGTACAACCTGTACGCTAAGTCCGCAGAAATCGTCACAGCCTATGCAGGTCAGGCCGATGCTCCGGTGCAAAGCGCCGTATACGAACTCTTGCGCTTCGGTCGTGCAGTGGGTCCGGACCCGCTTAAGCCGGCAGATACACCGCACTGGCGCCAGATCGCCACGCCCACCGGCACCGGGTGGGTGAATCTCAACGGTAGTAGCGTCACGAAAAGCAGCGACGCCGATGCCCCGCACTGGTCAGGATGGCATCTGCTTAACGAGTATCAGACAGACGATAGCCGATGCTCCATCGTAACCATCAAAAAGCTGCTGGATGCCAATAGCGACGGGATCAATACACGCGAAGAAGCGGCAAGCCAACTCAAGAAGGTTACAATCATAAAGTTCTTGGCGGGGACAATCTGCAAATTTCCAACCGAATGGCAGAAGAGCACCATCGCAACGCGCTGGGGTTGGACCACGAAAGAATCGCCTCCTGGCAGTCCTGCCAACAGCGCCGGCTCGACTACCTATCTAACGCAGAAGGATTTTGCAAAGTTCCAGAGCTATGCAGAGGCACTTTGTTTTTGGGATGAGGCCAAACTGGAAGGCATGGAGGTGGCCCACTGGCACTTCCATCCTATCCGCTTCATCGATCATTTCAGGAGGTGCGGTTGGCTAAGCAAGCGAGAGGTCATACGTGCTACTCGCAAGACGGTCCCGGAAAAGAATAAGAAGACCCAGGCCGTGACGGAGAACGGAGCCCTCACTTGGGAAGCGATGAAAAGTCGCCTGGAAACCGCTTCAGCCAAACGACCGGAAAACATTCACATACCGATTCAGAAGATGTGCGCAAAGTACCTGATTACGACACCGTTACGCATCGCCCATCTCTGGGGGCAATTGGCTGCCGAAACCGGGAGGCTAGAGCTAATGGTTGAGGGCGGTGCTGATTCCTATTTCGATAAGTATGAGCCGGATACACCTCAGGGAGATCGCTTGGGCAATACGACATCTGGTGACGGAAAGAGATTCAAGGGAAGAGGTCTAATTCAGGTTACAGGAAGACCAAACTATACAAATTACGGCACGTATCGTGGAAGGAGTTTCCTCACAGATGAGACCAGCGCCCACCTACTGACAGAGGCCTACAACACCTGTGATGCCTCGGGCTGGTACTGGGCAAGCAAACAGAGGATTAGTCTTTCAAATAAAAAATATTTGCCATTGGGCAAGCTTGGAATAAATTATTGGGCTGACAAAGGCGAAAAATACTTGGACCGAAAAGAGGTAACCAAATGCATCAACCCTGGATTAATGCATTTTGATGTCAGAAGTGCCTGCTTCGGCCACGCGTCCGATGTATTGAATGACAACAAGGATGTTTCTGCTGACTATGCCGCCATTATAGAGCCAAAAACATGAAGAAAATATTACTCTTAACTTGCCTTCTCTTTTTTCTGAACGGCCCCGCGCTCGCGCATAACAATGAAAGAGTAATAAATGCAAAATGTGGCCTCTCTTACTTAGTGCCATCAGGATTTAAAGAAATCAAGATCAGTGACGCCATTCTTGTTCCGGGGAAATGCGTATTGGCTTTCGACAGGCGGTACGCCCCCAAGTCTCCGTTTAAAGGTCCCTATCCAACTGATGAGATAAGGGCTTCGGTAGATTTTTTCATACAGGTAGACATTTTTAGCGTAGCAACAGCAATCAAAAAAAATGGATTTTCGGCGGCTGATCAAAATGCAAATAGAGTTTGCAAAAAGCTTGATGGATTTGAACCGAATCTGGACATAAATTCCTCCAACTTCAAAAAATTGGATGGAGGTGACTTATATGAAATTACAATGATTGACCGAAAAAAGCCGGGGAAAGGGAAGAAAATATATTTGGCTGGAAATGATAAGCAGTCCTTGTCGTACACAACTTGGTTCAAACCCGGCAGAGAAAGAGATGCTCTAGATCAGAAGAATCTTGACGCGCTATTCTCGTCCATCAAGTTTGATGATTGATTTACTGCATAATTGCATTGACGATGAAAAGTCGCCTCCCGCAGACTATATTGCCATTACGGAGCCATCGTCATGACACGAGCCTTATTGTTATCAATATCAGCAGTGCTTTTAATTCTAGCGCCGAGTTCGGAGGCTGCGCAGCAACAAAAAAAAATCACTGCATGCGGCATCACATACTCGGTTCCAGCCGGACTTGTGAATGTGGATATGCAAGCCTTAGATAGTGAGAGCGGGGAAAGATGCCTTCTAGCTTTTAAATGGTCCGGAAAAAAGATAAAATCATATAGCGGACCGCCACTCGATAGTGACTGGAAGGGCCTAGTCGATATTTTTATAGAAATTAAGAATCAGGACCTAGCAGCAACAGCAAAACAGGAGGGATTTAATTTAAATGAAGCCAGCAAAGACCAACCCCGCTACTCCGATAAACAGGGGTTGTTCTTACTACACAAACTCGACCAAACCCAACTCAATAACGGCCGCATGTATAAAGCCATTTTAGATGCCAAAAATAAAACTCCCGTCATGATCAGAACCGGCCTTCAGGGAAAGGTTGTCTTTATGGCTGGAAACAATTCAAAATCAGCCTCTTATACTATTTGGATAAACAAAGAGGACAAGAGTCAGGAAAGGGCAAGTATTGAGAAGATCTTCTCGTCAATGAGTTTTAAGTAGTCGGCCATGCAGGATTCGTATGGCGTTATAGGTCAAACTTTATAGGCCAAACTTGGAAGCTGCGGGGAACATTGGTAAAGGTCAGTCTGGCGGTGAACCACCGACACGGATTGATGGTGGGCGCGCAGCTTCACGGGCAGTCCCTACTACGACGGCCTGGCACAGCGAGCAAGTGCGCGCGGTCGCCGCGCAGGATCAGGCGCAGGCGCGGCTGGACGCGCTGCGCGTGCCGCACACGCTGCACGCCGGGGCCGGCAGCGCCCGCGTGCTGGCGGCCGGGGCGGCGTTCACCTTGCGCCAGCACGCCCAGCACGACGGCCAGCGGTTCGTTCCGGTGGCGATCGAGCACGTGGCGGTGAACAACCTGGGCCAAGGCATCGTCGCCCTGCTCGATGCGCCGGAGCTGGAGCACGGCAGCTACCGCAACCGCTTCCTGGCAGTGCCGGCGGCCACGCCGCTGCGCGCGCTGCCGCAGGACCGCCCGCGCATGCCCGGGCCGCAGAGCGCGCGCGTGGTCGGCGTGGCCGACGCGGCGCTGAGCCCGAGCCGCGACCACCAGGTGCGGATCCAGTTCCCGTGGCAGCGCGGCGACCAGCCCACTCCCGGCGGGTTGACCGACAGCGCCAGCACCGCGCCCGGCCACGCGCCGGGCGACCAGCGCGCCGGCACCTGGGTGCCGGTGGCCGAGTGGGTGGCCGGCCCCAACTGGGGCAGCCACTTCCTGCCGCGCATCGGCAGCGAAGTGCTGGTGGAGTTCCTGCACGGGGACATCGACCAGCCGCGCATCACCGGCCAGCTGTACAACGGCGAGGTCGCCCCCCCCTTCGGCGGCGGCCTGGACGAGAGCGCCAGCCACCCCGGCACGCTCAGCGGCCTGCACACCCAGTCCCACGACGGCAGCGGCACCCAGCAATGGCTGCTGGACGACACCCCCGGCCAGCTGCGCACGCGCCTGCACACCTCGCTGGCCGACACCCGGCTGGAACTGGGCTACCTGGTCCAGCACAGCGACACCGCCCGCGGCGCGCTGCGCGGCCAGGGCTTCGAACTGGCCTCCCAGGGCTGGGGCAACGTGCATGCCGCGCAAGGCCTGCTGCTGTCCAGCAGCGCCCGCGGCCAGGGCGCCTCGACCGCGCTGGACGTGGCCGAGGCGGTGGCCCAGTTGCAAGGCGCCGAACGCACCGCCCAGGCGCTGCACGACACCCTGACCCAGCAACAGGTGCCCGGCCTGGACGCCCATCCCAGCGTGACCCGGCTGCGCGAGGCGATCGACCCGCAGGCGCAGGGCAAGTACACCGCTGCGGTCGGCGGCCAGCCGGCGACCAAGCCGGCCGACGGCGGCCGCGACGGCCAGGCGCCGGTGGAACGATTCGCCGAGGCGCGCCTGCTCGGCGAGTCGCCGGACCACATCGCCTGGACCACCCCGGCCAGCGCGGTGGCCTATGCCGGGCAGGCCCTGCAGTTGACCGTGCAGCACGATGCGCAGCTGAGCGCCGGGCAGACCCTGTCGGCGGTGTCCGGCCAGCACACCGCGCTGTTCGCCCAACGCGGGCCGATCAAGCTGATCGCCGCCGCCGGCCCGGTGAGCCTGCAGGCGCACACCGGCGCGCTGGAACTGCTGGCCGACCAGGCGGTGACCGTCACCGCCACCGACACCCGCATCGACGTGCTGGCGCAGCAGAAGATCGTGCTGCAGGCCGGGCAGACCCGCCTCACCCTGGAAGGCGGCGACATCACCTTCGCCTGCCCGGGGCAGTTCACGGTCAAGGCCAGTCGGCATCCGTTCTTGGGTGGGGAGAGCGGCAATCCCCAATTCGCCTTGCCCGATGGGCTGATGCATCTGGAGCCAGACCGCATGCTCGATTTTTCGGGCTGATCCCTCTACAAGGAAGACATCTTCATGGCAGATACCGAGCAGAAGAAACTGGCGCAGATCAGCAAGCTGGTCTATCCGTTCCAGAAAAGCGCAGAAGCAGGCAAGGCCGGCGCCAAGCCGACCGACATCGACGATCCGCAGGTCTATTTCGATGCGCTGTCCAACGCGCAGGACGGGTTCTACCCCATCGGCGCCAATGGGCAATGGCACGGCGGCATCCATTTCGATACGCAAACCGGCAACACCCTGGCGCAGGAAGACGGCATCCGCTGCATCGGCGATGGCGAGGTCGTCGCTTATCGCATCGACTCGAAATACCCGAACGTCGACTTCAGCGCCGGCAAGGCCACCTACTCGCGCGGCTTCGTGTTGGTCCGCCACTGCCTGGAGCTTCCGCCTGCGCCCAAGCAGACCGCGCAGCCTGCCCCTGCTGGACCGGGCGCGGCCAACACGGCACCGTCCACGCCACAGCCGGCAGCCCAGCCTGCGGCAACACCCGATCAGAAGGCGAAAGAGCCTTCGCTGATCTTCTACAGCGTCTATCTCCACCTGCTCGACTGGGCCGGCTACCAAGCCGATCCGAAGAAGCCGCGCCCGGCGTTCTGGAAGAGCGTGGCCTATGTGGTCGGCGACAAGGCCAAGGACCGCGACAGGGCCTCCAATCCTTCCATCCCGGAGGCAGGCGTAGGCCTTAACCTGCGCGACGCGCAGCATCAGAAGGTCGGCTATGCGCCACGCGGCGCCAAGCTGCGGCTGGGTGCCGAAAATCCCAACAAAAAGGGGTATTTCGTCATCTCCGAGGTCGTCAGCGGGCAGACCGTTCCTGCCGACGCAAAAGGACTGTATGCCTACAAAGCCGAGCTGACCGCCGCCGGCGCCGAGCCCGACCGCCAGGACGCGGTCTATGTGTTGCCAACCCCTGCCCCGATCAAAGCCGGCGACTTGATCGGCTATCTCGGTCACTACCAGCGCTTTGCCGATCTCGAGCCATTGGCGGCAACCGGCCCCGCGCAGAATGGCGTGCGGCCACTGGTCCAGTTGGACGTATTCACCGCAGAAGATCTCAAGACCTTCATCGCCAAGAGCCGTGAGCGGGCGAAGCTGCTGGATGCCAAGCAAAAGACGCTGCTCAAGATCGACGTGGGCGCCAAGCTTGTGCTGCCAAGCGAACCGGACCAGCAGATCGGCACCGAGGAGGCCGCCGCCGTGGTCCCCGGCGGCAAGGACGGAGCCTGGGTTCAGGTGCGCAAAGGCACTTTGCAGATCATGGACAAGGGCAGCCTGAGCGGCTTCAACAGCACCACCCACGCCTACGGCGGCGGCCAGATCCTGCATCGCGTGCTCGGTGCCAGCGATAGCGACAGCATCACCGAAGCGGCCTACAACGCGCTGAAGACCAAGGAAGAAAAAGACAAGTACCCGCGCCGCCAGGTACTCGTTCCCAGCGGCCCGCCGGTGTGGGTGCAAAAGGCGCTGATGGGCGCCGACACCAGCGTCGCCGGCCGCTCGCTCAAGGCGTGGAGCACGTTCCCGCTACAGGCCAGCCAGGCCAACGGACCGGAGGCGGGCTTCATCCGCGTCGCCGCGATCAAGAAACTGAAAAAGGTCGCGACCGAAGCGGACGGCACCCGCTGGTGGGAAGTGGATGTGGGCAAGATCGACGGCAACAGCGGCGTGGGCTGGGCCAGGGAGAAGGATCATGCCAAGGTCACCCTCTGCTCGCCGTGGGAGTGGCCGGGTTTCGAGTTCATCGAAGCCGACGGCACTACGCCGGAAGCGCTGTACGCACGCCATGTGGTCGCCACCAAGCAAGCCAAGCCCGACGAGCAGGCCGCACTGGAAGCCAAAGCACAGGCGGCCACGGGCGGCCCGCTGTTCTCGCGCGTATGCGACGCCATCGACCTGGACGACGACCGTCATCTCACCCCCGCAGAACTGCGCAAGGCCCTGAAACAGCCCTGGTTGGCGGAGGCGATTTCCCGCCTGGTCTTCCACCACACCAGCGAATGGGGAACGCCGCGTGCGCAATGGAACGCGATCGACGGCGATATCCCCGAATCGCGCAAGGCGGATTGGGACAAGGAAAAGAATCGGATTGAATCCCTGCAGTGGTGGAGCGACGTAAAAACCACTCCAGCTTTGCCGGGGGATGCCAAGGTTTATGCTTTCCATCCTATTGGGTTGATTGCGAACTTCCCTGGAAGTTCGGGCTGCGCCTGTGGCTGCTGCCTAGGCGAAATTTTCGCATCAGCTCGCTATGGAAAGCAGTATGGCCCGGTATATTGGGGAAAGCTAAAATTAGCTGACTTCATGGGCTGGGATGCCTTAATTACTTCTGGCAGTGTAACCGCCACGGAACGGGACATCTTGGTTGCGATGTCTGAAAATGAAGGGAATATGGACGCCATTCAATCCTACGATAGCGAAGTCCTTACCGCAGGCGCAATGCAGAAAACAGTTAACCCCCAGGGGGCGGGCGAATTACCCATACAAGTATACGAATTCCAACAGGAACATCCTGCTCTGTATCAGTCACTTTTTGCAGATTGTGGCTGGGAAGTAAAGGACGAAGGCGGCAAAAAGTATCTTTACTACGATGGCAAAACTGGCAGCGAGCTGAAGCAAATCTTACGAGAAGGCTTTGACCAGGCCGCTTTTGAGAGCAAGAAAAAAATCAGCTCAAAGCCGCTTGCCACAATTGCCAACGCAATTGTTACCGATGAGTACAAGGCAAAGCAGGCCAAGGACTTTGTTAAACGTCTTCGAACCGCCAATTCACTTGCTCCCGCTGGATATGCCACACACAAGATCAGCGACTACATTCGTTCAAACCTAGGTAAAGCAGTAGTTCTAGATCACCATGTAAATCGACCTGGATATGTGGAGCGCGATTTTGGTGCTGCTCTAGACACCTTCTTCTCACGGAACCCGACAGTGTCACGCGACCCTGGAACCTGGGCGACCCAACATTCTAGTCACGAATCTTCAATACTGGATATTTACGGCAACTCACGTGTAATGACTGACGCGAGTGCGCGATATAGCAGCCTTAAGGCAAAACTATGAAATATGTACTGACTTCTGTGTTCCTCATACTGTCCGCTTGCGAGGGTGGCAGTGCAACGACACAAGCCGATCCAAATCATGGTCACACCGCTGCATCACCGCCTGTGCACACGGAGCCTGCAGCCGCCCCCCGAGCCACGTCTCCCGACCTTAGCCCAGTAGTGCTGACCTACGGGGATCCCACCGCCGATGGCCGATTTGGGAGTGTAACCATCGTGCACGATGGGCAATCCATTAGGACCTTGCTAGGACAGGAGGACCAAGATGGAGCGTTTGAACGCGAGAAGTCGCCGCGTCTTTCTCCCAACCATCGATTCGTGTTCCTCAGCCAGATCGCATCAGCTGAGCTGGAGACCCCACAGGGCCCAATCACGCAAGAAGCCGCGTACTGCAACCTAGTTGACACTCATAGCGGTTGCATCGTCGCGCGGGAGACTGGTGAATTCTGCGGCGGCAAATTCACCAGCGAAGGCCAGTGGGATAATCCCGTATATCCGAACCTCGATCTCATGAAAGCGACCCCGAAAGCCGATGACTATGCGAAGGGAGTGCGCAAACCAGCGGACTCACCGGAAACGTCATTCAGTAATTTACTAGCCTGTGACGAGGTCAATAACGGTAATGCCGACGCTTATCTGTCGATCCTAGATAAGCGCATCTTTAAACTTGATGCCTCCCAGATCAAAACCGTGCGAGACAAGCTAAACCACCTAAAAGCGCACTGATAAGACGTGCCGCAGGACCGCCCGCGCATGCCCGGGCCGCAGAGCGCGCGCGTGGTCGGCGTGGCCGACGCGGCGCTGAGCCCGAGCCGCGACCACCAGGTGCGGATCCAGTTCCCGTGGCAACGCGGCGACCAGCCCACTCCCGGCGGGTTGACCGACAGCGCCAGCACCGTGCCCGGCCACGCGCCGGGCGACCAGCGCGCCGGCACCTGGGTGCCGGTGGCCGAGTGGGTGGCCGGCCCCAACTGGGGCAGCCACTTCCTGCCGCGCATCGGCAGCGAAGTGCTGGTGGAGTTCCTGCACGGGGACATCGACCAGCCGCGCATCACCGGCCAGCTGTACAACGGCGAGGTCGCCCCCCCCTTCGGCGGCGGCCTGGACGAGAGCGCCAGCCACCCCGGCACGCTCAGCGGCCTGCACACCCAGTCCCACGACGGCAGCGGCACCCAGCAATGGCTGCTGGACGACACCCCCGGCCAGCTGCGCACGCGCCTGCACACCTCGCTGGCCGACACCCGGCTGGAACTGGGCTACCTGGTCCAGCACAGCGACACCGCCCGCGGCGCGCTGCGCGGCCAGGGCTTCGAACTGGCCTCCCAGGGCTGGGGCAACGTGCATGCCGCGCAAGGCCTGCTGCTGTCCAGCAGCGCCCGCGGCCAGGGCGCCTCGACCGCATTGGACGTGGCCGAGGCGGTGGCCCAGTTGCAAGGCGCCGAACGCACCGCCCAGGCGCTGCACGACACCCTGACCCAGCAACAGGTGCCCGGCCTGGACGCCCATCCCAGCGTGACCCGGCTGCGCGAGGCGATCGACCCGCAGGCGCAGGGCAAGTACACCGCTGCGGTCGGCGGCCAGCCGGCGACCAAGCCGGCCGACGGCGGCCGCGACGGCCAGGCGCCGGTGGAACGATTCGCCGAGGCGCGCCTGCTCGGCGAGTCGCCGGACCACATCGCCTGGACCACCCCGGCCAGCGCGGTGGCCTATGCCGGGCAGGCCCTGCAGTTGACCGCGCAGCAGGATGCGCAGCTGAGCGCCGGGCAGACCCTGTCGGCGGTGTCCGGCCAGCACACCGCGCTGTTCGCCCAACGCGGGCCGATCAAACTGATCGCCGCCGCCGGCCCGGTGAGCCTGCAGGCGCACACCGGCGCGCTGGAACTGCTGGCCGACCAGGCGCTGACCGTCACCGCCACCGACACCCGCATCGACGTGCTGGCGCAGCACAAGATCGTGCTGCAGGCCGGACAGACCCGCATCACCCTGGAAGGCGGCGACATCACCTTCGCCTGCCCGGGGCAGTTCACGGTCAAGGCCAGTCGGCATCCGTTCTTGGGTGGGGAGATGAAGACCGTCGCCATCCCGCCGCTGCCGGAAGAACGCCTTCCCCTGCAAACGCTGTCGCTTGATCATCGCTACCACGACGATCAGGGCCTGGCCGGTGCTGACTACGTGGTCACCCTGGCCGATGGAGGCAAACGGCACGGCACGCTCGACGCGCAGGGACGCGCCGAGGTGGCGAATGTCCCCGGCGGCTCGGCCGAGGTGGTGTTCTCGCCGATGCCGGGCCTGTTCGGCCGCAAGGACATGACGCCCACGCCCGATCACGCGGCCAATCCTGCCGATGCAAGGCTGGACGGCGTGGTGGACAAGTATCTGGCCGCCACCACCGCCGATTCCGGTAAAGGAGTGCAGTGATGGGGGCTATACCTGCGGCATCTCCCCCCGGCGGACTCAGTTGGAGCCAGTTCCAGGCGATGGCGGCCGATGTCGGCAGCTGGACCTGGGGCACGGTGCAAGGCGCCTTCAACGAGAAGGCCTCGCTGTCGCAGATCCTGGTGGATGCGGTGATCGGCATGATCCCGCTGGTGGGCGACGTCACCGCGGCGCGCGACATCATCGCTGTGGTCATCCGCCTGATCGACGATCCGGAGGCGCGCGAACGGGTCTGGGAATGGGTGTTGCTCGTGGTGCTGGTGCTAGCCTTGGTGCCGGTGATCGGTGGCGTCATCAAGGGCGTGGGCCGCATCCTGTGCAAGGTGTTCAAGGCCGCCGCCGAACTGCGCGGCGCCGCGCGTGCCGCGCACCTGTTGCAAGGTGCCAAGGACATCATCGCCTTCCTCAACCGCATCGGCACGCGCAACGCCGAGGCGTGGCTGCTGCGGCTGAAGTTTGCCGACTATCAAGCGCAGATCCTGGAACGGTTCGCCGCGCTCACCAATACCCTCGCCTCGGTGCTGCGCAAGGCCAATGCACGGATGGGGGCGCTGATGCCGGGGATGTTGACACAGCGGATCAAGGAACTGATCGGCGGTCTGGGCACCTTGCGCACGACAGCCGAGCAGATGATCCCCAAGGCGATCAAGGAACTGGACCAGAACCTGCGCGAACTGCAGGCCTACGTGCGCAGCGGCGGCGAGACGACCAGCCGGGTGGCGCTGCACCGGGTGGCCACCGGCGAGCGCGTCATCACCCGCGCCGACGAAGCGCGTCTGGTGGAAGATGGCGTGCTACCGGTGCGGTCTAGCCGGGGCGGGTTCAAGCAGAATCCGGCGTCCGTCAAAGACTCAAGCGAATGGGAGCACTTGTACAAGCACGAAGATGGTTATCCGAATTTGGCCGATCCTGCTCGGGCTGAGGGTGATTCCCATCAGGCCTTACAAGCGTATTCTGGGAAAATGATCAATCGAAGGTTGCACGATGGCGAATACTTCTTTCGTGCCTTTGGTGAAGAGGGCGTCACTCACGGCCTAAAAATACGCGAGTCTTCAGCAGGAGGGGTTTGGTGGGGCATCGGCGAAGCGCCGAAGAGTGCCCAGGAATGGCGTCCGTCCACCGCAGTGCTGGACGAATTCAATCGCAATGGATTTATCGTCACCGGCCAGGTGGTCGGAGAGAATGGGCCCAAGGCGGTAGTCGGCACTGTCGCTGAGCAAGCTGGTAAAAAGCTTCCGGGGCAATACCCGCCTGGTGGTGCGACCCAGGCATTCTTCCTATTGGACAAGACCGTTTCAGATCAACTAACAGCTTTAGGTAAACGCGTGATTTCCGAAAACAGGCCCTTAGCGTGGGTCGATCCGGTCAGTGGCATGCGCTTCGAGATAAAGCCGACCGGTTGGGAGGATGTCAATGGCATCATTGGTTACTTCCATACGCCTGGCCCGACCAGCGTCACAACCGTCCGCCTTGCCGAGCGCGAGCAAGCGACCAAGGAGCATCGTCAAGTGGTGGTATCGCCGTGAGCAGTAATTTTCCCGACGGGCTGATGTTGCCCAATGATCTTGAACGGCGTCAGATGTTCTACCAGCTGAAGAAGGAATCTTCGTTCACTGCGTGGAACCGTATGTTCGAGTTGTATCAGGCATGGGCGGACCTGATTAGCCCCGACTCTCAGCCATGAAAATTGCTCGCTGCACGTAAAACCGGCTCTGGGCATGGTGTGGATTGCATCATGGCCGTGGCAAGTCGTGGCAGCATCTCGCGCAAGCGGAATCGACGATTAAAACGATAGGCCGCTTCTCCCAGGTAACGCCTTGCGTATTTGCCTTGCGCGATGGCGTGATACACGCCACTGATGGCGCGTTTGAGATTGCCCAGCACCACGTTGAGCCAACGTGCACCGGCCGTTTCGGTCGCGGCACGACCACCGCCAGTGTCCAGCGTGGTGTGCGCGTGGCCGGCGTCTTCTAGCCGGCGCAAGCAGGCCAGCCCATCGGTGTAGACCTCGCATTCGGGCGCCAAGCGACGGGCAATCCAGTCCTGCAGCGAGGTGTTATCGAAGCTGCGCACCGGCTCGATCACCACAAAGCGCGGCGCGGTGAAGGTGGCATCGGTCTGCACCGCAATCAGGAACGCTTGTTTGTTCTCTGATCCGCGTCCGGCCTTGCCACCGTTACGCTCGCCGCCGAGATAGGCATCGTCGATCTGCACGAAACCCGCCAGTTTCCGCATGGATTCGCGCTCGGCCATAACCTGCATGATCTTGTGTTTCATCCGCCAGGCCGTCTTGTAGTTGACGCCCAGATGCCGCATCAACTCCAGCGCGGCCATGTTGGTGTTGGTCGAGGTCAGCAGGTGCAACGCCAGCATCCAGGTGCGCAGCGGCAGTTTGGTGCCTTCGAACATCGTGCCAGCGATCAGGCTGGTCTGATGCCGGCACGCGCTGCATTGGTAGTAGATCGCAGCACCCCGCTTGAAACGCGACCGCGCCCGTCCAGCACAGGATGGGCAGCGAAATCCCTGCGGCCAGCGCCACTTGTAGAGCGCGCGATAGCACTTGGCCTGGGTGCCGTAGGACGCGAAGAACTCAGACATCGACAATCCAGCTTGGAACTGCACGGCATTGATGCTCATCAGGCCACCTCGTTGGCTTCAGGTGACAGCAGCATCCACCCAGCGCGGCGCAGATCCTGCGACAGGCAGCTGAAGGTCAGGGCTAATCAGGTGACGTCTTGAATATCGATGTCGTCTGGCGCCTGATCTGGCGCGATGACCGCTACGAGGACGGCACCATTCCGGAAGAAGAGGCCGGCTATGTGTTCATGCAGCCCGATGACCGTGCGGCCATCGTTGCAGCAAGCGATCAACCGCAGCGCAGGCAGGTATCGGCCATGAGCGGTCAACGCGCATCCCAGGCCGGCCGTTGGCTGGTCATGGACGATCTCAACGCGGCCGCGCAGTTCAACGAGGGCGACGAGCTTCCGTTGCACGAGGGCCGCAAGGTGCAATGGGTACTCGCCGAACCTTGATTCGCAACTGGCCCGCTACCAGCAGCTCAACCGGCCGACCAGCGACCTGTACACCGATGCGGCCGAACCGGACACCGTGCGCCATGCGTCAGGCCCCCTTCGACGCCGGCGAACGCTTCGGCATTGACGCTCATGCCGTTCACATCGCTGGGCGCGGTCTCGTTCAGCGATGCCGGCACCACCCGCCGCGACGCAGCGCCGTTGGGGCCGGGCGGATCGCCCAGGTCCGCGCGCGGCAAGCCGTGCGCCTGGTCGAAGTTCGACGCCAGGCTGTCGGTGCGGTCGCGCGCCTGCGGCTGCACCGTCGCCTTGTTGCCGCTGTACGACACGCCCACCGCCCCGGTAATCGACGCCTTCGCGCCCACGAACCCGTACAGCTCGCAGGCTAGCTGGAAGAGGATCGCCCCCAGATCCATCCCGCCGAAGTTCATCTGCCAGCCCTTCGTGCTGGGAATGCTCAGCGTATGCACCCATTTGCCCTCGAACAGGATCAGCTTGGCCTGCGCATTGGCCGTGGCCTGCGCCTTGAAGCTTTGCTTGTTCGGGTCCCATCCCAGCTCCGAACTGGCCCCCGCGCCGGCCGCGCAACGCATCCATTGCGCGGCCGTATCCACCGAGTAGCTTTCGCTTTTCTTGACCGTCTCGCTGAACTGGTTGCCCCCAAGGTCGATCATGTCCCACACCCATGGATCGGTCTGCACGCTCCCGCTGTACTTGGCCGTGGCTGTGATCTTGGACAACGATTCCTTGAACTTCGCCGCATCGAACGCCTTGCGATCGGAACGTTCGCCCTTGGCCTTGACGACCTCAGCCGTCGCATTGCCATGCTTGGCCTTGACCGAGACACTCATCTCCAGCCGGGTCGGCACGCCCATGATCCGGCGCTTCTTGTACTCCTCGTACTTCTTGCGCGGCAGATAACGCCTGCGCAATCCCATCCGATCGCGCACGCTGCCATCGCCCGCATCGCGGCCCTTGTCGTAGCTTTCGAAGGTGACCACTTCGACCAGGTCCGCCTTCTTGGCAAAATCCTTGTTCAACATGGTCGCGACCTTGTCTTCGGCAAGGTTCAGATCTTTCTCGGCCTGCCGGATCGCCTCCGGACTGCGTCCTTGCAACGCCTGCGCCAGCGTGGAACGCGCGTGGTGCACACCGGCGAAGGTGCTTTCGACACGACCGCTGACCGCCTCGAATTCCTTCCATACCTCCGGCGTCAACAGCAACAGTTCCTCGTCTTGCGCGTTGAGTACCGCAGGTGCGCTGACCTTGCCCGAGACCTTGGCGACCGTGCCCTTCCCTGGCGCAGCCACCGCCACCTGGCTTTTGACATTCACTTCGTACATCACCGCGTCCGCACCCATCACGCGCGGCTCGAACGCATCGGAGGTATACGCCATTTTCTCCGCGCCAGGCAGGTTGAACACGAACCAGGCCGTGTCGTTGGTGTAGAGCTTGCCGGTATCGCCGTGCTTATTGGTATTGCCCTTGATCGGCTTGCCTTGCAGATCCGTGGCGGCGATCTGCCGGCCGGCGGCATCGTAGGTGTAGGCGACAAAAGGCGCGCCGACGATCGGTTGATTGCCTTGCTTGAACTGGAAGCGCACGCGCAGATAGCGCTTCAACAGCACGTCCTGGGTCTGCATCGGCGGGGCGATGACGCTGACCGACGGCAAGACCAGCCTGGGCGCCAGCTTTACGTCCGGATGCAATTCCGGCTCCAGGTAGGCAGACACCAGCTGGCTCCATACCTGCAGCGTATAGCGCTCCATGCCGTCGTGCATCGTGGTGAACAACGGATACGGCGAACTGAATCCGGGCGTGGTCGTTGCCTGCTTGGCCTTGACGGAAATCCGCTGCGTGCGTCCGTCTTGGCCAGTGCTGCCTTTGGCCACTACGTCGCCTGTCGCGTGCACCACTTGGTAGCGCACATTCGCGCAGGGGACCGGCAAGCCCGCGGCATTCTTGTAGCAGAGCCTGAAATCGCCCGTTGCCGCTGGCGCTTCGTCAGCATTGCTGCCGGTCGTGGAACTGGGCAATGGAGTCGTTGCCGCCTCATGCGTTGCCATCGGACACCTTGTAATAACCTTCGTGACGTTCGTCGGAGACCATCAGATGCACGCTGTCGGGACCATCCGTGATCACTTGTTCGGTTTCGCCTTGTGCATTCGTTTTGCCGGTCACCACCGAACCGTCAGCCAGATACATGGCGTACTCGGCGCTCTTGAGCGGTTCACCCGTGTAGTCACGCAACACGTATTTCAGCTTGTACGGCGTCGCTCCGGGAACGGGAAGCTTGTAGGACTTTTCGGCCGGCCCCACGAACGACTTCTTGCTGGCCTGCACGGTGATGGTGCCGGGGCAGGCGACGGTGATGTTGCCGCCTTCGATGGTCACGCTGGCCCCGCCGGCCACTGCCAGATGGATGGTCTTGCCTGCCGCCAGTTCCACTTCGGCGTTGGCGCTGACCAGCTTCAAGCCTTCCTTCGATTGCACGCGCACTTCGTCCGACTGCGCCTGCACGTCCAGTTCGCCTTCGCCGCTGACGAGGCTCAGGCTGTTGGCTTGCGTTTGCCCGCCGTCCACCGCCGCGGCCAGCAGCCTGCCTGCTGTGCAGGCGGGCGGGCGGTTGCCTGCGCTGATTGCTTGGCTGTGCCGCTGGCACAGTCAACCATGGCACGCGGTCTACCGCATCGCGTTTCCCATCATCCCGAACGCCTGGTCGATACTGGGAACGTTTGCGGGCGGCATGGGAGTGGTTAGCGGGTCGACGCATTCGCGCTGCTGCCAACTGCTGGTGAGCTTGAAGACTGAGCGGTAACGGAGATAGCCATTGGTAGCGGCCACTGGAATATCCAATTCGGTCCACCGCTTGATGTAGAACCCCGCCAGCGAGTCGTGGACATAGTTGTCGAACAGGTTCGCAACCACAGGTGGAACGGGCTTCTTGCTCAGCACGACATCGAGCAGTTCCTTGGTGCCGGCGTCCGCCAGATCCGCGGAGACGATGCGCCTTGGAGGCACCGGGCGCGGTCCCTGACGGCTGGTTTGCCACGCCTGGTCTCTTGCCTTGTAATCGGCAAACGCCTGTTGATACCCATCGACCGCATCGTTTTGCCGGCTCATATCGGCGACCAGTTGGCCGAAGGCATGCTGCGCTTTGGCCAAGTCCACCTTGTCCTCAGCATCGGCGCGCAAGTAAAACGGCTGTTGCAACAGGCTGTCTGGGCCCTCCCACAGGCGCATGCCTTTCCACTGCACATACTGGCGACAGTGCTGCCTGATCTGCTGCATATGATCTCCGCCCGCTATCCCGTGTGCGGCCAGCCAACCGTTGTAGGCATCGATCAGTTGCGTATGGCAGCCGAAGTATTTGGCAAGTGCGGGACGTTGACGGATTTCCTCCATCGTCATCAGCGGCACGCCGGCCTTGATGGCTTCGTGGTGCATGTCGATCAGCGGAATCTGGGACAGCTTGGCGGCGCCAAGCGCCTGCCCATCGACGAAATCCTTGCCCTGTCCACCCGGGCTATAGCCGCCACCCACATCAGAATGCATGCCCGGATACAACACTTCCTTGCCGGATGCCGCCAGATCCATCGGAAAATTGATGCGCTGCTCGTGCAGCGCGGCGAAGTGCACGCACTGCTTGACCTCGGGATGGATGCTCATCATCTCGCCCTGCGCCCAGGCCATCTTGCCCTCGCTGACGCGCGACATCGCCGCCATGCCCACCGACGCCACGGTATCGAAAATTCCCAGGAACGTCAGCTGCATCGGCACGCCGGCCAGGTTGTATCCGCAGCCGTTACCCCAGGGTTCGACGACTTCGTAGAGCCAGTGCACGAAAGCGCGTGCGGTAGCCGCTCCGCGCGAGAAGCCGAACACCGCGATATTGAGCGACTTGACTTTACGCTGATGGGTCTTGACCAGCTGCTCCAGCCTGCGGCCATAGACTTCGAGGTAGGTGCGGCGCCTGAAGCCCTCGGCCAGCGAGATTTGGCTCATCTGACTGACTATGAGCTTTGCCTCATCGTTTTCGATTAGATTGGCGCCAGTTAGATAGCGATTTATAGAGTTATAGACCTGGATGATCGCCCAATTGATGCGATGCGCTCCGTAGAGAGCAGCAGCACCTCCCAGCGTACTTCCGTCGGTGGAGGTGTCGCCCACCTCAGGAAACGGGGTGCCTACCCCTGGCATATAAACAGAAAATAGTCCGTCATCCGGCTCATTGAAACTCGCATCCCATAACCGAGCGATATTGCTATGCCCATCTCGGTTTCGTTGCGTCTGCGTACTGCGCTTCTTTCCTTCGACAAAGGTACCTTCCCACTTCCAGTTATTGCCCGTTCCATCAAAGAATAGATTAACATATACTTGGCCTTGGCATTCCGAGTTCTTGTCGCGCAAGCACGCCATCGCCTGTGCGCGGCGCTGGGCTTCAGCAGGGATAAGTCGACGCTGACCATCGGACGGCATCGGCAAGGCACCAGTGGGATAATTCGTCATTTCTGATCTCCTTTCCGTCCATGCTTCCAGACCTCGACAGGATCTTCGCCAGGATAGAGGCCCGCTTCCGGCCCCTTCAATGGATAATCCGGGCCACCCAGACCACCCAACGGCACGAATACCTTGATTTCGCCATTGCGTAGGAAGTGAACGGAGAACTGCCCCGTATGATTTGCATCATACTTGGGTATTTCGACGACACGTTCCTGATAATTCTCGTCGTAGTCGTCGGTCCAGCCGACCGTGACCTTCAAGCCTGGCCTCCAGGGGGCAGGCACGCTTATACAGCAAGTAAATCCACCTCCTCCCCGATGGGCCTGCAAAAAGCCGCCTTCATTCCCATCCACGGTGAAATGCCCGATGTCCTTGTCGGTATGGTTGTAACCCACCAGGTTGGTGGTCACGGTATTGCCGCCATGGCAGGCGCTGATCCACATCAGCAGCAAGCCGTACAGGACGCAGCGCGCGCTCTTCATCATCCGTGGCCTCAGTCGCGGTTTCATTTGTCGAACGGTCCCTTGGGCGGCACGCCTGGCGTCAGTTCGGCATCTTTCCCTTTGAGCGGGTAGTCCGGGTGCCACAGGGCATACATGGTCACGAAAACCTTGATCTGGCCGTTGCGCAGAAAATGCACTGCCATGTCGCCATATTTGTCGTAACGCGGCACTGGCACACGGCGCTCCTGATAGTTCTCGTCGTAGTCGTCGGTCCAGCCGACCGTCACGGTCATGCCCGGCTTCCAGGGCTTGGGGATGTCGATGCAGCACACAAACCCCGCCCCGCCTCTATTGGCATGCAGAAACCCACCTTCGCTTCCGTCCACCGTAAAGTGTCCGATGTCCTTGTCGGTGTGGTTGTAGCCCACCAGGTTGGTGGTCACGGTATTGCCGCCGTGGCAGGCGCTGATCCACATCAGCAGCAGGCCGTACAGGACGCAGCGCGCGATCTTCATCATCCGTGGCCTCATATGCGCCTGACCCTGGCATTGCGAGCTCTTGTCGCGCAAGCACGCCATCGCCTGTGCGCGGCGCTGGGCTTCAGCAGGGATAAGTCGCCGCTGACCATCGGACGGCATCGGCAGGCACCAGTGGGATAATTCGTCATTTCTGATCTCCTTTCCGTCCATGCTTCCAGACCTCGACAGGATCTTCGCCAGGATAGAGGCCCGCTTCCGGCCCCTTCAATGGATAATCCGGGCCACCCAGACCACCCAACGGCACGAATACCTTGATTTCGCCATTGCGTAGGAAGTGAACGGAGAACTGCCCCGTATGATTTGCATCATACTTGGGTATTTCGACAACACGTTCCTGGTAATTCTCGTCGTAGTCGTCGGTCCAGCCGACCGTAACCTTCAAACCTGGCCTCCATGGATCGGGGACACTGATACAGCAAACGAATTTCCCCCCACCCCGATGCGCCTGCAAAAAACCGCCTTCATTCCCATCCACGGTGAAATGCCCGATGTCCTTGTCGGTATGGTTGTAACCCACCAGGTTGGTGGTCACGGTATTACCGCCATGGCAGGCGCTGATCCACATCAGCAGCAAGCCGTACAGGACGCAGCGCGCGCTCTTCATCATCCGCGGCCTCAGTCGCGGTTTCATTTGTCGAACGGTCCCTTGGGCGGCACGCCTGGCGTCAGTTCGGCATCTTTCCCTTTGAGCGGGTAGTCCGGGTGCCACAGGGCATACATGGTCACGAAAACCTTGATCTGGCCGTTGCGCAGAAAATGCACTGCCATGTCGCCATATTTGTCATAACGCGGCACTGGCACCAGGCGCTCCTGATAGTTCTCGTCGTAGTCGTCGGTCCAGCCGACCGTCACGGTCATGCCCGGCTTCCAGGGCTTGGGGATGTCGATGCAGCACGCGAACTTCCCCCCGCCTCTATTGGCTTGCAGAAACCCACCTTCGCTTCCGTCCACCGTAAAGTGTCCGATGTCCTTGTCGGTGTGGTTGTAGCCCACGAGGTTGACGCCAACGGATTCCTGGCCGCAAGCCGCCAGACATGGCAGCAACCCGAGCAGAATCGCGATGCCCCAGGCTGTCCATCGAGTATGTTTCACAGTGCGCTCCTAAGATGGTCGGCGATGTCGTTTGAAGGCGCTATCGGCGCGGATTCCCAGAGCGGCCTCCCCAGCTCCCAGACATCGGCGGGAACCGTGGCTGCCCATGCCGCAAATGCCTGCTCGTGCATCGATGCTGGTGCAGCCAGACGTTCTGCGACGTAGGGATGGCTGCGGAAGTGGCCATTGGTGTACAGGGCGAGCAGCAAATAGTGCACATGATCGTCGATGGAACCGAGCCCATGCGCACGGGCCTGCTCCATCTGCTCCTGCACAAACGGATAAAGAACCCGATGCTCAACGCGTCGCATTTCGTCGGGAATGATCCGGCGCAGCTGCGCGATGGCGACATCGGGCTCGCAGGCTTCTAGGAACTCGGCGTACTGTGCGTCATCGAGCCGTAATGGCGGTAGCGCAGCCAGACCCGCAGCCAACGGCCCGGGCAATGGTAGCGGTTGCAAGTCGCCGAACCGATCGAAATAATGCCATTCTTCAATGCCAGCGGTGAATACGGCTTTTTGTTCGGCGGTGAGCAGTTGCAGCCAGACTGGAAGAATGCGCGTGTCGTACCAGCGCAGCAGCATGTCGCGCTCGCCCTGTTCCGGCACCTTGACCAGATGGAAGGCGCGGAAGTGGCAGGCGAGGTCTTGCATCGGCAGTGCACTGCCGATGTAGCTGACCGCGGGCTTTGCCGCGCCCAGCCGTTCGAGTTCCAGCGCCAGGCGAGACGTGGGGTCGGCTCGGTCGCAGGCGACCAGGAGCGGTGCGATCTCGGTCAGGCTCTCTTCGGCCTGCTGGTCGAACAGGGAGCGGTAGGCCGCGCCCAGGCGATCCAGTCGTTCATGGAAGTGGGGACGCTGAGCGCTGTCGATCACGGCGTAATATCGCATCACACCAGCACTCCCGGGGTTCCTTGGCGCGCTGCATCCAGGATGCAGCTCTTGCAACTGCTGCGTGGGAACTGCGGCAACGGATACGCCTGCTGCACCGGCCCCACGAACGACTTCTTGCTCGCCTGCACGGTGATGGTGCCGGGACAGGCGACGGTGATGTTGCCGCCTTCGATGGTCACGCTGGCGCCGCCAGCCACCGCCAGGTGGATGGTCTTGCCCGCCGCCAGTTCCACTTCGGCGTTGGCGCTGATCAGCTTCAGTCCTTCCTTCGATTGCACGCGCACTTCGTCCGACTGCGCCTGCACGTCCAGTTCGCCTTCGCCGCTGACGAGGCTCAGGCTGTTGGCTTGCGTTTGCCCGCCGTCCACCGCCGCGGCCAGCACGCCGATCGCCTGGCCGCTGTGCAGGCGGGCGTCGCCGGCGATGGCCGCTTCGCTGCCGCCGCCGCTGGCCAGCGTCAGCGTCTCGCCCACGCTCCAGCTCAGGCCCTGGCCGGCCACCACGCCGATCCCCGCTGGCGCCGCCAGGCCCAGCAGCGCATCGCCGGTGTGCGGTACGCGGCCGTCGCCCGGGCTGGCGCTGCGCTCGGCCGCCGCGCCCTTGGCGTCGGCGTAGGCCGTGCCCGGCACCGTGGTTTTCACGCTGGTCAGCAACGCCTGCAGCGGTGCCTGATCGGCGATCAGCTTGGAGTGGTTCGCCTGGCCCACGCCTTCGTGCGCGGCCAGCGTCACCGTCTGGTGGGTGGCGGCCGCCTGCGAGAAGGTCTTGCCCAGCGTCTGCAACTGGCTCAGCAATGCGCTGGGCTGGGTCGCCTCGCCGGCCGGGCCGCTGTTGCGTGCATAGCTGCTCAGCCATAGCCCCGAGGTGGCGCGCACCGCGCCCCATGCGTCGGTGCGCAGTTCGAAGCCTTCCCCGCGGAAGCTGCCGCGGTAGTTGTCGGCCTGGTGGATCAGGTGCCCCAGGTTCAGCTGCGTGGCCGCCTGGGTGGTCGCAAGTTGCAAGCGCAGTTGCTGGTCGCTGTCGTCGAACACCAGCCGGCTGTGGCCAGCGCCGCCCCATTCCTTGGATTGCACGCCCCACAGCGCGGTGGCGTTGCGGTGGTTGTCCGCGCCGCCGCCGGCGCCGTGCCAGGCCGGGGCGTGGCCGCCGGCCAGGTTGCCCTGCGCGCTGGGTCGGCCGTCGCCGGCCTTGGCATACAGGCGGGTGTCGGCCTCGGCGCTGGCGCCGCCGGGGTGGCGGGAACGCCGGCTTCGCCCTTGCCGTTGTACAGCGCCCCCAGCACCACCGGACGGTCGATGTCCCCCTCCAGGAAGCCCACCAGCACTTCCTGGCCGATGCGCGGCAGGAACTGGCTGCCCACGCCCGGGCCGGCGTAGCGCTGCGCCACCCGCAGCCACGTGCTGTCCTGCGCCGCCGGGGCCGACGCGGCGTGCTGGAAGTGGAACCTGACCCGGATCCGGCCCAGCGCGTCGGCATAGACCTCCTGGCTGCCGCCGGTGCTGCCATCGGCGCCGACCACGATGGCGCTCTGGTAGCCCGGCGCGGTCGGCCGCGGGTTCAGCCGCGCTCCGGTGCCGTCGGCCAGTACCGGCCGCCACGGCTGCTGCCGGTCCACCGCCTCGAAGGCGTTGCCGTAGCCCACCGCCTCGGCTTGCGCCCAGGTGCTGCGTGCGGCCACCGCGCTGGCGTCCGACCACGCCGGCGCGGCGCCCAGCTGCGCCTGCACCGCCGCGCGCACGTCCACCGGCAGGTTGTTGATGCCCGCATGCCACACCCGCGTCAGCAGCAGCTGCGCCGGCGGCGCCTGGCCCTGCTGCGGCGCCTGGGTCAGCGTGAACCAGGTGCCGGCGCGCAGCGTGCGCACCGTGCTGCGGCCCTGCCACGGCGACCACTGCGCCTCTTGCGCTTGCGCCATCAACTCCGCAGAGCGGTCCGCTTCCTGCGCGCTGAGGGTCTGGTTGCTGCGCTTCCCCTCACATCCTCGGCAAGCCACTTGGGATCAACTTCCTCACCTGATCGCCAACGAAATCCTTGCCAGCCTCGACCGCACTGTCCACGGCCGACTCCACGGCATCGCCCACGGCCTGCTTCGCCTTGCCTGGCAGCTGCTTGATCTGCTCCAGCTTCTCGTCGACGGCGTCGATACTGTGCTGAAGCGCGGACTTCTCCGGCACGAAGATGGTCCGCCAACGCAGGAAGCCGAACATGCCATACGACTCGCGGCCATCTCGCTCGGTCGGAATGACGCCACCGTTGCTGCGCCATTCCTTCAGATCCTTCAGATCCTGACCTGCCACGAGCGGCGGCATCGGGCGCACCTCGGGCGTTGGCTGGAAGCTGCCCGGATTCTTCTGCGCCTTGCGCACCGCGTCATCGATGACCGGCTGCGCTTCGCGGTTCCACTGCTGCCAGGCGTTGTCCTGCGCTTCCAGCCTGTTCATCCGCTGGCGATACTCGCGCTTCCACGCCTCCTCGCTGGCGGCACCGAACGGCTTGAACCAGGCACGTGAATCGTGGGAATAGTCGTCATGCAAACGCACGATGCGCCGGTCCAGCGGCGACAGGTCGTTCCATGCCGGCTTCACCTCGCGCCACTGTTTCATCTTTTCGCCCCACACCAGCGCGACGATGTCGTCGCGCGCGGCGATCGGCGCCAGTGTGCTTCGCAACACGTTGGCGACCGACGCCTCTGACGAATAGGCCGCGTCCTTCTCGTCCTGCTGCAGCGCCGCCCATTCCTGGCGCAGTTCCGCGTTGGCCTGCAGCAGGTCGGTGACGTCCTGCGCCTTGTAGGTCCGCGCGCGCGTGACGAACGGCTGCTGCGCCATGCCGTCCGGCGCCGTGTCGTCCAGGCGCAGGCGCCGCCAGCGCAGATACAGCGCGTAGTGCGCCTGCATCAGCGCCACGGTGGTGCTCGCCTTGATCGAACCGGTGGCCGCCACATAACCGTTGAAGGCGTCGATCAGGCTCTTGTCCACCTTGAACGCCGCTTTGGTTTCCTTCGACAAGCGCGATGCCGAAAGATTCAACGGCACGCCCGCGGCCATGGCCTCGCGGTACATATGGCACAGCGCGATCTGCGAGAGCTTGGCGCGATCGTCGATGCTGTCGCCGATGAAGGCCTTGCCCTGTTCGCCAGGCTCGTAGCCGCCGCCCACGTCCGAATGCACGCCGGGGTACACCACTTCTTCGCCATTGACGCCAGCGGCCGCATCCAGCGGGAACGAGCCGCGCACCTCGTGCGCCGCGACCAGATGCACGCAGCGGCGCACATAAGGGGCGATCTGCAGGTCGTCCTCGCTTGCGTAGCCGCCATGGCCGGTCCACAGGCGCGAGCTGTTGGCCAAGCCCACCGACGCCACCGTATCGAAGATGCCCAGCAGGTCCAGCTGCACCGGGATGCCGCACAGCGTCAGCTCGCCCCCGCCGCCGTCGCAGGCATCCTTGAGCCAGCTGCAGAACACCCGGGCCTCGGCCGCGCCGCGCGAGAAGCCGAACACCGAGACACGGATGCTGCGCAGCTTCGGCTTGGGCTGCGCGCTCTGCCATTTCTGTACACGTTGCCGCAGTTGCGCGCGGCGCTCGGCCAGCACGGTGCGGCGGCCGCGGCGGTTGGGCGGATTCAAGGCCGTGGCGGTCAGGCTCTGGATCGAGGCCATCATGCTGATCTGCCGCAGCATCTCGGTTTCGTCGCCGGCGATCTTGCGCAGTTCCATCGACGGAATCGTGATGTCCTGGGCCATGCGCCGCACGGTGGCGGGGTCGCTTTGGCCTAGCGCCTTGCCGAGATCGATCTTCTCAAAGTACGAATGAAGGTTATCGAGAAACTTGAGCAACGCCCAGCAGATCCGCGCCTCGCCGCCCCAGCCTGCGGCCAGGCCGGCTTTTTCCTGGATACCCAATCCCTGATCGCCCACTTCGTCCTTGAATGGGGTGCCCACGCCTGCAGCGTAGCGCCCTACAAATTCTGGCTTTTCAAAGTCAGCTTCGAAAATGTCGTAGAGCCGGGCGACATTGCTATGCGCCTTCTTCGGCTGGTCTCTCTGAAAATTGTTGTTGGTTCCGTCGAAGAAGAACCCCCAGCGCAAGTCGATGCAGCAACTGTCCTGAGGACGGCCCAGCCCCGCGCTCATCATTTCAGCCTGTTGCGCGCGACTGAGCTGTAACGGATTTTCAGGACACAGTGGAGCGAAGGAAACTTGCATCAGTAGTGACCCTCCCTGGGCGGCTTGTCGCTTCGATACCACTGCGGGCAACCCGGCTGCCTTTGACAGAATTCGCCAGGATTCTCCAAGCCATCCGGCGCGTCCTTGTGTCCAGGCATGTAATCCGACGCATAGACCTTGACTTTGCGGCCTGGCAGGAACGCCACCAGCAAGTAGCCGGAGTAGATCTTCCCGTAACGGGGCACCTCGACTTCTGCCGTCGTCAGCGCATCCTTGTCCTGATCGTAAAGAAGATCGTCCCGCCACTGCACCTTGACCTTGATACCAGGATGCCATTTGTCTGGTAGACCGATGCTGCCTGCTGTCTTCAGCCCAGCCGCATAAGGCGTCACCGCACCACCCCAAGTGCCGTTCACATAAAAGATGCCGATCGGCACATCGGTATAGTTCAGCCCGAACAGACTCAGGCCGACTGTCTCGCTTTCTTCGGCCTGTGCCGATGACGGCGCGGACGAATTGCCAGCACCGCACCCTGCCAGCATCAGCATCAGGCCGCAGATGGACAACGCACGTTTCAATGCTGGCATCACGGTCTCTTTTCCACGTTTGATTGCATCGCTTCGCTTCATCAGTAGTGCCCCTCCCTGGGCGGCTTGTCGCTTCGATACCACTGCGGGCAACCCGGCTGCCTTTGACAGAATTCGCCAGGATTCTCCAAGCCATCCGGCGCGTCCTTGTGCCCAGGTCCGACACCAGACGCATAGACCTTGACCTTGCGGCCTGGCAGGAACGCCACCAGCAAGTAGCCGGAGTAGATCTTCCCGTAACGGGGCACCTCGACTTCCGCCGTCGTCAGCGCATCCTTGTCCTGATCGTAAAGAAGATCGTCCCGCCACTGCACCTTGACCTTGATGCCTGGATGCCACTTGGCGGGCAGGCCGATGCTGCCCGCGGTGCTCAACCCAGCGGCGTAAGGATTGCTGTTCCCGCCCCACACGCCATTGACATAAAAGATGCCAATTGGCACATCGGTATAGTTCAGCCCGAACAGACTCAGGCCGACTGTCTCGCTTTCTTCGGCCTGTGCCGATGACGGCGCGGACGAATTGCCAGCACCGCACCCTGCCAGCATCAGCATCAGGCCGCAGATGGACAACGCACGTTTCAATGCTGGCATCACGGTCTCTTTTCCACGTTTGGTTGCATCGCTTCGCTTCATCAGTAGTGCCCCTCCCTGGGCGGCTTGCCGCTGTCATACCACTCATCGCAGCCCGGCTGCTTCAAGCAGTATTCGCCAGGATTCTCCAAGCCATCCGGCGCGTCCTTGTGTCCAGGCATGTAATCCGAAGCATAGACCTTGACCTTGCGGCCTGGCAGGAACGCTACCAGCAAGTAGCCGGAGTAGATTTTGCCGTAACGTGGCACCTCGACTTCCGCCGTCGTCAGCGCATCATTGTCCTGATCGTAAAGAAGATCGTCCCGCCACTGCACCTTGACCTTGATGCCTGGATGCCATTTGTCTGGTAGACCGATGCTGCCTGCTGTCTTCAGCCCAGCCGCATAAGGCGTCACCGCACCACCCCAAGTACCGTTCACATAAAAGATGCCGATCGGCACATCGGTATAGTTCAGCCCGAACAGACTCAGGCCGACTGTCTCGCTTTCTTCGGCCTGCGCCGATGACGACGCGGACGAATTGCCAGCGCCGCATCCTGCCAGCATCAGCATCAGGCCGCAGATGGCAAGCAGGCGTATCGGCGCCGAGCCGCGCGTTGCGGCAGTGACAACGCCACGGTGCGCGATCGCGTCATGCATCCTGCGTCGCCTCGGCAGCGCTGAGCAGTCCTTCGGCTTCCAGGGCCGCCAGCACCTGGCGGTATGCGTGCGCAGATATCTGCGGCGTCTCCGCCAGGCCGCTCAGCACGGCGTGGACGCAGCGGTGGATGGCCGACGGCGATCCGCACAGGTGGCCGAACACGTCCTGGCGCTCGCGCAAATAAGCGATCAGGGTGTCCGGCAGCGCCGCCGTCTGCAGGGTCTGTTGTTGATCCGGCGACAGCACGAAGGGCAGCGCGGCGACCGCATCGGCGCTCTGCTTCGGCAGCGACTGCAAGGCGCCGGCGCGGTCCACGTACCGCCACCCGTCGATGGACGCCAGGAACGCTGCGCGCTGCGCCGGGTCGAGTACCTCGAACAACTGCGGCAGGCAGCGGGTGTCGGCATAGCGGACGACGAAGGTCGCGCCGGCCACGGACGCTTCCAGCCGCTGCTGGAGATGCAGCCGCAGCGGCTGCAACGGCAAGCGCGTCTGCAGCAGCGTCAGCATCGGTCGCCCGGCGCAGAGCCGGAACAGCGCGTCCAGCCACGGCCCTGGCGATGCGCCTTGCTCCGGCACCGCGCATAGCCAGGGCGATGCCTGCTCCACGCCATCGCCGGCATACTTGCCACCGTATAGCGGCACGCCCGGCGTGCTGGCGGCGAATCGGCGCCACTCGTCCGCCGGCACGAATGCCCGGTCCAACAGCAAGGCGATGCGGACATCGGACGCGGACGCCTCCGCAAGCAGCGCGTGCGTAGCCGCCTTGGTTTCATCGCTGGCGACATCGATCCAGACGCGGTGCATGCCGATCACCCATTCACCGGGGACAACGCTTGCCCCTTGCCCATGGCCTGCAACAGGCACGGGATGCAGACCGACTTTGCGAACGCGGGCAACGGATACGCCTGCTGCACCGGCCCCACGAACGACTTCTTGCTGGCATGCACGGTGATGGTGCCGGGGCAGGCGAAGGTGATGTTGCCGCCTTCGATGGTCACGCTGGCCCCGCCGGCCACCGCCAGGTGGATGGTCTTGCCTGCCGCCAGTTCCACTTCGGCATTGGCGCTGATCAGCTTCAGTCCTTCTTTCGACTGCACGCGCACTTCGTCCGACTGCGCCTGCACGTCCAGTTCGCCTTCGCCGCTGACGAGGCTCAGGCTGTTGGCTTGCGTTTGCCCGCCGTCCACCGCCGCGGCCAGCACGCCGATCGCCTGGCCGCTGTGTAGGCGGGCGTCGCCGGCGATGGCCGCTTCGCTGCCGCCGCCGCTGGCCAGCGTCAGCGTCTCGCCCACGCTCCAGCTCAGGCCCTGGCCGGCCACCACGCCGATCCCCGCTGGCGCCGCCAGGCCCAGCAGCGCATCGCCGGTGTGCGGTACGCGGCCGTCGCCCGGGCTGGCGCTGCGCTCGGCCGCCGCGCCCTTGGCGTCGGCGTAGGCCGTGCCCGGCACCGTGGTTTTCACGCTGGTCAGCAACGCCTGCAGCGGCGCCTGATCGGCGATCAGCTTGGAGTGGTTCGCCTGGCCCACGCCTTCGTGCGCGGCCAGCGTCACCGTCTGGTGGGTGGCGGCCGCCTGCGAGAAGGTCTTGCCCAGCGTCTGCAACTGGCTCAGCAATGCGCTGGGCTGGGTCGCCTCGCCGGCCGGGCCGCTGCTGCGGCCGTAGCTGCTCAGCCATAGCCCCGAGGTGGCGCGCACCGCGCCCCATGCGTCGGTGCGCAGTTCGAAGCCTTCCCCGCGGAAGCTGCCGCGGTAGTTGTCGGCCTGGTGGATCAGGTGCCCCAGGTTCAGCTGCGTGGCCGCCTGGGTGGTCGCAAGTTGCAAGCGCAGTTGCTGGTCGCTGTCGTCGAACACCAGCCGGCTGTGGCCAGCGCCGCCCCATTCCTTGGATTGCACGCCCCACAGCGCGGTAGCGTTGCGGTGGTTGTCCGCGCCGCCGCCGGCGCCGTGCCAGGCCGGGGCGTGGCCGCCGGCCAGGTTGCCCTGCGCGCTGGGTGTGCCGTCGCCGGCCTGGGCATACAGGCGGGTGTCGGCCTCGGCGCTGGTGCCGCCGGGGGTGGCGGGAACGCCGGCTTCGCCCTTGCCGTTGTACAGCGCCCCCAGCACCACCGGACGGTCGATGTCCCCCTCCAGGAAGCCCACCAGCACTTCCTGGCCGATGCGCGGCAGGAACTGGCTGCCCACGCCCGGGCCGGCGTAGCGCTGCGCCACCCGCAGCCACGTGCTGTCCTGCGCGGCCGGGGCCGACGCGGCGTGCTGGAAGTGGAACCTGACCCGGATCCGGCCCAGCGCGTCGGCATAGACCTCCTGGCTGCCGCCGGTGCTGCCATCGGCGCCGACCACGATGGCGCTCTGGTAGCCCGGCGCGGTCGGCCGCGGGTTCAGCCGCGCCCCGGTGCCGTCGGCCAGTACCGGCCGCCACGGCTGCTGCCGGTCCACCGCCTCGAAGGCGTTGCCGTAGCCCACCGCCTCGGCTTGCGCCCAGGTGCTGCGTGCGGCCACCGCGCTGGCGTCCGGCCACGCCGGCGCGGCCCCCAACTGCGCCTGCACCGCCGCGCGCACGTCCACCGGCAGGTTGTTGATGCCCGCATGCCACACCCGCGTCAGCAACAGCTGCGCCGGCGGCGCCTGGCCCTGCTGCGGCGCCTGGGTCAGTGTGAACCAGGTGCCGGCGCGCAGCGTGCGCACCGTGCTGCGGCCCTGCCACGGCGACCACTGCGCCTCCTGTGCTTGCGCCATCAACTCCGCATAGCGGTCCGCTTCCTGCGCGCTGGCGAAGGCGTCCATCCCCACCGGCTCGTACAGCTCGCGCAGCGATTGTCCGCCGCCGCCGTGCAGCGGCAGTTGTGCGCTGCGCGCCTGGCGCGTCTTGACGTCTTCGCTGAGCACGGTCAGCCGGCCGCTGCCCAGCCGCCGGGTGGCGCCGAGCGCCAGCACGCTGTCGGCCGCCTCGGTGGCGTCGCTGCGGTGGTAGCGCAGCCCGCCGCCCTGCGCCGAACTGGGGTCCTGCGGTTGCGCGGCGCTGTCGGCGAACACCACCAGCTGGTGCCCGCATGGCGACGCGTCCGCCTCCTGCAGCCGCCACCCCAGCCCTTCCTCGGCCAGCAGCCGCTGCACGAAGGCCAGGTCGCTCTCGCGGTACTGCACGCAGTCGCTGCGCGGCCGCGCCTGGGCCAGGAACCCGCTCACCTCTTCGCTCCACTGCCAGCTCGCCATCGGCGCGTAGTCGGCGAACACCGCTTCCACGATCTGCACCAGCGTGCGTTCCTGAAACACCCGGCTGTGCCGGCCCTGCGACAGCCACCACGTCCACGGCACCAGGCCTACCCGGTAGCGCGCCAGACCGCCGTCGCTGCCCAGTTCGTACGCTTCGTGGATCAGCCCCGTGCGCGGGCTCTCATCGCCATCGGCCAGCCGGGTGTACAGCGTTGCGCGGCGCCCCAGCCACGCCTCCAGCGGCAAGCCCGCCTGCGTGCTCAGCACGTCCACCCACCACACGAACCCCTCGCTCAGGCGTTCCGACCCGCTCCAGCGCTCCACCACCTGGACATCCCCGCCTGGCAGCTGCAAGCGGTATAGGCGACCGCTGTCGGACAGCAAGGCCGCCTGAAACATCAACGCATTCAGTGCTTCCATCACAACACCTCTGTCCCCGGGCCATACCGCCCCGGGCAACATCGTTTCCTGCCCCTGGAGGGCGAATTTAACAGACGAATCCTGCGGCGGGCATGACGGTCCGCCGTCTGCAGCGCCCCCTCAGTTTAGGGCTGCTCGGGCAATCCTGGCGGCTCGGTCGACGTGCCGGCCCAGCCCACAAAAACCAGCCCAGTCCATCGCGGATCGCCGTCATGGGGATGCCGTCGACGCGATCGCGCACGCGCTTGCGTACCGATACCGCCGCGAATACGCCGAACAGCAGCAGCACCACGCACGACGCGCCGACGAAGGCCACGGACGACTGGTTGGCAATACGCGTTCGCATGATCAATCTCCTTGGAAAAATGAAGAAGTCCGCTTCCATGACACGCTTGCGCCGTCTGCATTGCCGGCATTTCCAATTCGAAAACGCCCCATGGCATCCGTCGGGTCGCGCTGTGGGGATTCCCCCAAGTATGCGGCAGCGCAAAGTCGCCGGACGCCACGAACAATAGACCAGGATGGCAGCGTGGTCCACGCGTGCTTGCCGGCCCGGGGATCTTCGATGACAGGGTCAGCGCTGGCACCGGCGCGTCGATCCGCGCGCAAAGGCGATATCGGCCAAGGGTTTCCACCCACGCCGCCGGCAAGCGGGCTCGTAGTCGCCCCCCTAGGGACAACGACGTAGCGGCGCCAACCGCATGTGTCAAGCCGGAACTGACGGCGGGCCGCTGCGCAGCGCGCGCCGCAGATAGCGCGACAGCTCCATCGCCGCCAGGTTTTTCAGAAAAATCTGACCCGCCGCCCCACTCCAGGCACGCTAGAATCTCCAACGCCCCTTACCGACGAGAACTGCCATGCTGGATCTGGATGCCCTGCTGGCGCCGATTTCCGACCACCAGCCGGCCGGCGAAGACCTGTCTTTCTCCATCGAGTTCGATCGCATCCAGGAAGCCAGGCGCTCGGACGATCCGACCCTGGACCAGGGCGAGTGGCAGACCGATATCAAGTATGCGGACTGGTCCAGCGTCGCCCGCCAGTGCGGCGATCTGCTGCAGACGCGTACCAAGGACCTACGCCTGGCCGGCTGGATGACCGAGGCGACCACCCAGATCGACGGCTTCGCCGGGCTGGCGCTGGGTTACCGGCTGATCGCCGGGCTATGCGACCGGTACTGGGACGAGGTGCACCCGCTGGTCGTCGACGGCGACCACGAAGAGCGCATCGGCAACCTGAGCTGGCTGCTGACCAATTCGCTGCATTGGTTGCGCGCGGTGCCGATCGCCTCGGGACCGCAGGGCCGTTTCGGTCTCAACGATTTCGAGGCCGCGCATACCCGCAGCGCCAATGCCGGATCCGGCGACGACGAAGGCCAGCCCAGCCTGGACCTGCTCGAGGCCGCACGGCGCGATACGCCTCACGATTTCTACCGGCAGTTGGTCGATGCGCTACTCAATTGCGCCGAAGCGTTGCAGTCGCTGCAGGCGGCGGTGGACGATCGCCTAGGCATCGACGGACCCAGCTTCAGCGCGGTGCGCGAACAGGTGGAACACCTGCAGCGCACCGTGGCGCGGTTCGCCCGCGATGCCGGGCTGCTGCTGGATGGCGAGGCCGATGCCGGCCAGCACGACATGCCGGGCATCGGGTTCGGCCCGGCCGCGAACAAGGACGCGCCGTCGGCGCCGCCGGCGCCCTCGGCGCCACGCGGGCAGGGCGGCGCACCGACCACCCGCAAGGAGGCGTTGGCGCAACTGCGTCAGGTCGCCGAATTCTTCCGGCGTACCGAACCGCACAGCCCCGTCGCCTACCTGGCCGAAAAAGCCGCGCGCTGGGGCGAGATGCCGCTGCACGTGTGGTTGAAGCGGGTGATCAAAGACGACAGCGTCCTCAACCAGATGGAAGAGATGCTGGACGTCAACCAGAACCTGGAGCAGTAGGTTACGAACCCGCCCCGTCCCCGCGCGTCGCGGGGGACGGCCGCACAGGCGCCTACTGGATCTTGAACTGGATACGCCGGTTGCGCGCACGCCCGTCCGGGCTGGCGTTATCGGCCACCGGTTGGTCGGGACCCTTGCCCTGCACGTTCATGCGCGCACCGTCGATGCCCTTCTGCACCATGTAGTCCTTCACTGCCTGCGCGCGCGCCTGGCTCAGCGCGAGGTTGCTCTCGCGTTGGCCGACATTGTCGGTGTGGCCGATGATCAGGAAGCGCGCGTCGTTCATCTGCGACATCTTTTCCACCATCTCGTCGAGGATGCGCATGCCCAGCGGCGTCAGCCGCGCGCTGCCGCTCTGGAACTCGATGATGCGGTTGCCCAGCGTCTGGTCCAGCACGCCCTGTTCCGAGCCGCCGAGCTTGAGGCTGTTGGTCACCGTGTAGGAAGTGTTGCTGGCCAGGCTCAGGTCGCTGGCGACCTGTTGCCGCTGCGCTTCGTTGACCACCTGCCCGCTGATCCGCACCGCCTGGCCGTTGACCTCGAGCTTGCCGGCAGACACGCGCTTGAGTCCTGGTGACACCATCTTGGCGACGTACTCGCCCCAGTTCGGCGGCGAGGGAATCGACTCGACCTGCACTCGATCGACGATGCGGGCAGTGCCGTAGGTGTCCTGCAGGTTCTTCAGGATGCGGGCCTTGGTGGCCTGATCCGGCACCACGCCCTCCACGATCACCGGGCGTTCGCCGACACTGCCCGTGGCAGGCGTGGCGGCAGGCGCGGCGACCTGGGCGGAGGCGGCGAACGCGGTTATCAGGCCACTCAGGGCGAGGGTTTTGGCACTCAGGTGTCGCATGTTCATGTCCCCAGGAAATTCTCGCCGAACAACTTGCGGGCCGTCTTCAATGCCAGGTCGTCCCGATCCAGGTAGCTGGCTAGCTTGTTGAGGTTGTAATCGCTGTGCAGGTAGTCCTCGACCCAATCGGCGTCCTGCACGCGGATCAGGAAATCGCCGGCCTCGCGTGGGTCCAGCGCTGCGCGCAGCGCCTGGTGGTCGGCACCGTTGAAGCCGATCAGCATGCGCGGTGCGGCATCGTTGCGAATCAGCACCGCCAGTTCGAAATCGCCGCGCGCAATGAAGCAGGCGACGATGTCCAGCCAGAACGCGGCCAACAGCGGCCGGTACAACGCGTCCTGCACCAGCGGAAGCTCCAGCGCCTTGTCCACCGACACGTTGCCGCCGGCGAGGATCGGCTGCAGCAGCAGGCCCAGTGCCGGCAGCAATTTCTTCAACGACACGTCGGGATGGCCGGCCGCGCGCAGCAAAGCCTCGATCGAGCCGACCGTCTGGATATCGAGGAAGTCGTTGAAGGTGGCGTTGTACGCCGACGCGTCGGTGCTCAGCGTGTAGCGGGTGTCGGCGAGCGCGGTGAGCGCCGGGCCGGCGTCGTCCGCGACCACCGCCTGCTTGGCCATCCGCGACAGCCCGGACCAGACCTTGGACATCGCCAGCGGACTGCGGGCGATGAACGACAGCGGCTCGCTGGCCTCCAGACGGACCGCCGACAGCAACGGGAAGCGGCGCTGCGACGCATCGCGACTGGGCTGGAAATGCCCGCACAGCACCATCTTGCTGCGCGAGCCCAGGAACGCGTAGTGGATGTCGGGCGCTTCGTCGTAGAGCCGCTTCCAGTCCGGGTTCTGGCTCAGCAGATCCACGCTCAGGCCCGCCCAGCGGTCGAGCCAGCCGAGCAGTTGATGGTTGTCGGCCGCGCGCACGAAATCGCCGCGGGAAGGTACCTTGCCGAAGTAGGAGACGCCTACACTGACTTCGCGACTCATTGGCCACCTTCTTGTGCGGGTGCACCCGCCGGAACCGGACCGCGTGGCGCATCGGCACCTACGGTTGTCGGGCTACCGGCCACCGTCGCCGGAAGCTGCAAGCCACGCTGCCAGTCGCCGCCGCCGCCGGCCGCGGTGTCAGCGTTCTGCACGATGCGCAACTGCACGCTGATGGACACGCCCTGGTCGCTCCAGGTGAAACGACGGGTGACATCGTCCAAGGATTCCTTAGCGGCTGCCGTGAGCAAGCGCTTGAGGCCATTCTTGCCAGGCGCATTGAACATTTCGACGCTGCGCCCGTCGCTGGTGACCGCGGTGATCTTGGCACCGGGCACCGCACCGGCGTTCGGCCACTGCATGGTCATCCACTGCGGCGGGGTGTTGCGGTAGCGCAGCGTCTGGCCATCGATGTCGATGGTGTATTCGATCGCGCCCACCGCCGGCGTCGGCAGGAGCTCGAAGATGCTGACGTCCTTGGCCACCGCGCCGGACTGGCCGCTGACCCAGTTGCCGTAGTTGGCCACCAGTTCGCTGGACAAGGTGATGCCGATGCCCGCCCAACGCCGCGATTCGAGCAGGTTGCCGCGCTGGATCACCAAGGTGCCGAGCGCGTCCTTGTTGAACGCGGCGATCGCGCCGCTGGCGCCGAAGATCGCAGCCACGTCGCCGGGGGCGGCATCCACGTCCGTGTTGAGGTTGAACGGATAGCGCTGGCCGATGCCGTTACGGAACGGTTCGTAGACCTGCGCCGCCCACACCCGGTTGATCTCGCCCTCGGTCGGCGGCACCAGCGCGGCGAAGGTCTGGGTCAACGGACGCAGCAACAGCGGACGCATCGCGTCGCGCTGGGTTTCGTCCAGCCCGGTCAGCATCTGCTCGTCCACCAGGGTCAGCGCGGCGCTGAGTTCGGAGCCTTCGTTGCTGAAGGTGTCCTGCATCAGCTTGCGCGCGCCGACGCCGATCTGGCCCTGGTTCTTGATCGCGTTCATGCGCGTGCGCAACTTGGCCAACTTGTCGAAGTAGGCATCGATGACCGCCGGCTCGTCCTTGCGCTTGGTCATCAGCCGCGCCAGGCCCTCGAAGGTCTTGCCGATCGGGCCGACCGGCTGCTGCTCAGCCTTGCCGGCGTCGGCCGGATCGCGGCGCAGGATTACCCGCTGGAACCAGGCGACGGCCCCGCCGGACGCCTTCTTCGATAAGGCGTCGGCCATCGGGTTGTCCCAAATGGTCTGCTCGTTGATCTTCTCCAGCAGCTTGCGCAACGGCGAGTTGGCCGGATCGCCGATGCGATTCATCCGCGACAGCGCCTGGTCGAAGCCCTGGAAAGGCGCCACGCTGACACCCTGAATGAACTTGCGCCATTCCTGCGCGTATTCCTGCTTGTACGCCGTCACCAGTTCGCGCGCGACGTGCTCCGGGCTGCCAGCCAGCGACAGGTCGCTCTGCTCGCTCGTGTCCAGGACCCAGTCGGTGGTGCTGAGCTGCGTGTTGGCCGCTTCCTTGATCGCGTCCTTGACGTATTCTTCCCACGCCTCGCGCGAGAACGCGCCGGAAATGGCATAGCTGCCGGTGATCGCGCCGCTGTTGGCTTCCTCGCCGATCAGCGCGTTGACCGTCACCGTGGGGAAGCGCGCCGCCGCGCGCGCCTTGATCTGCGCAAACACGCGTTGCATCGCCGGCTGGCCCTTCATCACCCGGGTCAGCGCCTCGCGGCTGTCGTTGACCAGGGTGACCTTGGTCTGCACCTGCGGCCACTGCGCATCTTCGGCCTGGGCGACGTAGAACGTCATCAGCTTCTCGGCCGCGCGGGTCATCTCCTCGCGGGTCATCTGGCCGCGATTGGCGTCCAGCCAGCCGCGCCAGAACAGGGTCAGCTGCTGCGTCAGGTGCGCGCTCTCCACGTGCTTGCGGTTGCCCAGCATCAGGTAGGTCTTCAGCGCGTTGTAGGCGTCGTTGGTATCGGTCGGCGACGCGTCCTGATACAGCACGCTGCCTTGCTGCGCGGCCTGCTGCGGGCCGGCCGACTTGCCGAGCCTATCGCGCTCGCTGACCACTTGCCCCAGGAACGACTCCAGATTGGCGGTGGTCGGCTCAAGCATCACCTGGCGCATGCCGTTGTAGTACTCGGCCAGCAGCTTCTTGCGGATGTTGCCGCCCTGGTACAGGCCCAGCCCGGAGGTGATGCCGCCCTTTTGCTTGTAGCGGTCCAGCTGCTCGAGCCGATCCTGCAACAGCAGCAGCGCGTCGATGCGCGATTGCAAGTCGACCCGGTTGGCCTGCACGCGCACGGCCTGATCCAGATCCTTGGTGGCGTTGTTCACCAGTTGCACGTTGGTGGTGTACGACCAGGTCCACAGACCCAGCGCCAACGCCAGCACGGCGACGCCACCGAGGAAGACACCGTAGCGCAGGCGGTTCTGGTGCGGGCTGGAGTACTGCCGGACGAGCTGTTTGTCGGCGAAGATGACCTTGCGGAACAGGTCTTTCAGGAAGTAAGCGGTCTGTCCCGACGGCACCGCTTCGCCGGGCTGCGCACGCGTCTGCAACGCGAACTGACGGCTCACGCGCTCGGAGGCGTGGTGCACGGAATGGCCTTCCTGCAACGCGCTGCTGAAGTAGAAACCGCGGAACACCGGCTTGAACTGATAGGGGTTTTCTTCGAACAGCGTGGCGATGAAGGTGCGCAGCGCCGGCTTGATGCCGACGAACTCCAGCGGCAGTGTCAGCAGGCCGGGCGACACCTGACGCCCACGCTGCATCGCCATGTGCGCCAGGCTCATTTCCTTGAGGCCTTCGGCCAGTTCGTCGAAATGGGTGTCGAACGCGGCCAGCGCATCGGTATTGGCGGTCGGATCGTAGGGCAGGGTCGCACCCCACACGTTCTCGCGCTCGGACGGATCCAGATTGTGGAAGAACTCGGAGAAGCCGGCGATCAGGTCGGCCTTGGTGAACACCACGTATACCGGCGCGAACACTTCCAGGCGCTCGGTGATTTCCTGCACGCGCTGGCGCAGGTTCTTGGCCAGCTCGATCGCGAACTCGGGCTTGCTACCGGACAGTTCGGCGATGCTGGCGGCGATGATGATGCCGTTGATCGGCGCGCGCGGCCGGTGCTTTTTCAGCAGCGCGAGAAAGGTGAGCCATTCCAGGCGGTCTTCGACACTGACCGAATACCGGCCGGCGGTATCGAGCACGATACCGGTCGTGGTGAAGTACCAATCGCAATTGCGCGTGCCGCCGATGCCCTGGATCACGTTGCCACGATTGTCCTCGAACGGGAACTGCAACCCGGAATTGAGGATCGCGGTGCTCTTGCCAGCCGCAGGATTGCCAATGATCACGTACCACGGCAGTTCGTACAGCGCCGCCTTGCCCTTGAGCACGCCCAGGCGCGAGGACTTGATCGCCTTGACCGCCTCTAACATCCGCGAGCGCAACGCTTCGGTGTCGGCGCGGTTGGCCGGCTGCGCGGCGGCGACCGCGCGATCGGCTTCGCCTTGCACCATCGCATCCAGGCTGCGCGCAGCGCGGCGCGCGATGATCCGGCGCACGATCCACACCAGCAGCCATATCGTCAGACAGACCGCCAGCACCGCCGCCGCCCACAGGCCGATTTCGCGCAAGCCCTCGGCGCCGAAGTAGGCGACTGCGGCGGCGGCGAGCAAGCCGAGAACCATCCAGAGGCGGTAATCGCGAAGGTAATACCTGAGATTGCTAAACATCGGGCGCTGTTCCGGTTAGGCGGCGGACGCCGGCACGGCGCCGACGTCGGTATCTGGCTGGGGGGAAACACGGGGACTGACGAGTGTAGCGATACGCAGACCTGCCTGATCCACACTCAGCATCAGTGCCGCATGTTGCTCGGCGGCGACATGGGCATGGGCAAGCGCGAGCATCGCCAGCGGTTGCACCGCGGCCAGATCGCCGGTGGCGGTGGCCAGCGGCAGGCACTGCACCGCAGTATCCAGATCGGGACAGGCCAGCGCGGCAGCGGCGGCGACCTCGGCCGCCAGGGCGGCGCGGTGGTCGGCGTCGCTGAGCACCAGGTCCACGTGGGTGTGCGCGAGCGCGGCGCGCTGCAGGGTCTGCGCCGCCAGTTCGCCGCTCAGCCGCGCACTGGCCTTGGCGCTGCCGTCCAGCGGCAGCCGGGCGCGCTGCAGCGGATGCAGCACCACGTCGCCGGAAGCGCCCGGTCCGCTGGCCAGCAAGACCCCGCTGGCGCCCTCCCCAGGTACGCGTCCGTCAGGCGAACGGCGCGTCATCAGCCGCCCGCTTTCGAGCATGTGCTCGACCTGTGTCTGGTCGATCGCCGAATGGCAGGCCATGACCAGCTGCCAGCCATCCACAGGCGACTGCGCGCCGCGCGCCAGGTGTTGCAGCCGCGACCATGCATCGTCGGCACCCGCCATCGGGATCACCTCCACGCCGAAACGGCGCGGATCCAGGCCATGTTCGCTGGCGGACGCCAGCACCCAGTCGCCCACTGCCTTGTGCAGCGAAGCGGGCCAGTCCGCGGGCAACCACAGCTCGATGCGCAGCACGTTCTGCACCTGCGCCTCGACCCGGTGACGCAGCCCGGCCACCACGCGGTCCTGGACCTCGGACAGCGGCGGCAGCGCCTGCGCAGCCTCCAGCAACAGCGCCTCGGCGACCGGTTCGAGCAGGGCGATGGCACGCTTGTGATGCTCCGACGGGGGCTCGTTGGCGTCGGCGACCGCTGCGGCCGAGGCGAGCATCGCCTCGGCCGCAGCGGTCACATCCAGTTCCGGCACCTGCACCACGAAGACCGGCAGCCCGTCATGGTCGCGGAACTGCTTGTGCAGCCCAGGCCGCGGCAGATTGCCGCGCAGCGCGAGGATGGCTTGCGGTTGCTGGCCCAAGGCCAGGTTCAGCGCACCGGCAAGCAATGCCGGCGCGGCGCCGGCGGTCGGCGCCAGCGCCTCCGGCGCCGAAGATGAACTCGCCGCGGCCGCCTTGGAATCGTTACGTTCGGTGGCCTTGGCCGCAGCGCTGTCGGCGGCGTCTGCGGCGCGCGCAAGGGCGCGCCGCCCCAAATCGCGCAGCAGCCAGCTGCCGCCCAGCAGGCCAGCGGGCAGGATGCCCAGATACGTCAGCATCTCCATGCCGTTGGGCGCGGTGCCGCTGCTGCGCCAATAGAAGATCGAACCGCCCCAGGCCACACCGAACAACGCGGTAGCCGACAACACGTTCCGAAGAATTCCGGACATTAACATCCTCGCTCCATGAGTAAATTAGGCATCGACGGGAGCCGAATTACCTTGCATCGTCATCCGATGCCAGTCGTTCCCTGAGAGGAGATCAGTGTACCTCCACAGGCGGCCTTGTCCCCATGCCGGGCCACCGGCTTGCCGTCGATCATCACCGTGGCGTCCCCGCTGGCGATCTCGGTCTGACCGTGCACCCTGCATACCACTTTGTCGCCGATACGCGCGACCGGCTTGCCGTCCACATCGGTTTCGGCCGAACCTGTGACCACGCTGCCGCCATGATCGAGCTGATCGCCCACAAGAATAAAAGGTCGTGACATCAGTATTGCCTCCATGGTCGTTGCGCCGGGGCCGGTCCGTCGCCGCCATTCGCCCCCGTGGGGCGCGATCGCCGCCACGGAGGAGAAGATAGCAGGAGTTCAGCCCCGGCTCACCCTTGGACCAATTCGGCACGCTTGGCGACGCGGGCGCTGCGGCAGGGCTCGAGCTTCTCCACATGCACGTAGTCCTTGATGCTGCGCCAGCTGCCGCCCCACTCCAGCCCGGCCTGCTGCGCCAGCTCGCCGTAGAGGAAGTAGGCGCGTCTGGTCCACGGATCGCCCATGTCCCACTGCAGCTTGCCGTCGCGCAGCGGCGCGCTGTCCACCGCCAGGCCGTACTGGTGGCAGCTCTGCCAAGCGCTGGCGCGGGTGGCGCGGCCGCCGCCCATCAACTCGGCCTGGCGCTCCGGGCTGCGATAGCCCTCCACCAGCACCATTTCGTAACCGTACTGGCGACGCATGACCTCGTAGATCGCGAGCACGCGCTGTTGCAGATCGGCGTCAATGCTTTCCCAGCGCCGGTCCGCGGTGACGATCTCCGGGCGGGTGCGGCGGATCTCCTCGGTGGTGAATACCTCCGGCGGCGGGGCCGGCGGCGGCACCAAGCGTTCGCCGCGCAGCAGCTGCGCCACCATGCTGCTGGATTCATTCATGTCCTCGGCACGGAAATCCTCCAGCGCCACGTTCTGCCGGACCAGCAGGATCAGGCTCGGCGGCACCAGCAAGAGCAGCGTCGCGCACAGGATGACCCAGCGATGACGCCGAAAGAAATCCGTCACCCCGCCGATCCCGCCGCGCACCCCTTCGCCGACTCCGCCAGCGCTGCGGCCCACGCGCTGGCCGACCCGCCCGGCGCCTTGCCGAAGGCCGCGCAGGCGCTCGCCTAACCAGGCCTGCACCCGCTCCAGCGCCTCCGGAAACAACAGCAACCAGCAGGCGATAGACACCACCAGCAGGAAGATCACCACGCCCGCAACGACGACTGCCACTACATTCCCCTGATTATGCTGCTGATTCCTGAGCGGTTGACGGGCCGGCGCCAAGCACTAGAATAAAGATAGACGAATCCCCGGCGCTCGCCGAACAAGGGCTGGATTGCACTTGAATAATGGCGGATTACATCGCCCGAGTCTTCTTTCGGGCCAGGGACAGACGCAGCCACCCGGCTCCGGGCGCATTTTGGCCGATATGGAAGGGCGCGCAAGCAGCGCGCCGTCCAGCGTCCGTGCCAAGGCGCCGCGGACCCACCCCACCCGCTTGGTGCTGATCGCCGTCCTCGGAGTCGCGCTGCTGGGCGCAGCCTTCACGGCGCTGCGCTGGAATGCCGGACGTGCCGAGGCCGACGCCGAGTTCGACGCGTACACCACCGTGCCGGCGACCGACGGCGTCCCTGCGGCCAATCCCGCAACGGCCGCCGGCACCGCTGCCACAACACCGGCGCCGGGCGGCGCAATGATCGTAGACGACAACGCCGCCAGCGATCCAACCCGCGCCGTCGACGGCTTGCCCAGCACCTCATCCGCCAGCACCGCCAGCGCCGCGACTGTGCCGGCCAAGCCGGCTGCGGCCGCCTCGCAGCGCAAGCCACACGCTGCACCGGCCAACGGCAAGCACGTACAGGACGACAGCAGCGACCTGCTGGCCACACTGATGGGCATCATCAAGCGCGACGAAAAGCCGACGGCAAAACAAGACTCGATTGATTCGCTGATCGCGAAGATCCAGGCCGATGACAGCAAGAACACGACCGAGACCGACGCGGCATTCGACGCGATCGGCACGCGCTCGGCGTCGACCAGCTCCAACGTGCAAAGCCAACTGCGTCAATGTCCCGGCGCCAACACGATGGCCGGCCTGGAGTGTCGCAAAAATATCTGCGCAGCGCTCACCGACAAAGATCCGGCCTGCCCGGCCCACTGACGCGGCGCATCGCAAGCGATTCCTCGTCATTGCGGCGATGGGCTCCACGTCGCTGCGCTCGGCACCTGCAGCACCACACCCTGCTCCTTCTCGATCAACGCCAGCGGCACGAAGCTGCCTGGGTAGTACACGTACTCCCGCGTGCGCTCATGTAGGCGCTTGAGCTTGTCCTGGCGCTTGCGTACCTCGATCAGGTTGGCCACATTCCCCACCCACACCGGCGCCGCATCCGGTTCGTCGTGGCCCTGTTTGACCTCGCCCAGCAGCGCGTCGCCGTCCCAGTAGAACCACGTGGTATGGGTCGGGTTGCGCTTGAACACGCGCCGGCCCAGCGGGTCGTAGCCGTAGTGGGTGGTTTGGCCTGCTTTGCGGCTTTCGGCCAGGCGATGGTTGGCGTCCCAGAGCAGTTCCAGGTCGTCCGGTTCCGGGCCGGCCGGGCTGCCCTTGCGGATCAAGTCGCCGGCGCGGTCGAACACGTAGTGCACGCCGGCGTAGCTGCCCTCGCGGGTCCACTGCACCTGTTGGTCGTCGTCGCCGCCGGCCACCTTGCGCAGTTGCACCTGCTGCACGCGCGTGGCCAGCCGGTCGCCGGCCGGGTCGTTGAAGAAGCGCTCGATCCTGCCTTTGGGATCGGTGTGCTGCAGCAGCCGGCCGAGGACGTCGTAGCGGTATTCGTCCACGCCCTGCGCGCTGTCGCGGCGGTGGGTCAGGTTGCCGGCGCGGTCGTAGTCGTAGGTGGTCTCGAACAGTGGGGCGGCATCGCGCAACACGGTCTGCGCGGTCAGCAGGCTGCGTCCGTCGTACTGGAACTGGCGCTGCACCTGCGCGCTGAGCTGTTCGCGGGTGGTGCGGCCCAGCGCGTCGCGCTCGATGACGATGGGCGCATCGTCGTTGATCGCCACCTCCACCACTTGGTCGCGCAGGTCGTAGCCGAACGCGATCCGGTTGCCGGCCGAGGTCTCGCGCAGCACGCGGTTGCCCACGGCGTCGTAGCCGTAGCCGACGCGGAAGCCGTCCTGCACTTCTTCCAGCAACTGCCCCAGCGCGTCGAACCTGCGCGTGGCGGTGCGATGCCGGTTGCGCAGCTCCACCAGCTGCCCGCGCGCGTCGTAGGCGAACTGCTCCTGCGCCTGCTGCCCCGGCGCGCGCACGTCCGGCAAGGTCTTCCTGACGATGCGCCCGAGCGGGTCGGTGGCGAAGGCGATGCGCTGGCCCAGCGGGTCGATCGTCGCGGTCAGGCGGCCGGATGCGTCGTACTGGTAGTGCCGCGACTGGCCCCAGTAGTCGGTTTCCTCGACGATGCGGCCCAGCGGATCGCGGCGCAGCCGGTACTCCTCGCCGCGCTGGTTGATCACCGCGACCAGCTGCTCTTCGCTGTCGTAGCTGTATTCCACCGTGTGCCCGTCCGGCTGCACGCGCTTGCCGATCTGGCCGATGCCCACGTAGTGCAGCCGCGTCTGCGCGCCGGCTTCGTCCACGTAGCGCACCAGCTGGTCCTCGGCGTCGTACGCGCACTGCACCTGCCCGCCGTCGGCCGAGCGCACGCGCAGCAGCCGGCCCTTGGCGTCGTAGTCGTAGTGCGTGGCCTGGCCCAGCGGATCGACCTGCTTGTGCAGCCGCCCGAGCGCGTCATGCTCGTAGCGGCTCTCATGGCCCAGCGCGTCGCGCAGCCAGGCCAGCAGGCCGTAGCGGTCGTAGCCCAGCTCGGTCTGCGCGCCGCGCGGGTTGCGCTGCGCCACCAGCAGCCCCTGCGCGTCGTAGGCGTAGTGCGTGGTGGCGCCCAGCGGGTCGGTCTGCGACTGCAGCAGGCCGCGCGCATCGTGCGCCTGGCGCCAGGCATGGCCGCCCGGGTCGGCGACCGACAGCAGCCGGTCGTCCTCGTCGTAGACCTGGCGCAGCGTGCTGCCGTCGGCGCGGCGCAGGCGCAGCAGGTTGCCGCGCGCGTCGTAGTCGAACTCGGTGCGCAGGCCCTCGGCGTCGGTGACCGCCACGGTGCGGCCGACCTCGTCGTATTCGAACACGGTGACCCCGTCCAACGCATCGATCTCGCACAGCGGCAGGCGGTGCTCGTCGAACTTGACCAGCGATACGTGGCCGAGCGAGTCGGTCACCTGGGTCTCGCGCAGCAGGGCGTCGTAGGCGAAACGGTAGTCGTACAGGCCGCCGTCGCCCCAGGCGTGCACCACCCGCCACTGCGCGTCGTAGGCGTAGTGGAACGACAGGCCCACGCGGTCGGTATGCCGGACCATGCGGTGCTGGCGGTACGCGAACGTGCGCGGCACGCCCAGCGCGTCCTCGGCGGCGACCAGGTCGCCTTCCACATAGCGATAGGTCACCAGCGGATGGGTCAGGCCGGTGGCCGGATCGTGCAGTTGCAGGCGGTCAATGCGGCCGTGCCGCGACTGCACCTCGATGAAGCGGCCCTGCAGGCCGTCCACGCCCCGTTCGACGATGCGCACCAGGTGGCCGTCGCCGCGCTCGAAGCGCCAATGGTTGCCGCAGGCGTCCTCGACCTGCGCGATCGGCAAGGTTTGCGCGCGCGGCAGCACGCCGACACCGGCCGCCGGCGCATAGGCGAAGCGGTAGCGCAGGTCGGACTTGGTCCGCACCAGCAGGTCGGTGCCTTCGCGCAGCAGCCGCGCGCCGTCGACGAACTCGACGACCGGGACGCCGTCGGCGTCCGGCAGCTGCGGGAACACGGCCACGCTGTGGCCGTCGTGGAACAGCACCACGCCGTCGGCGTCGATCTCCAGGCGGATGTCGGCCGGCGTCTGCCAGCCGTGGCCGCAGGCGCCGGCCTCCTCGCCGCGCCCGGAACCGTAGCCGCGCGACCAGGCCAGCGGCAGCCGCCCGGGGATCGCGAAGTCCTCGTGCTGCACCAAGACGCTGCGTTGCGTAATTTTAAAGACTGCACAGATAAATCCTGCCACTCAGGTCATCTATTAACCTGATTAGCCCTGACCTTCAGCTGCCTGTCGCAGGATCTGCGCCGCGCTGGGTGGATGCTGCTGTCACCTGAAGCCAACGAGGTGGCCTGATGAGCATCAATGCCGTGCAGTTCCAAGCTGGATTGTCGATGTCTGAGTTCTTCGCGTCCTACGGCACCCAGGCCAAGTGCTATCGCGCGCTCTACAAGTGGCGCTGGCCGCAGGGATTTCGCTGCCCATCCTGTGCTGGACGGGCGCGGTCGCGTTTCAAGCGGGGTGCTGCGATCTACTACCAATGCAGCGCGTGCCGGCATCAGACCAGCCTGATCGCTGGCACGATGTTCGAAGGTACCAAACTGCCGCTGCGCACCTGGATGCTGGCGTTGCACCTGCTGACCTCGACCAAAACCAACATGGCCGCGCTGGAGTTGATGCGGCATCTGGGCGTCAACTACAAGACGGCCTGGCGGATGAAACACAAGATCATGCAGGTTATGGCCGAGCGCGAATCCATGCGGAAACTGGCGGGTTTCGTGCAGATCGACGATGCCTATCTCGGCGGCGAGCGTAACGGTGGCAAGGCCGGACGCGGATCAGAGAACAAACAAGCGCTCCTGATTGCGGTGCAGACCGATGCCACCTTCACCGCGCCGCGCTTTGTGGTGATCGAGCCGGTGCGCAGCTTCGATAACACCTCGCTGCAGGACTGGATTGCCCGTCGCTTGGCGCCCGAATGCGAGGTCTACACCTATGGGCTGGCCTGCTTGCGCCGGCTAGAAGACGCCGGCCACGCGCACACCACGCTGGACACTGGCGGTGGTCGTGCCGCGACCGAAACGGCCGGTGCACGTTGGCTCAACGTGGTGCTGGGCAATCTCAAACGCGCCATCAGTGGCGTGTATCACGCCATCGCGCAAGGCAAATACGCAAGGCGTTACCTGGGAGAAGCGGCCTATCGTTTTAATCGTCGATTCCGCTTGCGCGAGATGCTGCCACGACTTGCCACGGCCATGATGCAATCCACACCATGCCCAGAGCCGGTTTTACGTGCAGCGAGCAATTTTCATGGCTGAGAGTCGGGGCTAATCAGGACCTTTTTTTATTCTAAATAAATCTTTTATAGATATATATTCCTCCGTATCCTCATCGAGCACCTCGATATCAAAGCCTTGCACTGCTCTTTTGAAAATATCGTACAAATTAAAACTCCAGCCAACAAGAACAACCCGAACGCCATCGCTGCCTTTTTTTATTGACACATCGTAGCTCCATGTGCTTGGCAGCGACCTATCCTTCAGGAACATTTTTCCATCAACCAATTTCTTTTCAACATCACGATTCTCTGATGCTGCGTCACCTATTGATTTAAACAATGATTCTACATCATTATATTGGCAGCGAATTAAATACTCATAGCTCATTTATGATCCATCTCCATGTGGCCGACCTCTTACCGCGGGCAAATCCGAAGGGTTTTTTATACCAATATGGGTTTCATCACCTACTGGGCGAACCTTCCCTCGATCATTTAGCTGTTGTTTCGACGCGTTTTGTTTGTGAACGTGTGCATTATTTCCAGATTTATATCCGGATGGATCTTTATTTCCGTGTTGATGCACTCTCACTTCAGATCCATCAGAATGACGCCAAGTTCTATTTGAGTTATTGTTTGGATTTACTCTAGTAAAACCAAATTTTTGCAAAATTTTCTCAATTTGAGAAACTCTTTTCCCCCGCAATCGAGGAAGATTAGTTGCAGCACAAGTCAAGCCCCAAGGATCAATCCAAGAAATCGGGTTTGGCGCATATTGATAAAGGTTCGTTCCGCCCTCAAGCCCAATCGGATCTTGATTAATGAATCGACCAATATCCGGATCGTAATACCGAAAGGTGTTGTAATGCAGTCCAGTTTCTTCGTCAAAGTATTGCCCCTGAAACCGCAAAGGACTTTCGACTTCTGATACATACAGCTCGGCAAGTGTTCCCCAAGCCATATAGATCGCCGACCACACCAACTGCCCGGATGCAGTCGTCAACTGATTGGGGCAGCCATTTGGATCGGAGTGATAGTGATAGCTCACAGACCGCCAAATCGCGCTCTCAACTGAATCGGAGAGGACAAATTGCTCGGCTTCTCTTGCTTTGCTCACTATGACGGACTCGCCAGCAGCAGCACTACCCACCATCGGCGTGTTGCCGACTACGCCAAGACCACCTGCCTTCAGCGTTTTGCCTGAACTGGATTGCTCGCCATTCAGCCGCATGCCCAATGCAATTACGTTCGACTTTTCTTCGTCTGCCAATGCATCAGATTGTGTAAAGCTAGTCGCTGGCTCGGCCGATGTTCCCAAAATCACAGGTGCTTTAATTCCCGCACCCTGCCCCAGCGCCAGGTCTCCGCCCAGCGTGCCCAGCCCACCACCTCCAGGCGGCTTGCCGGACTTGATGGCTGTCGGCGCCGCCACCATCGTCGCAGGCTTTGCAGCGCCGTCGGCCGATGTCAGTTTGGTTGCGGACGACGCCAGCACGCCCAGCGGTGCGGATGGCATTCGCTGCGGCGGGGACATATCTGCTGGCGCGGATGGCTTTGGAGGCTGGGTGGAGTCCGAGCCGCGACTGTCCGTCAACGCATGCTTAGCCACAGGCGCCGCATCGGATCGCAATATCTGCGAGATCGAAGTTGTCGCGGGCTGCGGGGACTCACGCAGCGCCGCGCCCAGTTCCTTCTCGATCAAAGCCAGCGGCATGAAGGTGTCGGGATAATAAACGTACTCGCGCGTGCGCTCGTGCAGCCTGGCAAGTTTCTCCTTACGGCGTTTGGCCTCGATCAGGTTGGCGACGTTGTCCACCCACACCGGCGCTGCGTCCGGCTCATCGTGGGCCTGCTTCACTTCGCCCAGCAGCGCGCCGCCGTCCCAGTAGAACCATGTGGTGTGGGTGGGGTTGCGCTTGAACACGCGCCGGCCCAGCGGGTCGTAGCCGTAGTGGGTGGTTTGGCCCGCCTTGCGGCTTTCGGCCAGGCGGTGGTTGGCGTCCCAGATCAGTTCCAGGTCGTCCGGTTCCGGGCCGGTCGGGCTACCCTTGCGGATCAGGTCGCCGGCGCGGTCGAACACGTAGTGCACGCCGTCGTAGCTGCCTTCCCGGGTCCACTGCACCTGTTGGTCGTCGTCGCCGCCGGCCACCTTGCGCAGCTGCACCTGCTGCACGCGCGTGGCCAGGCGGTCGCCGGCCGGGTCGTTGAAGAAGCGTTCGATCCTGCCTTTGGGATCGGTGTGCTGCAGCAGCCGGCCCAGCACGTCGTAGCGGTATTCGTCCACGCCCTGCGCGCTGTCGCGGCGGTGGGTCAGGTTGCCGGCGCGGTCGTAGTCGTACGTGGTTTCGAACAGCGGCACGGCGTCTTTGAGGACCGACTGCGCGGTCAGTAGGCTGCGCCCGTCGTACTGGAACTGGCGCTGCACCTGCGCGCTGAGCTGCTCGCGCGTGGCGCGGCCCAGCGCGTCGCGCTCGATGGCGATCGGCGCGTCGTCGTTGATCGCCACCTCGACCACCTGGTCGCGCAGGTCGTAGCCGAACGCGATCCGGTTGCCCGCCGAGGTCTCGCGCAGCACGCGGTTGCCCACGGCGTCGTAGCCGTAGCCGACGCGGAACCCGTCCTGCACTTCTTCCAGCACCTGCCCCAGCGCGTCGAACCTGCGCGTGGCGGTGCGATGCCGGTTGCGCAGTTCCACCAGCTGCCCGCGCGCGTCGTAGGCGAACTGCTCCTGCACCTGCTGGCCCGGCGTGCGTATGTCCGGCAAGGTCTTCTTGACGATGCGCCCGAGCGCGTCGGTGGCGAAGCCGATGCGCTGGCCCAGCGGGTCGATCGTCGCGGTCAGCCGCCCGCAGGCGTCGTACTGGTAGTGCCGCGACTGGCCCCAGTAGTCGGTTTCCTCGACGATGCGGCCCAGCGGGTCGCGGCGCAGCCGGTACGCCTCGCCGCGCTGGTTGATCACCGCCACCAGCTGTTCTTCGCTGTCGTAGCGGTATTCCACCGTGTGCCCGTCCGGCTGCACGCGCTTGCCGATCTGGCCGATGCCTACGTAGTGCAGCCGGGTCTGCGCCCCGGCTTCGTCCACGTAGCGCACCAGCTGGTCCTCGGCGTCGTAATCGCACTGCACCTGCCCGCCGTCGGCCGAGCGCACGCGCAGCAGCCGGCCCTTGGCGTCGTAGTCGTAGTGCGTGGCCTGGCCCAACGGATCGACCTGCCGGTGCAGCCGCCCCAGCGCGTCGTGCGCGTAGCGGCTCTCGTGGCCCAGCGCGTCGCGCAACGACGCCAGCAGGCCGTAGCGGTCGTAGCCCAGCTCGGTCTGCGCGCCGCGCGGGTTGCGCTGCGCCACCAGCAGCCCCTGCGCGTCGTAGTCATAGTGCGTGGTGGCGCCCAGCGGATCGGTCTGCGACTGCAGCAGCCCGCGCGCGTCGTGCACCTGGTGCCAGGCGTGGCCGCCCGGGTCGGTGACCGACAGCAGCCGGTCGTCCTCGTCGTAGACCTGGTGCAGCGTGCTGCCGTCGGCGCGGCGCAGGCGCAACAGGTTGCCGCGCGCGTCGTAGCCGAACGCGGTGCGCAGGCCCTCGGCGTCGGTGACCGCCACGGTGCGGCCAACCGCGTCGTACTCGAACACGGTGACCCCGTCCAACGCATCGATCTCGCACAGCGGCAGGCGGTGCTCGTCGAACTTCACCAGCGACACGTGGCCCAGCGAGTCGGTCACCTGGGTCTCGCGCAGCAGGGCGTCGTAGGCGAAACGGTAGTCGTACAGGCCGCCGTCGCCCCAGGCGTGCACCACCCGCCACTGCGCGTCGTAGGCGTAGTGGAACGACAGGCCGATGCGATCGGTATGCCGGACCATGCGGTGCTGGCGGTACGCGAACGTGCGCGGCACCCCCAGCGCGTCCTCGGCGGCGACCAGGTCGCCTTCCACATAGCGATAGGCCACCAGCGGATGGGTCAGGCCGGTGGCCGGATCGTGCAGTTGCAGGCGGTCGATGCGGCCGTGCCGCGACTGCACCTCGATGAAGCGGCCCTGCAAGCCGTCCACGCCCCGTTCGACGATGCGCACCAGGTGGCCGTCGCCGCGCTCGAAGCGCCAATGGTTGCCGCAGGCGTCCTCGACCTGCGCGATCGGCAAGGTTTGCGCGCGCGGCAGCACGCCGACACCGGCCGCCGGCGCATAGGCGAAGCGGTAGCGCAGGTCGGACTTGGTCCGCACCAGCAGGTCGGTGCCCTCGCGCAGCAGCCGCGCGCCGTCGACGAACTCGACGACCGGGACGCCGTCGGCGTCCGGCAGCTGCGGGAACACGGCCACGCTGTGGCCGTCGTGGAACAGCACCACGCCGTCGGCGTCGATCTCCAGGCGGATGTCGGCCGGCGTCTGCCAGCCGTGGCCGCAGGCGCCGGCCTCCTCGCCGCGCGCCGAGCCGTAGCCGCGCGACCAGGCCAGCGGCAGCCGCCCGGGGATCGCGAAGTCCTCGTGCTGCACCGACACGCTGCCGTCGCGGATGTCCACCGGCTCGGCGCGCAGCACCTTGCACTTGAGGAAGCCCGAATCCATGTGCTTGAACACATGCTGCCGCAGGCCCTTGAACGCCTTCGCCGCCCGCACGCCCAGCGTGGAGCGGCGCAGCGCGCCCAGCGCGGCGAAGCCGGCATGCAACCCCAGCGTCATCCACGACACGGTCAGTGGCCCGCCGACTTGCACGTTGCTCGGGATGGCCACATTGATGCCGGTCGGCAGCCACAGCGAACGCAGCGGCTTCTTCAGTTTCTTGATCCGGAACGGCGGGATCAGCCCGGCCAGGTTGCAGTCCAGCACCGGTACCGCCAGCCGCGAGAACGGGTCGCCGTCGGCCGACACCGTCTTGCTGCCCATGAAGATCTCTTCGCCGTCGTACTGCGGCCCCATCGGCAGGCTCAGCTGCGGCGCCCACGCGCCCAGCGGAATATGGATGTCCAGCCCGCCGGTGCCGGCGGTGGCGCGTTTGACCCCGTTGACGGTGACCGTGGCGCCGAGGAACGGTAGGTAGTCGAACGGGTCCAGCACGATGCCGATATGCGGCGTGGGCAGCGGAAACGGCGGCAGCTGATACATGTGGATGTCGATGCCCAGCTGCGGGTCGAAATGCTTGGCGGCGGTGCTCATCGCTACGCTCCTTCGTCGCTACAGTGCACGGGCCAGCGCGCGCAGGAACGCGCGCACATCGTCGCGATGCTCCACGCCCAGCCACGCCGCCGCGACCATGCCGATCACCGCGAACACAGCCAGCACGGCCAGTTTGCGCGCGCTCATGCGGTGGCCTCGGTCAGTCCGGAACGCCCCGGCGCCTGCGCGTCGCACGCGGCGGCGGAACCGGTCAGGGCGGACGGATCGGGCAACGGCTGCGTCGCCGGCGGCTCGGTCCAGGCGGGGATCTCGTTGTCCAGCGGATGGCGGATGTCCGGCAGCCCGTTCCAGGTCGGATGCAGGAAGTCGCGCCCCACCGCCACCACCTTGCGGAAGAACGCGTCGCCGCCCTGGATCAGGCGTTCGCGCTCCTGCGCGACGCGATGGAAGGCCTGTTCGAAACCGGCATGCAGCGCGGCCTCGATGCGATCCAGTTGCGCGCTGTCCGGGCGCGGCCCGAGCTGCGCGGCCTGCGCCTCGGCCTGCGCGTGCAGCGCGGCCACCGCTTGTAGATACGACGCGGCGCACTGCTCAAGCTTCTGCGCGCGCGGCCTGTCCTGTAGCAGCAGCAGATCCTGCAGCGTTTGCGGCAAGGTGGTGGTGCGGCGGTCCGCGGGCGGCAACGGCTTGGCCGCACGGATCGCCTCCAACCCATGCGCGCGCGCGGCCTCGCGTTGACCGTCCTGGGCCAGGCAGAACGCGGCGGGACGACGATTGCGCATGCTCGGAAGACGACTCATTACCCGGCTCTTGAAAAACTCAACAACGTCGCAGCGCGAGCGTGTTGGATTGTTCAATCATTCTAAATTTCCAAATATGCGCCCTTCAGAATCCACCGCACCCGGAATAAATGAAAAAACTCTCGGCAAAAAGCGAAAAATCCATTCAGGCAAGAAAAGATCATATTCAAATGCACCATCATCAACTGAGATTAGATTGATTCGATCTGCGGCGACAGTGATTTTCTTTAGCTCCAGCCGTTTCCAAGGGCTTGGGATAACCATGAATACGCTACCTTCCTTCTCTACGATTCTTACAGACTTTTCAACAACCCCATCTTTTGATAATCGCATCATATTAAGCGAAACAAATTTTCCTTTCCCAAAAGAGAACTCAAAGATATCACCAAAATCGACCCTCGCCACTCTGGGCATCGTTAGAAGCTCATTGATTACACTATAGATCACTTTATCTATGAGGTATGAGCTTTTTACGTCAAACTGCTCAGACTCACCCTTCCAAAAAGAAGAAAACTCTAGACCACTGAAATTAGCGTTAAACTTTAAATCGGATACAGGGCAAAGAATTCTGTCACCGAGCGGATTCTGATCCAATTCGAGTTCGGAGCGCTCCAAGTCAAGGTATAGGGAAGGCTCTGCTGAAACCCGCATCTTAGGACTTCTCCAATCATAAGAAAGAACCGAGAATTTTGGGTTCTTTATTTTCTGCACTGCACACCCTCCAGAACTTTCCATGCTTTGTCGGACTTCTGCTTATTAGTCCCCGCACCATCATAAACACCTCTGATCTCACGGCCAACTCGAGCAAAATCAGAAGAATTAATCTCGATATTTCCAACGAATCTATTTCCAACAGTCTTTGGAATTACCACGCTAGAAGCATTGCCTTGCTGCAACAGGTCGAATATGTTAGTTCGGCATCCCGTACAAACTCCGACGGGTAGCTCGCCGCTTTTGAAGTGACCCACCACGTCACTGATTACCACCTTTTTACCGTCAAAACCACCTCCCTCATCCAAGAACCAGTTTAATGCATTTATCTCCGCATGCCCAGCGCTACTACTGCTAGCACGCCGTGAAATATCGCCAACGGTTACTGTCGCGGACGCGCCGTTCATTGGCTCGCCCCATAACCCGAGCGGGTCAATCCATGCAAACGGATTTTGCACGTACGAATGACAGTTCATACCTCCAACTAGCCCGACTGGATCGCGGGACACGTATTGGCCCGCAGCGCTTTCGTAATATCGATATCGATTATAGTGCAACCCTGTTTCAAAATCATAGTACTGCCCCTGAAACCGCAGGCAATTTTCAGCAATGGATATCAAATATTCACTCACCTCTCCCCAAGCGTTATATACCACCGACCAAACCAAGTCCCCGGAGGCCGCAGACAGCCGCGCAGGACATCCGTTTGGGTCTACGTGATAGTGATATACAATTGGACGCAATTCTTTTGGCAAGGCCGGCAATGAACGCTCCGCAAAGGGGTGGGCGTCGGGCAAACTATATTTTTTGCTGGGAGCGGCTATTTCTCTAGTTTCATTTTGCGACCCCATCCCCGATATTAATTCCGCGGGATGTGGTCGAGTAGCCGTATCCCCAAGTTCTTTTTCCTGACTTGATAAAGAAAATACTGTTACCGACGATTCACTTTTTATTAATTCCACTTCGCCGAGCCAGCCCAAGCCGCCTGATTCAGGCTCATGCGATTTGCTATCATTGGCCTTCAAGTTTGATAGTACGGAGCCCCGCAGTAATGCGGTGCCACCGAGTACGCCTAGCGCTTTTGCCGGCGCGGCAGGCATGAGCGAATTTTCCCCCGGTTTGACTGCCTCATTCTTTATCATTTTGTTCACTTGATTTTCCGTATCCGCCAGCTCTGCCCCCGCCGGCTTGAGTTCCTTCTCGATCAACGCCAGCGGCACAAAACTGCCCGGGTAATACACGTATTCCCGCGTGCGATCGTGCAGCTTCGCGAGCTTCTCCTTACGGCGCTTGGCCTCGATCAGGTTCGCGACATTGCCCATCCACACCGGCGCCGCGTCCGGTTCGTCGTGGGCCTGCTTCACTTCGCCCAGCAGCGCGTCGCCGTCCCAGTAGAACCAGGTGGTGTGGGTCGGGTTGCGCTTGAACACGCGCCGGCCCAGCGGGTCGTAGCCGTAGTGGGTGGTTTGGCCCGCCTTGCGGCTTTCGGCCAGGCGGTGGTTGGCGTCCCAGAGCAGGTCCAGGTCGTCCGGTTCCGGGCCGTTGGGGCTGCCCTTGCGGATCAGGTCGCCGGCACGGTCGAACACGTAGTGCACGCCGGCGTAGCTGCCCTCACGGGTCCACTGCACCTGCTGGTCGTCGTCGCCGCCGGCCACCTTGCGCAGCTGCACTTGCTGCACGCGCGTGGCCAGGCGGTCGCCGGCCGGGTCGTTGAAGAAGCGCTCGATGCGGCCCTTCGGGTCGGTGTGCTGCAGCAGCCGGCCCAGCACGTCGTAGCGGTATTCGTCCACGCCCTGCGCGCTGTCGCGGCGGTGGGTCAGGTTGCCGGCGCGGTCGTAGTCGTACGTGGTTTCGAACAGCGGCACGGCGTCTTTGAGGACCGACTGCGCGGTCAGTAGGCTGCGCCCGTCGTACTGGAACTGGCGCTGCACCTGCGCGCTGAGCTGCTCGCGCGTGGCGCGGCCCAGCGCGTCGCGCTCGATGGCGATCGGCGCGTCGTCGTTGATCGCCACCTCGACCACCTGGTCGCGCAGGTCGTAGCCGAACGCGATCCGGTTGCCCGCCGAGGTCTCGCGCAGCACGCGGTTGCCCACGGCGTCGTAGCCGTAGCCGACGCGGAACCCGTCCTGCACTTCTTCCAGCACCTGCCCCAGCGCGTCGAACCTGCGCGTGGCGGTGCGATGCCGGTTGCGCAGTTCCACCAGCTGCCCGCGCGCGTCGTAGGCGAACTGCTCCTGCACCTGCTGGCCCGGCGTGCGTATGTCCGGCAAGGTCTTCTTGACGATGCGCCCGAGCGCGTCGGTGGCGAAGCCGATGCGCTGGCCCAGCGGGTCGATCGTCGCGGTCAGCCGCCCGCAGGCGTCGTACTGGTAGTGCCGCGACTGGCCCCAGTAGTCGGTTTCCTCGACGATGCGGCCCAGCGGGTCGCGGCGCAGCCGGTACGCCTCGCCGCGCTGGTTGATCACCGCCACCAGCTGTTCTTCGCTGTCGTAGCGGTATTCCACCGTGTGCCCGTCCGGCTGCACGCGCTTGCCGATCTGGCCGATGCCTACGTAGTGCAGCCGGGTCTGCGCCCCGGCTTCGTCCACGTAGCGCACCAGCTGGTCCTCGGCGTCGTAATCGCACTGCACCTGCCCGCCGTCGGCCGAGCGCACGCGCAGCAGCCGGCCCTTGGCGTCGTAGTCGTAGTGCGTGGCCTGGCCCAACGGATCGACCTGCCGGTGCAGCCGCCCCAGCGCGTCGTGCGCGTAGCGGCTCTCGTGGCCCAGCGCGTCGCGCAACGACGCCAGCAGGCCGTAGCGGTCGTAGCCCAGCTCGGTCTGCGCGCCGCGCGGGTTGCGCTGCGCCACCAGCAGCCCCTGCGCGTCGTAGTCATAGTGCGTGGTGGCGCCCAGCGGATCGGTCTGCGACTGCAGCAGCCCGCGCGCGTCGTGCACCTGGTGCCAGGCGTGGCCGCCCGGGTCGGTGACCGACAGCAGCCGGTCGTCCTCGTCGTAGACCTGGTGCAGCGTGCTGCCGTCGGCGCGGCGCAGGCGCAACAGGTTGCCGCGCGCGTCGTAGCCGAACGCGGTGCGCAGGCCCTCGGCGTCGGTGACCGCCACGGTGCGGCCAACCGCGTCGTACTCGAACACGGTGACCCCGTCCAACGCATCGATCTCGCACAGCGGCAGGCGGTGCTCGTCGAACTTCACCAGCGACACGTGGCCCAGCGAGTCGGTCACCTGGGTCTCGCGCAGCAGGGCGTCGTAGGCGAAACGGTAGTCGTACAGGCCGCCGTCGCCCCAGGCGTGCACCACCCGCCACTGCGCGTCGTAGGCGTAGTGGAACGACAGGCCGATGCGATCGGTATGCCGGACCATGCGGTGCTGGCGGTACGCGAACGTGCGCGGCACGCCCAGCGCGTCCTCGGCGGCGACCAGGTCGCCTTCCACATAGCGATAGGCCACCAGCGGATGGGTCAGGCCGGTGGCCGGATCGTGCAGTTGCAGGCGGTCGATGCGGCCGTGCCGCGACTGCACCTCGATGAAGCGGCCCTGCAGCCCGCCCACGCCGCGTTCGACGATGCGCACCAGGTGGCCGTCGCCGCGCTCGAAGCGCCAATGGTTGCCGCAGGCGTCCTCGACCTGCGCGATCGGCAAGGTTTGCGCGCGCGGCAGCACGCCAACGCCGGCCGCCGGCGCATAGGCGAAGCGGTAGCGCAGGTCGGACTTGGTCCGCACCAGCAGGTCGGTGCCTTCGCGCAGCAGCCGCGCGCCGTCGACGAACTCGACGACCGGGACGCCGTCGGCGTCCGGCAGCTGCGGGAACACGGCCACGCTGTGGCCGTCATGGAACAGCACCACGCCGTCGGCGTCGATCTCCAGGCGGATGTCGGCCGGCGTCTGCCAGCCGTGGCCGCAGGCGCCGGCCTCCTCGCCGCGCGCCGAGCCGTAGCCGCGCGACCAGGCCAGCGGCAGCCGCCCGGGGATCGCGAAGTCCTCGTGTTGCACCGACACGCTGCCGTCGCGGATGTCCACCGGCTCGGCGCGCAGCACCTTGCACTTGAGGAAGCCCGAATCCATGTGCTTGAACACATGCTGCCGCAGGCCCTTGAACGCCTTCGCCGCCCGCACGCCCAGCGTGGAGCGGCGCAGCGCGCCCAGCGCGGCGAAGCCGGCATGCAACCCCAGCGTCATCCACGACACGGTCAGTGGCCCGCCGACTTGCACGTTGCTCGGGATGGCCACATTGATGCCGGTCGGCAGCCACAGCGAACGCAGCGGCTTCTTCAGTTTCTTGATCCGGAACGGCGGGATCAGCCCGGCCAGGTTGCAGTCCAGCACCGGTACCGCCAGCCGCGAGAACGGGTCGCCGTCGGCCGACACCGTCTTGCTGCCCATGAAGATCTCTTCGCCGTCGTACTGCGGCCCCATCGGCAGGCTCAGCTGCGGCGCCCACGCGCCCAGCGGAATATGGATGTCCAGCCCGCCGGTGCCGGCGGTGGCGCGTTTGACCCCGTTGACGGTGACCGTGGCGCCGAGGAACGGTAGGTAGTCGAACGGGTCCAGCACGATGCCGATATGCGGCGTGGGCAGCGGAAACGGCGGCAGCTGATACATGTGGATGTCGATGCCCAGCTGCGGGTCGAAATGCTTGGCGGCGGTGCTCATCGCTACGCTCCTTCGTCGCTACAGTGCACGGGCCAGCGCGCGCAGGAACGCGCGCACATCGTCGCGATGCTCCACGCCCAGCCACGCCGCCGCGACCATGCCGATCACCGCGAACACAGCCAGCACGGCCAGTTTGCGCGCGCTCATGCGGTGGCCTCGGTCAGTCCGGAACGCCCCGGCGCCTGCGCGTCGCACGCGGCGGCGGAACCGGTCAGGGCGGACGGATCGGGCAACGGCTGCGTCGCCGGCGGCTCGGTCCAGGCGGGGATCTCGTTGTCCAGCGGATGGCGGATGTCCGGCAGCCCGTTCCAGGTCGGATGCAGGAAGTCGCGCCCCACCGCCACCACCTTGCGGAAGAACGCGTCGCCGCCCTGGATCAGGCGTTCGCGCTCCTGCGCGACGCGATGGAAAACCTGTTCGAAACCGGCATGCAGCGCGGCCTCGATGCGATCCAGTTGCGCGCTGTCCGGGCGCGGCCCGAGCTGCGCGGCCTGCGCCTCGGCCTGCGCGTGCAGCGCGGCCACCGCTTGTAGATACGACGCGGCGCACTGCTCAAGCTTCTGCGCGCGCGGCCTGTCCTGTAGCAGCAGCAGATCCTGCAGCGTTTGCGGCAAGGTGGTGGTGCGGCGGTCCGCGGGCGGCAACGGCTTGGCCGCACGGATCGCCTCCAACCCATGCGCGCGCGCGGCCTCGCGTTGACCGTCCTGGGCCAGGCAGAACGCGGCCATGCGATAGCCTTCGATCACGAACATCGGGTTGGGGATCTCGGCGGCGGCCTTGGCCGCGGCGACGTAGGTTTCGGCGGCACGGCCGGGCTGGCCGGCGACGAACCAGGTGCCGGCCTCGCCGTACCAGCTCTGCATCACCAGGTCGCGCGCGGCAGGGTGCTGCACGGCCAGGGCCTGCAGGCCGCACTCGCGCGCCTGCCGATAGCTGGCGATGGCCTGCGGATACTGCTTTTCCTTCAGCCAGCCGCCGGCCAGCATCATGTTCAGCACCACCTGCTGGTCGGGCCAACCGTGCCGCTGGGCCAGCGCCAATGGCCGCTCGACACGCTGCGCCAGCTGCGTCGCGCTGCCGCGCGCGAGCACCGTCATCAGGTCGCTGAGCATCTGCCGGTAGGCCACCGCAGGCCCCGCGCCGCCCGACTGCGCCGCGGTTTCGCGCGCGATGTCGAACATGTCCAGCGGCGGCTCGATGCGCCGCGCGATCGCCGCGTGCCGCTCCAGCAGCGGCTGCCAGCGCGGATCCTCGTGGGTGTCCACCAGCACCAGGCGGAGCGCTGGCGACGGCGGCGCCGCCAGCGCCGCGTCCATCCAGCGCGCGAATGCATCGGCGGAGGTGGTCCGCTCCGGTTCCAGCACCACCGCCAGATAGCGCAGATGCACCTGGTGGTAGGCGGCGAAGGAATCCAGAACCTCAGCCACGCCCAGCGCGCTGTCCGGGTGCGAGGGTCCCGGGCCAGGCCAGCCCAGTTCCACGCCCTGCTCGCGCAGCGCGCTCTGGCTGCCGAGGTAGCTGGCGTGCAGCGCCTGCTTCAGCGCGCGGCTGTAGCCGAAGCCGGTGTCGAACGGCGTATCCAGGCGCAGGAAGTAATCCGGCGCGTTCCAGTCGCCGGGATGTTTCTGCGCCTCGAAGAAGGCGGCCAGCAGGCGCGCGGCGTTGGCCGGCACACGCCACACCAACAGGCGCAGCGCCGGGTCCTCGCTGGCCTGCATCCACGCATCGCCAAGCAGCTCGATACGTCGTTCGACCGGATTCTTGCTCACGCTTCGGGTGCCCTCCCAGGCTTCAGCAGTTCAGCTTGATTTCCGAGCCGTTGACCGACACCCCGGAGCCGTCGATGACGATCACCGAACCGCCGGCGGAAATGGTGATCTTCTCGCCGAGGATCTCGATCGCCGCGCCGCCCACCGTCGCGGTGAGGTTGCTGCCCGAGGCCAGGGTCATGTTGCCGTTGGCCATCAACGTGTGGGTGCCGGTGATGCCCTGCTCCATGTCGCCTTGGACGCTGACCGTGCGCGCGCCGACGTTGGTGTCCTCCACTGCGCCCTGCACACTGCGTTTGTCCAGGCCGGTGATGCTGACCTCGCGCCCGGCGCTCAGCTGCTCGGTGACCTTGCCGATCACCTGGCGCAGCGAGGTCTGGGTGACGGTCTCCTTCCACGCGCCGGTGCGCTGGCTGGTGTAGTTGCCGGTCAGGGTGGTGACGAAATTGCCGGTGATGGTCTCAGTGTAGCCGGCCGCGGCGATGGTCTTGGTCTCGCCGGCCTGGTAGGTTTCGGTGACCGCGCCGGTGACGCTGGTGCTGCGCGTGCCGGTGACGCCCAGCGTGTCGTTGCCGGTCACGGTGATGCCGCGGTTGGCGCCGACGCTGATGCTCTGGTTGGACCCCACGTCCATGCGGTGGTCGACCGCCACGCTGGTGCTCTTGTTGTTCTTCACCGTCGCGTTCTGGTCGTTGAGCACGGTGGTGACCATGTCGCGCTGCGCGCGCATGTTCAACAGCTCGCCGCCGGCGGTGTCGTGCATGGTCATTTCGTTGTAGCCGCCGCCTTTGACCGTCTTGGACTTCAGGCCGCTGACCTCCATGCCGAACGGCGGCATGTTGTCTTCGTTGAACACGCGGCCGGTGATGATCGGCCGGTCCGGATCGCCATCGAGGAAATCCACCACCACCTCCTGGCCCACACGCGGCGGCGACACGCCGCCCATATCGGCGCCGGCCCACGGACTGGCGCTACGGATCCAGCACGAGCTGTTCTCGCGAAACTGGCCCTTGCGGTCCCAGTGGAACTGCACCTTCACTCGCCCGTAGCGGTCGGCGTACAACTCCTCGCCCGGCGGCCCGACCACGGTGGCGGTCTGCGGGCCGGGCATGCGCTGCTGCGGCGTGTCGCGCAGCGGCCGGTACGGGATCTTGCGCCGCAGCGCGGTGGCGCTGCAACGATAGGTCGGCGCTTCGGCCTGGCTGTAGTCGCTGGAGAAGTTGTTGCGGCCTTCGCGATGCAGCTGCACGACGAAGAACTGTCGGTCGTCCTCGCTGCGGCCGATGAAATCCGGATGCCGTTCAAGGGTGAAACACCCCCCGGCCTGCAGCTCGGTACTGTTGCCGGCGCCTTCGAACAATTTGGTGGGCCACGCCGCTTCCTCGCTACGGATCGCCGCCAATGCCTCGCCGACGCGGCTGTCGGCGAAACGCGCCGCGCCGTCGTAGTGGTAGCGCTCCAGTTCGGGGAGCGCGCCGACCGGGATCGACCGCGCCGTGCTGGCCGACAGCGCAGTACGCGGCTGCTTGAAATCGAAGCTACTCACCGCATGCGCGGTGGGGCCGACCCGGCGCCGCGCCGACCAACTGTGCAAGCCGGGCGTCCGCAGCACGCCCTGGTCGGACACGAACGCCACAGGCGCCGGCTCGCCCAGTGCCGTGGAGGCGGTGGAATCGTCGGCCAGCACCATCGTGTGCGCGCCCTCGGCGTGCACGAACGTGTAGTAGATGCCGGCGTCCTCCAGCAGGCGCGAGACGAAGGTGAAATCCGATTCGTTGTACTGCACGCAGTACGGCAGCTTGGGGAAGTTGCCGGCATTCAACTCGTACTTGTAATCGGCCAGTTGGGGGTATTCGCCGAACACCTGCTCGACGATCTCCAGCACGCTCAGATCCTGGAAGATGCGGCAATTGCTGGTGTACTGCAAAAACGCGAACCACGGGGCGACCTCGGCGCGATACGCGGCCAATTCGCTTTCGGCGCCGATCAGCGCGAACTCCTTGACGTAACCGTGCACGACACGGTCGTCGAACTCGTCGCCCAGGCTGAGCTGGATCGGCTGGCCGACCAGTTGCTTCAATTCCAGGCGCCGCTGCGCGGACAGCAGGTCGACGGCGAACGCATAGGGCGCCGATACCGTTTCCGTGCCTTCGAAGCATTTGACGATGAAGGTGTCAGGATCCAGCGCTGTGGTAACCCGGATCAGGCGCCGATCCTGGTTCAGACGTAGCGCGGCAACTCCACTGGATATCATTTCGGCGTGCACGCATCTCTCCTGATCCGTTCTCCATCGCGAACTTAGCCAATACGGCGCCGCTCGCCAATCTCCATAACTCTCGCTTCACTGACTTGCAGCCGCGTCGATCGCCGCAACAGGCAGGCAGCGCGCCCCTCGCTGCGAAATGCGAGCGACCACGGGCCGCGCGACGAACACCCGGACTTTGCCTGATCGCGCATGCAGGCGCCAGCATTTTTGCCGGAAGAACGCGATGCCGGGCCGCAAAAATGAAAGTATTAAGAGTTGTGCAAGCTGTTTAACGACACGTCTACGCATCTGTGCAGCGGATGCGCTAAAGAAAGTGATTGGCCCCGGTGACGCAGAAGATCAGCGGGATGCCCTGGCGGTGCGTGATGGTGACATTCCCTATAGCCACCAATCCGGTCATCCGCATGTTCCTACTGCGTCATCTGTGTACGGCGGCTTCCATGGTTTTGTTAGCCACTACTTATGGCTCGATGCTGCTGGTCATCCTGACCTAACCCCAGCAACGATCGGGAACCGGCACCGTCCATCTTCTTTGGCCTCAATCTGGGCCTCAAAAACGCTGGCTTTCGGTAGATGTCCGTGGCGTTTGCTGGAATGAAAAAAGGAGCCGAAGCTCCTGTTTTCAACGAATCACAAACGCAAGTGGAAGTCTGTAGATCAAAATATGGAGCGGGAAACGAGACTCGAACTCGCGACCTCAACCTTGGCAAGGTTGCGCTCTACCAACTGAGCTATTCCCGCTTGAGGCCGCGAATTCTACCGGGAACCGGCAGGCTGTCAACCATTGCCTTCGATTTTCTTCGCATTCTTGTCCGCCACCGCGGCGCGCTCGTCGGCGCGCAGGCTCGGCCAGGCCGCATGCAGGTACTGGATGCCGGACAGCAGGGTCAGGATCGAGGCGATCGCCAGCGTCCAGTCGCCGATGTGGAAGATGAACAGGCCCATCCACACGCTCTCCGGCGGCGAACCGTCGGGCATCACCGAGTACAGCAGGCACAGCAGCGCGACCATCTGTGCGGTGGTCTTGACCTTGCCGATCATCGCCACCCGCACCTTGGCGCGCTGGCCGATCTCGGCCATCCACTCGCGCAGCGCCGACACCGCGATCTCGCGGCCGACGATCACCGCCGCCCAGAACGCCATCCACGGCGTCGGGTGGCCCTGCACGATCAGGAACAGCGCCACCGCGACCATCAGCTTGTCGGCCACCGGGTCCAGGAACGCGCCGAACGCCGAATATTGGTGGTAGCGCCGCGCCACCCAGCCGTCAAGCCAGTCGGTGAACGCGGCCAGGCCGAAGATCGTCGCCGAGGCGAAATTCGTCCACTTGTACGGGAGGTAGAACACCAGCACCAACACCGGAATCATCACGATGCGCAGCAGCGTCAGCCAGGTGGGGATGGTCAACTTCATTGCACTGCTCTACTCGCCTGCCGGATCGGGCACCGGCAGTCCGTGCAGGTTAGCGTAGATTCGCGCGGCGAGTGCGTCGTTGATGCCTTCCACGCGCGCGATCTCCGCTTCGCCGGCGGCCTTGAGCCCGGCCAGCCCGCCGAAATGCTTCAACAGGCTGGCGCGGCGGCGCGGACCGATGCCGGCGATGTCTTCCAGCTTGCTGGTCATGCGCGCTTTCTGGCGCCGCCCGCGGTGGCCGGTGATCGCGAAACGGTGCGCCTCGTCACGTACCTGCTGAATGAACTGCAGCGCCGGCGAGGCCGCGCCGGGGCGCAGTTCGCGCCCGTCCGGCATCACCAGGGTCTCGTGGCCGGCGCGGCGTTCGGCGCCCTTGGCCACGCCGATCACCAGGATGCCGTCCACGCCCAGGTCGGCGAGCGCGGCGTTGGCCTGCGCCAGCTGGCCGGCGCCGCCGTCGATCAGCAACACGTCGGGCAGCACCACGTCGGCCTTGTCGCCCTCCGCGGCGCGGCGGAAACGGCGTTCGATCGCCTGGCGCATCGCCGCGTAGTCGTCGCCCGGCTCGATGCCGCTGATGTTGTAGCGCCGGTACTGGCTGCGCACCGGGCCGCTGGCGTCGAACACCACGCACGAGGCCACGGTGGCCTCGCCCATGGTGTGGCTGATGTCGAAGCACTCCGCGCGCCGGACCGGCTCGGCCAGCCCCAGCATCTCGCGCAAGGCCTCGCTGCGCGCGTGCTGCGCGTTGCGGCTGGTGAGTTCGGTGGCCAGCGTGGCCTGCGCGTTGCGGCTGGCCAGCTCCAGGTAGCCGGCGCGCTCGCCGCGCACGTTCCAGCGCAATTGCACCTTGCGCTCGGCGGCCGAACCCAGCGCCGCTTCGATCAGCTCGGCGTCGGGGATCTCACGGTCCAGCAGCACCTCGCGCGGCGGCGGCTGTTCGGCGTAGTACTGCGACACGAACGCGCCGAGCACTTCGGCGGCGCTGTCCTCGCCGTTGGTCTTGGGGAAGAACGCGCGGGTGCCGAGATTGCGGCCGTCGCGGAACGCCAGCAGCAGCACGCAGGCGTTGGCGCCCTGCATCGCGCAGGCGAGCACGTCCAGGTCGGCGGCGCGGCCGTCCACGTATTGCCGGCTCTGCATGCTGCGCAGCGAGCCGAGCAGGTCGCGCAGGCGCGCAGCGCGTTCGAACTCAAGCTGTTCGCTGGCGGCCTGCATCGCCTGCACCAGTTCCTCGCCGAGCTGGTCGCTGCGCCCGTCCAGGAACATCGTCGCGCGGCGCACCGATTCGGCGTAGTCGTCGGCCGCCACCAACGCCACGCACGGCGCGCTGCAGCGGCCGATCTGGTACTGCAGGCACGGCCGCGAGCGGTTGCGGAACACGCTGTCCTCGCAGCTGCGCAGCTTGAACAGCTTGTGCATCAGGTTCAGCGTCTCGCGCACGGCAGTGACGCCGGGATACGGGCCGAAGTAGCGCCCGAGCACCGCGCGCGGGCCGCGGTGCAGCGCGATCCGCGGCCACTCCTCGCGGGTCAGCAGCACGTAGGGATAGCTCTTGTCGTCGCGCAGCGACACGTTGTAGCGCGGCGCCAGCGACTTGATCAGCTGGTTTTCCAGCAGCAGCGCCTCGCCTTCGCTGCGGGTCACGGTGACGTCCATGCGTGCGACCTGGGCCAGCATCGCCATGGTCCGCGCGTTCTTCGGCGAGGCGCTGAAATAGCTGGACACGCGCTTGCGCAGCGCGCCGGCCTTGCCGACGTAGAGCAAGGTGTCGTCGGCCGCGTACATGCGGTACACGCCGGGCGCGGTGCTGAGGTTGGCGGCGAAGGCCTTGCCGTCGAACGGGGGCAGTGCGGATGCGGTCATTCGCTGATCGGCACGTCGCTCAGTTCGCCGCTGGCGATGTCGTAGCGCAACACCGCGTGGGCATCGGCCTCGGCGATCCACACCGTGCCGGCGCTCACCGCCAGCCCGGCCGGGCCATGCAGGCGCCGCGGCAAGGGCGTGGTCGACAGTTCGCCGCCGCCCAGGCGCAGGCTGCGCAGGCTGCCGTTGCCGCTGTCGGCGATCCACAGCAGCGGCGCATCCGGGCTTAGCGCGATCGCCTGCGGAAACTGCAGCCGCGCGCGGCTGCGCGGGCCGTCTTCGTTGCCGAAGTCCCACGGCCCATGCCCACCGAGCAGGGTCTGCACCAGGTCGCCGCGCAATTGCAGCGCACGCACCGCCGACCCCAGCGCGTCGCACACGTACAGCACCTGTTGCACCGCGGCCAGGCTGCACGGCTGCGCGAACGCGGCCAGGTGGCCGCTGCCGTCGCGCAGTTCCAGCGCGCCTGCGCCGGCGCGCCAGCGCAGGCTGCGGTTGCCGAGCTCGTAACTCCAGATGCGGTTGTCGCCGGCCATCGCGATGTGCACCTGGTTGTCGGCCACCACCAGGTCCTGCGGGTGGTTCAGCGGCGCCTGCTGCGGGTGCTGCACCGGGCCTTCGACCGGTTCACCGACGCGGCCGTTGCCGCACAGGGTATCGACGTGGCCGCTGAGCAGGTTGATCCGGCGCAGCGCGTGGTTGCCGGTGTCGGCGACATACAGCACACCGCGCTCCAGCGCCAGCCCGCGCGGACGGTGGAACGCCGCTTCGCCGATGCCGCCGTCGATGAAATCGGCGGTGCCCAGCCCGAACTGGCGCAGCACGCGGCCGCCGGTGGTGCATTCGAGAATGCGGTGGTGGCCGCTGTCGGCGATGTACAGGCGATCGTCGGCGAGCGCCAGGCCGACCGGGAAGCGCAGCGGCAGGCGCGGCTCGGGCTGGGTTTCGCGCGCATCGCGCAGTTCCTCGTCCAGCGGCAGCGATTGCCCGGCGCACAGCGCGTTGAGCGCCTTTTCCAGATCCGCGCCGCCGATCCCGACCAGGCGCTCGCGCTCGTAACCGCCGGCATCGAGTAGCACCAGGGTCGGCCACGCCTGCACGGCGAAACGCTGCCAGGCGGCCCAGTCGGCGTCGAGCAGGATCGGTGCCGATACGCCCTGGCTGCGCAGCAGTTTCAGCGCGCGCTGCGGTTCGCGCTCGCTGTCGAAACGCGGCACCTGCACCACGATCAGCTGCAAACGCCCCGGATTGCGCGCCTGCCACTGCGCCAGTTCGCCCAGACGCTGCGCGCACCATACCGAGGCGGCGTTGACGAAGGCCAGCACCAGCGCGCGCCCCTGCTGCTCGCGCAACGTGGTCGGCGCGGCGTTGAGCCAGATGCCAGGCTGCGGCAGTTCCAGGGCGGCGATCGCGTTCATCGGCCGATTATGCCGGAGCCGCCGTCGGCGGACAGGCGCGCCACGCTACCGGCGGCGGCATCGTCTACAAGGCGCCAGACGTCCTCGAAGTGATCGCTGCCGCCGGTGTACGGATCGGGGATCTCGCGGCGCCCGTCCAGGCCCGCCCACGGCAGCCACAGCGCCACCCGTTGCAGCGCGGCGGCCGGGGCGCGCTGGCGCACATTGCGCAGGTTGCTGGCGTCGGCGCACAGGATCCAGTCGAAGTCGGCGAAGTCGGCGGCCTGCAGCTGGCGCGCGCGCAGCCCGGCGATGTCCACGCCATGGCCGCGGGCGCAGGCGATGGCGCGCCGGTCCGGCGCCTCGCCGCTGTGCCAGTCGCCGGTCCCGGCCGAATCCACCTGCACCCGGCCGGCCAGCGGCGAGCGCTGCAGGTGATGGCGCAGCGCGCCCTCCGCCATGGGCGAGCGGCAGATGTTGCCCAGGCACACCAGCAGCAGCTTCATGCCAGGGCCTGCAGGTGCGCCTCGGCGCGGGCCAGGTCCTCGGGCGTGTCCACCCCGGGCGGGAACGGCTCAGGCGACAGCGCCACCGCGATGCGGAAGCCGGCTTCCAGCACCCGCAGCTGCTCCAGCGCCTCCAGCTGTTCCAGGCCGCCCGGCGGCATCGCCGCGAAACGGCGCAAGAACCCGGCGCGGTAGGCGTAGATGCCGATATGGCGCAGCCACGGGCCTGGCGGCAGCCGTGCGCGCGAGGCGGCGAACGCGTCGCGGTGCCAGGGGATCGGCGCGCGGCTGAAATACAGCGCATCGCCCTGTGCGTTGCGCACCAGCTTGACCACGTTCGGATCGAACAGGCTCTCGGCCGATTCCACCGGCGTGCCCAGCGTCGCCATCTCCGCGCCGCTGGCGGCCAGCGCCTGCGCCACCACGACGATGCCGGCGGCCGGCGCGAACGGTTCGTCGCCCTGCAGGTTGACCACCAGGGTGGCGTCGTCCCAGCCGGCGAGGTCGGCGCATTCGGCCAGGCGATCGGTGCCGGAGACGTGCGCCGCCGAGGTCAGCACCACGTGCACGCCTTCCAGATCGGCCACCGCCGCGGCGATGCGCGGATCGTCCGCGGCCACCCACACCTGCTGCGCACCGGCGCCGAGCGCACGGCGCGCCACATGCCGTACCAGCGGTTCGCCGCCGAGCAGGCGCAGCGGCTTGCCGGGCAGGCGCGAAGCGGCGTAGCGCGCCGGAATGGCGACCACGAACGGCGGCGGCGGCGCGTGCATGGCGCTCATGCGCGGCGTGCGCCGGCGGCGGCGGCGGCGGCGGCGGCTGAATGCTGGAATGCGTGGGATCCAAACATGGATGGTCTTCTCCGTGGTCGATGGGGGCAACGCGTCTTCGAAGGCTCGGCGGCGGCAGCCGGTTCGCTGCAGCCAGGCACGCCAGCCGCCGCCGAGCGCGTGGCGCTCGCCATTGCTGCCATTCTATAGACCCTACCGATCGCGCTCTGCCCTTGCTCTGCTTGGGCGAACGCGTCTGCAGCGTCGGCGACGGCTGGTCCGCGATGGCAGCACAAACGCGCACAACGCCTTCCCGTGGCCGGTCTACGCCATTTCGACCCGGCACCGCAGCCAGCGCGGGACCGTGTGGGAGCGACTTCCGTCGCGACGGGCGTTACCGGTAAAACCTGTCGCGACTGAAGTCCTACACGGCCTGCGGATAGCCTACTGGTGCGCTGTAAGAGTGGTTTCAGCCGCGACAACTTCCGAAGTCGGAAGGCCCGCCGCTGCATTCGTCGCGACTGAAGTCGCTCCCACAAGGATTCCACCGGCGCCGCGAAGCGGCGAGGCCTCTTGTGGGAGGGACTTCAGTCCCGACTACATGCAGGTTCGGAACATTCACCACTGCGCTCGTCGCGACTGAAGACAGTTGCTCCTAAATGATTGGCCTGCCGTGGTACGTGCCTGCAAAGGTCACGGATGCGCTGTTTGCGAACCGCTATTCGATGGCGTCGCCGCTGCGCCCGCGCAGCTTGTCCAGTCGGTCGAGCAGGCCGATCCAGAACGCTGCCGGCAACTCGGCCAGCAGCGGCACGCTGAAGCACCAGTCGTTGACCAGCGACGCACACTTGACCGCGTCCTTCTCGGTCATCAGCACCGGCAGTTCGCTGCCGAACGACAGGTCGGCGGCGCGGTAGCGGTGATGGTCGGGAAACGCGTGCGGCACCACGCCGATGCCGTGCGCGCGCAGCATGTCGAAGAAGCGCTGCGGATGGGCGATGCCGGCGACGGCATGCACGCGCTGCCCGGCGAAGCCGCGCAGGGCGCGCGCGCGGCCGCCCTGCAGCGGTTGCGCGCTGTCGATGCGCAGGCGCATCGCCCACTCGCCGAAACCGGCCTGAACTTCGCCGACATCGCTGGCCTGGCCAAGGTTGATGACCCGGAAATCGCATTCGCGGCCGCGCGCCACCGGCTCGCGCAGCGGCCCGGCCGGCAGCAGGCGGCCATTGCCGTAGCGGCGATGGGCGTCGACCACTTCGATCTCGATGTCGCGCTGCAGCCGATAGTGCTGCAGGCCGTCGTCGCAGACCACGATGTCGCAGCCGGCCTGCAGCAGCGCGCGTGCGGCGGCGACGCGGTCGCGGTCCACCCGCACCGGCACGCCGGTCTTGTGTGCGATCAGCACCGGCTCGTCGCCACCGAGTTCGGGCGTGGTGCCAGGCTCGATCCAGCGCGCGACCTGGTCCTGACTGCGGCCATAGCCGCGGGTGGCCACGCCCGGTTTCCAGCCGGCGTCCTGCAGCTTGCGCACCAGGGCGATGGTCAGCGGAGTCTTGCCGGTGCCGCCGGCGGTAAGGTTACCGACCACCACCACCGGCACCGCGATGCTGTGGCGCTTGCGCCAGCCGCGCCGGTACAGCGCACGGCGCAGGCCAATGGCCGCCGCGTACAGCGGGGTCAGCAGCTGCGCGTACAGCGGCGGCGTGCCCTGGCCATACCAGAAGCCAGGCGTGTGTGGCCCGCGACCGCTCATCAGGGCTGCCTTTCGCGGAACTGCATGCTGTGCAGGTGGGCATACAGGCCGCCCTGGGCGAGCAGCGCGTGATGGGTGCCGCGCTCGACGATGCGGCCGTGATCCATCACCAGCACCTGGTCGGCATGTTCGATGGTGGACAGGCGGTGCGCGATGACCAGCGTGGTGCGCTCCGGCATCAGCCGGTGCAGCGCGTCCTGCACCAGGCGCTCGGATTCGTTGTCCAGCGCGGCGGTGGCTTCGTCGAGGATCAGGATCGGCGCGTCGCGCAGGATCGCGCGGGCGATCGCCAGGCGCTGGCGCTGGCCGCCGGACAACAGCGCACCGTTCTCGCCGACCTGGGTGCGCAGCTGCAGCGGCAACCGTTCGATGAATTCCCAGGCATTGGCCGCCTCGGCCGCGGCGCGGATCTGCGCGTCGCTGGCCCGCGTGCCGTAGGCGATGTTGGCGGCGATGGTGTCGTCGAACAGCATCACCCGCTGCCCGACCAATGCGATCTGCCGGCGCAGGTCGTGCAGGCGGTAGTCGTGCAGCGGCACCCCGTCCAGCGTGATGCTGCCGCCGCTGGGTTCGTAGAAGCGCGGCACCAGCCGCACCAGGCTGGTCTTGCCGCTGCCGGAACGACCGACGATGGCGGTGACCGTGCCCGGCTTGGCCGTGAAGCTGATGTCGTCCAGGGCCAGGCCGCCGTCCTGGTGGTAGCGCAGCATCACCTGATCGAACGCCAGTTCGCCGCGCACGCGCTGCACCGACACGCTGCCGCTGTCGCGTTCTTCCGGCGTGTCCAGGATCGAGAACAGCCGCTCGGCCGCGGCCACGCCGCGCGAGATCGAGGTCTGCACGCTGGTCAGCCGGCGCAGCGACGGGATGATCGCCATCATCGAGGTCATCAGCGCCATGAACTGGCCGGCGTTGAGGCGCCCGGCCAGCGCCTCGCGGGTGGCGACCCAGACGATCGCCGCCAGCGCCACCGCGGCCAGGAACTGGACCATGCTCGAGGCCAGCGCGCGGGTGGTCTCGACCTTCATGTTCAGGCCCAGCATGCGGTTGGCCAGCGCCGCGTAATAGCTGATTTCCAGCGTCTGGGTGCCGTGCACCTTCACTTCCTGCTGCGCCCCCAGCGACTGCTCGGCACGCTGCGCCATCGAGCCCATGCCGTCCTGGATGCCGCGGCTGATCTTGCGGTAGCGCTTGCCGACATAGGACACGATGACCCCAATGAGCGGCGCCACCACCAGCAGCGCCAAGGTCACCTTGACGCTCATCTGCAGCATCACGATCAGCATGCCGATGATGGTCAGGGTATCGGCCACCAGCGTCTTCAATGCATCGGAGGCGGCCTGGGTGACCTGTTCGGTATCGAAGTTCAGGCGGCTGACCATCACCGGCGTGGCCTCCACGTCGAAGTGCGAGGACGGCAGGTGCAGGTACTTGGCCAGCACCTGCTCGCGCAGGTCGCGCACCACGCTGCGCCCGGTGCGGGCCATGCAGTAGTCGCCGACGAAGGTGGCGACGCTGCGCATCAGGAACAGGCCCAGGATCGCCAGCGGCAGCAGTACCGCCATGCGCGCCTCGGGGTTGACGAAGCCGCGGTTGACCAGCGGATCCATCAGCCGGGTGAAGAAATAGCCGGCGGTGGCCTCGATCACCATTGCCACCACCGCCGCCGTCAGCATCGCCCAATAGGCGTGGGTATAGCCGAGCAGCCGACGGTAGATCGGCCAGACCGGTGCCGACGTCGCACTCACCGCTTGACTTCCGGCGCGGTGGCGATGGCGATGCGGCGGAAGCCGAGCTGGCCCAGCGCGTCCTGCGCGGTGACCACGGCCTGGTAGGGAGTGCGCGCATCGGCACGCAGCAGCACCGGCTGCGTGCGGTCGTCGCCGGCGACCTGGACGATGCTGCGCTTGACCGACGCCACGTCGGTGCGCAGCACTTCCTGGTCGTTGACGAAGTAATGCCCGTCAGCGTTGACCAGCACGCTCAGTGCGCGCGGCGGCGCCGGATTGTGTTGGTCGCTGGCGTTGGGGAGCTGCAGCTGCAACGTGGAACGGGCGTCGAAGGTGGTGGTCACTACGAAGAAGATGATCAGGACAAGAATGACGTCGATCAGGGGCACCAGGTCGATCTGCGGCTCGTCCTGGATGCGGTCGTCGCGGATCCGCACCGGTCAGCCCTTGGCCTGCGCAGCGGCACCGCTGCGCGAAGCCGGGCGTGCCGCGGCCGGGGTCGGCGCGCCGTCGCGGCCATGGCCGTCGAGGACATCGCTCAAGGCGGTGGCTTCGCGCTCCATCTCGATGATGTAGCCGGCGATGCGGCCCTTGAAATAGCGATGGAAGACCAGTGCCGGCACCGCGATGATCATGCCGGTGGCGGTGCACACCAGGGCCTTGCCGATGCCGCCAGCGAGCTGGTTCACGTCGCCGACGCCATGGTCGAGGATGCCCAGGAACATCTGGATCATGCCGACCACGGTGCCGAGCAGGCCAAGCAGCGGCCCGGCCGAGGCCACCGTGCCCAACGCGTTCAGGAACCGCTCCATGCGATGCACGACGTGGCGGCCGGTGTCCTCGATGCGTTCGCGGACGATCGCGCGCGGCCGGTTGCGCACGTCCAGGCCGGCGGCGAGCAGCTCGCCCAGCGCCGAATTGCGTCGCAGCGACTCGATGTGGGTGGGGTCGAGCTTGCCGCGGGTGGCCCAGTTGCGCACTTCCTGGCCCAGCCCCGGCGGCAGCACTTCGCTACGGCGCAGGCTCCAGAACCGCTCCAGCACGATCGCCAGCGCGACCACGCCCAACAGCAGCAACGGCACCATCGGCCAGCCACCGGCCTTGACCAGTTCCCACACGTCGCAACCCTCCGGCACGTTCTGCCGTTCGTTCACCGGCCGATAGGATAGCAGCCGCCCGTGCCCGCTCCGCGGCATCCCACAGCCGCGCCCGCCACGGCCGCCGTTCGCGCAGTTGCAGGCCGGCGCGTCCCAGCCACACGCGCAGCGCGCCGGCCTGCGGCGTGGTCGCGACCTCGGCGCCGGACGCCTGCCAGCGGGCCACCACCGCCGGCCGCGGATGGCCGAAGCGGTTGCCCTCGCCCGCCGAGATCAGCACCAGGCGCGCGCCGGTGGCGGCGACGAAGGCCGCCTGCGAGGAATGCGCGCTGCCGTGATGCGGCGCCAGCACCACCTCGGCGCGCAGGTCCTGCGGCGCCTGGCGCAGCAGGCGGCTCTCGACCACCTCGCCGATGTCGCCGGTGAGCAGCATCGCGCCATGCGCGCTTTCCACCCGCAGCACGCAGCTCGACTCGTTGTCGAGATAGGGAAAGCCTGGCGCCGGATGCAGGAAGCGAAAACGCACTCCATCCCATTCCCAGGCGGTGCCGGCCAGGCACGGCCGGTCCACCCGCACCGGCGCGCCGGCCGGCGCCTCGGCCAGGCCGACCGGGAGCGCCGCGCGCACCGCCTCGAACCCGCCGGCATGGTCGTTGTCGCCGTGGCTGATCACGGTGCGGTCCAGCCGCGACACGCCGAGCGCGTGCAGCGCCGGCACCACCGCGCGCTCGCCGGCGTCATAGCCGTCCTTGATCGCCGGGCCGGCGTCGTACAGCAACTGGTGCTGCGCGGTGAGCACCAGCACCGACAATCCCTGGCCGACATCGATCATCACCAGTTCCACCTCGCCCGCGGCCGGCCGCTCCAGCGGCGGCCAGAACAGCGGCAGCCACAGCAGCGCCGCCAGCGGCTTGCCCGGCACCGCGCGCGGCAGCAGCAGCCAGAACGCGCCCAGCAGCGCCAGCGGCAACGCCCAGTCGCGTGCTTCCGGCAGCCACCACAGCGCGAAACGGCTTTCGCCGAGCGCGGCGAACAGCGGCCAAGTCAGGTCGAAGCACGCCGCCGCCGCACGCCATGCCCAAACGCCGGCGCCGGCATGCAGCGCCTCCAGCGCGGTGCCGAGCAGCGCCAGCGGCACTACCACCAGGCTCCACCACGGAATCGCCAGCAGGTTGGCGAGCGGACCGACGGCCGATGCCTGGCCGAACAGCATCGTGCTCAGCGGCAACAAGCCCAGCGTGGCCACGCCCTGCGCCGACAGGAACTCGCGCAGCTTGCCGCGCCAGCCGCTGCCGGCCGCCGGCATGCACCAGGCCAGCCAGGCCACGCCGAGGAAGCTCAGCCAGAAGCCGGCGGACAGCACCGCCAGCGGGTTTAAGGCCAGCATGACGATCGCGGCCAGCGCCAGCGCATCGACCACCCGCACCGGGCGCCGCCACAGCCGCGCGACCACGACGACCGCGATCATCAGTGCGGTCCGCACGGTGGGCAGCGCCATGCCCGACAGCAGGGTGTAGCCGCCGGCGCCGAGCACCGCCAGCAACGCGGCGGCCTGATGGCGCGGCCAATAGCGCCCCAGCCGCGGCCACAGCCGCCACAGACCGCCGGCGAGCAGTGCGAACGCACCGGCGACCAGGCCGACATGGAAGCCGGAAATGGCGATCAGATGGGTCAGGCCGGCGGCGCGCAGGATGCGCCAGTCGCGATCGTCCAGCGTGCGCGTGTCGCCGAGCGCCAGCGCCTGCACGTAACGCGCCGACGCGCTTGGCACCGCGGCCGCAATCCGCGCCGACAGCCCCTCGCGCCAGGCATCGATGCCCTGCCCAGGCGCCAGTTCGGCGGCTTCGTGCGCCGCGGTCACGTAGCCGCTGGCGCTGATCCGTTGCGCCAGCGCATAGGCTTCGGCGTCGAAGCCGCCCGGATTGCTGAGCCCGCGCGGCGCGCGCAGGCGCACGCTCAGGCGCCAGCGCGCGCCGGCGTGCAATGCCGTGCGCGGACCAGGCGCGTGCGCGCCGAAATCGTCGTACCAGGCCAGTTGCAGCAGGCGCCCGCGCAATGGCGCCGGCTGCGTGGCGTCGGTGTCCACCCGGAACATGAAACGCGTGCGCCGCGCCTCGGACTGCGGCAGTTCCAGCACCTGCCCGTGTAGCGTCGCCACGCGCTTTTCCCAGTCGGCGGGCAATTGCCGCGCCAGGACCATGCCGGCGATCAGCCCCAGCCAAGCAAAGCCCACCGCGAGAGCGCCCAGCCAGCGCAAGCGCGGCATGCCGATCCACACCGCGCTGCCGCCGAGCAACAGCAGCAACGACAGCGGCCACGGCGCCAGCCGCGGCAGCCACAGTGCCGCCAGTACGCCCGCGGCGAGCGCGGCGGCGACGGCGATGCCGAACGGGGCGATCGCCTCGGCACGCATACGTCCTGGTGCGGCAAACCCCAAACCAGGCGCAGATTCAGGATACAGCTGCATGCGATCGCCGCTCCTTGGCGTGAACAGGGTGCAGAGGTAACAGCGGCGATCGCGACAGGCGGCGACAACCGCGACGAGGCAGGTCGATAGCCTCGCCCGCCGCGGTGATATCCGCCATCGGCCAAGCCCTGCAAGCGGTGTAGGAATTCGCCTGGAGACGCACGCCGACGCGCCGCGCGCGGCGCATGGCCGCTTTTCGCCATACATTCATCGGCCTGCGGCTAGCGTGTTCGGTTTACGTCGAAGGAATCCACGCATGCGCAAGGGCACCGCACTGGTGGTCGGGGTCACCGGCATCTCCGGCTACAACTTGGCGAACGTTCTCGTTGCCGAAGGATGGACCGTCTATGGCCTGGCACGGCGCCCGATCCCGCAGGAAGGCGTGATTCCGATCGCGGCCGATCTGCTCGACCGCGACGCCACCGCAGCCGCGCTGCGCGGACTGCCGATCACCCATGTGTTCTTCTGCACCTGGACGCGGCGCGACACCGAAAAGGAAAACGTCGCCGCCAACAGCGCGATGCTGCGCCACCTGTGCGAAGGCCTGGACAGCACAGCGCTGCAGCACATGGCGCTGGTCACCGGCACCAAGCACTACCTGGGTTCGTTCGAGCACTACGGTAGCGGCAGAGCAGAGACGCCGTTCCGCGAGAGCGAGCCGCGCCAGCCAGGCGAGAATTTCTACTACACGCTGGAAGACCTACTGTTCGATGCCGCCGCCCGCCATGGCTTCGGCTGGAGCGTGCACCGCTCGCACACCATGATCGGCCAGGCCAACGGCAGCAATGCGATGAACATGGGCGTGACCCTGGCGGTGTACGCGACGCTGTGCAAGCACAGCGGGCAACCGTTCGTCTTCCCCGGCTCGCGCGCGCAGTGGGACAGCCTCACCGACCTCACCGACGCCGGCCTGCTCGGCCGCCAGCTGGCCTGGGCCGCGACCAGCCCGGCCGCGCGCGACCAGGCGTTCAACACGGTCAACGGCGACGTGTTCCGCTGGCGCTGGATGTGGGGCGAGATCGCTGCATTCTTCGGCCTGGAAGCCGCTCCTTATCCGGATGCGCCGATGCCGCTGCAGCCGCGTCTGCATGACACCGCACCGGCCCTGTGGCGCGAGATCGCCGAACGCCATGGGCTGGTGCAGGCGGACGTGAACCAGCTTGCGTCGTGGTGGCACACCGACGCCGACCTCGGCCGCGAGATCGAATGCGTCAACGACATGACCAAAAGCCGCGATCTGGGCTTTCTCGGTTACTACGACAGCCGCGCCTCGTTCCTGGAACTGTTCGCCAGGCTGCGCGCGCAGCGGGTGATTCCCTGAGGGGCGTCGCCTCGGTGGGTGAGCTGCCGCCGCGGGGAGATGGTCGGTGCAGGATCGTCGACTAGGCAGGCGTTCGAGCGGTTTTTTTCATCCGATTGGCCAAGCCGCTGCGATCCCCCGGCCTTTTGCTGGCCCATCTGTCGCGATCGCTTCTGAGGCCCGGCAACTGGACGGCTCCGCGCGTCGCGACTGAAGTCGCTCCCACAATGGCTTGCGGCCAGCCGGCTGGGTGCACTGTGGGAGGGACCTCAGTCCCGACTGTTTCCGAAGCCGGATCGCCGGATGGCCTCGTTCGTCGCGGCTGAAGCCGCTCCTATAGGAAACAGGCAGCCGACTCGCCGGGTGCACTGTAGGAGCGGCTTCAGCCGCGACCGATTGCCGAAACCGCCATGGTTCCGGACTGCATTCGTCACGGCCGACAGGCCGCGGCCATAGGCATGCGCGCCGCTACACGTCGGCAGGCGCCAGTTCGCGCAGCTTGCCCTGGTGCAGTTCCAGCACGCGGTCGAGCTTGCGCGCCAGGCTGCGGTCGTGGGTGACCAGGGCCAGGCTGGTGCCGTGCGCGCGGTTGAGATCGAGCATCAACGCGAACACGTTGGCTGCGGTCTTGTCGTCGAGGTTGCCGGTCGGCTCGTCGCCGAGCACGCAGGCCGGACGGTTGACCAGCGCGCGCGCCACCGCCGCACGCTGGCGCTCGCCGCCGGAGAGTTCGCCTGGCTTGTGCTCAAGGCGATGGCCCAGGCCCACCGATTCCAGCAGGGCGCGCGCGCGCGCCTCGGCGTCCTTGACCGCGGCGCCGCCGAGCAGCACCGGCATCATCACGTTCTCCAGCGCGGTGAATTCCGGCAGCAGATGATGGAACTGGTAGACGAAGCCCAGCGCGCGGTTACGCAGCTGCCCGCGCGCCGCGTCCGACAGCGCCGACATGCGCTGCCCAGCCACGTACACCTCGCCGGCGGTGGGCACGTCGAGGCCGCCGAGCAGGTGCAGCAGCGTGCTCTTGCCGGCGCCGGACGCGCCGACGATGGCCACGGTCTCGCCCGGCGCCACGGCCAGGTCCAGCCCGTCGAACACCGGCGTGCGCATCTTGCCCTCGGCATAGGTCTTGCCCAGGCCCTCGGCGCGGATCGCCGCGTCTGAATGTTGTGGCTTGTGCACTGCCGATTCCCGATTCCCGATTCCCGATCCGCGGCCGTCATTCATAACGCAGCGCCTCCGCCGGTTGCGTGCGCGCGGCGCGCCAGGCCGGATACAGCGTGGCCAGGAAGCTCATCAGCAGCGCGACGAGGGTGATCACCACCACGTCGTGCGGCTGCATGTCGGTGGGCAGGCCGGTGATGTAGTACACGTCTTCCGGCAGCAGCTTGATGTTGAATACGGCCTCGATGCCGGCCAGGATCCGCTCCAGGTTCAAGGTCAGCAGGATGCCGCCGACCACCCCAGCGATGGTGCCGAACACGCCGATCAGCGTGCCCTGCACCATGAACACCTGCATCACCCCGCCCGGACTCAGCCCCAGCGTGCGCAGGATGGCGATGTCGGCCTGCTTGTCGGTGACCAGCATCACCTGCGAGGACACCAGGTTGAACGCGCCCATCGCGATGATCAACGACAGCAGGATGCCCATCACCGTTTTTTCCATCTTCAGCGACTGGTACAGGTTGGCGTTCTCACGGGTCCAGTCGCTGACCATGTACGGGCCGTGCAGGTTCAGCGCCAGGTCGCGCGCCACGTCCCAGGCCAGGTCCATGTTGTGCAGCTTCAGGCGCACGCCGGTGACGCCGTCGCCGATGCGCAGCACGCGCTGCATGTCCGCCATGCTGGTCACCGCCAGGCCGCGGTCGATCTCGTTGTAGCCGGCCTCGAAGATGCCGCTGACGGTGAAGCGCTTGTAGCGCGGCACCATGCCAATCGGGCTGGCCTGCGGTTCGCCGAGCATCACCACCACCTTGTCGCCGACGCCCACGCCCAGCCACAGCGCCAGTTCCTGGCCGAGCAGGATGTTGTAGGAGCCGGGGGTGAGGCTGTCGATCGAGCCCTGCTTCATCTTTTGCGCCAGCACCGAAACCTTGGCCTCCTCGCGGGGCAGGATGCCGCGCACGATCGCCGGCTGGTTGCGCTGCCCGGTGAGCAGCGCCTCTTCCTCGACATACGGCGCAGCGCCGGCCACGCGCGGATCGCGGGTCGCCACGTCAACCGCGTGCTGCCAGTTCTCCATCGGCGCGCCCTGCGCGCTGACCGTGGCATGGGCCGCCATCTGCAGCAGGCGGTCGCGGATCTCCTTCTGGAAGCCGCTCATCACCGCCAGCGTGGTGATCAGCACGGTCACGCCCAGGGCGATGCCGAGGATCGAGGCCATCGAGATGAAGGAGATGAAGTTGTTGCGGCGCTTGGCGCGCAGGTAGCGCAGGCCGATGGCCACGGGTAAGGGTTTGAACATGCGCAGCCACCATCCAGGGAGCGCTATGGTGCCATCTGCGGCGGCGCAGACGAAGCGGCACGGGCCTGAGCGGCCAGACGCAGTTCACGTCGTGCCCGCGGCGACAGCGTGTCCGGCCACCAGGCCAGGCGCCACACCCGGCCATCCGCATCGCGCCAGCGTACGAACGCCAGCGGCCCACGCCAGTCCACCTGCAGCGCCGCGACCGGCTGGCCATCGACGCTTGCCGCCACGCTGCCCTGCGCCGGGAGCAGCAGTGCACGCGGCGCCCGCCGCGCCTCACGCCACAGCAGCCACGCCGCGTACAGCGCGGCCAGCGCCGCCGCCGGCCAGGCGCAGGCGCGCGGCATGTCCGAACCCAGGATCGACAGCGGCGCCAGCACGCTCAGCAACGCCAGCGCCGCCAGCAACCACCGCGAGGGACGCCACTCAAGCCGGCATGGCGCGGATGGTGGCGATGAGATCGGCGGCGCGTGCATCGGGACAAGCCTCGTAGCCCATGAACCAGCGCCACAACTTATCGTCCTCGCATTCGAGCAGGTATAGGAAAACTCCGCGCTCGGCCTCGGAGGCCTGCGCCCAGCGCCGGTCCAGGTAGCGCCCGAACAGCTGATCCAGCTCACGCATGCCGCGCCGGCAGCGCCAGCGCAGCTTTTTCAGTTCGGTGGCTTCGTCCATCGCATCGCACCCCAAGTCTTGGTGGACGGACGCCTGGGTCGGCGACCGTCGAAAACACGCGCGGCACCGAACCCGAGAGCCGGTGCCGCGCAGTCGAACGGGCCTGCCGTCCGTGGTTGCAACGCTAGCCGATCAGGCGCGGCGCGCCATCATCAGCTTCTTGATCTCGGCGATCGCCAGCGCAGGGTTCAGACCCTTCGGGCAGGTCCGCGCGCAGTTCATGATGGTGTGGCAGCGGTACAACTTGAACGGGTCTTCCAGGTCGTCCAGGCGCGCACCGGTGTCCTCGTCGCGCGAGTCGATGATCCAGCGGTAGGCCTGCAACAGGATCGCCGGGCCCAGGTAGCGCTCGCCGTTCCACCAGTAGCTCGGGCAGCTGGTCGAGCAGCACGCGCACAGGATGCACTCGTACAGACCGTCGAGCTTCTTGCGGTCTTCCGGCGACTGCAGCCGCTCGCGGTCCGGCGGCGGCGGGGTCTGGGTGCGGATCCACGGCTTGATCGATGCGTACTGCGCGTAGAAGTGGGTCAGGTCCGGCACCAGATCCTTGATCACGTCCATGTGCGGCAGCGGATAGATCGGCACTTCGGCCTTGCCGCAGTCGGCGATCGCCTTGGTGCAGGCCAGCGTGTTGGTGCCGTCGATGTTCATCGCGCACGAACCGCAGATGCCTTCGCGGCAGGAACGGCGGAAGGTCAGGGTCGGATCGATCTCGTTCTTGATCTTGATCAGCGCGTCCAGGACCATCGGGCCGCAGGCGTCCAGATCCACCTCGTAGGTGTCGGTGCGTGGATTGCTGTCGTCGTCCGGATTCCACCGGTAGACCTTGAAGGTGCGTGCATTCTTCGCGCCGGTGGCGGCAAAGTGCTTGCCCTTGCCGATCTTGGAATTCTTGGGGAGGGTGAACTCTGCCATGGCTTTAAAATCCGGGAATGGGGATTGGGGAATGGGGAATGGGAAGCTGGGGCGAAGAGCGCTAACGCTGTTCTCGATTCCCCATTCCCAATTCCCGTTTCCCGGCTTTGGTCAGTACACGCGCGGTTTCGGCGGCACCACGTCAACATCCTTGCTGAGCGTGTACATGTGCACCGGGCGGTAGTCGAAGCTGCACTGGCCCTTGGCGTCGACGGTCACCAGGGTGTGCTTCTGCCAGTTGACGTCGTCGCGGTCCGGGAAATCCTCGTGCGCATGCGCACCGCGGCTTTCCTTGCGTTGCTCGGCCGAGTTGATCGTCGCCACCGCGTTGAGCAGCAGGTTGTTCAGCTCGTAGGTCTCGATCAGGTCCGAATTCCACACCAGCGAGCGGTCGGAGACCTTCACGTCCTCGAAGGTGGCGTAGATCTCGGCCATCTTGTCCACGCCTTCCTGCAGCGTCTTGCTGGTGCGGAATACCGCCGCATCGGACTGCATGGTGCGCTGCATCTTGTCGCGGATCACCGAGGTCGGGGTGCCGCCGTTGGAATTGCGCAACTTGTCGAGCAGGCCCAGCGCCTTGTCGCAGGCATCGCCGGGCAGGGTCTTGTGCGGCGCGCCGGTCTTGATCGTCTCGGCGCAACGGATCGCCACCGCGCGGCCGAACACCACCAGATCCAGCAGCGAGTTGGAACCCAGGCGGTTGGCGCCGTGCACCGACACGCAGGCCGCTTCGCCGATCGCGTACAGGCCGGGCACCACCGCATCTGGGTTGTCGCCGTCCTTGCGCACCACTTCGCCGTGGTAGTTGGTGGGGATGCCGCCCATGTTGTAGTGAACGGTCGGGAGCACCGGGATCGGCTGCTTGGCCACATCGACGCCGGCGAAGATGTGCGCGCTCTCGGCGATGCCGGGCAGCTTCTCGTTGATCACTTCCGGGCCGAGGTGGGTCAGGTCGAGCAGGATGTGGTCCTTGTGCTCGCCGACGCCGCGGCCTTCGCGAATCTCGATGGTCATCGAGCGCGACACCACGTCGCGCGAGGCCAGATCCTTGTAGTGCGGCGCGTAGCGCTCCATGAAGCGTTCGCCGTTGCTGTTGCGCAGGATGCCGCCTTCGCCGCGCACGCCCTCGGTGATCAGGCAGCCGGCGCCGTAGATGCCGGTGGGATGGAACTGCACGAACTCCATGTCCTGCATCGGCAGGCCGGCGCGCATCACCAGGCCGCCGCCGTCGCCAGTGCAGGTATGCGCGGAGGTGGCGCTGAAGTAGGCGCGGCCGTAGCCGCCGGTGGCCAGCACCACGCCGTGGGCGCGGAACAGGTGCAGCGAGCCCTCGGCCATGTCCAGCGCGAGCACGCCGCGACACACGCCTTCTTCGTCGAAGATCAGATCGAGCGCGAAGTACTCGATCATGAAGCGCGCATCGTGCGCCAGCGACTGCTGGTACAGCGTGTGCAGCATGGCGTGGCCGGTACGGTCGGCGGCGGCGCAGGTGCGCTGCGCGGACGGGCCTTCGCCGTACTTGGTGGTCATGCCGCCGAACGGACGCTGGTAGATCTTGCCGTCCTCGGTGCGCGAGAACGGCACGCCGTAATGCTCCAGCTCGATGATCGCCGGAATCGCCTCGCGGCACATGTACTCGATCGCGTCCTGGTCGCCCAGCCAGTCCGAGCCCTTGATGGTGTCGTAGAAGTGGTAGCGCCAGTCGTCCTCGCCCATGTTGCCGAGCGCGGCGGAGATGCCGCCCTGCGCGGCCACGGTGTGCGAACGGGTCGGGAAGACCTTGGTCAGGCAGACCGTCTGCAGGCCCTTGGCGGCCAGGCCGAAGGTGGCGCGCAGGCCGGCGCCGCCGGCGCCGACCACGACCATGTCGTACTTGTGTTCGGTGATCTTGTAAGCGGACATCTAATTTGAATTCCTGTTCCAGGCGCCGATCAGGCGCTGCCCAGCGCGATGCGGGCGACCGCGAATACACCGACGAGCGCACCGAGCACGGCGACGAACTTCACCGTGGTCTGCAGCGCCAGGGCCAGCAGCGAGTTGTGCACATAGTCTTCGAGGATCACCTGCAGGCCGATCTGCGCATGCCAGAACATCGCGATCAGGAAGCCGACCAGCAGCACCGCGTTCCACGGCTTGGCCACCGCCGCGGTGGCGGTTACGTAGTCGGCGCCGAGCAGACTCAGCACGAACACCAGGAACCACAGGCTCAGGCCGACCAGCGCGGTGGCGGTGAGCCGCTGCAGCACGAAGTGCTCGGTGCCGGACTTGGCCGCGCCCAGGCCGCGCACGTTCTTCAACGGGGTGCGATAGCGGCTCATGCGCCGGCTCCGGTCAGCACGTAGGCCCAGATCAGCGCGACGATCACCAGGCTGCCGATCACCGACAGCCAGCTGTTGCGCACGAAGGCGGGGATGCTGAAGCCGTGGCCGAAGTCCTGCACGATGTGGCGCAGGCCGTTGCACAGGTGGTAGGCGAAGGCCCAGCTCCAGGCGAACAGGAACAGCTGGCCGTACCAGGCGCCGGCCATGCCGCGGAAGCAGTTCCAGGACGCCGGGCCGAGCATCAGCACCAACAGCGCGGCCGCAAGGATCAAGGCACCGACCGACAGGATGATGCCAGTGGCTCGATGCAGGATCGAGGTGACCATCTGGATCTGCCAGCGATAGACCTGCAGGTGGGGGGACAGGGGACGTTCGCGCGTAGCCATTCGCTGGGCTCGTTGTCTCGGCTGGGCGGCGTGCTTAAGGCCGCGTTGGCTCAAAGCTGCTCAAAAATCGATGCAGCGTCCGTTTTTTTCCCAGTCGCCGTAGCGCGTTGGCTCGAGGCCGCCGCGACCGCCGATTTCCCGCGGCGCAGGCGTCGCTTGCGGAGTGTTCTCCTCGGCGGGTCGCTGCGTTTCGGGCTCGGGCTCGGGTGTGGGGGTTGCTTGGCTTATCATGCGGGTCTCACAACAGTGTAATTTTAGTCCTCCCCCTCGTGCCTGACAACCTGAATCTCACTTCCGCCGGTTTTTCCGCGCTTCCAGACCTGCAATACGTGGCGTTGAGCGGCACGGATGCAGTGGCTTTCGCCCAGGCGCAGTTCGCCAACGATATACAGGCGCTGCGCAACGGCCACTGGCAATGGAACGCCTGGCTGAGCGCCAAGGGCCGGGTGATCGCGCTGTTCGCACTGCTGCGCCGCGCCGACGACGCCTTGCTGGTGCTGCTGCCGGACGGCGGTGCCGCGGAGTTGACAATCGCGCTGAACCGCTTCGTGTTCCGGCGCAAGCTGCGTATCGCCGCGCACGGCGACCTGCATGCCTACGCGTGCCTGGCTGCGCCCGCGCAGGCGCAGGGCGCGGCGCTGGCGCAACGTGGCGACGCCGCGATCGAACTGGACATGGGCGGCGACGGCCTGCCGCGCACGCTGTTGCTGGTGCCGGCTGAGCAGGCCACGCAGGATCCGACCGACCCGGCTTTCGTCGCCGCCTGGCGCCAGGCCGACCTGCGCCTGGGCCTGGCCCGGCTCGATCCCAGCCAGCGCGAGCAATGGACCCCGCAGCAACTGGCGCTGGACCGGCTGCACGCGTTCAGCGTGAAGAAGGGCTGCTATCCGGGCCAGGAGATCGTCGCCCGCACCCATTTCCTGGGCAAGGCCAAGCGCGCCCTGCAATTGCTGGAGGTGGACGGCGTGGCCGAGGTCGGCGCGCAGGTGTTGCGCGACGGACAGCCGCTGGGCAGCGTGGTCAGCGTCGCCGGCGCGTTGGCGCTGGCGGTGCTGCCGCTGGAAGAAGTGCCGCCGACCGGCTTGTCCATCGGCACGCATCCTGCGCATTGGCAGCCGCTGCGCGACGGCCTCGCGCGCTGAACTCAGCTGCCCGCGGCGCCCGCCTTGGCTTATTGCGGCTCCGAGTCCCGGGTCCCGAGTCCCGAGTCCCGCGCCTCCAGACGCTCTCCGCTCTCCGCATCGAAGAAATGCAGCGCCTCGCCGCGCACCGCAACGCGCAGGCGCTCGCCCAGGCCGGGCAGCGTGCGCGGCGCCACCCGCATCACCAGCGGCTGGCTGCCGTAGCTGAGATTGACGAAGATCTCGTTGCCGACCGGCTCGATCACCTCGATCGTGGCCTCGAACACGCCCTGCCCGTCCGCGCTGGGCTGCAGGTGCTCGGGGCGCACGCCGATCGCGATCGGCCGGCGCAGCCATTGCGGCGCGACCTGGGCGCCGTGCAACGGCACGCGGCCGCCGTCGGCCAGCTGCAGCTGCAGGCCGTCGTCCTCGACCAACTGGCCCTGCAGCACGTTCATCGCCGGGCTGCCGAGGAAGCCGGCCACGAACAGGTTGGCCGGGCGGCCATACAGCGCCATCGGCGTATCGATCTGCTGGATCAGCCCGTCCTTGAGCACCACGATGCGCTGGCCCAGGGTCATCGCCTCGACCTGATCGTGGGTCACGTAGATCATCGTGGTGCCGAGCTTGCGATGCAGCTGCGCGATCTCGGTGCGCACCGAATGGCGCAGCTTGGCATCCAGGTTCGACAGCGGCTCATCCAGCAGGAACACCGCCGGCTCGCGCACCAGCGCACGGCCCAGCGCCACGCGCTGGCGCTGGCCGCCGGACATCGCCCGCGGCAGCTTGTCCAACATCGGGGTCAGGCCCAGGGTCTCGGCGGCAGCGGCGACGCGGCGCGCGATGACCTCCTTGCTCTCGCCGCGCAGCTTCAGCCCGAACGCCAGGTTCTCGGCCACGGTCATGTGCGGATACAGCGCGTAGCTCTGGAACACCATCGCGATGTCGCGGTCCTTCGGCGCCACGTCGTTGACCAAGCGCTCGCCGATGCGCAGCTCACCGCCGCTGATCTCTTCCAGCCCCGCGATCATCCGCAGCAGGGTGGATTTGCCGCAGCCCGAGGGCCCGACCAGCACCATCAGTTCGCCGTCGGCCACTTCGAAGCTGGCCCCGTGCACGGCGACCTGGCCGTTGTCGTAGACCTTGCGGATGTTGTCCAGTTGTACGTTCGCCATGGTGCGGTATCCGGTTTCCGGCAGGAGGAACGGGCTGCCGCCGGTCCCTCCCGAAGGCAGTGCATACGCATGCGGTTCGCATCGTGCCAGCGGCACAGGCAACAACGAGAGCGCAATGCGGTATTCTGCCATGTAACCGTTTTCACGGGGCGACATCGACGCCTGGGAGGGCCCGCGATGCGAACCGCCAGCCGCCGCCGTCCGGGCGTGCGCCGAGCGCCGGATCTGATGCTTGCGGCATTAGACAGGTATGCTGGGAGGTCTGGCCGTCGTATTCATCTCCCGGATCGTGCGCTCCCGCTTAGCGGTCGTCATCGCTATGCCCCCGCGCGAGCTACAGGACGGATACAGGCCGCTTCCGCCGCTTGCTTACCAACGCCACATCACTACTAGCCCCCAGGTGATCGACGAAATGTCACCCGAAACCGAAAACCGGTCGATGCACGATACCTTCCTGCTGTTTGGCGCTACCGGCGACCTGGCCCAGCGCTACCTGTTCCCGTCGCTGCTGCGCATGCTGGACGACGGCTTCCTGCCGGACGACTTCCGCATCCGCGCGCTGGCGCTATCGCCGCACGACACTGCCAAGTTCCACGAGATCCTCAAGCCGCGGCTGCAGGCGGCGGTGCCGCAGGTCAGCGCGGCGGTGATCCAGTCGCTGCTGGATCGCACCGACTACCGCTCGGTGGACCTGCGTAACGCCGAGTCGGTGGCCGACGCGGTGCGCGAGCTGGCCTCGCGCAAGTGCGTCAGCTACCTGGCGATCCCGCCGGGGCTGTACATCAGCACCTGCCAGGGCCTGGCGCTGGGCGGCGCGCTGGCCGCGCCGAACCGGCTGATGCTGGAGAAGCCGATCGGCCACGACTCGGCCAGCGCGCGCGAGATCCTGCAGGCGATCGGCGCGCTGATCGACGAGGACCGCGTGTTCCGCCTGGACCACTACCTCGGCAAGGCGGCGGTGCAGAACCTGATCGCGCTGCGTTTCGGCAACACCCTGCTGGAAGCGGTGTGGAACCGCAACTACATCGAATCGGTGGAGATCCTGGTCGCCGAGAGCGAGGGCGTGGACGGCCGCGATGCCTACTACGCGCGTTCCGGCGCGCTGCGCGACATGGTCCAGAGCCACATCCTGCAGCTGCTGTGCCTGGTGGCGATGGAGCCGCCGGCCTCGTTGGAAGCGGACCGCATCCGCGACGAGAAGGTCAAGGTGCTGCGCGCGCTGCGCCCGCTGCAGGCCGCGCATGCCGCGCGCGACAGCGTGCGCGGGCGCTACACCGCCGGCACCATCAACGGCCAGCAGGCGCAGGCCTATCAGCCGCCGGAGGGCAGCGACGTGGAGACCTTCGTCGGCGTCACCGCCCACATCGACAACTGGCGCTGGGCCGGCGTGCCGTTCCGGCTGTGCACCGGCAAGCGCCTGGCCGAGCGCACAACGCGCATCGTGGTCACGCTCAAACCGGTCACCCACTGGCTGTTCGAGCGCCCCGACGCGCAGCACGTGGCGCCGAACCGGCTGACCTTCCAGTTGCAACCGCAAGAGAACATCGAACTGGGCCTGATGAGCAGCCTGGCCGGCCCGGAATGGGGCGCGCTGGAACTGCAGCCGCTGGAACTGGAACTGTCGATGCCGACCGGCCTGCATCGCCGCATCGCCTACGAGCGGTTGATGCTCGACGCGCTCAACGGCAACCATGCGCTGTTCGTGCGCGACGACGAAGTACGCGCGGCCTGGGCCTGGATCGACAGCGTCAGCGACGCATGGGCGCAGGCGCAACTGCCGCTGCTGCCCTACCCGGCCGGCAGTTGGGGACCGCAGGAAGCCGAGCGCTATGTCTGCGCCGACGACGCCAGCGCCGTGCAGCGGGACGCGCCATGAGCGCGCCACTGCGGCCGGTGCTGGTCGCCGACATCGGCGGCACCAACGCACGCTTCGCGCTCGCCGATCTCGACGCGTCCACACCGTTGCTCGACGACAGCACCCAGACCTATGCGGTGGTGGAGTTCCCGTCGCTGGGCGACGCGGCGCGCCACTACCTGCAACAGACCGGGGTGGACGCACGCAGCGGCGTGTTCGCCGTGGCCGGGCGGGTGGATGGCGACGAGGCGCGTATCACCAACCATCCTTGGGTGATTTCGCGTTCGCGCACTCGCGCCATGCTCGGCTTCGACGCACTGCACTTGATCAACGACTTCGCCGCGCAGGCGATGGCGATCAGCCTGCTGCAGCCGCAGGACGTGGTCCAGGTAGGCGGCGCAGCGTGGCAGCCGGCACCGATCGCGCAGCCACGCAACTATGCGGTGATCGGCCCTGGCACCGGCCTGGGCGTGGGCGGCCTGCTGATCCGCGGCGGCCGCTGCTATCCGCTGGAGACCGAGGGCGGCCACGTCAGCTTCCCGCCGGGCACGCCGGAGGAAATCCGCATTCTCGAGCTGCTGTCGCAGCAGTTCGGGCGCGTGTCCAACGAACGCCTGATCTGCGGTCCAGGCCTGGTCAACATCCATCGCGCACTGAGCGAGATCGCCGGCGACAACCCCGGCCCTCTGCAGCCAGCGGACATCACCGCGCGCGCGGCGCAGGGCGACTACCGCGCGATGCGCACCATCGACGTGTTCTGCGCGGTGTTCGGTGCCATCGCCGGCGACCTGGTGCTGATGCACGGCGCCTGGGACGGCGTGTTCCTGACCGGCGGGCTGGTGCCGAAGATGCTGGACGCATTGCAGCACTCCGGCTTCCGCCAGCGCTTCGAGCATAAAGGCCGCTTTTCGTCGATCATGGCGCGGGTGCCGTCGCTGGCGGTGACCCACCCCCGTGCCGGTCTGCTCGGCGCCGCCGCCTACGCAGTCGATGCCGAACGCGAATCCCCAGGAGTCGTTGCATGAGCCCCACGTTGTCCGATCGCATCACCCTGATCCGTTACCACGATCCCGACGAATGGATCGACGCGGCGGCGGCCGAGATCGGCGACGCGCTGCGCGCTGACATAGACCAGCGCGGCGGCGCGCGCCTGCTGCTGTCCGGCGGCACCACCCCGGCGCCGGTGTACCAGGCGCTGGCCGAGCTGCCGCTGGACTGGACCAAACTGGAAGTGGGCCTGGTCGACGAGCGCTGGCTGTCGCCGCAGGACAGCGACAGCAACGCCTACCTGGTCCGGCAGAGCTTCCTGGAGCGTGCCGAAGGCGCGCGTTTCGAACCGCTGGTGCGGGTCGGCCAGCCGCTGCAGGATTGCGTGCACGCCGCCAACCTGCACGCGCAACACGCGCCGGCCGCATGCATGGCGGTGCTGGGCATGGGCGGCGACGGCCACACCGCGTCGCTGTTCCCCGGCGCCACCGACCTGAACAAGGCGCTGGCCAATCCGCTGCCCTACGCCGCGCTCGATGCCACCGGCTGCCCCGGCGCCAACACCTGGCCGCTTCGCATCACCCTGACACCGGTCGGCCTGGCGCCGATCGGCCAGCGCATGCTGCTGCTGCGCGGCAAGCAGAAACTTGAGGTGCTCGAACGCACGCTGTCCGGCAACGATCCGCACGAATTCCCGATCCGCGTCGCCTTCGACACGCCCGGTGCGCGCTTGCGCGTGCACTGGTGCGAGTGAGGCCGGGACTCGGGACCCGGGACCCGGAACCCGGAACAGCCCAGCGCTGCGCATTCCCGCTTTCCCCAGTCCCCAGTCCCCAGTCCCCAGTCCCGACTACACCCCACACTTCATAGCCACTTCTGCCAATGACCCTGCACCCTAAAATCCACGCGATCACCGAACGCATCCGCGCGCGCAGTGCGCCGTCGCGGCGTGCCTATCTGGCCGGCATCGACGCCGCGTTGCGCGACGGCCCGTTCCGCAGCCGCCTGAGTTGCGGCAACCTGGCGCACGGCTTCGCCGCCTGCGGCCCGACCGACAAGAGCCGGCTGGAAGGCGGGATCACCCCGAATCTGGGCATCGTCACCGCCTACAACGACATGCTGTCGGCGCACCAGCCGTTCGAGCACTACCCCGAGATCATCCGCAGCACCGCGCGCGCGCTCGGCGCCACCGCGCAGGTCGCCGGCGGCGTGCCGGCGATGTGCGACGGCGTGACCCAGGGCCGCCCGGGCATGGAGCTGTCGCTGTTCTCGCGCGACGTGATCGCCCAGGCCACCGCGATCGGCCTCAGCCACGACATGTTCGACACCACCATCTACCTGGGCGTGTGCGACAAGATCGTGCCCGGCCTGCTGATCGGCGCGCTGGCGTTCGGCCACCTGCCGGCGGTGTTCGTGCCGGCCGGGCCGATGACCCCGGGCATCCCCAACAAGCAGAAGGCCGAGGTGCGCGAGCGCTATGCCGCCGGCCAGGCCACCCGCGAGGAACTGCTGGCCGCCGAATCGGCGTCCTACCATGCGCCAGGCACCTGCACCTTCTACGGCACCGCCAATTCCAACCAGGTGTTGCTGGAGGCGATGGGCGTGCAGTTGCCCGGCGCCTCGTTCGTCAATCCGGGTACGCCGCTGCGCGATGCGCTGACCCAGCAGGCCACCGAACGCGCGCTGCGCATCACCGCGCTGGGCAGCGATTTCCGCCCGCTCGGCCGGCTGATCGACGAACGCGCGATCGTCAACGCCGCGGTCGCGCTGATGTCCACCGGCGGCTCCACCAACCACACCATCCACTGGCTGGCGGTGGCGCGCGCAGCCGGCATCGTGCTGACCTGGGACGACCTGGACGAACTGTCGCAGATCGTACCGCTGCTGACCCGCGTGTATCCCAATGGCGAGGCCGACGTGAACCACTTCGCCGCGGCCGGCGGGGTGGGGTTCGTGTTCCGCGAGCTGATGGACGCGGGGCTGATGCACGACGACCTGGCGACCATCGTGCCCGGCGGCATGCGCGCCTACGGCGACGAGGCGTGTGTGCAGAACGGCGCGCTGGCCTACGTGCCGAGCCCGGCCAAGAGCGCCGACGAAGCCGTGGTACGCCCGGCCTCCAACCCGTTCGAAGCGCAGGGCGGGCTGCGCCTGCTGCGCGGCAATCTCGGCCGTTCGCTGATCAAGCTGTCGGCGGTGAAGCCGGAATTCCGCACCATCGAGGCGCCGGCGGTGGTCATCGACGCGCCGCAGGCCTTGAACAAGCTGCACGCCGCCGGCGTACTGCCGCATGATTTCGTGGTGGTGCTGCGCTACCAGGGCCCGCGCGCCAACGGCATGCCGGAACTGCATTCGCTGGCGCCGCTGCTGGGCCTGCTGCAGAACCAGGGCCGGCGCGTGGCGCTGGTCACCGACGGGCGCCTGTCCGGCGCCTCGGGCAAGTTCCCGGCGGCGATCCACATGACCCCGGAAGCGGCCCGCGGCGGCCCGATCGCGCGCGTGCGCGAAGGCGACATCGTGCGCCTGGACGGCGAGGCCGGCACCCTGGAAGTGCTGGTGGATGCCGCCGAATGGGCGACGCGTGCGCTGGCGCCGAACACCGCGCCGGCCGCGCACGACATCGGCCGCAACCTGTTCGCGCTCAACCGCCGCGTGGTCGGCCCCGCCGACCAGGGCGCGATGTCGATCTCCTGCGGCCCGCCCGCGGCCGATGGCGACGTCTGGGACTACGACGCCGAGTACGACCTGGGCCGCAACGCCGAGGCGGCCGCGGCACCGCACGAGTCGAAGGACGCCTAACCCTGCAACCCGAAGCGGCGCCGCGCGCGCCGTGCTGCCCCCACGGTGGCCGCCTGCGGCCGCCACACTCCTGACCATCATCGCGAACACGAGATTGCCATGACGATTGCCGAATACCAGAACACCGCCGAACAGCTCCTGCGCGCCGCCGGCATCCTGCCGGTGGTGACCGTGCACAGCCTGGACGAGGCGCGCCGCGTCTCCGCCGCGCTGCTCGAAGGCGGCCTGCCCGCGATCGAACTGACCCTGCGCACGCCAGTGGCAATGGACGCGCTGGCGATGCTCAAGCGCGAGCTGCCGCACATCAAGATCGGTGCCGGCACGGTGCTCACCGAAACCCAGCTGCAGCAGGCGATCGACGCCGGCGCCGATTTCATCGTGACCCCGGGTACGCCGCCGGCGCTGGCCGAGGCGCTGGTGCGGGCGCCGCTGCCGGTGGTACCGGGTGCGGCCACCCCGACCGAACTGCTGGCGCTGATGGCGCGCGGCTTCCGCGTGTGCAAGCTGTTCCCGGCCACCGCGGTCGGCGGCCTGGCGATGCTCAAGGGCTTGGCCGGTCCATTGGCGGACCTGAAGCTGTGCCCCACCGGCGGCATCGGCGAAAGCACCGCCGCCGAGTACCTGGCGCAACCGAACGTGGTCTGCATCGGCGGCTCGTGGATGGTACCGAAGGACTGGCTGGCCAACGGCGCGTGGGACAAGGTGCGGGAAAGCGCGGCGAAGGCGGCGGCAATTGTGCGCGAGACTCGGTAAAGTCGGGACCGGGGACCAGGGACAGGGGACCCGGAAAATCAAAAGCAAACAAAAAGCGCCGGCATGCCGGCGCTTTTTGTTTGGCTGTTGCTGTCGCGTTTGCTGTTCCGAGTCCCCTGTCCCCGGTCCCGGCTCTACCGAGTCCCGAGTCCCGACGTCCCGGCTTCACCGCACCTCAATCTGCACATCCGCCGGCAACGAACGGATCCGCAGTTCGCCATGTTCCCACTGCGCCGGCTCGCTGTTGATCTGAGTGCGCCCGGGTTCGCCCGGATACGGCCACGGCAGCACCAGGCCACCGCTGGGCACGCGCAGGCCACCGCTGATGCCCAGGGTCAGGCGATTCTTCTGCCGGCGCAGCTGGTAACTCAACTCGCCCTGCGGGGTGCGCAGATCCTGGATCGCGATGCCCTTGCCGTCGAACCATGCCACCGGCACGCCGGCCGCCAGCACCAGGCTGTCGTCGATGTCGCGGGCGTAGGCGAACATGTCCAGCACCGAGCGGACGAAGTCCGAGGCCACCCAGGCATGCGGCAGGTCGCCGAGGAAGAACGGCTTGCGCGGCGTGCGCGAGACCACTTCGGCCCACTGGTTCCACGGCTGCGGCGCACGGTCCTTGAAGAAGAACTGGGTCGCGTCCCAGGCGCGCGCACGCCAGCCCAGGCGCACGAACGCGGCGACATTGCGCCACTCGTACGGGGTGTAGTCCTTCCACTCGCGCGTGCCGTCGCGGCGGCTGGCGAACTCGCCCCAATAGCGCTCGAAGGTGTCGTTGAGCAGTTGCGGCGGCAGCCGTCCCTGCTCCCCGCCCGGCGCCAGCGCGATGGTCGTGGAGGTGGGATCGAAATCGCCCAGCTCGGCCGAACCCGGCAGGAAATCGATGTGGTGCTGCTGCGCGGAGCTGTCCAGCGAGGCGTACAGGTCCTGGCGGAATTCGTCGCGCGCGGCGGAGAAGCGCACCATATCGTCGATCCGGCCAAGCTCGGCGGCGATCTCCACCGCGTCCTTGTAGCCGCGCAGCGCCCAGAAATTGTCCCAGTACGAATGCATCGGCTTGGCCGAATAGCCTTCGTGACTGATCGACACCGGCATCATCCCGTAGAAGGCCGGATTGCGCGCCCGGTTCTCCTCGGTCCGCTCGCTGAGTCGCAGTTGGTCCATGTACTCGTACGCGGCCAGCACGTACGGCCACATCTTTTCCAGGAACGCGCGGTCGCCGCTGTATCGGTAGTAGTCGGCGACGCCGAAGATCAGCTCGCCATGGCTGTCGTTCTCCGGCACCGGGTCGCTGCCGCGGTCGTCCACGCAGCACGGCACCATGCCGTTGGCGAACTGGTACGGCGCGTACCAGTCCAGATATTCGCGCGCCACGTCGGCGCGGCCCAGGCGCAGCAGGCCTTCGGAAATCATCGCGCCGTCGCGGATCCAGCTGCGCGAATACGAACGCGTACCCGGCTGCAGGCGCGGCCCGATCCGCGAGATCAGCATGTGCGCCAGCGCGGTGCGCAAGGTGTCGGCCAGCGGCTTGCCCTCGGCGGGGACGTTGAGCTGCACCCGGTCCAGCTTCTCGCGCCACTGCTCGGCCACCTGCTGTTGCGCACGCGCCGCGTCGAACCCGGATGGCAGCGTCTGCGCACCGGTCTGCGGGATCAGCAAGGCCACGTCGCGCACTTCGCCTGGGGCCAGGCGCCCGCGGTACAGCAGCGCGCCCGAGGCCAGGCCGTCGGCGTCCTGCGCCTGCTGCGGCAGCGCGGCAGTGTCGGCGGCCAGGCGTTCGATGTCGATGCCGGCGTCGAACGCGGTGGCATAGGCCGCGTCGGGTTTCTGCACCGCGAACACGCGCGGCTTGCCGTTAACCTGCACCTGGGCGCCGTCGAACGCCAGCGAACGGATCGGACTGACCCCGCCGACGGTATTGAGGAACTGGCTGGGCGGGTTCACCTGGAACGGCCGCACCGCCAGCGCCAGGGTGTAGTCGTGCGGCTTCTTGCTCGGGTTGCTGAGCCGGTAGCGCGCCACCAGCTGCGCCTGCTCCGGCGTGCCCTGGACGAAGGCGGTGATGCGCAGGCCGGCGTTGTCGTGGCGCCAGTCCACGCTGGGGATCGGCAGGTAGTCGTCCTGCAGGCTCTGCGCGCTCTTCACGTCGGCCCAGCTCAGGCGCTTGCCGTCCAGCAGCAGGAACGGCTCGATGCTGAAGCCGCCCTTGCCCACTTCGATCGCGCCGTCCTCGCCGACCAGGCCCTGCTCACGGCCGCCGTCCAGGCCGACGATGGTCCAGTACGGCTGTTCGCCACTGAAGCCGCGCGGGAACCAGCCGCGGGTGGAATCGGCCGCCACCGACTTGACGAAATCGTTCGGAGTCGCGGCGAAGGCCAGCGGCTGCAGCGCGATGTCGGCGATGCCGTAGCGGAAGCTGGGGCCGTCCTCCAGGTCGATGCGCACGTAGCGCGCCTCGGTTTCGGGCATCGGCAACCAGTCTGTGCCGCCGTTGCCGGCGCTGACGTTGCGCAGCTCGCGCCAGCTGCGGCCGTCGGCCGAGCCCTGGACCCTGTAGCGCGAGGCGTACACGCCCGGCGCCCATTGCACTTTGGCGCCGCCGAATTCGCGCACCTTGCCCAGGTCCAGCATGATCGTCTGGGTCTTGGCGTTGCCGCTGTACCACACCGTATCGGCTTTGCCGTCGGCGATGCGCTGCTCCAGCGCCGGCGCGGTGTCGGCGCTGACCTTCACTGTCAGCGGCGAGGTGTCCTGCGGCGGCAGCGGGGTCAGGGTCAGCTGGTCGAAGCACACCGTGCCCTTGCCGCCGACCTGGTTGTAAAGGGTGAACTCGACCTGCGCGCTGCGCTTGAGTTCCTTGTCCGGACTCGGCCCCCAGGCCTTGTCGATCTGCCGCTTCTTGAAGCTGACCGTGCTCCACTGCTTGGGGAAGTCGTAGCGCGGCCGGTTGACCCACCACACGTTGTCGCCGCTGGCGTCGACCAGCTTGAACTGCAGGTCGTTGCTCGGCGAATCGCCGCGCAGCTGGAATGCGAGCTGGTAGTTGTCCGGATACTCGATCGGGATCGCGCGGCGGATCCCGGCATAGCCGGAGACGCCGTTGAAGTCGTAGTCCAGGCAGATCGCCTTGGCGCGGCCACCGCTGGCCGCCTGCACCAGCCGGGTCGAGGCGATGACCTGATTGGAGACCACGATCTGCCAGTTGTCGAGATTATTGAAGCCGTCCAGCGGTACCGGCGCGGTCGGCGCCGCGGCGAAGGCCTGTGCCGCCGCCAGGCCCAGGATGGCCATCGCCCACCGTCTCATCATCGCCGCTCCCGTCATGAACCTCGTCCCCGTTGTGTCGTTGGCTTTTTTGTAGGAGGGGCTTCAGCCCCGACGCGTTACCGGTAAGGCGTCGGGGCTGAAGCCCCTCCTACAGCTACATCCTCAGCATGGCCGGCAGTTCAGCGCCGAGCCACGCAAGCGCACTCCCACACCCGCACATTCCCCATGCCGTCCATGGGGCAGCATACCGGCTCCGGATACGCCGGCCCGGCCATCCATGGCCGGGCGTTCGGGAACGCGCGAGCGAGTGGCTCGCAAGCGCACTCCCTCACCCCTTCACGCTACCCAGCAGCAATCCCTGGATGTAGTAGCGCTGCAGCGCCAGGAACAGCGCCAGCACCGGGATCACCGTCACCACAGCACCGGCCATCATCATTTCCACGTCCATGATGTGCTCGCGCGACAGCGCCGCCAGCGCCACCGGCAAGGTGTAGTGCTCCTGATCGGTCAGCACGATCAGCGGCCACATGAAGTCGTTCCACGCGGCCATGAAGGTGAAGATGGTCAGCGTCACCAGCACCGGTTTGAGCATCGGCAGCACGATCTGGAAGAAGATGCGCAGCTCGCCAGCACCGTCGATGCGCGCCGCCTCCAGCAGTTCGTCCGGGATCGAGCGCGCGTACTGCCGCACCAGGAAGATGCCGAACACCGTCGCCAGCGCCGGCACCACCACCCCGCCGAAGTTGTTGACCAGGTGCAGCTGCTTCATCAGCAGGAACAGCGGCAGCATCGCCACCTGCGCCGGGATCACCAGCGCCGCCAGCAGGACTTGGAAGATCCGCTCCTTGCCGGCGAAGCGCAGCTTGGCAAACGCATAGCCGGCCATGGTGTTGATCAACAGCGAGCCGCAGGTGATGGCGCACGACACCAGCAGGCTGTTGGCGAAGTTGCGCGCCATGCCGGTCCGCGAGAACAGCTCGCCGTAGTTGGCCAGGGTCGGGCCGGTCGGCAGCATCGGTGGCGGGAACCGGCTCGCCTGCCCGGCCGGCATGAACGACACCGACAGCATCCACAGCAGCGGCGCCAGGCTGACCAGCGCCAGCAGCAACAGCCCGCCGTTGACCAACAGCGTGTTCCAGCGCGAGGCGCCGATTTCGCGGCTCATACCAGGTCCTTCTTGCGGCCGAAGCGCAGCATCACGGAGGTCACTCCCAGGATGATCAGGAACAGCAGGAACGCCACTGCCGACGCGCGGCCGAGGTTCCACCACTTGAAGCCTTCCTCGAACATGAAGTACAGCACGCTGACCGTGCTTTGCAGCGGGTCGCCGCGGGTCATCACGTAGGGTTCGGCGAACAGCTGGAAATAGCCGGACACGGTGATCACCCCGACCACCAGCAGCACCGGCCCCAGCATCGGCAGGGTGATGTGCAGGAACTGCCGCCACTTCGACGCGCCGTCGATGCGCGCGGCCTCGTACAGGTCCTGCGGGATGCCCTGCAGGCCGGCCAGGAAGATCACCATGTTGTAGCCGAAGTTCTTCCACACCGCGAACAGCATGATCGTCGGCATCGCCCAGTGCGGGTCGCCGAGCCAGTCGATCGGGCCGATGCCCAGGTGACTCAGGCCGTAGTTGACCAGGCCGTAGCTGGTGTGGAACAGATAGCGCCAGATCACCGCCACCGCCACCAGCGTGGTCACCACCGGCGCGAACAACGCGGTGCGGAACAGCGGCTTGAACCGCGCCACCGGCGCATTGAGCAGCAGCGCCGCGCCCAGGGAGGCGCCGATCGACAGCGGCACGCCGACGATGACGAAGTAGGTGGTGTTCCACAGCGACTTCCAGAACATCTGCGTCTGCAGCAGCGCGATGTAGTTGCCGAAACCGACGAAGCGCAGGTGGTTGCTGTCGGCCAGCGCGTACAGGTCGAAGTCGGTGACGCTCAGCGCCAGCGCCGACAGCACCGGCAGGCCGAAGAACACGCCGATCACGATCAGCGCCGGCCCGGCGAACAGCCAGCCGACGAGGGAACCGCGCTTCATGGCGCCGCTCCCGCCGCCGGCGCCGCCGCTGCCTGCGGATGCTGCTGCTGGTAGATCCAGCGCCGCTTCTCCAGGATTTCGTCCACGCGCTTGTCCAGGTCCTGCACGGCCTTCTCCTGGCTTTCGCCGCCACGCACCACGCGCTCGGTGACCAGCCGCATTTCCTGCACGATGCGCTCCCATTCCAGCACCTTCGGCGCCGGCTTGACCCGCTCCAACTGGTCGCGGAACGCGTGCGCCAGCGGATCATTGGCCAGCGACGGGTACTCCCAGGTGCTGCGCCGCGGCGGCATGTCGCCGATCAGCGCATGGAAACGCGCCTGGGTCTGCGGCCGCGACAGGAACTCGATCAGCTTCCACGCCGCGTCCTTCTGCTGCGACTTGCGGAAGATCACCAGGCTGGTGCCGCCGGCGATGCCGGCACCCGGGCCGTCCGGACCCGGCAACGGCATCGTGCCCCACTGCCCTTTCAGCGCCGCCGGCTCCAGCTTGCGGAACTCGCGGATATTCCACGGCCCGGAGATGTAGAACGCGTAGAAGCCGTTGAAGAACTCATCCCAGACGTTGGAGATCTGGGTTTCGGACATTTTCGGCGCCCAGCCCTGCTCGAACATGTTGGCGTAGAAGCCCAGCGCCTTGCGGAAACCGGGACTGCGGAAGTTGCCGTAGTTGTTGTGGTCGCGCAGCAGCGGATCATTCAGCTGCAGGCCCAGCGACAGCTGCTGCTCGAATTCGTTGATCGGCATCAGGATCGCATAGCGCTTGGGCCCCACGTGCCGCTTCACTGCGGCCATGGCCTGTTCCCACTCGGCCCAGGTCTGCGGCAGTTTTTCCACGCCGGCGTCCCTGAGCATGTCCTTGCGGTAGAACAGCAGGCGCGTGTCCACGTACCACGGCACCCCGTACAGCTGGCCGTCGATGACGCTGGTGTCCCAGATGCCGGCGAAGTAGTCCTTCGGATCGATCACTTTGGATGTATCCACGTAGGGCTGCAGCGGCTGCAGCGTGTCCAGCGCGGCGAACTCGGGAATCCAGGTGTTGCCGAGCTGGCACACGTCCGGCAGCCCGTCGGCGGCGAACGCAGTCAGCAGCTTTTCGTGCGCGGCGGTCCACGGGATGTTCTGGATATCCACGTGGATGCCTGGATGCTCCTTCTCGAACTCCGGGATCAGCTCGGCCACCACCTCGGCCTCACGGCCCATCGCCCAGAACCGCACCACCTCGCCCTGCGGCGCGCGCGCGCAACCGCACACGGCCAGCACCAGCACGCCCAGCGTCGCCCAGCGGCGCATCGTCGGCAATGCGCTCATTGCGGATTCTGCGGTTGGCGCTGCGGGGGATTGGGCTGCGCCTCGGCGGAGGCGGCACGCGACTCGGCGATGCCCAGCGCCCGGGCCGTAGCGGCCTGCTCGTCCTTCTTCGGCACCGGCTGGGTCTCGCCCTCAGGGGTCAGCCAGCCGCCGCTGAAGCCGGCGCGCTCCAGGCCGGTACGCAGGTACTTGTTCTTCTTCATCACGTTCCACACGAACTCGTTGCGGTAATTGGCGATCATGGTGACGATCGCGCCCTGGTCGATGCCGATGTAGTCGCCTGCGACCCAGCCGCGGTTGGGCAGCATGCGCCCGGTCCTGAGCGGGATATCGTAGTTGAAGCTGGGATTGAACGAATCCAGGAAACCATAGCTGGAATAGATGTAGTCGCCGAAGCGCTTGTGCATCTCCTGGGTCGCCGGGATCACCACCTCCGGCGCGAATACGATCGAGGACACCACTGCGGTCGGCGCGATGGTGCCGTCGTCGAAAGCCTCGAACAAGCCGGCGCCGCGGGTGCGGTAGTGGAAGAACTGGCGTGGTTCGCCGCGGTAGTCCTGGGTGGTGTTCTGCGGGCCGTCGCTGGCGGTCAGGCCCCACACGTTCTCGCCGTACTCCTTCCACTTCATCGGGTTGTCGATGGCGTACTCGCGCTGCGCGAGCGTGGCGCGGCGGCTGTTGAGGAAGTAGTCGATGCCGTGTTCGCGCATATATTGGTCCTGGATATCGCGGAAGTCGATCCAGACGTGGTTGTACTGGTGCGCGAACAACGGCCCGAACGCCAGGTATTCCTGGCCGTAGTACACGCCCCAGTCCTTGTTGTAGGTGCGCGTCCACTCCAGCCACGCATCCGGTGCCACCGGATGGGTCGGCGAACCCAGCGCCAGCAGGTAGACCATCATGCCTTCGTTGTAGCCCATCCAGTCGTGCTGGATGAAGCCGCGCTCGGGGTACCAGCCCATCGTGATCAGCGACGTGCGCTGCTGCATCCACTTCCAGTCCACGCGCCGATACAGCGTGTCGGCGATCTGGCGGATCTCCTTTTCGTCGGCGCTGTCGCCATCGTAGTAGGACTGCGCGAACAGCACGCCCATCATCAGCAGCGCGGTGTCCACGCTCGACAGTTCCACCCACTGGTCGTAGCGCAGGCCTTTCTGCATATCCAGAAAGTGGTAGTAAAAGCCCTTGTAGCCGGCGCGGCCGGTGCGCTGCGGGCCAACCGGCACGTTGCGCAGGAAACGCAGCGTGGTCAGAGTGCGCTGCACCGCCTGCTCGCGGCTGATCCAGCCGTTCTCGTAACCGATCGGATAGACGGTGAGCGCGAAACCGACCGAGGCGATGCTGGCGAACGGGCGCGACGGGTAGCGGTCCACCGCCATGCCGTTCTGCTCGTTGGTGGTGTCCCAGAAGAACTGGAAGGTGCGCCGTTCGATGTCGTCGAACAGCGGCGGCAATTCGGGCTTGACCAACTTGGGGGGGAGTTCCGCTTCGATCAGGATCACTTTTACCGACTTCTTGTCCGCAACGGAGGGCTCCTCGGTTTTCTCGCAGGATGCCAGCAGCGTTGCTGCCGCCAGCAGCAGGACCAATGGTGAGCGTGCGACGCTGCCCGGATTCATGCTTTCGACACCCCTGTGAAATCGCTTACATGCACGATTGAAACTATCCCATTCCGGGACCTGCTGCGACCGCCCCGGAATCTTCCGGGGCGGTTTTGATGGCATTGCTTACCAATTCAAGCCGAACGACAGCCGGAACGTGCGCATCTGACCATAGATCTGGTAATCGGTGGTGCCATACGCGGTGTCCGGATCGGCGGCGGTCCCGGTATTGGCGCCGTAGGAGTTGTAGTTGGTCCAGTTGAACACATTGAGCACATCGGCACGGACGTTGAACTTGACGTTGCTGCCGGTATCCCACTGCTTGTTCAAGGTCAGGCTCAGGTCCTTGTAGCCGATGCTTCGGTCCGGGGTGAACTCGATGATGGTGCACTGGTCGTTGCCGGCCAGGCAGTTGGTGCCGTAAAACGGCGTGGGCGTGGACAGGGTCAGCTTGCCGGACAGGGTGATGTCCCACGGCAGATCGTAGATCGCAGTGGCGACCAGCCGATGCTTGGGCACGCCGGCGGCCTGGTGCCAGCCGTAGCCGCCGATGCTCGGGTAGTCGAGCGAATAGTGCTCGCCGAACTTGCGGTTCTCCTTGGCATTGCTGAAGGTGTAGGCCACGGTCACGCCCCAGCCGGATTTGGCGGTGTACGGCTTGTCGATCTTCAGCCCGAGGGAATCGTTGCGCGTCTCCAGCGCATTGGTGCCGAGCAGCACGCTGCCGAAGCCGTCCGGGCCTTCGCCGAACGGCGCGCCATAGAGGGTGCCGGGGGCGAAGAACGAACCGTCGGCGCGGCGGTTGCCGAGCATGAACGCGAAACCGTCATGGCTGGCGATGTGCGACAGCGTCACCTCGGTGTTCCACTGATTGCCCCACAGGTCCAGCGCATTGCGCATGCCCAGGCTGAACTGGTCCGAGTACGGGGTCTTGATGTCGTTGTCGATCAGGTAGATCTCACGGCCGCTACCGGCGCCGCCGCCGGCCACCAGTGCCTGCAACGCGGCCGGATCCAGGTACGCCGGATCCCAGCCCAGGCATGGCTGGCCGCGGCATGGATTGGCTGCCGACTGGAAGTAGTAGGTGTAGGAACGGAAGCTGCCGTTGAGCTGCTCCAGCGACAGGTAGTCGAAGATGTTGCGGTCGTAGGCACGGCCGGCGCCGCCGAAGATCACGTGGCGCTGGTCGCCCGCCAGATCGTAGGAAAAGCCCAGCCGCGGCTGCCAGGCATCCTTGAAAGCCTTGCGGTTGTTGCCGGTGCTGATGTAATCGCGGATGTTGTAGTCGGCGTTGTCCAGGTTGCTCCAGTTCAACAGCGCCGAGCTGACGTCGCCCGGGGTCTGGAAGTTCAGGAACGACGGGGTCTTCTCGTAGTCCCAGCGCACGCCCAGATTCAGGGTCAGGTGTTGGTCGACCTCCCAATCGTCCTGCAGATAGATGCCGTACTGCTTGTTCTTGGAGACGGCGTTGCCGCCGCTGGTGCCAGCGACCGCATCTCCGAACTGCACCTGGTAGGGAACCTCGGTGCTGGTCAGGATGTTGTAGTAGAACTGCGGGTTGTACGGGATCTGCTGCAGCGTGTTGAGTTCCACGTCCTTGTACTTCACGCCCATCTTCAGCGTATGCGTGCCGTGCCACTGCAGGTCCTGGATGGTCAGGTCGTCCTGCAGGCCCACGCCCTTCTGGCCCTTGCGCTGGTAGTTGGAGCCGGCGCCGACGCTGAGGATGGTGTCCGGATTGCCGTCGGCCGGATAGTACATCAGGTTGTAGCCGAGTCCGCCGTTGACCGCCTGCGGATTGACGAAGGAATTCTCATAGGTCACGTGCGCATCGTTGATGATGCGACCGTAGGTGAACTGGTAGCGCAGATCTGCGCGCTTGTCTTCCTGGTAGGTATCGGTCGCATACGACGCAGCGTTGGTACCGTCGATGCCGTCGATCGAGGTTTCCTTGCGGTACTTGCCGCTGAGCTCGAAGTAGTGGTTCTCGCCGATGGTCCAGTCGAGCTTGCCGAAGTAGAGGTCTTCCTTGAAGGGCTGCGGATAGGTGCCGATCTGCGACTGCAGGTTGGCCGGCAGTTCCTCGACACGGTCGCGATAGATCGAACCGGCCTGGACCACGCCCGGGGTCACGTATTCCTTGGCCTCGTAGGCAACGAAGAAGTGCGCCACGTCCTTGAGGATCGGGCCGCTGAAGGTGGCGCCGTACTGCTCTTCCTTGAACTCGTCGCGCTTGCCATCGCGTTCTTCCAGCGGGCTGGGCTTGCGCCACTTGTCGTTGGTGTAGTCCCAGAAGAAGCTGCCCTCGAAGGCGTTGCCGCCCGAGCGCGTGGCCGCGACCACCGCGGCGCTGCTGAGCTGGTCGAACTCGGCCTTGTAATTGGAGGTGATGACCTTGTACTCGCCGATCGCCGACTGCGGGAACGGGTTGCCGCGGCTGGAGTCCTGGCCGCTGACGCCGCCGGTCAGCACGTAGTTCTTCTGGCTGACTCCGTCGATAAAGACGTTGGTGCCATTGGCGGAGGTGGCGCCGGAGCGCATCGTCGTGTTGCCCTGGCCGTCGCGGCTGAACTGTACGCCCGGCACAGTATCGGCCAGTTCCAGGAAGTTTCGGGTCGCGCGCGGTAGCGACTCGATCAGCTTGTTGGAGATATAGCTGGCATTCTCCGAGGTACGGGTTTCCACCAGTGCCGGCGCGGTGACGTTGACCGCACCGAGCGTGGTGGCGTCGCCGGCGGTCGCGGTGGCCGCCTCGCCGCCCACTCCCAGGTTCAGCGTCGCCACCTGGCCGACCTGCACGGTGACGTTCTGCGAGGTGGTCTGGCCATTGGCGGCGACGTCGATACGATAGGAACCCGGCGGCAAGCCGCCAACGGCGTACACCCCGTTATTGGCCTGCACGCTGCGGCTCAGGCCGGTGGCCAGGTTGGTGGCGGTGACCTGCGCCGCGGCGGCCGGGGCGGAATCGACCATGACCTGGCCACGGATGGTGGCGCCGGTACTCTGCGCGAGCGCCGGTGCGGCGCCAAGCAGCAGACAACTGGCCAGAGCGCAACTCAACAGCTTGGGTGCGGGCCGCGCGGAACGTCGGGGGTGCTTCATGTGGTGCTTCCCTCCAGGAATGGCATTGCTCGTTATGGGTGCTGAGTGGTGCTGGAATACGGACAAAGTGCAACAAGACAAATGCGACGCCGACATCGGCGCCGCTACGAACGGGCCATGCTGGAATCGCGCACGACCAGTTCCGGAACCAGGGTCTGGCGCTGCATGTCGGCGGCGCCGGGGTGGTCGACCAACTGCAGCAGGCGTCGCATCGCCTGCTCGCCAAGCCCGGCGATGCTGACCCGCATGGTGGTGAGAGAGGGGTGAACGAAGCGCGCCAGCGGAATGTCGTCGAAACCGGCCAGGGCCACATCGTGGGGCACGCGCACGCCGGCCTGGGCGAAGGCATACAGGCAGCCGAGCGCGGTCATGTCGTTGGCGGCGAACACCGCGTCGGGCAGCGTGCCGGCCTGCAACAGCGCCTGCCCCGCGCGATGGCCGGAGGCTTCGTCGAACTGGCCGGGAAATTCCTGGCCCTGCGCCTGGCCCGGATGCGCGGCGATCGCGTCTCGGAACCCGCGCAGACGTTCGCGCGCATCGAAGTTCAGTTCCGGACCGCCGACGAAGGCGATGCGGCGGTGCCCCATCGCCAGCAGGTGCTCGGTCATCGCCACCGCGCCGGCATGGTCGTCGATGCTCAGCACCGGATACTCGGCGCCGGGCAGATGGGTGTTGATCAACACGGTCGGCAGCGCCTGCGGCAGGTTGTCGGTGAGGAAGCCGGGGCGTTCGGCGTACGGCGACAGCACCAGCAGGCCGTCCACGCGCCCGCGCATCGCGCGCAGCGCGCGGCCCTGCTCTTCCGGATCGCCGTGGTAGCTGGACACCAGCAGGTGCTGGCGGCGCGCGCGCGCGGCACCATCGATGCCGCGGATCAGTTCGGAGAAGAACTCGCCGTACAGGTCCGGCAGCACCACGCCCATGGTCTGGGTGCGGCGGCTGCTGAGGCTGCGTGCAGCCGCATGCGGGCTGTAGCGCAGGCGCTCGGCCACTTCCAGCACCAGCTTGCGCACCGGCCCGGCGACGTTCTCGTGCCCGTTTAGCGCACGCGACACCGTGGCCACGGATACCCGGGCCTCGCGTGCGACATCTTTGATGGTGATCGCGCTCTTGGCCATCGTGCCGCCCTCCGCGGCCGAGACATTGAGAAACTGGCGCGGACTGTAATCGTTTTCAGGACGAGTCAGAAGTGTTTTGTTATTTTTTCAATAAAAACTTTTCAATTCAATTACTTGATCCATCGCGAAATCGCCGGAATCATGACGCGTCGCAGCATAATGACGCTGTGGATTGCGCTTTCTGGTCGTTGCGGCATTCGCCCAGCACCCCGGGCGATCGGCCACGCGCGGCCTGCGCGACGCATCAGGCAACTTCGCGCGGCACCTCGGCGCGGATCGACAGCGCGTGGATGTCGGTCTGCATCATCTCCCCGAGCGCGGCATAGACCGCGCGGTGCCGGGCCAGCGGCGCCATGCCGGCGAAGGCGGTGCTGACGATGCGCACATTGAAATGGCCGCGCCCGTCGCGCGCGCCGGCATGGCCGGCATGGCGGTGGCTGTCGTCCTCGACCTCCAGCGCCTGCGGCGCGAACGCGGCCTGCAACGCGGCGCGGATGCGCTCGAGCCGGCCCACGGCCGTCTCGCTCATGGCAGGCCCGCTCACGGCAAGGTTTTCCGGAACGGACGCACCTCGACCCGCACGTACACGCCCGCAGCCACGTAAGGATCGGCCTCGGCCCAGGCCCGGGCCTGCGCCAGCGAGTCGAATGCCGCCACCACCAGGCTACCGCTGTAGCCGGCCGGACCCGGGTCCTCGGCGTCGATCGCCGGACACGGACCGGCCAGCAGCAGGCGTCCGGCCTGCTGCAATGCCTCCAGCCGGGCCAGGTGCGCCGGCCGCGCCGCCGCCCGCCGCGACAGCGCATCGGCGCCGTCGTATCCCTCGATCACGTACCACATACCACCACCGCCCTTCGTTTCGCAGATGAACCCCGCACAATTCTAGCGCCACGGCGCTGGACACCGACCCGCCCGGCGCATTACCCTTGGTTTCATTGCACGCGGCCGGATGCAGCGGCCCGTCGGTGATTGGCTCCCCCAGCCCCTTCCGACGACCGATTCGCTGCCCGACACCGCCCGCGCAGACGTCCTCCTCAAGCTGTTCCGTCGCCGCGACTCGTGCGGCGTACGCCTTGTGTCCCGTTGAAGTGTGTGTGACTCGCGTTGCGGGGATGACGCGACATGCAACCGTAGTCCTGCAGGCAAGGCGCCGCGCCGGATCTCCCTTGCCCGGCCCTTCGCTACCGCAACACCTGATGTCCCTGATCTCCAACTGATGACCTCCGAACTCGCGCTCGACGCGAACCCGCCAATCCAGCCGACCGCGCCACAGCAGCAGGAAATGCCGCTGGCGGTGGTGCATGGGCAGCCGGTCCTGCAGATCCCGCAGGACCTGTACATCCCGCCGGACGCGCTGGAAGTGATCCTGGATGCGTTCGAAGGCCCGCTCGACCTGCTGCTGTACCTGATCCGCCGGCAGAACCTGGATATCCTGGACATCCCCGTCGCCGAGATCACCCGGCAGTACGTGGACTACATCAACGTGATGCAGGAGCTGCGCTTCGAGCTGGCCGCCGAATACCTGGTGATGGCCGCGATCCTGGCCGAGATCAAGTCGCGGATGTTGCTGCCGCGGCCGCCGGCGCAGGAAGGCGAGGAAGCCGATCCGCGCGCCGAGCTGGTCCGCCGCTTGCAGGAGTACGAACGCTTCAAACAGGCCGCAGAGGACATCGACGCGCTGCCGCGGCAGGACCGCGACACCACGCCGGTGCAGGCGCATGTACCGGACCGCGCCGCGGTGAAGCTGCCGCCGCCGGTGGAGCTGAAGGAGATGCTGCTGGCGCTGTACGACGTGCTCAAGCGTGCCGAACTGTTCAGCGGCCACGCGATCAAGCGCGAAGCGCTGAGCGTACGGCAGCGGATGGGCGATGTGCTGAGCCGGCTGGACGACGGCCGGTTCTACCGGTTCGAATCGCTGTTCAGCGCCGAGGAAGGCAAGCTGGGCGTGCTGGTCACCTTCCTGGCCTTGCTGGAACTGGCCAAGGAACAGCTGCTGGACATCGTCCAGGAGCCGATGGAACAGGCCGTTCGCGATGGCGAACGGCTGCCGCTGGCGCCGATCTACGTCAAGTCGCTGGCGCTGGGCAACACCAACGAACCGCTGCAGTTCAACAGCGAGTTCGACGATACCGACGCCGCCAACGACCCTACCTGAGTTTTCGAAGACCCTCTTCCGCATGGATCAAGCGCTGATCAACCGCATCGTCGAGGCCGCCCTGCTCGCCGCCAACCAACCGCTGCCGCTGGCGCAGCTGCACGGCCTGTTCCCCGAGGACGAGCCGGCGCCGCCGGGCAGCATCGAGCGGGCGCTGGAGCAATTGCGCGAGGCCTGCGCCGGGCGCGGCGTGGAACTGGTGGAAGTGGCCTCCGGCTTCCGCTACCAGGTCAACAGCGAGGTGCACCCGTGGGTGGCGCGGCTGTGGACCGAGCGCAAGACCCGCTACACCCGCGCCACGCTGGAGACCCTGGCGCTGATCGCCTACCGCCAGCCGATCACCCGCGGCGAGATCGAGCAGGTGCGCGGCGTGGCGGTCAGCAGCAACATCATCCAGGCGCTGGAAGAGCGCGAGTGGATCCGCGTGGTCGGCCACCGCGACGTGCCCGGCAAGCCGGCGCTGTTCGGCACCACCAAGGGCTTCCTGGATTATTTCGGACTCAAACGCCTGGACGAACTGCCGCCGTTGTCGGAACTGAAGGACATCGGCGAACTGGAACCGCAGCTGCAGCTGGACCGCGCCACCCTGCCGGTCGGCGACATGGCCCAGGCCGGCGCGGCCGATGCCGACGCCGGCGCGGCCAAGTCGGCAGCGGATGCTGACGCAGCCGAGGCGCGCGACGACAACGACGCCACATCCGATCTGGAGACTGCATCCGATGCGGACGCAGTGCAGGCCGACGGCGACAGCGCAGCCGCTGCCCACGCTGCGGACGCCACGGCCGCCGCACCTAGCGATAGCGACACCGATGCAGACGCCCCCACAGCCGATGCATCGGCTCCCGACACCGCCCCGACGGGCGAACCCGAAGCCGCGCCGGGAGAGCGCGCGGCGGATGCGAACGAAGCCGAAGACAACGCCGTCGCGACGACGACCGTGGCTGTTGACGATGCCGATTCCGAACCACAGGTCGACGCACCCCGCGCCGGCCGGAGCCAAGTAAATGAGTGACACCTCCCGCAAGCTGTCGTTGAACAAGCTCTCGCTCAAGCGCGATGCCGCAGGCGAGCAGCCGAAACTGGAAGAACGCCTGCACAAGGTCCTGGCCCAGGCCGGGCTGGGGTCGCGCCGCGCGCTGGAGCAGCGCATCGCCGACGGCCTGGTCAAGGTCAACGGCGAAGTCGCGCAGACCGGCATGTCGGTCAAGAGCGGCGACCGGATCGAGCTGGACGGCCGCAGCTTCGTCGCCAGCGCGTTGACCGAGCCGGCGCGCGTGCTGATCTACAACAAGCCCGAAGGCGAAGTGACCACGCGCGAAGACCCGGAAGGCCGCCCGACCATCTTCGAAGCGCTGCCGGCACTGAAGGGCGCGCGCTGGATCGCGATCGGCCGCCTGGACATCAACACCACCGGCCTGCTGCTGCTGACCACCGATGGCGAGATGGCCAACGCGATGATGCATCCGTCCTACGAGATCGAACGCGAGTACGTGGTGCGCGTGCGCGCCCCGGAAGGCGAGGACAAGGTGCCCGACAGCATGGTCGAGCGCCTCTCGCGCGGGGTACTGCTGGAAGACGGCGGCGCCAAGTTCGACGAGATCGAACGCATCGGCGGCACCGACTCGCACGACTGGTTCCGCGTGGTGGTCAAGGAAGGCCGCAACCGCGAAGTGCGCCGCCTATGGGAATCGCAGGGCTGCCAGGTCAGCCGCCTCAAGCGCACCCGCTACGGTAAGGTCGGCCTGCCGCGCGAACTGCTGCGCGGGCAGTCGCTGGAACTGGCGCAGGACAAGGTCGAGGCGCTGCGCGCCGAACTGAAGCTGGAAGAAGGCACGCCGTCGGCGCTGACCCTGCAGCCGGTGATCGGCCAGCGCAAGGCGGCCAAGGCCACCGTGCAGGTCGGTCGCGGCGGCAACGCCTACGTCAACGGCCACAACGTCGCCGACGAAGGCCGCGAGCTGCGCCGCTTCGACAACTTCCGCGAGGACCGCGGCCGCGGCCGCGGCGGCAAGAAGCCGCACGGCGGGCTGACCGTCAGCGGCGAGATGGCCGCCCAGCAGGCGCAGAAGCCGTTCAAGCAGCGCAGCCCGAAGGGCCCCAAGCCGCTGCCGGACGGCAATCCCGCCGCGTTCCGCACCTGGTACGTGCCCGACGGCGTCAGCACCGGCCCGACCGGCCACCGCAATGCCGGTCCCGCCGCCGCCCGTGGCCCGAGTCAGGGACAAGGCCAGGGCCGTCCCTACGGCAAGCCGCGCCCCGCCAGTGCCGGCGAGGGTGCAGGCCAAGGCCGCGGTGGTGGCCAGGGTCAGGGACAAGGCCAGCGCAAGGCGCACCCGTACGGGCATCCGGGCAATGCGCCCAGCTTCCCGTCCGACCATGCCAACCCCGGTTTCAGCCCGTACGGCGCCGCGCCGCGCTCGGCGCGGCCGGCCGGCCCGCGTGCCGACGGGCAGAAGCGCGGCCCGGGCGGTTCCGGTGGCCCCGGTGGTCGTCCGGGCGGCAACCGCCCCGGCGGCGGGCGTCCGGGTGGTGGCGGTCGCCCCGGCGGCGGTGGCAACCGCGGCCCGCGCGGCGGCGGCTGAGCCCACGCGGCCCGCGCGCAGCGCTGGCCAGGCTCGAACAGACGAAGGGCGCCGTACATGCGGCGCCCTTTTCTATCGAGCTGGTGCAGCGGGCGTTGCAGGATTTCGCCAGGCCCACCCCGCAGGCCGGACATGACGCGCATGACGCGCATGACGCGAAGGTCCGCTGCAGCCTCCGCGCATGACCGCACTGCCGAGGCGCAAAGGCGCCGAAGCCGATATCCTGGGCCTGCTGCGCTGCCCATTTCCGCGGCGGCGCCTCTACCGATCGGGAGATTTCATGTCACGGAAGATACTGCTGCCGCTGTTGATCGCTGGCGTACTGAGCCTGGGCGCGTGCAAGAAAGTGCAGGAAGAAGTCGCCGCCGCGCAGAACCCCTACCCCAAGAGCTCGCCGCTGCACGAGCCGTTCGACCGCATGCTGCGCAAGCTGGTCAACGACCCACGCTATGTCGCGCTGCTCAAGCAGGGCGACAAGGCGCAGGCGCAGCGCGCCGGCTTCGAGTTGGCGCAGAAGGGCATCACCCGGCTGGATCATGCCACGCTGGAACAGCGGCTGGAGATCCTTGCCGCAGTCAGCGAAAAAGTGGACGTACCCAAGTGCGCGCTGCTGGCCCGCGGCGGCAATCCGAACGATGCGCAGGCGATGAGCGCGGCGATGCTTCAGGGGCTGGAAACACTGCAGCCGGCGCAGATCGACCAGTGGTTCGAGATTTCGCTCAAGGCGACCGATGCGCAATTGAGCAACACCCCGCCGCAGACCGTGGCCCCGGCCGATGTGCAGGCAGCGATGACCAGCCTGATCAACGCGCTGCCCGCCGATCAGCAGCAGCGTTTGGTGAAGGTGCTACCGCAGATGGCGCAGGCCAGCGACGCCGACGCCTGCTGGGCCGCGCGCACGCTGTACACGCAGGCCCTGGCCGCCAAGGAACCGGTGCGCGGCCAACTGGCCTGGGTGTTCGCGCAGCAGTAAGCCGAGCTGCCGGCGCTGCGGCCTCTTTCGGGAAGCCGCAGCGCGCTGGCGCCGCTGCGATCGCAGACGGCGCCGCGCGGCTCAGCGCCGCTCGATGGTGAAACCGCCGACCGCCACGCCCAGGTCCCAGCCCTTTCCGGTGCCGGCCAGGGCCAGCGAGATATCGCCCTTGGTCATGACCTGCGCGTCGGATGACTTGGCCGCGCCGGCATGCGCTTCGGCGGTCACGTAGGTGCCGAACAGGTCGTTGAGGGTGTAGGCGCCGGTGAACCGGCCGCGGCCGTCGACGATCTTCGACTTGCCCACGCTCAGGCCGCCGCCCTTGGCGCTGATCTTGACCGGGATCGTGGAGCCGTTGTCGCAGGTGATGGTGCCGGTGCCGCTGGCGGTCTTGTAGAACACCGACCAGCCCGAGAGGTTGAAGCGCAGCTGGCAATCGATGTTGCCGGCGGCATGCGCCTGCGGCATGAAGGCGATGCCGGCGAGCAGCGCGGCGGTGGTCAACAGTTTGTTGTACATGGCGACGCTCCGTGGAAGGAAAACGCGCCGAGCCTAGCAGCGCGCCATGCAAGACTGCGTCAGCGATCGCGGCACGGCATGGCGCCGTTCAGCGATCTGCGTTGGACGCCCCGAGGGTGAAGGCGTCGGCGTCGAGCATCGCCGGGAAGCGCGCGCGGTGCGCGGCCAGCGCCGCCGCCGAGATCGTGGTGGTGGCTACCTGTTCGCGCTCGCGGATCTCCAGCTGCGGCTGGCCTAGGAAATCGATCACCGCGCTGTCGCCGGCATAGTGCAGGCCGTTGCCGTCCTCGCCCACCCGGTTGACCGCGGCCACGAAGCACAGGTTTTCGATCGCGCGCGCGCGCAGCAGGGTGCGCCATGGGTAGGCGCGCGGCGACGGCCAGTTGGCGACGAAGATCTGCAGATCGAAGTCGAGCTGGCCGGGGCGCTCGACATCGTAGCGGTTGCGGCAAAACACTGGGAAACGCAGGTCGTAGCAGACCTGCGGATTGATCCGCCAGCCCTTCCAGTCCACGCACAGCCGCTCGCGCCCGGCGGCATAGCGCTGGTGTTCGTTGGCGTAGCGGAACAAGTGACGCTTGTCGTAGTGCTGCAGTGCGCCGTCGGGCGTGGCCCATAGCAGGCGGTTGAAGACCTTGGCCGCGCCATCGTCCCCGGGCACGCGCAACTGCACGCTGCCGGTCACCGCCGCGCCCAGCCGCGCCGCCTGTTCGCGGATCCAGGCCACGGTCGGCCCGTCCATGTCCTCGGCCTGATCCAGCGCGTCATTGGAAAAGCCGCTGGTGAAGGTCTCCGGCAGGATCACCAGATCGGTGGCCCCGGCCAGCGGCGCCAGCAGTTCGGCGTAGTGCGCGCGATTGCCGGCCGGATCGTGCCAGCGGGTGTCGCCTTGGATCAGGGAGATGCGCAGATCGATGGGGTGCATGGATGGTGTCCGGAGGTTGAAGAAGCGGGACCGGGGACCGGGGACCCGGAAAATCAAGAGCGACCAGCTTGCTCTCCCGGGTCCCCGGTCCCCGCGGCTCATCAGAGCCGCACCAATCGCTCGATCGCCGCATCCAGCGTCGCTTCGTTCTTGGCGAAGCACAGCCGGGCCAGGCGCTGGCCGGGTGGCGGGGTCTGGTAGAACGGCGACAGCGGGATCGCGGCCACGCCCTTTTCGATGGTCAGCCACTTCACGAATTCGGTGTCGGGCAGGTCGCTGACCGCCGAGTAGTCCACCAACTGGAAATAGCCGCCTGGCACCGGCAATGGCATCAGCCGGGTGGTCAGCAGCTGTTCGCGGAAGCGGTCGCGCTTGGCCTGGTAGAACGCGCCGAGCTGTTCGTCGTGTTCGGGCGCGTCGCGGATCATCGCGGCGAAGGCGTACTGGGCCGGGCCGAAGCTGGTGAAGGTGTTGTACTGGTGGACCTTGCGGAATTCGGCGCTGAGCGCCGGCGGTGCGATCGCGTAGCCGATCTTCCAGCCGGTGCAGTGGTAGGTCTTGCCGAAGCTGGAAATCACAAACGCACGTTCGCGCAGTTCTGGCCAGCGCAGCACCGATTCGTGGCGGCGGCCGTCGAACACGATGTGCTCGTAGACCTCGTCGGAGATCAGCAAGATGTCGCTGCCGCGCAGCAGGTCGGCGACCGCCCGCAGGTCGTCGGCGCCGAGCATCGCGCCGGACGGGTTGTGCGGGCTGTTAAGGATCAGCAGCCGCGTGCGCGGGGTGATCGCCGCGCGTACCCGCTCCCAATCCACCGCGAAGGTCTGCGGGTCCAGCGGCACGTGCACCGCGCGCGCGCCGGCCAGGTCGATCGCCGGTTCATAGCTGTCGTAGGCCGGATCCAGCACGATCACTTCCTCGCCCGGCCGCACCACCGCATGGATGGCGTTGAACAGCGCCTCGGTGGCGCCGCTGGTCACGGTGACTTCGGTATCGGGATCGACCTGCGCGCCGTAGCAGCGCAGCGCCTTGCCGGCGATCGCCTGGCGCAGCACCGGCACCCCGGTCATGGGCGGATACTGGTTATGGCCGTCGCGCATCGCCTGGGCGAGCGTGTCGATCAGCCGCGCCGGCGCGGCGAAGTCGGGAAAGCCCTGGCCAAGGTTGACCGCGCCATGCTCGGCGGCCAGTTGCGACATCACGGTAAAGATGGTGGTGCCCACCTTGGGCAGCTTGGTCTGCGGATGCATGCGTCGGCTATGTGAACGGGAAAGCGTCGAGTGTACGCAAAGCCGCTTGCCGGCAATGCATCGCCGCCTCGCAAAACAGCGTTCTTCACATGGTCCCACTGTGCCGACGCCGCAGTCGCCGCGGCAGCGCCTGCGCCGGGCGGTCGCATGCCGATACAATGCGCGCCTTCCCGCACCCACCGCCTGCCGCTGCGTCCGTCCCGGCGCGGCCCTCCGCCGATGACCGATCCGCTGCATTCCCCGCCGCCGCTGCTGGCCGCGCATGGGCTCACCTTCGCCCGCGACGACGCCGCCGTGTTCGGCCCGCTGGACTTCCATCTGGATGCGGGCGAGGCACTGCTGGTGCAGGGCGACAACGGCGCCGGCAAGACCACCCTGCTGCGGGTGCTGGTGGGGCTGCTGCGCGCCGAGGCCGGACGCATCGAGATCGATGGCTGCCCGGTGCGACGCGGCGACCGTGCGCGCTACATGGCCTACCTGGGCCACCTGAGCGCGCTGAAGGCGGACCTGAGCACCCTGGAGAACCTGCACTACCTGTGCGGTCTGCAGGGCCGCCGCGCCAAGCAGATGCCGGGCAGCGCGCTGGCCATTGTCGGCCTGGCCGGCTACGAGGACACCCTGGTGCGGCAGCTGTCGGCCGGGCAGAAGAAGCGCCTGGCGCTGGCCCGGGTGTGGCTGTCGCCGGCACCGTTGTGGCTGCTCGACGAGCCCTACGCCAACCTCGACCTGGACGGCATCACCCTGGTCAACCGGATGATCGCCGCGCACCTGCGCAGCGGCGGCGCGGCGCTGGTCACCACCCATGGCGCCTATGCCGCGCCGCCGGTGCGCACGCGCATGCTGAGCCTGAGCGGGGTAGCCGCATGAGCCTGGCCACGCCGGTTCCCTCGTTGTGGCAGGCCACCCGCGCGCTGCTGCTGCGCGACCTGCGCCTGTTGTGGCGGCGCCGCGGCGACGCGCTGCAGCCGGCGCTGTTCGCGCTGCTGATCGTGGCCCTGTTCGCACTGGCGCTAGGCAACCAGCCGCGCCTGCTCGGCGAGGTCGCCGGCGCCGCGCTGTGGCTGGCGGCGCTGCTGGCCGGACTGCTGGCGCTGGACAGCCTGTTCCGCGGCGACGCCGAGGACGGCTCGCTGGAACAGTGGCTGCTGGCGCCGGTGCCGCTGGCCTGGCTGGTGCTGGTGCGGGTGCTGCTGCACTGGCTGACCACCGCGCTGCCGCTGATCGTGGCGACCCCGCTGCTGGGCGAATTGCTGCACCTGCCGCATGACCGCATGCCGGTGCTGCTGGCATCGTTGGCGCTGGGCACGCCGCTGCTGAGCCTGATCGGTGCGGTGGTGGCGGCGCTGACGGTGAGCATGAAGCGCGCCGGGATCCTGGTCGCGCTGCTGGCGCTGCCGCTGTACGTGCCGGTGCTGGTGTTCGGTGCCGGCAGCGTGGCGGCCGCGGCGCAGGGCCTGGACCCCGGCGGCGGCCTGCTGCTGCTGGCGGCAGGACTGGTGCTGGGCCTGGTGCTGGCGCCGCTGGCGGCGGCCGCGGCGATCCGCATCTCGTTGAGCTGAGCGTGCCGGCGCCGCGTCCGCGCGGCGCGCGCCGTACTATCTGGTCTATATGCTGAAGCGCCGTCGCCGCACCGTAGCAAGCCCTCCGCCCGCTAGAATCGATCGCATGTCCTCCGTCGTCCGCTGGTTCCACCAACTCGGCTCGCCCCCTGCCTTCGATCGCTTCGCCGCGCGCTGGACGCCATGGTGCTACCTGGCCGCGTTGCTGCTGGGCGGGCTGGGGATCTGGCAGGCGCTGTTCGTGGTGCCGGCCGACCGCCTGCAGAGCGACGCCTTCCGCATCCTCTACATCCACGTGCCCAGCGCCTGGATGAGCCTGTTCGTGTTCGGGCTGATGGCGCTGTACGCGGCGATCGCGCAGGTATGGCGGATCAAGCTGTGCGAGGTGCTGGCGATGGCCTGCGCGCCGATCGGCGCCGCCTTCACCGTGATCACCCTGCTGACCGGCAGCATCTGGGGCAAGCCGATGTGGGGCGCCTGGTGGGACTGGGACCCGCGTCTGACCACCGAACTGATTCTGCTGTTCCTGTACATCGGGGTGATGGGCCTGTACCTGGCGATCGAGGACCGCCGCAACGCCGCGCGCGCCGCAGGTCTGCTGGCCATCGTCGGCGTGGTGCTGCTGCCGGTGATCCGCTATTCGGTGGTGTGGTGGAACTCGCTGCACCAGGGCCAGAGCATCCGCCTGTTCGGCCAGTCGAGCATGGACCCGAGCATGCTGCCACCGCTGTGGCTGATGGTGGCGGCGACCAAGTTCTGGTTCGCCGGCTCGCTGCTGGCGCGCGCGCGCGCCGACAACCTGCGCCGCGAGGCCGGCAAGGACTGGGCGGCGAAACTGGCGAAGGCGCGCGGATGAATTACCTGCCCTACGTGATCGGCGCCTATGCGGTGTTCGCCGGCGTACTGCTGGCCGACTTCGTGCTGGCGCGGCTGCAACTGCGCAGCGCCCTGCGTGCGGCGAAGCTGCGCGCACAGCGCAAGCAGCAGCCCAAACCCGATCCGTCCACGCTGGACCTGCGCCGATGACCCCGCAGCGCAAGCGCCGCCTGCTGCTGTTGATGGTGCTGGTGTTGGCCGCAGGCCTGACCACCACGCTGGTGGCGATGGCCCTGCAGCGCAATACCGCCTATCTGTACACCCCGGCCGAAGTGCTGGCCGGCCAGCCCGGCGAGCACGCGCGCTTCCGCCTCGGCGGCATGGTCGAGAAAGGCTCGTTCCAGCGCGCGCCCGGTTCGCTGCTGGCGCGGTTCCGGGTCACCGACGGCGACGCGCAGCTGACCGTCAGCTACGACCGGATCCTGCCCGACCTGTTCCGCGAAGGCCAGGCGGTGGTGGCCACCGGGCGCATGCGCGACGGCGTGTTCGTGGCCGAGGACGTGCTGGCCAAGCACGACGAGACCTACATGCCCAAGGAACTGGAAGACAAGATGGGCAGTGCGCATCGGAAGCATGCTGTGGCGGTGGCGCCTTGATGTTCGTCGGGACCGGGGACCGGGGACCGGGGACCCGGAAAAGCCGCTGCCGCACGCCGGCATGCGCTGCTGCGCTTTGCCGGTCCCCGGTCCCCGGTCCCCGGTCCCGCCCCCCCCATGCTCCCTGAACTCGGCCAAATCCTGCTCATCCTGGCCCTGCTCGCCGCGCTGCTGCAGGCGGCGCTGCCGCTGGCCGGTGCGCAGCGCGGCGACGCGCGCTGGATGGCGGTGGCGCGGCCGGCCGCGTTCGCGCAGCTGGCGCTGGTCGCCGGCGCCTTCGCGGTGCTGACCCACGCGTTCCTGGTGCAGGATTTCTCGGTGGCCTACGTGGCCGAGAATTCCAATTCGCTGCTGCCGCTGATCTACCGCTATTCGGCGGTGTGGGGCGCGCACGAAGGCTCGCTGCTGCTGTGGACGCTGATCCTGGCGCTGTGGACCGGTGCGGTGGCGCTGTGCTCGCGCAGCCTGCCGGCGCCGGTGGTGGCGCGGGTGATCGGCACGCTGGCGCTGGTCAGCCTGGGCTTCCTGGCGTTCCTGCTGTTCACCTCCAACCCGTTCGCGCGGCTGCTGCCGGCGCCGCTGGAAGGCCGCGATCTCAATCCGCTGCTGCAGGATCCGGGGCTGGTGATCCATCCGCCGCTGCTGTACGCCGGCTACGTCGGCTTCGCGGTGCCGTTCGCATTCGCGATCGCCGCGCTGCTCGACGGCCATGTCGATGCGCGCTGGCTGCGCTGGACGCGGCCGTGGACCAACGTGGCCTGGGGCTTTCTGACCATCGGCATCGCGCTCGGCAGCTGGTGGGCGTACTACGAGCTGGGATGGGGCGGCTGGTGGTTCTGGGACCCGGTGGAGAACGCCAGCTTCATGCCGTGGCTGGCCGGCACGGCGCTGCTGCATTCGCAGGCGGTGACCGAGAAGCGCGGCAGCTTCACCGCATGGACGCTGCTGCTGGCGATCGCCGCGTTCTCGCTGTCGCTGCTGGGCACCTTCCTGGTGCGCTCGGGCGTGTTGACCAGCGTGCATTCCTTCGCCGCCGATCCCGGCCGCGGCCTGTTCATCCTGGTGTTCCTGAGCCTGGTCTGCGGCGGCGCGCTGCTGCTGTATGCGCTGCGCGGCGGCCGCGTCGGCGCCAGCGCCGGCGACGAACGCCAGCGCTTCGCCGCGTCCTCGCGCGAAACCCTGCTGCTGGCCAACAACCTGCTGCTGACCTGCGCCTGCGCGATGGTGCTGCTGGGCACGCTGTATCCGCTGCTGGCCGACGCGCTCGGGCTGGGCAAGCTGTCGGTCGGCCCGCCCTACTTCGGCACCTTGTTCGTGGTGCTCATGGCGCCGCTGGTGGCGCTGCTGCCGTTCGGGCCGCTGACCCGATGGCAGCGCGAACAGCCGTCGCGGCCGCTGGCGCTGCTGGCGCCGTGGGCCGGGCTGGCGCTGCTGGCCGGCGTGCTCGGTTTCTTCCTGGCGCCGCAGGGCCCATGGAAGACCGCCGCCGGTGTGGCCGGCGCGGCCTGGGTGCTGCTCGGCACCGCGCGCTTCGTGTGGAGCCGCTTCCAGCTCAAGGGCAGCCGCTTCACCGCCGAGATGCTGGGCATGACCCTGGCGCATACCGGCATCGCCGTGTTCCTGACCGGTGCGCTGCTGGTGGAAGCGCTGGACCAGCAACGCGAAGTGGCGCTGGCGCCGGGGCAGAGCCTGCAGATGGGCCGCTACCGCTTCGCGTTCCAGAGCCTGGAGCAGATCCGCGGCCCCAACTACCTGTCCGAACGCGCGCACGTGCAGGTGCTGCACGACGACCGCCCGCTGGCGCTGCTGCATCCGGAAAAGCGCGTCTATGCCAGCGGCGGGCAGAGCCTGAGCGAGGCCGGCATCCATCCCGGCCTGTTCGGCGACGTCTATATCGCCCTGGGCGAACCGCTGGGCGGCAACGCCTGGGCGATGCGCCTGCATGTCAAACCGTTTGTTCGCTGGATCTGGCTCGGCGCGGTGCTGATGGCGCTGGGCGGCTTCGTCACCGCCGGCGACCGGCGCTTCCGTCGTTCCCTGGAGAAATCCTGATGTCCGCTCCTGCTCCACGTCGCCTGCCGCTGCCCGCCATCGTGCTCGGTGCCCTGTTCTTCCTCGGCCTGCTGGCGCTGATGTTCTATGCGGTGCAACGTTCCGGCGTGGCCGATCGCGATGCGCTGCCGTCGGCGCTGATCGGCAAGCCGGCGCCGGCGTTCGACCTGCCGGTGCTGCACGATGCGTCGATCCGGGTGCGCAGCTCCGAGCTGCGCGGCGCGCCGTACGTGCTCAACGTGTGGGGCAGCTGGTGCGAAACCTGCCGCGAGGAACACCCGGTGCTGACCCGCTTCGCGCTGACCAAGCGCGTGCGGGTGATCGGCTACGACTGGAAGGACACCCGGCAGGATGCATTGCACTGGCTGGAGCAGTTGGGCAATCCGTTCTTCGTGGTGCTGTTCGATCCGGACGGGCGCACCGCGATCGACTGGGGCGTGGCCGCGGCGCCGGAGACCTTCCTGGTCGATGCGCGCGGCGTGGTGCGCTGGAAGCATTCCGGCGCGCTGACCGACCGGATCGTGCAGGACGAACTGCTGCCGGCGCTGCTGCAGGCCGAACGCGATGCGCCGACCGCCAGGCAGGGCCGGGCCACGCCGTGACACGCCGTTGGCTCACGCTGCTGCTGGTGCTGCTGGCGTGCGCCGGGCACGCCGGCGCGCAGCCGGTGGCCGACCCGACCCCGCTGGCGTACCGCTCGGCGGCCGAGGAAGCGCGCTTCCATGCGCTGACCGCCGAACTGCGCTGCGTGCAGTGCCAGAACCAGTCGCTGGCCGACTCGCATGCGCAGATCGCGCTGGACCTGCGCCGCGAAGTGCTGCAACTGATGCAGCAGGGACGTTCGGACGCGGAGATCAAGCGCTTCCTGGTCGATCGCTACGGCGAGTTCGTGCTGTACCGGCCGCAGTTGGAAGCGCGCACCTGGTTGCTGTGGTTCGGGCCGTTGCTGCTGCTCGGCGCCGGTGCGCTGCTGGTGGTCTGGGTGGTGCGACGCCGCGCGCTGGACGGCGCGGCGCCGCCGGCGCAGGAGGAACAGGAATGGTGAGCCGATGCTGAGCTGGGGCATGCATGCCGCCGCGGCAGTGCTGGCGGCGCTCGTGTTCGGCGCGGTGCTGTGGCCGTTACGGCGCGACCGCGGTCGCGGCGACATGGCGCTGCTCGGCGTCGCGGTGTTGGCGCTGGGCGTGGCCGCCGCCGCGCTGTACGCGCTGGTCGGCACGCCGCGTGCGCTGCAGGCGCAGAACCGCGAAGCGCCACGCAATCTCGAAGACGGCGTGGCGCAACTGCAGGCGGCGCTGGCCAAGGATCCCAACCGCGCCGAAGGCTGGGCGCTGCTGGCGCGCTCGCAGATGTCACTGGGCCGCCCCAACGAGGCCGCCGCCGCATTCGCCCGCGCCGTGCAGCTGGCGCCGGACGAAGCGCAATGGCTGGTGCAGGCGGCCGAAGCGCGCGCGTTGGCGGCGCCGCAACGGCAGTTCGACGCACAGGGCATCGCCTGGCTGCGGCACGCCTTGCAGGTCGAACCGAACAACGAGCGCGCCGCCTGGTTCCTGGGCATCGCGCAGCGCCAGCGCGGCCAGCACGCCGAAGCCGCGGCGACCTGGGAAGCGCTGCTGCCGCGCGTGGATGCCGCCACTGCCGCCGCGCTGCGCCCGCAGATCGACGCGGCGCGCGCCGATGCAGGATTGCCAGCACTGCCGGCGGCTGCGCCAGGCGTCGCGGCACCGGCACCGGCACCGGCACCGGCAAGCGCGACCGCAGCGTCGAATGCCGCAGCAGCGCCTGCATCCGCCGCCGCCGGCACGCTGACCGTCGCAGTGTCGCTGGACCCGGACTTCGCCGCACGGGGGCGCCTGCGCGGCGACGCCAGCGTGTTCGTGATCGCGCGCGTGCCCGGCGGTCCGCCGATGCCGGTCGCGGTGCAGAAGCACACACTGCAATCGCTGCCGCTGCGCGTGACCCTGAGCGACAGCGACAGCCCGATGCCGACGCAGACGCTGTCGCAGCTCAAGCAAGTGCAGGTGCTGGCGCGGCTCTCGAACAGCGGCAACGCGATGCGCCAGGAGGGCGACCTGGAATCGGCACCGGTGACAGTGACGCTGCCGGCGGCGACGCCAGTGGAGTTGGTGATCGGCAAGCCATAGCTCGGCTTCCCTGTAGGAGCGGCTTCAGCCGCGACAGGCATTCTCCGCAGCCGACATGTTGCCAACGCCGATGTCGCGGCCGAAGCCGCTCCTGCAAAGGCGCACGTGACGCCACACGCACGCCGCGTCCGCCGCCGCACGGCTAGAATCGGCGCATGACCGAATTCATCCCTCCCGGCAGCCGCTTCCTCGCCCTGCCCTCGCCGTTCCCGATGAAGCGCGGCGGTCAGCTGCGCGATGCGCGCGTCGCCTACGAAACCTGGGGCACCCTGGCGACAGACCGCAGCAATGCGCTCCTGATCGTCACCGGCCTGTCGCCGGACGCGCACGCCGCCGCGCATGCCGACGATCCCAGCCCCGGTTGGTGGGAAGCGATGCTCGGCGCCGGAAAGCCGATCGACACGCAGCGCTGGTTCGTGATCTGCGTGAATTCGCTGGGCAGTTGCAAGGGCTCGACCGGCCCGGCCTCGCCGCATCCGGACGACGCGCAGCCGTATCGCCTGCGCTTCCCGGAACTGTCGATCGAAGATATCGCCGACGCCGCCGCGCACGTGGTGCGCGCGCTGGGCATCGAGCGGCTGGCCTGCGTGATCGGCAACTCGATGGGCGGCATGACCGCGCTGGCGCTGCTGCGCCGGTATCCAGGGCTGGCGTGCAGCCATATCAATATCTCCGGCAGCGCGCAGGCGTTGCCGTTTTCGATCGCGATCCGCTCGCTGCAGCGCGAGGCGATCCGCCTGGATCCGAACTGGAACGGCGGCGACTACGACGAGGCCACCTACCCGGAGTCGGGCATGCGCATGGCACGCAAGCTCGGCGTCATCACCTACCGTTCGGCGCTGGAATGGGATGGCCGCTTCGGCCGCGTGCGGCTGGATTCGGAGCAGGCCGACGAGGATCCATTCGGCCTGGAATTCCAGGTCGAGAGCTATCTGGAAGGCCATGCGCGGCGCTTCGTGCGCCGCTTCGATCCGAACTGCTATCTGTACCTGAGCCGATCGATGGACTGGTTCGACCTGGCCGAATACGCCGATGGCGACGTGTTCGCCGGGCTGGCGACGATCCGTATCGAGCGTGCGCTGGCGATCGGCGCCAACACCGACATCCTGTTCCCGGTGCAGCAGCAACAGCAGATCGCCGACGGCCTGCGCGCCGGCGGCGCGCAGGCGCAGTTCCTGGGCCTGGACTCGCCGCAGGGACACGATGCGTTCCTGGTCGATTTCGCGCGTTTCGGGCCAGCGGTGCAGGGATTTTTGGATGGGTTGTAGCAAACGGGTTTGTGCCACGTCCGCAATGGCAGGCGGATGATTGCACGCTCCGCTCGTCGCCACTGAAGTCGCTCCCACTAGGATTTCCGGCGACGCGGAGGCGCAAGGCATCTTGTGGGAGTGACGTCAATCCCGACTGCATCCACCTTCAGCCCATGCGCCGCTCCGATCATCGCCGGCAGTACCCGCGATGCTAGGACTCGGCGTGCAGCCGCCCCTGCTGCATGCGATAGCGTGTGTGCACCACGCCGTCGGGCAGCGCGTCGTGGCTGATCAGCAGCAGGCTGCGCTGGCCCAGCGCCTGGGTCAGGTCGCGCAGCAAGGCCTGCGCGGTGTCCACGTCCAGGCCTTCGGTGGGCTCGTCCAGCACCAGCAGCGGTGCGTTGCGCAGCAGCGCGCGGGCCAGGGCCAGGCGCCGCGCCTGGCCGGCGGACATGGTCGCGCCGTTTTCGCCCAGCCAGGCGTCCAGGCCACCGACTTCTTGCAGCCACGCGTCCAGGCGCACGTCGGCGAGCGCGCGCTGCAAGCTGGCATCGTCGGCATCGATCGCGCCCAGGCGCAGGTTGTCGCGCACGCTGCCGGCGAACACCGGCGCGCCCTGCGGCAACCAGGCGATGCGCTGGTGCCATTGCGCCTGGGCCAGCTCGCGCAGGTCCACGCCGGCATAACGCACGCTGCCCTGCTGCGGATCCCACAGCCGCAGCAGCAGCGCCGACAACGTGGTCTTGCCGCTGCCGCTGTCGCCGCAGATGGCCACGCGCTCGCCCGGGGCGATACGCAGGTCGATGCCGTCGAGCACGTGCCGGGTCTCGCCGGGCCAGGCGAAGACCACAGCATCGAACTGCACGTCGCCGGCCGCGGGCAGCGACTGCGGCTGTGCGCTGTCGGCCACCGGCGCGGCCTGGCCGGCGATGGCCTGCAGCCGCTGCGCGGCGACGCGCCCGGATTGCAACGCCTGCCAGGCCAGACCGGCACCGGCCCAGACCTCGAGCAGGGCCACGGTGAGGAACAGCAGCCCGGCCGCCAGTTCGGCACCGATCAGCTCGGCACGCGCCGCGCCCAGCGCCAGCCACAGCATCGCCAGCAAGCCCAGCGCGGCGCACAGCGCGTGCATCGCATTGCCGCCGATCAGGCGTTGCCGCTGCTGCCGGTCCTGCGCGCGCAGGGCGTGCGCGCTGGCGTCCACGCGCGCGATCCAGGCGGCCTGCGCGTCCAGCGCGGCCAGGTCGGCGGCGCCTTCCAGGCCTTCGTAGGCCAGCGTGCGCAAGGTTTCGCGCTGCTGCGCGCGGTGCTGCTCGCGCACACGGCCGCCGCGCGCGACCACCCACGGCACGCCGGCACCGATCGCCAACGCCAGCACCGCCAGCAGCAGTGCCGCCGGCCAGTAGATCGCCGCCGCCGCGGCCACGCCGGCCACGCCGACGCCCAACAGCGCCGCCAGCGGCGCCAATGCGCGCACCACCAGGCCATCGACCTCGCCGATGTCGGACATCAAGCGCGCCAGCAGTTCGCCAGTGCGACTGGCGCCGAGCCTGGCCGGCGCCAGCGGCAGCGCGCGGCGGAAAAACCACACGCGCAGGTCGCGGGCGATGCGCAAGGTGGCGTCGTGGCCGACCAGCTTTTCGCCGTAGCGCGAGGCGATGCGGGCGAAAGTCAGCGCGCGAATGCCGGCCGAGGGCGAGAAGAAGTTGAAGCCGCTGCCCATTCCGGCCACGCCGGCCAGCGCCGCGGCGGCCAGGAAGCCGCCGGACAGGCCGAGCAGGCCGACCCCGGCCAGCATCGTGCACAACAGCAGCAGCGCGGTCAGCAGCAGGCGGCCGAGGTGGCGGCCGAACACGCGGCGCAGGTCGTCGCGCACCGGCCGGCTCATGATGCGGCTCCGGTCGCGTCGTCCATCGCCACGCGCGCCGGCAGCCGCAGCACGCTGTCGGCCCAGTGCATCGCGGCCTCGCTATGGGTGGCGACGATCACGCTGCGGCCGTGGCTGAAGGCGGCCAGGGTGCGCAGCAGTTCGGCTTCGGTGTCCGGATCGAGGAAGGCGGTGGGTTCGTCGAGCAGCAACAGCTGCGGATCGCGCAGCAGCAGCCGTGCCAGGCCGATGCGCCGCGCTTCGCCGCCGGACAGGCCGAAGCCGCGTTCGCCGATCACGGTCTCCAGGCCCCGCGGCAAGCGCGCGGCGAAGCGCATGACCTGCGCCGCGTCGGCCGCGGCGTGCAGCTGCGCGGGGCTGGCCTGCGGCGCGGCCAGGCGCAGGTTGTCGGCGATGCTGCCGTGGAACAGATACGGGCGCTGCCCGGCGTAGCCGACGCGCAGTCCGGGCCGCAGGTGCAGGCTGCCGGCACGCGGCGGCAGCCAGCCGGCCAGTGCTTCGAGCAGGGTGCTCTTGCCGCTGCCGCTGGGTCCGACCAGGGCCAGGCGCTGGCCGGGCTGCAGGCTGAAGGACAGCTCCTGTAGCGCGTCGCAGCGCGCGCCTTGCGGGCGCAGCGTCAGCCTCTCTGCGTGCAGCAGCGGCTGTACCAGCGCTGTCGGCGTCGCCAGCGCCATGGACACTGCAGGGACTGACGGCGTTTCAGGCACTGCCAGCGTTGCAGGCACCACAGGCGTTGCAGGCGACGGCACGGACGGCGCCAGCGATGCCGCCGCATCCGGCAACTCGCCGAGCAGGCGCTCCACCTCGGCCGCTGCCGCCAGCGCGTTGGCGCGGTCGTGGTAATGCGCCGCCAGGCGCCGCAGCGGCGCGTAGAACTCCGGCGCCAGCAGCAGGCAGAACACGCCCACGCCCAGGGTCGGCACCGCCGCGTGCAGCGAAATCATGCCCAGGTAGCTCAGGCCCAGGTACATCGCCACCATCGCCACGCTGACCGAGGCGAAGAACTCGAGCACGGTCGAGGACAGGAAGGCGATGCGCAGCACCTTCAAGGTGCGTTCGCGCACGCCTTCGGCGGCGGCGGCGATGCCGCGCAGTTCGTCCTCGCCGCGGCCATACAGGCGCAGCAGGCCCAGGCCCTTGAGCCGGTCGGCGAAATGCCCGCCCATGCGCGCCAGCTCACGCAGCTGGCGGCGCCCTGCGGCTTCGGCGCCCCACCCCACCAGCATCATGAAGATTGGCACCAGTGGCGCAGTGAACAGCAGCAGCAGGCCCACCACCCAATCGCTCCAGCCGACCGCGAGCAGGATCAGCAGCGGCACCACGCTCACTTCCAGCCGCGCCGGCTGGTAGCCAGCGTAGTAGCCGTCCAGCGCGTCGCCGTGGGCCAGCAGCAGTTCGCCCAGTTCGCCGTTGCGCTGGCCGCGCAGCCACAGCGGGCCGCGCTGCAGCAGGCGCCGGTACACACGCCGGCGCAGTTCGCACTTCGCCGCATCGGCGACGTCGCCGGCGGCACGCTGCGCGCAGGCGCCGAGCAGCGCGCGCACAGCCAGCACCAGCGCCAGCGCCGCAAAAGCGGGCAGCGCCTGCGGCAACGCGCGACGCTCCACCAGCAAGGCCTGCAGCAACCAGCCGATGGCGCCGGCCTGCACGATCAGCAGCGCCCCGGACAGGCTGATCGCGGCCGCGGCCAGCCGTTGCCGCCCGCGCACCGCCGCCGCCAGCGACGCCAGCCAGCGCACGCGTTGCTGCCGCAGGTGCGGCGACTCGGCAGGCGCTACGGCGGACGACTCGGCAGGATCGATCAAAACGGGCTCGGCGCGGCAAACGGGCCACCATTGTAAGTCGGCATCCCGGCCGGGACCGCCGCGTGCCGTCACGGTGCCGGTCGCAGCCGGAACCCGCATTGATCTGGATCAAGGCCGCGCGCGCGGCGGAAGCGGAACATCGGCGTCAACCTACCGCCACCCGGCCACCCAGATGCATATTTTCCACGAGGTAGCGCAGCCATGATCGACACAACTGTCGTCGAGTTGTCGCGGCTGCAATTCGCCATGACCGCGATGTACCACTTCCTGTTCGTGCCGCTCACCCTCGGCCTGTCGTTCATGATCGCGATCATGGAGAGCGTGTTCGTCATGACCCGCAAGGAAGTCTGGCGGCGCATGACGCTGTTCTGGGGCGTGCTGTTCGGCATCAACTTCGCGATGGGCGTGGCCACCGGCATCGTCATGGAATTCCAGTTCGGCATGAACTGGTCGTACTACAGCCATTACGTCGGCGACATCTTCGGCGCGCCGCTGGCGATCGAGGGATTGATGGCGTTCTTCCTGGAAGCCACCTTCATCGGCCTGTTCTTCTTCGGCTGGAACAAGCTGTCGCCGGTCAAGCACTTGATGGTGACCTGGCTGATGGCGCTGGGCACCAACCTGTCGGCGGTGTGGATCCTGATCGCCAACGGCTGGATGCAGAATCCGACCGGCGCGGTGTTCAACCCGGACACGATGCGCATGGAAGTGGTCGATTTCATGGCGGTGGTGTTCAACCCGGTGGCGCAGGCCAAGTTCGTGCACACGGTCAGCGCCGGCTACGTGACCGGCGCGGTGTTCGTGATGTCGATCAGCGCGCTGTTCCTGCTGCGCGGCACGCACCGCGACATCGCCCGGCGCTCGTTCGCGGTGGCCGCCGCGTTCGGCCTGGCGTCCTCGCTGTCGGTGGTGGTGCTCGGCGACGAGAGCGGGTATGCCGCCAACGAACACCAGAAGATGAAGCTGGCCGCGATCGAGGCGATGTGGGAGACCGAGCAGGCCCCGGCCGACTTCACCGCCTTCGGCATTCCCAACCAGGCCACCGGCAAGAACGACTACGCCATCAAGGTGCCGTACCTGATGGGGCTGGTCGCCACGCGCTCGCTGGACACGCCGATTCCCGGCATTCTGGAACTGGTCGGCCGTGCCGAGCACCGCATCCGCGGCGGGCAGATCGCCTACGGCGCGCTGGAGCGGCTCAAGGCCGACCGCAACGACGTGCAGGCGCGCGAGGTGTTCGACCGCCACTGGCAGGACCTGGGCCACGGCCTGCTGCTCAAGCGCTACCGCGACGACATCCTCAACGCCACCCCGGAAGAAATCTCCAAGGCCGCGCTGGACACCGTGCCACGCGTGCTGCCGCTGTTCTGGACGTTCCGGGTCATGGCCGGCCTGGGCTTCTACCTGATCGCCTTCTTCATCGCCGCGATGTGGTTCTCGTGCAAGCACACCTTCGAGGATAAGCGCTGGTTCCTGACGCTGGCGCTGTGGTCCCTGCCGGCGCCGTGGATCGCGATCGAATGCGGCTGGTTCGTCGCCGAGTACGGCCGCCAGCCGTGGGCGGTGGAAGGCGTGCTACCCACGTTCTACGCCGCCTCCGGCCTGGCCCTGCACGAGATCGTGATCACCCTGGCCGGCTTCGTGGCGATCTACACCGTGCTGCTGGTCATCGAGATCAAATTGATGCTCAAGGCGATCGGCAAGGGCCCGGACCATCTGCCCGCGCTGCTGCAGCCGACCCCGCGCCCCGCCGCGCCTATTGCCGCCACCGCGGCCGCCGGTCAACGCTGATCCCGGCAGGAGAATGACGATGGACTTCATTGCATTGGACTACACCACGCTGCGCCTGATCTGGTGGTTGCTGCTCGGCATCCTGCTGATCGGTTTCGCGGTGATGGACGGTTTCGACCTGGGCGTCGGCGCGCTGCTGCCGTTCGTGGCCAAAAACGACGCCGAACGCCGGCTGGTGGTGAACACCATCGGCCCGGTCTGGGAAGGCAACCAGGTCTGGCTGGTGCTCGGCGGCGGCGCGATCTTCGCCGCCTGGCCGCCGCTGTACGCGGTCAGCTTCTCCGGCTTCTACCTGGCCATGTTCGTGATCCTGTTCGCGCTGATCCTGCGCCCGGTCGGCTTCAAGTTCCGCGGCAAGCTGCCCAGCCAGCGCTGGCGCAACGGCTGGGACTGGGCGCTGTTCATCGGCGGCTTCATTCCGGCGCTGATCATGGGCGTGGCGGTGGGCAACGTGCTGCTGGGCGTGCCATTCCACTTCGACGACACGCTGCGGGTGTTCTACACCGGCAGCTTCTTCGGCCTGCTGATGCCGTTCGCGCTGCTCGCCGGCCTGCTCAGCGTGAGCATGCTGGTGGCGCACGGCGCGGCGATGCTGGCACTGAAGACCGACGGCCCGGTGGCCGAGCGCGCGGCCCGCTACGGCAGCGTGGCGGCACTGGTGGCCTGTGCGCTGTTCGCCGTCGGCGGCGTGTGGGTGGTGCTGGGCCTGCCCGGCTACGTGGTGACCTCGCCGGTGGTCACCGACGGCGCCACCAACCCGCTGCTGAAGACCGCGGTGCTCGGCGAGGTCGGCGGCTGGATGCGCAACTACCAGGCGATGCCGCTGACCGCGCTGGCGCCGATGGCCGGCCTGCTCGGCCTGCTGCTCAGCGCGCTGCTGCTGCACAAGCGGCGCGGCGGGCTGGCCTTTCTCGCCTCGGGCACGGCCATCGCCGGCATCATCCTCACCGTCGGCTTTGCGATCTTCCCGTTCCTGCTGCCCTCCTCCAGCCAGCCCGGCTCCAGCCTGACCGTGTGGGACGCCTCAAGCAGCCGCCTGACCCTGTGGATCATGCTGCTGGCCACCACGCTGTTCCTGCCGATCATCATTGGCTACACCACCTGGGTGTACCGGGTGCTGAAGGGCAAGGTCAGCGCCGAATCGCTGGACGACAACCCCAACGCGTACTGACGCGCCCACCCCATCCATTTAGGAGATCGCAGCATGTGGTATTTCGCCTGGATTCTCGGTGTCGGCCTGGCCTCCACCGCCGCCATCCTCAACGGCATGTGGTTCGAGGCCCGCGAGGGCGCCGCCCTCGAGGCCAAGGACTGAAATTTTTTCGCAAAGGATCTTGCCGAATGCGGGCGAGCCCCGTATCATGTGCGGCTCCTTCGGGGTGTAGCTCAGTCTGGTAGAGCGCTACGTTCGGGACGTAGAGGTCGCAGGTTCGAATCCTGTCTCCCCGACCAGTTTCAAGGTCACAAGAAGCCTGGAAAACCTCAGTTTTCCGGGTTTTTTTGTGTCCGCACACCGCGGCACGGCAACGCCGCCGCAAAGAACCGGCCGGCCGCCAGCGGCAGCGCAGTCGCACGCGCCGCGCGCCGCACGCACCTCCTTGGTCAGCGCGCTGCGGCAGGCTGCGGCCGCGCGAGCATGCCGTTTGCGGCAACGACCCGATGTGCCGGCAGAACGCGCGAACCGACGCGCGGCGATGCAACCGACCGCGCGCATGCGCGATCGGCGAGGAACGCGCGACGCTGCGCGCCGATCATCAACGTGAATGGCTCCATTGGGCCATTGCACGCGCCGGTTCGCTTCGCAGACAAATCCGGCGCCGAATTCGCATAGGGCAGCACCGCTTCGGAATCGCGCCATTGCGTTCCAGGCTGACTACTAAGCTGCGCGTCGCGTTTATCCAGACGCTTCAAATACTTTCTATGGATACTAAAAAATCATGCATGCATCTCCATCGATAACCTCATCACACACCACTCCGCTGATCATACAGGCGCAGAATGCGCCCATCGACGTAAACGCATCGCAGCACGACCCGGAACAGGGCAACGTCGGTAATGACGTGCACGTCGCAGCGCTAGGCAGGCCGCCGCGTCGCGACTTGCAGGGCCAGCAAGCAGCGAACGCCATGACCTCGGCGAATACGGCCAGCGGCAGCGCCGCCCCGGCCGAAGCACAGCAATCGCTGCAGTCAGTATCCGCTGATGCGGTTGCGGGCAAAACCTTGCATGCCGGCGCGGTGCGTTTGGAGAATCGAAGTCTGGTTTCCGACGATCCGGTCATCCATGCATTGCTGTCGTTCGCGCAAGCCAACGAGCCGCTGCAAGCGCGGATCGCAAGCAATCCCGATGCCCCCACGAAATTGGAAATATGCGCTCACCCTGAACTTGAGGAAGCGCTTGAAGCATTCAAAAAAGCCTTCATGGTCGAGCAAGCGAATCTGCTTTCCGCTTCAGATCCTTCGGGCGCGCGCGTTTACGATGATGTCAAGGGCGACATTCATATTGCCGTGTTGCAAAAAGCCATCGAAAAAGGCGCAAGCGCATTTGGGGAAAATGCAAAGATCCACCGCCACGGCCAAGATTTGACTGCAGCACAGTTCCTGGCCTTGCATGCCCCCACCATCCGCTGCAACGACGAATTTCTGGAGATGAACGTCAAGCAACGCGTCCGCTGCGACCGCGATCTGCTGGTGCGCCTGGGCGCGCAGTCGCTGCTGCACGCCGCCACCAAGAAAGAGACGATTCCAATCGGCCTGTTGGGCAGCCTTGCCGCGAGCAGCGGACTCGGCTCGCTTTGGGAATTGAAAGCGGCGCAGGCACTGAAGGACACCTTCTTCGGAGCGCACTATTCGCCGAGCAAGCATGCGCTGCAATTGGCAGGCATCGATTCGGTACCGCCCATGCTGATCGAGACATTGGACACGATGTGCGTGCTGTCCATCATGCAGCGCATGAAAGGCGAGAGGGAACCGCTGAGCGCTTTGCTGCGCAAGGCCACCACGGCCGGCGCGATTTCCTCGGTACTTTCCTTTCCCAACAACCTGTTGCAATACGCCGGCTTCAAGTCACGGCCGGCGGACCTTGCCGCCAACGTGCTGACGACCGAAGCGGCCATCTTCGGCGCAGCCTCGGGGATTCCGCCCGAAGTGAAGGAAAACGAGGAAAACATGCGCGCGGGCCTGTTCCAGAGCATGAGAGCGGGCGTGCTCGCGGCGCCTGCCGACGCAGCCTCGGCGCGGCAAACGGTCGAGCAGATGACCAAGCATGCGCTTGAGATCGGGCCAGGCGAAAGCACTGCGGTGAAATCCATGGGCGTGGCCGCGATGGTCGGCCTGATCCCGTTGATCGCCAGCGACAAGGCGACCGGCCTGCTGTCGGAACGGGTCTTGCGCATCTTCCGCAGCACCGTCTTCAATCCGATCGAGGCAATCGCGCTCAACGCGCTTGCGCTGAGCAGCCGCGTCAACATCCCCAAGGTCTTCGATTCCCACGATACCAAGCACGCACGTGTCGCGCAGGCCATTCTCATGCGTGCCAGCCAACAGATGGATGCCGGAGAACGCACGATCAGCCCAGAAGAGTTACACGAGAAGCTCGGCCAGCAGCGTAATTTCCTGCACCGACTCGGCACAGTCATCGTCGATGGCATGAACGCGATGTTCGAATCGGTTCCGAGCGTGGTGCGCAAACTCGGCTATGGCGAGCCGCCCTTGGATGAGCGCATTCCGTATCAGGATCTGCATGTGCCGTTGCCGCCACCGCCGGCATCGCAGGCATCGCAGGCATCGCAGGCGCCTCCGGCACCGAACGCAGCGCCGATACCGCCAGTGTAGCCCTGCCCGAGACGGCAGCGAGCGCGCTGCGACGGTCACCGGCGGTTCGCCACCGGTGACCCTGCGCGGTGTGCCACGGCATGCCGGCCAAGCGAGCGGCCGCCGCCACGCCGGTCTGGCGGCCGCGTGCAGTGCGGCCGCCAGACTGCCGCGCCGGCGCCGCCATCGACGGCCGTGCGCCTGGCGCCCGCCCGCTCAGCGCAACGGCAGACCGATGTAGCTCGCCTGCTGCGGCGTGTGCCAGATGCGCTGCGTGGCCTGCTGGTAGTCGCCCGGCTTGGCGAAGTAGATGTTGGGCACGTAGGTGTGCGGGTTGCGGTCGTACAGCGGAAACAGGCTGGAGTGGGCCTGCACCATCACCCGGTGGCCGCACTGGAAGGTGTGGTTGGCGGTGGGCAGGCCGAAGCTGTACGCCAGCGGCTGGTTCGGCGCGATCGGCTTGGGCGTTTCGAAGCTCTCGCGGTAGCGACCGCGGAAGATCGCCAACGATACCGCCAGTTCGTAGCCGCCCAGTTTCGGATCGGAGGCCATTTCGTCCGGATACACGTCGATCAGTTTCACCACCCAGTCGCTGTCGCTACCGCTGGTGGAAGCCCGCAGGTGTACCTCGGGCACGCCGGCGATGCGCAGCGGCGCATCCAGCGGTGCGCTGACGAAGCTCAGCATGTCCGGGCGGCCATCGACGAACCGCTGGTCGTGCACCAGCCAGGTGGTCCACATGTCGCGGTCGCCGAACGTGACCGGGCGCGGCGCGAACGGCACCGGCTTGGCCGGGTCGGACGCGTATTCCTCGTAGTCGCCCTGCCCGGCCGTCGGCGCGTCGAACGACAGCGTGCCGCCGGCGCCCAGGTACAGCGGCTTGCTGCGCGCCGCGCAGCCCTGCGCGCAGCTGCGCGGCCAGGCCTGCAGGCGATCCAAGTGGTTCTCGCCGGTGTTGTAGATGAACACCGGCGGCGTGTCGGCCTTGGCCGCGCCATCGACCAGGTACTGGTCGAAGAACGGCTTGAGCACGTCGCGGCGGAACTGCAGCGCGGTGTCGCCGTCGAACTTCAGCGCGCCCAGCGCCGAGCCGTCGTAGTTGACCTGGCTGTGCCGCCACGGCCCCATCACCAGATAGTTTCTGTCGTTGCCGGTGTCGCGCGGCGCCATCGCCTGGTAGCTGTGGATCGGGCCCCACATGTCCTCCTGGTCCCACAGGCCCTGCAACCACATCATCGGCACCTTCAGCGGCGTGCGCGCCATCACCTTGTCCAGCGCCTGGCCCTGCCAGAACGCGTCGTAGGCCGGGTGCTCGGTGAGCTTGTGCCACCACGGCAGCTGCTCCAGGCCGGCGGCCTTGGCGTAGTCGCCGGCCGAACCGGCGCGCAGGAAATTGCTGTAGTCGTCGTGGCCGTGGCGCGGGATGCCGCTGCCCTTGCCGCGCTTGCTCAGCTGGCTGGTGAAGTAGTCGAAGCTGACCTGGCGGAAGGCGCCGTCGTTGAGCCAGTCGTCGCCCATCCAGCCGTCGATCATCGGGCTTTACGGCGCGGCCACCTTTAGCGCAGGGTGCGGGTCGGTCAGCACCATGACCACGGTGAAGCCTTCGTAGGAGGAGCCGAGCATGCCGACCTTGCCATTGGACTCGTGCACGTTCTTGACCAGCCAGTCGATGGTGTCCCAGGCGTCGGTGGCGTGGTCGACCTTGCTGCCGTTGAGCGACCCGCGCAGCGGCCAGGTCATCACGTAGTCGCCCTGCGAACCGTACTTGCCGCGGATGTCCTGGAACACGCGGATGTAGCCGCCGTCGACGAATACCTCGTCGCCCTGCGGCAACAGGTCGCGCATATGCGGCGAAGCCAGCCGGCTGGCGCGGCCGCTGGCGTCGTAGGGCGCGCGCGTCAGCAGCATCGGCGCATGCTGCGCGCCCTTGGGCAGCACGATCACCGTGTGCAGCTTGACCCCGTCGCGCATCGGGATCATCACCTCGCGCTTGACGTAGTCGTTGGCCGCGGTCGGCGCGACGAAGGCCTTGCCGGTGATGTCGGGGGTCATCGGCGCGGTCTGCGCCTGGGCGGCAGCGGCCAGCGCGGCGGTGACAACGGTGACGAGCAAGCGGGCGGCAATGGGACGCTGAGCGGCGGCAACGGCGCGCAGTGGAGTTGGCGCAGAGCAGACGATTGCGTGTGTTGTGAAACGTGTAGGGAGCTTCAGCCGCGACAACTTCCGAAGCCGGAAGGCACGCCACTGCGCTCGTCGCGACTGAAGTCGCTCCCACAAGGGCTTGCGCAGCGTAATCGCGCCACGAGGTCTTTTGCGGGAGGGACTTCAGTCCCGACTGCATGCCCGTTCGGGCACTTCACCACTTCGCTCGTCGCCGCCGTTGCTCCTACAACAACGCGCATTCCCCGTCTGCAACGGATGCGTCAATGCCGCACCTGCCCCTCGCCGCGCACCACGAAGCGCTCCACGGTCAGCGCTTCCAGGCCCATCGGGCCGTAGGCGTGCAGGCGCGTGGTGGAGATGCCGATCTCCGCGCCCAGGCCGAGTTCGCCGCCGTCGGAGAAGCGCGAGGAGGCGTTGACCATCACCACCGCCGCACGCATGGCCTGCACGAATGCCTCGGCGTTGGCCGCATCGGCAGTGGCGATGACTTCGGTGTGGTCCGAGCCGTAATGGCGGATGTGCGCGATCGCCGCGTCCAGGTCCGGCACCACCCGGATCGCCAGGATCAGGTCGAGGTATTCGGCCGCGTAATCGGCATCGCTGGCCGCGTCGATGTCCGGCAGCAGCTTGCGGCTGGCGTCGTCGCCGCGCAGGGCCACACCGCGCTGCTGCAGCGCCTGCGCCGCCAGCGGCAGGAAGCGCGCGGCGATATCGGCGTGCACCAGCAGCGTCTCCAGCGCGTTGCACGCGGCCGGGCGCGTGGTCTTGCCGTCCACCAGCAGCTTCACCGCCAGCGCCAGGTCCGCCGAGGCGTCCACGAACAGGTGGCATACGCCCTTGTAGTGCTTGATCACCGGCACCCGCGCGTGTTCGGCGACGAAGCGGATCAGGCCCTCGCCGCCGCGCGGGATCGCCAGGTCGACGATGTCGTTGAGCTGCAGCAGTTCCAGCATGGTCTCGCGGCGCAGGTCTTCGACCAGGGTCAAGGCGTCCTCGCCAATCCCGGCCTCGCGCAACGCGCGCCGCAACGCGGTGGCGATGGCAGTGTTGGAATGAATCGCTTCGGAGCCGCCGCGCAGGATCACCCCGTTGCCGGCCTTGATGCACAGCGCCGCGGCATCGGCGGTGACGTTCGGCCGCGCCTCGTAGATCATCGCGATCACGCCCAGCGGCACCCGCACCTTCTGCACGCGGATGCCGTTCGGGCGCACGTCGTCGCGGGTGACCTGGCCGACCGGATCGGGCAGCGCCGCGACCTCGCGCAACGCCGCGGCGACGCCGGCCAGGCGCTCGCCGTCCAGCGCCAGCCGGTCGAGCATGGCGTTGCCGACATTCCTGGCCCGCGCCGCTTCAAGGTCGCGCGCATTGGCGGCGAGGATCGCTTCCGCATCCGCCTCCAGCGCCGCCGCCATCGCCTCCAGCAAGGCCTGCTTGGCCGCGGAAGACAATTGCGCCAGCGCCTGCGCGGCATCGCGGCATTGCAGGGCCTGGGTTCGGATCGTGCTCATTGATGGTTCCAGTGTTGGTCGGGACCCGGGACCGGGGACCCGGAAAAGCCGCATGCGGCAGGGGGTGCCGTGTCAGCGTAGAAAAGCCCGCTGGACGGCGTTTCGTGATCCTGAAGGATATGCCGTGTGATGGGGTCTCGGCGCCGCTATGCGCCTGTTCAGGGTCCCCGGTCCCCGGTCCCCGGTCCCGGCTCCTGCACCACCACCAGATCGTCGCGGTGAATCACATTCTCCCCATAGCTATACCCCAGGATCGCTTCGATGTCGCGCGAGTGGCGGCGGGCGATGCGGCGCACGTCGGCGGCCGAGTACTGGCTGACGCCGCGCGCCAGGCAGCGATCGCCCGCGGCGTCGCGCAGGCGCACTTCGACCATGTCGCCGCGGCGGAAGTCGCCTTCGGCACCGACCACGCCGCCGGGCAGCAGCGAGGCGCCCTTGTCGGCCAGCGCGGCGGCGGCGCCGGCATCGACCAGGATCGCGCCAGGTTCCACCGGCACCTGGCGCAGCCAGTACTTGCGCGCGGCGAGGCGGGTGCGCGCCGGATGGATACGGGTGCCGCGCAGGCGGTCCTGGGCCAGGCCGCGCACCACCTCGGCGCTGCGGCCGTTGAACAGGTAGGTTTCGATGCCGGCGGCGCCGGCCTTGGCCGCGGCCTCCAGCTTGGTACGCATGCCGCCGGTGCCGACGCTGCTGCCGCTGCCGCCGGCCATCGCCAGCACCGCTGCGGTCAGCTCGGGGACGTCGTCCAGCGGCTGCGCGCGCGGGTCGCTGCGCGGATCGGCGGTATACAGGCCGTCGATGTCGGTGGCGATGAACAAGGCGTCGGCATCGACCAGCGCGGCGACGATCGCGGCGAGATTATCGTTGTCGCCGAGCTTGAGTTCGTCCACCGACACGGTGTCGTTCTCGTTGACCACCGGCAGCGCACCCAACCGCAACAGTTCGCCCAGGGTGGCACGCGCGTTGAGGTAGCGGCGGCGGTTGCGCAGGTCGTCGTGGGTCAGCAGCACCTGCGCCACCGGGCGCTCGAAGAAGCGTTGCCACAGTGCGATCAGCTGCGCCTGGCCGAGCGCGGCCAACGCCTGCCGCGCGGCGATCGCCGCGCCGGCCTCGGCGGCCCGCGGCAGGATCGCGCGGCCGGCGGCGACCGCGCCGGAGGACACGATCACCAGTTCGCGCCCGGCCGCCAGGTTGGCCGAGACGAACTGCGCCAGCCCCAGCGCGTAGCGCGGCGACAGCCCGCCACCGCCATCGGCGGCGAGCAGACTGCTGCCGACCTTGAGCACCGCGCGCCGCCATGGCGGCAGCGCCTGCTCGACGAACGCCGAAGCGGCAGCGGTCACCACGCGCATCGCGGCCACGCCCGGCTCATTGCGCGTTCCATGCATGCACGCTCAGTTCAGATGCGCCCTCGATCGCCAGCGGATCCTCGGCGACGATCGCCTGCGCCTGTTCCAGGCTGGCGACGTTCTTCAGCAGGTAGGCGCCGCCGCTGCCGTCGCCGAAACCGCCGGCCAGTTCCAGCAGCCCGCGCGCGCGCAATGCGGCGAGAAAATCGCGGTGCGGCTGGACCACCGACGGCGGAACGTCCGGCTTGCGCATCGCCATCACCAGGTACATCGTCATCCTGTTGCTCCTTGATCGATCATGTCAGCACACGGCCAGCGCGGCGGCCCGCCATTCCGGCATCGCCTGCCGCCGTCCGATCCGCACACTAGCGCGCTACAGCGGCGCGCGTTGCCGCGAAGTAGCGCAGCAGGCGCCGCATTTTGTCCTGCGCCGCAGCGTCGCCGCCATCCTCGTCCATCCAGCTGGCGTCGGCTTCGGGATGGGGACCGGTCAGCACCACCGTGCCGGCGCCATAGCCGTAGCGGGCCATGGCCACGTCGCCGTTGCGGTAGTGGGCGATCGGTGCGTAGCCCGACGCGGCCTTGCCGGTGAAATACGGACCGTCCTGATAGTAGAAGCGTTGCAATGTCCCGTCCCAGCGCACCTCGATCGTATGGTCGCCTTCGTCGTCGATGCCCGAGCCTGGGCGCGCGACCTCCGATTGCAGCGCCACGTCCACCAGGCCGATCCAGTCGCGGTCGGCCAGATACGCGCCCATGCACAAGCCGAGGAAGCCTTTGCCGCTACGCACGAACGCGCCGATCGCGTCGGCACCATCGTCGCCGATGGCGGCATAGGCGGCAGCGATGTCCTGCCCGCCGCCGGGCTGGATGTACAGGTCGAATCCGCTCAGCGTGCGGGCGTTCACCTTCAGCGGCTCGCGCTCGCCGACATAGGCGAGTTCGAGCTTCAGGCCGCTTCCCTGCAACGCTTTCACCACCATTTCCGAACAACCGCGGCAACCGGCCTTGCCCCGGTATACCGCGACTTTCAGCGCGTCACCGGCTGCCGCTGCCGCATGCGCCGGCAGGGACAGCGCCAGCAGCGATGCCGCCAGCACGGCCCAGCCATGGCGCTTGGCCAGCTGCGGCAAAGCGGACGATCGGTTCATGCATTCTCCTTGCGGTGAAAAGGCAACCCGTAACCCAGTGTGGCAGCGTACGGCCTGCGCCGCGCCGGCCTCAGCCGGCCAGCGCGTCCCAGCGCGATTGCAATTGCGCCAGACGCAGATCGGCGGCGGCGCCGGGCGAGACCCGCGCAGCCAGACTGCCTTCCGGCGTGCGCCCCTGCCCTGCGCTGTCCGCCGACGCGGCGGCGGCCTGGTAGGCCTCGCGGAACGGCACGCCGGCCAGCGCCGCCTCGACCGCCACATCGGTGGCGTACATGCCCGAGTCGATCGCCGCACGCAGCCTGTCCTCGCGCCACTCCAGGTTGGCCAGCAGCGCCGGCAGCAGTTCCAGCGCGGCCAGGCCGCGGCCGAAGCCGTGGAAGATCGCGCCCTTGCTGCTCTGCAGGTCGCGATGGTAGCCGGACGGCAGCGACAGCAGCTGCTCGATCTCGGTGCGCGCCGCGGCCACGCTGGCGTGGGTGGCGCGCATCAGTTCGATCACGTCCGGGTTGCGCTTGTTGGGCATGATCGAACTGCCGGTGGTGTACTGCGCCGGCAAGGCGACGAAGCCGAACTCGCCGCTGGTGAACAGCGACAGGTCCCAGGCCAGCCGGCGCAGGTCCAAGGTGGCGCTGCCCAGCGCTTCCAGCGCGGCCATCTCGAACTTGCCGCGCGACAGCTGCGCGTAGATCGGTGAGACCTGCATGCGCGCGAAGCCGAGCGCGGCGGTGGTGTGCTCGCGGTCGAGCTTGAGGTTGACGCCGTAGCCGGCGGCGGTGCCGAGCGGATTGGCGTCGATCAGGCGCAGTGTGTCGTGGGCGCGGAGCGCATCGTCGATGAAGGCCTCGGCCCAGCCGGCCCACCACATCCCGGCCGAAGACACTACGGCACGCTGGATATGGGTGTAGCCCGGCAGCGGCAGCGCCTGCTCGGCCTGCGCGCGGTCCAGCGCGACCTTGGCGATCTCGCGGCTCAGCTGCGCCAGTTGCGCCAGCCGTTCCTTCAGCCACAGGCGGGTGGCGACCAGGATCTGGTCGTTGCGGCTGCGCCCGGTATGGATCTTGCGGCCAGCGTCGCCCAGGCGCTCGGTCAGGCGCGCCTCGATCGCCGAGTGGCCGTCCTCGAAGCGCGCGTCGAGCACGAATGCGCCGCTGCGGAAATCCTCGGCCAGGATCGCCAGCTCGCGCTGCAGCCCGGCCAGTTCGTCGGCCGAGAGGATGCCGATGCGCTGCAGGCCTTCGGCATGCGCGCCGCTGGCGGCGATGTCGTGCAGGAAGAATTCGCGGTCCAGGATCACGTCGTCGCCGGCCAGGAACGCCTGGATCTTGGCATCGACGGCGACGCCGGGTTTTTGCCAGAGGAGATTGGTCATGCGGGGTCCTTTGGGGACCGGGGACCGGTCCCGATCATCACAGCGGGATCGCGCTCAGCTCGTCCAAGCCCAGCGCCAGATTCAGATTCTGCATCGCCTGCGTCGCCGCACCCTTGAGCAGGTTGTCCAGGGTCGCCACGACCACCAGGCGCTTGTTGCCCGGCGCCAGGGTGAAGCCGCCGATCTGCACGCCATGCTTGCCGGCGATGCGGCTGACCCACGGCGCGGCGTCAAGCACCTCGATCAGCGGCTCGCCGGCGTAGCGCTCGCGGTAGCGGCGCTGGATCGCGTCCAGCGTCAGCGGTTGTTGCAGCCATAGGTTCACGGTCATGCTGATGCCGCGGAAGTGCGAAGCCACGTGCGGCATGAACTCCACCGGCACGCCCAGTTGCGCGGACACTTCGCGCTCGTGCATGTGGTCGGTCAGCGCATACGGCATCAGGTTGTCGCGCAGCAGCTCGGGGTTGTTCTTGTCCGACGGCGTGGTGCCGGCGCCGGAATAGCCGGACACGCCGAAGCACTGCGGCGGCCCTGCCAGTTGGTCGAGCAGCGGTGCGATCGCCAGCTGCATCGCGGTGGCGTAGCAACCGGGATTGCTGATCCGCTTCTGCCCGGCGTAGCGGCGGCGGGTCAGTTCAGGCAGGCCGTAGTACCAACTGGGATCGAAGCGGTAATCGGCCGACAGATCGACGACGATGGTCTCGGCAGCCGCCGCCTCCAGCGACGCCACGTAGGGCGCGGCCTTGCCGTTGGGCAGCGCCAGCACCACCGCATCGGCACGCTTGGCCGCGACCGCATCGGCGTCCAGATTTTCGTAGCGCAATTCGCCGCGGTAATCTGCGCTGTGCTCGGCCACGCGCTGGCCGGCCAGCTCGCGCGAGGACACGAAGGCCAGCTGCAGCCGCGGATGCGCGGCGACCAGCTTGATCAGTTCGGCGCCGGTATGGCCGCGCGCGCCGACGATACCGACGCTGTAGGTGTTCGAAGTCATGTATGCGAGTCCAGGCGGAACTGCAAGTGGCGTTTCACCCCGGCCCATTCCGTATCGATGATGGAGAACACCACGGTGTCGCGCGGGGTGCCGTCGGCGTGGCGTTTGTGGTTGCGCAGCACGCCGTCCTGCTTGGCGCCGAGGCGGGCGATGGCGGCGCGCGAGGCGTGGTTGAACCAGCTGGTTTCGAAGCCGACGCTGATGCAGCGCAAGGTTTCGAACGCGTACTGCAGCAGCATGCGCTTGACTTCGGTATTGACCCCGCTGCGCTGCACGCGCGGCGCATACCAGGTGTAGCCGATCAGCAGCGTCGGCACCTCGGCGTCCAGGCCGTAGCAGCGGGTGCTGCCGACGACCGCGCCGGCCGCGTCGCGCACCACGAACGGCAGCACCCGGCCCTGCGCCTGCGCGTCCAGCGCCGCAGCCACGTAGCCATCGACCTGATCCGCGGCCGGCACGCTGGTGTACCACAGCCGCTCCAGGCCGCTGCCGTGCAGCGCCGCGCGCAAGGCCTCGGCATGCGCATGCCGCAACGGCTCCAGCGAGGCGTGCCGGCCCTGCAGGGTCGGCACGTCGCGCCACAGCGCAGGCAACAGGTCCAGACGCATCGCGCTCAGCCCAGCAAGGTCGGCGTGCGCGTGGCGCAATGCGCCACGCAGTGCTGGATCTGCTCGAAGTTCTCCAGCCCGTACCAGAACACCTTCCACTTCTCCTGCTTGAAGCAGCCGTCGGATTCGGCGTAGTAGAAGATGTTGACCTGGTTGTTGTGGCGCGAGCGCCAGAACAGCTGCGGGGTCTCCTCGCGCATCACGTTCCACACCGCGCGGCCCAGGCCTTCGCCCTGCGCGTCGTCGAGCACCGCGAACTTGTCCAGGTAGGTGTAGCCGTCCTCGTGGGTCAGGATCACCGCGGCGCGGTAGTTTTCGCTGACGTAGGCGCGCAGCAGCCGGGTCTTGTCGAAATACTCCGGCACCAGGGTGCGGCCGAAGCTGGATTGGATCAGCGACTTCAGCCGCTGCGTGTCCAGCTCGCGCCACGCCGTGGCGCGCAGCACCTTCTCGCCGCGCCGCACCAGCGTGCCCGAGCCCTTGTGGGTGAACAGTTCCTTGGCCAGATCGGCCGGGCGCGTGATCGACACTGACGATTCCAGCGGCAGGCGGTCCAGCAGATCCTTGATCTGCTCGATCTTGACCCGCATGCCGCCGTTGATCCACGGTTGCTGCATCAGGTGCGCGTATTCGGTGGACAAGTTGATCGAATCGATCACCTTGCCGTCCGCGTCGAGCAGCCCGCCGGTGCCGGTGAGGAAGATGATCTTGTACGGCTGCAGTTCCTGCACCAGTTCGTTGGCGGCGAAATCGGCGTTGATGTTGAGGATCTGCCCGCTCGGGGTTTCGCCCAGGCTGGTGATCACCGGGATCGAGCCGGCCTGCAGGCTGGCCTCGATCGGCGCCAGGTTCACCGCCTTGACCTCGCCGACCAGGCCGTAGGTGTCGCGGTCCAGATACTGCGCCTCGAACACGCCGCCGGTGATCGAGGTGGCGCGCGCGCCGTTCTGCTGCAGCGCTTCCACCAGCTTGAGGTTGGAGGACTGGAACACCTTGCGCACGATCGCCAGCGCTTCCGGCGAGGTCACCCGCAGGCCGTTGACGGTCTGCTTCTCGATGCCGGCGGCGGACAGCTCCGCGTCCAGCTGCGGGCCGGCGCCGTGCAGCACGATCGGGGTCAAGCCGACTTCCTGCAGGAACGACAGCGAGGAGGTCAGCGCCTCCAGGTCGTCGCGCAGCACCGCGCCGCCGACCTTGACCACGGCGAAGCGCTTGGCGTCCAGCTGCGAAAAGCGCTTGAGATACTGGCTGATCTCCTTGGCGCTGGCCATGCTCGAGAGCAGGCGGACGATGGTCTGGCGGGTTTGCTTGTTGGCGTGCATGGCGGTGATGGCGGTTCCGTGATCCGGGATGGAAGGGCCGTAGCCCCGGCGGCGCGTGCTCAGCGCACGCCGTTGATGATGCGGTCCACCGAGCTCGCATAGCGCTGCAACTGCTGCAGCGTCACGAACTCGTCGGCGGTGTGCGCCTGGGCGATGTCGCCCGGGCCGTACACCAGCGCGGTGTAGCCGCCGGCCGAGAACAGCGAGGCCTCGGTCCAGAAGTCCACCGCATTGCCGATCGGCAGGTGCAGCGCATCGGCGACGTCGCGCGCGGCCAGGCGCTTGTCCTCGGCATGCGCGATGTCGCCGGAAGGCAGGCTCGGCCCGCGGAAGGTCTCCTCGAAGTGCGCCGCGGCCGGATCGGCGAAGCCGGCGAAGCTCGCCAGCAGCGCGTCCACGTCCATCGACGGCAGTGGACGGAAGCCGAACCGCAGCTCCGCGGCCGGCGCGATCATGTTGGCCTTGATCCCGCCCTCGACCCGGCCGATGTTGAAGCGCAGCCCGGTCAGGCCGCCGAAGCGCGCATGCGCCAACGACTCGACATGGTCCAGGGCCTTGCCGCCCCAGCGCAGCGCCTGGTGCAGCGCGCTGGCCGAGGGATCCTGCTTGCCCGACGCATGCCCGGCGCGGCCGGCGAAGCGCATCAGCACCGAACTGATGCCGCGATGCGCCAGCACCGCCTCGCTCATCGTCGGCTCGGCCACCAACACCGCCTCGTAGGGAATACGGCGTTGCAGGAACGCGGCGATGCAGCGCGGATCGTTGGCTTCCTCGTCGCTGGAGAACAGGAACGCGGCGTCGCCGTCGCCGGCATTGGCCGCCGCCAGCAGCGCCGCGGCCGCGCCCTTGATGTCGCACACGCCCAGGCCGATCACCCGTTCCTCGGTGCGGCGCATGACATGCGGGTCGGCGCTCCAGTGCGGCGAATCCGGCACCGTGTCCAGGTGCACGTTGAACAGGTACTGGGGCGTGCCGCGCACCGCGTACAGGCTGACCGCGCCGGCGCCGTGGTCGATCACCTCGACCTGGAACCCGGGCAACTGGGCACGCAGGTAATCGAAGATGCCGCCGGTGCCGATCGCACGCGGCGGATTGCGGGTATCGAAGGACACCAGCTGGTGCAGATGCGCGAGGGTGGGTTCGAGCAGATCGGTCATGTCGGTTGCGGCAACGGCCTGGCAGAGGTGCAGAGTTTCTTCTCCCTTCGGGAGAAGGTGCCCCGAAGGGGCGGATGAGGGTACGGGCGACGCCTGGTGAATCGAATCTCGCATGAGCGGGGAAGGTGCGGGGAAGCTCGCAGGTCGAAACGTTGCGATGCTGCGCCCGTACCCTCACCCCCAACCGCTCTCCCGGGGGGAGAGGGGCTTTATCCTCAGCGATTGACCTGGGCGTACAGCGTGGAGCTCATCCCGAACAGCTTGATGAAGCCTTCCGCCTCGGCCACGCCCCAGTCCGCCGACTGCGCGTAGGTCGCGCCCTTGGCGTTGAGCAGGTGCGGCGACTTCACCGCCACCGCATCGACGCGGCCGCCGCGGGTTTCCAGCGTCACTTCGCCGTTGACCTTGGCCTGCGAGGAATCCAGGAACGCCTCCAGGTCGGTCTTCAACGGATCGTGGTAGAAGCCTTCGTAGACCAGCTCCACCCACTTGCGCGCCACCTCCGGCTTGAAGCGGTTCTGCTGCTTGGTCAGCACCGCGTCTTCCAGCGCGCGGTGCGCGGCCAGCAGCGCGATCAGGCCCGGTGCCTCGAACACGATGCGGCCCTTCAGCCCGATCACGGTGTCGCCGGTGTACATGCCGCGGCCCACGCCGTACGGGGCGAACAGCTTGTTGAGCTTAGCCAGCAGCTTGGCGCCTTCCAGCGGCTTGCCGTCCACAGCCACCGCTTCGCCGTGCTCGAACTTCAGGGTCACCGTCAGCGGCTCGATCGGCCACGCGCTGCGCGGCGCGCACCAGCCGCGGGTGCCCTCGCCCGGCGCTTCCCAGCGATCGATCTCGCCGCCGGACATGGTCACGCCGAGCAGGTTCTCGTTGATCGTGTAGGCCTTCTGCTTGGCACGCACGCCGAAGCCGCGTTCTTCCAGATACTTCTGCTCGTAGGCGCGGGTCTGGGTGTGCTCCTTCTGGATCTCGCGGATCGGGGCGACGATCTCGTAATCGCCCAGCGCCTTCACCGCCAGGTCGAAGCGCACCTGGTCGTTGCCCATGCCGGTGCAGCCGTGCGCGATGACCCGGGTGCCCAGCGCGTCGGCGCGCTTGAGCGCGGCATCGACGATCAGGTAGCGGTCGGACACCAGCAACGGATACTGGCCCTGGTAGCCCTCGCCGGCCCACACGAACGGCTTGACGAAACCGCTCCAGATCGCCGGGCCGCCATCGACGGTGACGTGGCTGGCCGCGCCCAGCTCGGCGGCGCGCTTCTCGATGAAATCGCGCTCCTCGTCGTCCACCCCGCCGGTATCGGCGAACACCGTGTGCACGGCGTAGCCCTTGGCCTGCAGATAGGGAATGCAGAAGCTGGTGTCCAGGCCGCCGGAGAAGGCCAGGACGATGTCCTTGCTGCCGGGACCGGTGACCGGGGACCGGGGACCGGCGGAAGCGTCGGATTGAGACATGAAAGAACTCCTGTGAGGAATATCGGTTGTTGAAGGAAAGGCGGAAAAATCTGCTGTCTACCGGTCCCCGGTCCCCGGTCCCTGGTCCCGGCGCTGGCCGACCAACGCCGCCATCACCGCCTTCTGCACGTGCAGCCGGTTCTCGGCCTCGTCGATGGCGATGCAGTTGGGCGAATCCATCACCGCGTCGGTAGCCTTGACGTTACGGCGCAGCGGCAGGCAGTGCGAGAACACGCCGTTGTTGGTCAGCGCCATCTTGCGCTCGTCGACGATGAAGTGCCGGTACTGGTCGCGGATCGGCGTCTCCGGGCCCCAGTTGCCGAAGAACGGCAGCGCGCCCCAGCTCTTGGCATACACCACGTCGGCACCGGCATAGGCGCTGTCGATGTCGTGGCTGACCTGCAGCGAGCCGCCGCTCTCGGCCACGTTCTGCGCGGCCCAGTCCATGTAGCGTTGGTCCAGCACATAATCCGGGGTCGGGCACAGCAGGGTCACGTCCATGCCCAAGCGGGTGGCGATGGTCAGCGCCGAATTGGCCACCGCGGTGTTCAGCGGCTTGGGATGGTAGGTCCAGGTCAGCACGTACTTCTTGCCGCGCAGGTCCTGGCTGCCGAAATGCTCCTGCAGCGCCAGCGCGTGCGCCAGCTCCTGGCAAGGGTGGGTAATGGTCTCCATGTTGATCACCGGCACCGGCGAGTACCTGGCGAAGCTCTTCAGCACCAGGTCTTCGCGGTCCTTGGACCAGTCCACAAACTTCGGGAACGCGCGCACCCCGATCAGATCGACGTAGCGGCCGAGCACCCGCGCCACCTCGGCGATGTGCTCCTCGGTGTCGCCGTCCATCACCGTACCCAGGTCGAACTCGATCGGCCAGGCGTCCTTGCCCGGCTGCAGCACCACCGCATGCCCGCCCAGCTGGAACGCGCCCAGCTCGAAGCTGGTACGGGTGCGCATCGACGGGTTGAAGAACACCAGCGCGATCGACTTGCCCTTCAGCTCGCTGCCCAGTTTGTTGCGCTTGAACAGCGCCGCCTGGGTCAACAGCGCATCCAGTTCGGCCCGGCTCCAGTCCTGGGTGTTCAAGAAGTGCTTCAGAGACATCGGTCCATCCTTTGCTGCGTGGGGCCACCGCGACGGTGGCGTGCGCGGGACGCGCAGGAGTTGCTCGGTAGTTCTTTACGGGTGAAACCTTTCCGCAGGATGAAAACGAAAAAACCCAGCCTAGGGCTGGGTTTTCAGAACGAACGGCACAGCGCTCCGGTTACCCAGCCAGGATGTGGGATTCCGGTCGGCGCGCGCGCGATGTCATGCCCGAGGCGCTGAGATCGTGCTGAGGAAGGTTCGCTTTCATCGGCGCGCATCCTCGCACGCGCACGACGCAGGCGCAAGCGCGCACGCTCAGCGCGGCGGCACCAGGACCGCGTCGGGCACGTACGGCGCCACCGACACGCGGATGCGCAATCGGTTGCCCGGGTCCTCCGGCAGCCGCGAGCGGTACTTGGTGCCCTTGTAGACGTAGTCCACGTCGTAGGCGATCGGACGCCGGAACTCGCGACCGACCTCGACGGTGCGGCAATTGCGTCCGCTCGACGGCGCTGGCGCAACGGCCACCGGTGCCGGCGCATCGTGGCGGCGGCTGAAGATGTCCTTCACCGAATCCATCAACCGGTTCAAGCGGCTGTCGTCTTCCGGCTGCGCCGGGACGGGCGATGGCGCCGGGGTCTGCACCGGGTCGCATTGTTGTTCGGTGCGGGTGGCGCGCAGGGTCTGGTACACCGGCTCCACGTTCAATACCTGCGCGTAGTCGAGCCTGACGTTCTCGATCACCGCCACGCGGTTGCGCGCCTCGTTGTCCTGCGCCCAGGCCGGCACGGCGACGCATGCGAACAGGCCGACCAGCGGCAACAACAGGTTCGGACGCATCGGCACCGAGCTTCGAAGGACAGGCCAATCAGTGTAGGCATCGCAGCTTGCGTCGGGCTGAACGCAAGCCCACGCCGCAGCGACCTGCACCGGGGGGCTTGCGGCGCCACACTCCCGGCCTGCCCGGTTACGCATGAGACGCTCCGGGCCGCTGCCGGTAGAATCGCAAGGCTTCCCCACGCCCGATGCCGATGAGCCTGCGCCTGCACAACAACCTGACCCGCCGCGTCGACGCCTTCGAACCGCTCGATCCGATCGCCGGTCCCACCCTGTACGTATGCGGCCCCACCGTCTACAACTACGCGCACATCGGCAACGCGCGCGGCCCGGTGGTGTTCGACGTGCTGGCCGCACTGCTGCGGCGCCGCTACGGCGCGCTGCGCTACGCGCGCAACATCACCGACGTGGACGACAAGATCAACGCCGCCGCGCAGGCGCAGGGCGTGCCGATCGCCACCATCACCGACCGCTTCGCCGCCATCTACCGGCAGGACATGGCCGCGTTGGGCGTGACCCCGCCGGACCTGGAACCGGAGGCCACCGCGCATATCCCGCAGATCGTGGCGATGATCGAGCGGCTGATAGGCAGCGGCCACGCCTATGCCGCCGAAGGCCACGTGCTGTTCGCGGTGGCCAGCTTCGCCGGTTACGGCAAGCTGTCGCGGCGCGATCCGGAGGAGATGCTGGCCGGCGCCCGCGTCGAGGTGGCGCCGTACAAGCGCGACCCCGGCGACTTCGTACTGTGGAAGCCGTCCAGCGACCACCTGCCGGGCTGGGATTCGCCTTGGGGCCGCGGACGCCCCGGCTGGCACATCGAATGCTCGGCGATGGCCGCCGCGCACCTGGGGCCGACCATCGACATCCATGCCGGCGGCGTGGACCTGCAGTTCCCGCATCACGAGAACGAGATCGCGCAGAGCGAGTGCGCCCACGGCGGCGCCACCTTCGCCCGGTTCTGGTTGCACAACGGCATGCTCAACTTCAGCGGCGCCAAGATGAGCAAGTCGCTGGGCAACATCGAGACCGTGCACGACCTGATCGCCCGGCATCCGCCGGAAGCACTGCGCTATGCGTTGTTGAGCGCGCACTACCGGCAACCACTGGATTGGTCCGAGGCGCTGATCGAGCAGTGCAAGAACACCCTGGACCGGCTGTACGGCACGTTGCGCGCGCTGGACGCGATCCAAGCCAGCGCCTCGATTCCGCAGGCGATCGAGGCCGCGCTGGAAGACGACCTCAACACCCCGCAAGCGCTGGCCGAAGTGGCACGGATCGCGACGGTGGCGCGGCAGCTACTCGCGCCGGCCGGCGGCCTCGACGCAGCGCGCGACGCACAGCTGCAAGCGCAATTGCAGCAGGCCAAGTCCGACCTGCTCGGCGCCGGCCTGGCGCTGGGCCTGCTGCAGCAGACGCCCGAAGCCTGGTTCAACCGCGGCGTTGGCGACGGCGACGACGCGCGCATCCAGGCGCTGATCGACGAACGCAGCGCCGCCAAGCAGCAGCGCGACTTCGCCCGCGCCGACGCGATCCGCCAGCAGTTGGCCGCCGAAGGCGTGGTGCTGGAAGACACCGCGCAAGGCGTACGCTGGAAGCGCAGCTGAGCCTTTCCTTCTCCCCTCGGGACCATGGCCCCCTTTTCGGGAGAAGGTGCCCCGCAGGGGCGGATGAGGGTACGGCAGCGCCGAATACGTCTGCAGGCGAAGCAACTGCCATCGATTTTCCGAAAGGCTGCGCACGTACCCTCACCCCAACCCCTCTCCCGGGGGGAGAGGGGCTTCACTGATTGATCCTGGATTTGCGATGACCGATACCGATTTCCCGCTGGAACCCACGCCCGCCGATGCCCAGGCCGCCATCGCCGAGGAATTCGGCTTCTTCGGCGATTGGTCCGAGCGTTACCAGTACCTGATCGATCTGGGCCGCAAGCTGCCGGCGTTCCCTGAGGAGTGGAAGACCGAACAGCACCGCCTGCACGGTTGCCAGTCGATGGTATGGATCGTGGCCGCGGGCGATGCGCAGCGGTTGGTGTTCCATGCGATCAGCGATTCGACGATCGTCTCCGGGCTGATCTACCTGGCGCTGCGGGTTTACTCCGGGCGCAGCGCCGCGCAGATCCTGGCCACCGCACCGGACTTCGTCGCCGCGATCGGCCTGGGCAAGCACCTGTCGCCGACCCGCAGCAACGGCCTGGCCGCAATCCTGGGCTTCATCCAGGACAGCGCGCGCGCGCAGGCATGAGCACCCCGCTGCCCTCGCCCGCACAGAGCCTGCGCACGCTGCTGGCGCATCCCGGCTTCGCGCTGGTGCTGGCCTACCGCATCTGCACGATGCTGTCCTACCAGATCGTCGCGGTCACGGTCGGCTGGCACATCTACGAGATCACCCGCGATCCGTTCTCGCTGGGCTTGATCGGGCTGGCCGAGATCCTGCCGTTCTTCTGCATCGCGCCGTTCGCTGGCTACCTGGTCGATCAGCTGCCGCGGCGCCGGCTGGGCATGCTCGCCAGCCTGGGCGTGATCTCCACGGCGACGGTGCTGACCGCGCTCACCCACGGCTGGCTACCGGTGCATGGCGTGTGGCCGATCTACGCGGCGATCGCGCTGACCGGCGCGGCGCGGGCGTTCCTGATCCCGGTGTACAACGCGCTGTTCGCGCGCGTGCTGCCGCGCGAGGCGTATGCCCGCGGCGCCGGCATCGGCAGCGTGCTGTTCCAGACCGGCATGGTGATCGGGCCGGCGCTGGGCGGGGTGCTGGTCGGCTGGGGCGGCAAAGGCCTGTCCTACGGCGTGGCGATGGCGGTGGCCTGCGCGGCGATGCTGGCGCTGGTGCTGCTGCGCGTGAACGAGCCAGTCAACGACGGCGCGCGTGCGCCGATCCTGCGCAGCATCGCCGAAGGCGCGCAGTTCGTGCTGTCCAACCAGATCATGCTCGGGGCGATGGCACTGGACATGTTCTCGGTGCTGCTCGGCGGTGCGGTGTCGATGCTGCCGGCCTTCATCCACGACATCCTGCATGGCGGCCCAGAAGGCCTGGGCATCCTGCGCGGCGCGCCGGCGCTGGGTTCGGTGCTGGTCGGGCTGTGGCTGGCGCGGCGGCCGCTGCAGGGCAATGCCGGCCGTATCCTGCTGCTGGCGGTGACTGGCTTCGGCCTGTGCACCATCGCCTTCGGCCTGTCGCGGCATTTCTGGCTGTCGGCGGCGATCCTGCTGGTCTACGGCATGTGCGACGGGGTATCGGTGATCGTGCGTTCGACCATCTTGCAGTTGGCCACGCCGGATGCGATACGCGGCCGCGTATCCTCGATCAGCGGCATCTTCATCGGCTCGTCGAACGAGCTGGGCGCGTTCTACGACGGGGTGATGGCGCGGCTGGTCGGCCTGGTACCGGCCGTAGTGATCGGCGGCGGCGTGACCCTGGGCGTGGTCGCGACCACCGCCTGGAAAGCGCCGAAGCTGCGCAAGCTGGACCTGCGCGAACTGGAGTGACAGCGCGCTGACGGCGCCGCTCAGCGCGTGGCGGCGTCCTCGCGCGCGTCGGCGTCCCACGCCGCTGCGCAATCGGGCCGGCTGGCCGGCTGGGTCAGCCGGCCCTTGCCGGCCAGGAACCGGCAGGTCGCCGCGAACACCGCCGGCACCGCCCTGGAGCGGATCGGCGACGCCAGCACATGGTTGCCGGCATCGGCGAAATCCACCGCCTGGCGCAGCGCCGGCGGTGTACCCAGTTGCGCGAACATCGCCTGCATCGCCGCCACCGACACGGTCGCGTCCTGATGCTGCGCGTCGCGATAATAGTAGCCGAGGAACACCGGCACGTGGACCCGCGCATAGGTCGCCGGCAGCATGCCGCCGCGGGTCAGCGCGGCCAGCGCGCGGTAGCCGTCGACATGGGTGGCGTCGGCCCAGTAGCCACTATCGACCGGGTAGCGCATGACCGGATCGCCGCCGTTGCGCGACCACAGCAGCAGCTGCGCACCCCACGGCCACAGCATCGGCTGCAGCTGCTCGCCGTGCTCGCGCACCAGCGGCGACCACAGCACCAGGGCCTGCACCTGTTGCGGGTGCGCGGCCACGGTCTGCAGCGCCAGCGCGCCGCCCATCGAATTGCCGATCACCACCACCCGCCGGCCCAGCACCCGCGCCACCGCCAATGCCTCGGCGGCGCCGCCGAGCAGACGCGGCGCATCGATGCCGCGCAAGGCGTCGGCGGCGACCAGTCCGTGCCCAGGCAGCCGCGGCAGATACAGATTGCAGCCGAAGCTGCTCGCCAGGCGCCGATGGGTCGGCGCGCCCTCGCCCTGGCTGGCGGTGAAGCCGTGCAGATAGACCATGGCGCAGTCGCGCTGTCCCGGATGCGCCGGATCGGCCCAGACGATGCGCGCCTGATTGTCCGCACGCAGGCCAGCAGTGGCCCGTTCGCGCGCGTCCAGCCAGGCCTGCAGCGCAAGCGGATCCTGCGGCACCGCCGGCAACGCGATCTGCGGCAGCGCCGGGCTGACCCGTGGCCCCAGCGCCAGCACGGCCAGCAGCACCAGCAAGAGCAGCAGCGGCCAGCGCGCGTGGCGCCAGACGCGGGATGTGCGTGCGCGTGGCGGCGGCGTCGCGGCGGACAGCGGCGCAGGGCTCATCATGCGCCCACATCCGCAGCCTGCCGCGGACAGCGCTGCCGCTGCGGCGACCGGAGCGGCATGGCTTGCGTATCGCCCTCGCCGCCGGCAGCATGGAGCCAGCACGTTGCGGAAGCGTGCACGACCACGACAGCCACGCACTGCGGCTGGCAGGAAAAGCGATTGACGCGCATCGGCAGGCGAGAGCAGCGTGGCCGTCCGCCACGCGCGCAGTCTGCGGCGACGGCATGACAGGCACGTTTAAACCCAGCCACGGTCCGACGTGCGCGGCAAATGCGTGACCGCGCAAGCTCGCCCTTTTCGGCTTGCGCCTGCCTCGCCGCAGGCAGGTCCAGCGCATTTGCGTGCAAGACTCGCCGAGCCGCTTGCGCACGTCCGCCTGCGCTGCAGCGACGGCGATTTCCTTGCGCTGCGGCGTCGAAACACGCACGCCGTCTCAATCGTCGGACTGAACATCGCCGCCAGCAAGGCGGGCCTGAACAGCTTCCGCCCGCCCGGCCTGCAGCTGCGCAAGGACGCGAAAAGCGACCTGGTCAAAGGCGTCCGCTGAATGTCGCCGTCGTCCCCGCGGGGCGGGGCCGCCGACACGCGATCGGCAGCGTCGCCGGGCCGACACGCGCGCCATCGCGGACGCAGCAGGCGCAGCGACCGCGCGTGGCGCAGGCGCCAGCGTCGCTCGCCTCCCGCCCATCGCTGCGGCAGCGGATCGCATGCTTGGCGGCAGGCAGGCCGGATCGACACGACCGGCCAGAAAACGCAAGGCCCCGCGCGAGCGGGGCCTTGGGCGAACGCAGACGCGGGGGTTGGCGAATCAGTCGCCCTGCTGCTTCTGCAGGTGTTCCCAGCGCTCTTGCGCATCGATGGTGCGCTCGGCGGTCAGACGCGCCTCTAGGCGCTCCAGGCCGATCTCTTCGCCGGTATCGACGCAATAGCCGTAGTCGCCGGCATCCAGGCGCTTGAGCGTGCTGTCGATCTTGCCGATCAGCTTGCGGTAGCGGTCGCGGGTGCGCAGTTCCAGCGAGTTCTCGGTCTCGCGGGTGGCGCGCTCGGCTTCGTCGCCGATGTCGCGGACTTCGTCGCGCAGGTTCTCGATGGTCTGCTTGGACTCCTCGACCAGATCGGCGCGCCAGTTGAGCAGGCGCTGGCGGAAATACTCCTGCTGCAGCGTGCTCATGTACTCCTCGTCTGACGCCGGCTTGTAGCCCTTGGGCAGGATCGGACGGCCGGTGGCCTCGTCGGTCTTGTACTCGACCACCTTGAACTTGGCCGGCTTGGCCGGGGTATTCGACTTGGCGGTCACCGCGACGGCGACCTTGCCGGTGGGTTTGGCGACCGGCGGCTTGGGGGTGGATTCGGATTTGGTGGGGGTTTTCGCGGAGGATTTCGAAACGGACACGGGATTCTTATGTGACGGGGCCGAAGGCGCGGCGGGCTTGGCGGCGACCGGCTTGGAAACCGGTGCAGCGGCGGGCGTGGCGGCCTTGGCCGGGACAGACTTGGCCGGCGCCGGCTTGGTAGCCGGCTTCGGTACGGATGTGGCAACCGCCGGGGCGACCGGGGCGGTAGCCTGCTTTGGCTTTGCGACGGGCGCGGCCGGCTTGCCCACGGGCTTGGCCGGCTTGGCGGCCGGCGAGGCGCTGGATTTGGCGGCGGCCGCTGACTTGGCGGCCGGCTTGGCCGCGGCTTTCTTGGCGGGCGCAGCGACCGGCTTGGCCACCGGCTTCTTCGCCACGGCCTTGGCGGGCGCCTTCTTCGCCGGCGCCGGCTTGGCCGCCGGCTTCGCCACCGGTTTCTTCAGCGGCTTGGCAGCAGTGGAGGCCGTCGCTTTCTTGGCAACGGGCTGGACGGGCTTCTTGGAGGCCTTGACGGCCTTCTTTGCAGGTTTTTTAGCAGCCACGAATCGCTCTTCCTTGGTTTCCCCGGGGCCCGGGAAAGCGGGCCTTTATAGCCTACCCTACCCCCAGCGGCAACCACGCCGTCTACACGCTAATGAACGGCAGGCCGGTGAACGGCGGCCCGTTGCGCAAGTGGCATATCATGGCCGGGTGATCGCCCGTGCTCTCATTGCCTTGCTGCACCTGTACCAGCGCTTCATCAGCCCCCTGCTGGGACAGCGCTGCCGTTTCGTGCCCAGTTGCTCGGCCTACGCGGTCACCGCCATCGCCCGCTACGGCGCGCTGCGCGGGGGCTGGATGGCCGCCCGCCGCGTCGGCCGCTGCCATCCCTTCCATCCCGGCGGGTTCGACCCGGTGCCCGATCCCGCGGCGCCGCCGGCCTGCCGCTGCCCAGGAAAACACTGAATGCCCTCCTCCACCCTCATCGTCAACGCCCGCCTGGTCAACGAAGGCCACGAAACCCAGGGCGACCTGCGCATCGCCGACGGCCGCATCGCCGCGATCGCCCCGCAGCTGTCCGCCCGCGACGGCGAGACGGTGGTCGATGCCGCCGGGCGCTGGCTGCTGCCCGGCATGATCGACGACCAGGTGCACTTCCGCGAACCCGGCCTGACCCACAAGGGCGACATCGCCAGCGAGTCGGCGGCCGCGGTGGCCGGCGGCTTGACCAGCTTCATGGACATGCCCAACACCAACCCGCCGACCCTGGACGCGACCGCGCTGCAGGCCAAGTACGACGCCGCCAGCGGCCGCGCCTGGGGCAACTACGGGTTCTACATGGGCGCCAGCAACGACAACCTGGCCGCGATCCAGACCCTGGACCCGAAGACCGCCCCCGGGATCAAGGTGTTCATGGGCGCCTCCACCGGCAACATGCTGGTGGACAACCCGCAGACGCTGGATGCCATCTTCCGCGACGCGCCGACCCCGATCATCACCCATTGCGAAGACACCCCGACCATCGACGCGACCCTGGCCGCGTTCAAGGAAAAATACGGCGAGGCGCTGACCCCGCAGATGCATCCGGACATCCGCTCGCGCGAAGCCTGCCTGAAATCCTCGCAGCTGGCGGTATCGCTGGCGAAGAAGCACGGCACCCGCCTGCACGTGCTGCACATCTCCACCGCCGACGAACTGGCGCTGTTCGCGCCCGGCCCGATCCAGGGCAAGCGCATCACCGCCGAGACCTGCATCCATTTCCTGCGCTTCGACCGCGCCGACTACGCGGCGCTGGGCAACCTGATCAAATGCAACCCGGCGATCAAGGACGCCAGCGACCGCGAGGCGCTGATCCGCGCGCTGGCCGAGGACGTGATCGACGTGCTGGCCACCGACCACGCGCCGCATACCTGGGAAGAGAAGAGCAAGCCGTATGCGCAGGCGCCGTCGGGCCTGCCGCTGGTGCAGTACGCGCTGGTCGCGGCGCTGGAGCTGGTGCACGAAGGCCGGCTCAGCGTGGCCCAGGTGGTGCACAAGTTCGCGCATGCGCCGGCGCTGCTGTTCGACGTGCAGCAGCGCGGCTTCCTGCGCGAGGGTTACCATGCGGACCTGGTGCTGATCGACGACACCGCCTTCACCGTGCGCCGCGAGGATATCCTGTCCAAGTGCGGCTGGTCGCCGTTCGAAGGCCGCACGTTCCGCTCCAAGATCGCCGCGACCTGGGTCAACGGCGCACTGGCCTGGGACGGCACCCGCTTGGTCGGCAGCCCGAACGGGCAGCGCCTGGCGTTCGACCGCTGATGCGGCACGCCGCACGTGTGCCGGGCATCGCGCTGGCGCTGGGCCTGCTGGTGTCGGCGCTGGCGATGCCGTCGCTGCAGGCGCAGACCGGCTCCGCCGCCAGCGCCGACCCGCGCAGCGTGTTCCCCGCCACCGCCTCGCAGGGCGCGCTGGTGATCGGCAAGGTGGCGCCCGGCAGCCGCGTGCAATACGCAGGGCGCACGCTGCGGGTCAGCGGTTACGGCAGCGTGGTGTTCGGCATCGGCCGCGACGAACGCGGCCCACTGCAGATCCTGGTACAGCGCGCCGACGGCGGCAGCGAGCGCATCGACATCGCGGTGACCCCGCGCGACTGGCCGCTCGAACGCGTCAACGGCGTGCCGCCGAAGACGGTCAACCCGCCGCCGGCGATCGCCGAGCGGATCAAGCACGAACAGGCGCAGGTCACCGCCGCACGCGACCGCGACGACGACCGCACCAACTTCGCCGCACCCTTCATCTGGCCGGTGCAGGGCCGCATCAGCGGCCGCTTCGGCAATGCCCGCGTGTACAACGGGCAAGCCGGCGCCGGCCATTCCGGCATGGACATCGCCGTGCCCACCGGAACCCCGGTCAAGGCGCCGGCGGCCGGCGTGGTCACCTTCGCCGCGCCGGACCTGTATCTGACCGGCGGCACCGTGCTGCTCGACCACGGCTACGGGGTCAGCTCCAACTTCCTGCACCTGTCGCGGATCGACGTGAAGGTCGGCGACCGCATCGCCCAGGGCCAGGTGCTCGGCGCGGTCGGCGCCACCGGCCGCGCCACCGGGCCGCATCTGCATTGGGGAATGAATTGGTTCGACGTACGCATCGATCCGCTGCTGGTGCTGGAACGCAGCAAGTAACGGTCTGTGCTTTTTGTGGGAGCGACTTCAGTCGCGACGGGCCTTCCACGTAGCACCCGTCGCGGCTGAAGCCGCTCCTACAGTGCACAAGGCACGTCCCCGTGCGCCTTGCAGGAGCGGCTTCAGCCGCGACAGGCTGCATCCGCCAACGCCCTGTCGCAACCGGGATCAGCAGCGCCGCAGCGCCATGGTCAGCCAGCCGTGCTGGCGGTGCCCACTGCGGTGCGCATAAGGGAATGCCGCACATGGAAAACGCGATTGCGCGCACAGGCAATAGCGCGGGCGCTCTTCAAAACACGGAAAAAAACATTTTCCCCGCGAAAAACGCCAGATGACGTCATCTGCACCCGCTATAACTTCGCGGCAAACACCCTGCAAATACAAGGCCCATTACAAAAAATGAAACCGCGGCAGCGAGCGAACTCGCGTCGCCCTGCGCGAACTTGCAGATGCATCCACTTCCGGCGATCCACAGCGGCAACGCACAGACCAGCGCCCAACGAGCGATGCCCGCCGCCATCCTGCTTCGAACAAGAGCAACCTCCATGCATTTTCCCGCTTCGTTGCACGCTTCCGCGCTACTGGCCATCTGCAGCGTCTTCAGCCCTCACGCACAGGCCGGTACCGGGTCCGCCGACCGGCCGCAATTGAGCGCGAGCGATGCCCGCCTGCAGACCGTCTCCACCTACCTGGCCAAGGCCGGCATGAACGGTGCGCTGGTCACCGACAACTGGGATCCGAGCGCCGGCGTTGCGCTGCTGAGCGCCGACTATCGCGTCGCCAGCGATGGCTCCGCAGCGTTCAGGAGCATCCAGGCCGCAGTGGACAAGGCCGTCGCCGATGGCGGCAAGATGCGCCGCTACATCAGCCTCGCGCCGGGAACCTACAACGAACCGGTCTGCGTGCCCTCGGCCGCGCCGCCGATCACCCTGTTCGGCCTCGGCGAAACCCGCAGCGAGACGCTGATCAGCTTCGACAACGCCAATCCGACGCCAAAGCCGGTCGGCACGCCCAGCCAGCCCTGCGCCAGCAACGCCAATGCGGCGGTGATCGGCACCTCCGGCAGCGCCACGGTCACGGTCAACGCAGACGCGTTCCAGGCACGAAACCTGACCGTCGCCAACAGCTATGTGGAGGGTACCTATGCCGGCACCAACCAGGCGGCGGTCGCCATCAACGTGCGCGGCGACAAGACGGTCTTCGAAGACGTGGCCTTACTGGGCAACCAGGACACCTTGCTGATCGGCGCCAGCAACCCCGCGTCGCTGATCCGTGCGTACTTCAAGAATTGCCTGTTACAGGGCGACGACGACTTCATCTTCGGCCCGGGCATCGCGGTGTTTTCCCACAGCATCATTCGCTACGACGCCAGGCGCACGGGCGGCGATTTTGGCCGCTATCTCTTCGCACCCAGCACCCTACCCGGCAGCGCCAATGGCTTTCTCGTCATCGACAGCGTGTTCGACGTGATCGGCGATATCGCCGACAACGCAGTCTATCTGGGCCGCGCCTGGGACCAGAGCGTCCCCGACCTCGCACATTATGTGAAAGGTATATCGCCCAATGGCCAGGTGACCATACGCAATTCGATCCTTGGCGCGCACATCCGCAAGCAAGCGCCATGGAGCATGTCCACCGCCAAGCGCCCTTACTGCAGCGCCGGTTGCATGTACGCCAGCAACCGCTTCTACGAATATGCCAATACCGGCCCCGGCAGCGCCGACTGAATCGCGCCGCCCCGGCCGCGCCGTCGTTCGCGCGGCTGCCGGGGCCGTCATCCAGCGTCTCCATTCCCCTCCCCTCGTCAAACCCGAAGACCCCACCTCATGACCACTGCAAGCGCGATGTCCCGTCTCAACCTCGCCCTGCCGCTGCTGGCGATCGCCTCGCTGCATGCCAACGCAGCCGTGCACCCGCCTCTCGCCCAGCGCGACCAGACACCCAACGTCAGTACCGGATGGGGCACAATCGATCAGCCAACGCTGCCGCAGAACGTGTGCATGACACTGGCAGCGACGCTGCAACCGATCGGCGGCTCGCTCGACGGCGTCGATGCCGACCCGGCCTACTCGGCGCCGGACACGCTGCGCATCCAGGATGCAATCAGCGACTGCCCTGCCGGCAGCGCGGTGCAGCTGGTGACCGGCGCCCATGGCGAATCCGGCTTCCTCAGCGGTCCGCTGACCCTCAAGAGCGGCGTGACGCTGTGGATCGACCAGGGCGTCACCTTGTTCGGCTCGCGCAATCCGCGCGACTACGATAACGGCCTGGGCACCTGCGGCATCGCCAACACCGACAAGGGCAAATCCTGCAAGCCGCTGATCTACGGCAACGCGATCAGCAACAGCGGCGTGGTCGGCGACGGCAAGATCGACGGACGCGGCGGCAGCGTGCTGACCGCAGGCCCCAACGCCGGCAAGCGCAGCTGGTGGGACGTGGCCTACCAGAACGTGAGCCAGGGGCTGGTGCAGCACGCGCCGCGCCTGCTGCAGATCGACAACAGCAAGGATTTCACCCTGTATGCGCTGACCCTGGAGAATTCGCCCAATTTCCATGTGGTCACCGACAACGTCAGCGGCATGACCGCCTGGCGCATCAAGATCCTCAGCCCGAGCCTGGTCTACACCCGGCCAGGCTACGCTTGCCCGGCCGGCAGCACGCCGGACCAGCGCACGCCCGCCACCTGCTTCACCCCGGAAACGGCCAAGAACACCGACGGTTTCGACCCCGGCCAGTCCAGGAACGTGCTGCTGGCGTATTCCTACATCAGCACCGGCGACGACGACGTGGCCATCAAGGCGCACGCGAGCGCCAAATCCAGCAATCCGTCCGCCGACATGGCCTTCGTCAACAACCAGTTCTACTACGGCCATGGGATGTCGTTCGGCAGCGAAACCGATACGAGCATACGCCGCGTGCTGGTGCAGAACCTGAGCATCGACGGCTTCAACAGCAACGACGCGATCAAGGACCCCGCCGCCAACAACGGCCTGCGCATCAAGTCCGACCGCACCCGTGGCGGTCAGGTCTCCGATATCACCTTCGAGAACATCTGCATGCGCAACGTGGCGCGCCCGCTGGTGTTCGACGCGTTCTACAGCAAGCCGGCCAATGCCGATCTCGGCAGCGCGTACCCGCGTTTCGACAACATTACGCTGCGCAACATGCATTCGCTGGGTTCACGCGACTTCGGCGCAGGCCAGTTGAGTTTCTACGGTTACCGCGACGCGAAGCTGTCCTATCCGATCACGCTCGCACTGGACAACGTTGTGCTCGAGGGCGGCGCCATTTCCTTCGCCGCGCCGCACAATGGCGGGCCGAACGCCAATCCGGCGGCCACGCACTTCCGCTTCACCGGCGGACCGGTCAGTTTCGCCAACCTGCTGGCCCCTTCCACCCAGTACGACGTGCAATTGCAGGGCCAGCCCGGAACCGGCAAGCCGCTGGACTGCAGCGCTGCATTCGTCACCTACAGCAGCGTGCTGGCCGATTCGCCGATCTGATCGCACGCGTCCATGCGCAGCGCTGGCGTCGGGCGGGCGCTGCGGCGGCATCGGTGCCGCCAGCGCGGATGCGGTTCGGGCCGCGAACGGCGACGGCTTGCCGCACGCCGCATGCGCGGCCAGGCCAGCGCTCAGCCCAGGCCGGCCCACCAGGCGCGCCACAGCGTGGCCATCTGGCTCGGCGGCTTGCGCGCAGCGCGGGCCTGCTGCGCGATCCGCGCACGCGCCAGCGCCGCCACGATGCGCCGCGGCCGCGGCCCGTGCACACGCCGCGGCCAGCGCTGCAGCAAAGCCTGCGCCCAGCGCCGCTGTGCCTGCGCCGCGTCGCCGCCGCCGCGCAGCGACAGCGGCACCGCGGCGATACCGGCGTCGGCCAGGCGCTGCGCCAGCACCTGCGTGGCCAGCGCCGCCGCCGCGTCGCGCTGGCCCTCGAACACCGCGCATTCGGCCTGCGCCGCGGCCAGCGCGAACGCCTCCAGGCGCGCGTAGGCATGCGCCGGATCGGCCGCGGCCGCACGCGAGGCGAGCAGCCCCGGCAAGGCCTCGGCCAGCGCCGCCCATGGCGCGGCGATCGGCTCCAGCACCCGCCCCAGCGGATGCCGCGAGCGCTGCCCGGCCCAGCTGCGCAATTCCTCGCCCCACCACGCCAGCTTGGCGTCGGCCGGCAGCGGATCGCCGGCGATGTTGAGGATGTCGTCGAATTCCTGCAGCAGCGCGAACCAGGCCACAGCGCGCGTGCGCTGTGGCGCCGGCACGAAGGTCTCGGCCACCGTCCATTCCGGCCAGCGGCTGCGCCATTTGTCGAGGAAGGCATCCAGGGCGGAGGTGCTGCTCATGCGATCGGAACGTCTGGAAGGTCAGGGAAGCTGCGGCGCGCCGGGCCAGGCGCGCGCATCGAGCAAGTCAGCCGGCGCGGCGACCAGCGCATCGGCGCGCCAGGTCAGCGGATCCTCGCCGTCCAGGCGGTAGCCCCACAGCACCGCAACCGAGACCATGCCGGCGGCGCGCGCGGCGAGGATGTCGCGTTCGTCGTCGCCGACGTAGACGACCTGCGCCGGTGGCACCTCGATGCGCTGTGCGGCGATCTGCAGCGGCAGCGGGTGCGGCTTGCGCTCGGCCAGGGTGTCGCCGCCGATCAGTACCGCGCAGCGCCGTTCCCAGCCCAGCTGCGGCAGGATCAGCCGCGCCAGGGATTCGGGCTTATTGGTGACGATGCCCCACACGCAGCCGGCGTCCTCCAGCCGCTGCAGCAACGCCGCGATGCCGTCGAACAGCTGCGAATGCCGGCCGATCAGGGTTTCGTACTGGCGCAGGAAATCGGCAATCAGCGCATCGCGCTCCGCGGCCGGCAGCTCGGGAAAGGCGACGCCCAGCATCGCCCGCGAGCCCTTGGACACCACCGGGCGCAGTTGCTCCAGGGTCAGCGCGGCACGCCCGCGTTCCGCCAGCAGCGCATTGGCCGCGGCCAGCAGGTCAGGCGCGCTGTCCAGCAGCGTGCCATCCAGGTCGAACAGCACCGCGCGCGGGAATCCGTCGCGCGGCGGCTGTGCCGATTCCCTACTCCCCATTCCCGATTCCCGGCTTCAGCGCACACGCCAGGTAATTCACCTCGGTGCGCGTGGACAGCCGCGCGCGGTTGCGCCACGGTTCGTAAAGCATGCCGCTGACGTCGTGCAGCTGTAGCTCGGCCTGGCGCAGCCACGCCGCCAGCTCGGCCGGCTTGATGAAATCCTGGTAGCGGTGGGTACCGGCGGGCAGCAGCCGCGCCACGTACTCGGCGCCGACGATGGCCAGCGCGAACGCGGCCGGGGTGCGGTTGAGCGTGGACAGGAACAGCTGGCCGCCGGGCTTGAGCAGGGTCGCGCAAGCGCGCACGATCGCCGCCGGATCGGGCACGTGCTCGAGCATTTCCATGCAGGTGATCGCATCGAAGCTGCCCGGGCGCTCGGCGGCCAGGTCCTCGACCGACTGCACGCGGTAATCGACCTCGACCCCGGACTCGAGCTGGTGCAGCCGCGCCACCTTGACCAGTTCAGGGGCCAAGTCGATCGCGGTGACCTGCGCGCCCTCCTTGGCCAGCGCCTCGCTGAGCAGGCCGCCGCCGCAGCCCACGTCGAGCACGCTGGCGCCGCGCAGCGGCAGCCGCTGGGCGACGTAGCGCAGGCGCACCGGGTTCAGCGCGTGCAGCGGTTTCTGCGGGCCGTCGGCGTCCCACCAACGGGTGGCCAGGGCGCCGAACTTGTCCAGTTCGGCCTGATCGAAGTTGGCGGAGGGAGTGGAAGCGGAAGCGGTCATGGCGGCATCTCGGTTGGGCCGCGCGCGCAGCGCGGCACGGCAGTAGAACGGATCAGGCGTGCACGCTGCGGATGCGTTCGCGCCATTGCCGCGCGTTGGCGACCAGCGCGTCGGTGTCCATGTCCACCAGCACGCGCTGCTCGAGCTTGCGCTGGCCGGCGATCCACACGTCGCTGACCTGCTGCCGGCCGGCTGCGTAGACCAGCTGCGACAGCACATTGTGCAGCGGCTGGGTCTCCAGCGCCGACAGGTCCACGCAGATCAGGTCCGCCTGCTTGCCGACCTCGATCGAACCGATCTTCTCGCCGAAGCCCAGCGCGCGCGCGCCGCCCAGCGTGGCCGCGCGCAGCGTGGTCGCCGCATCCAGCGCGGTGGCGTCGTTGGCCACCGCCTTGGCCAGGATCGCCGCGGTGCGGTTCTCGCTGAACATGTCCAGGTCGTTGTTGCTGGCGCAGCCGTCGGTGCCGATCGCCAGGTTCACGCCCGCACGCTGCAGCGCGCAGGCCGGGCAGAAGCCGGAGGCGAGCTTGAGGTTGGACTCGGGGCAATGCACCACGCTGACCCCGCGCTCGGCGCACAGGTGGATCTCCGCGTCGGTGAGCTGGGTCATGTGCACCGCGATCAGGCGGTCGTTGACCAGGCCCAGCCGGTCCAGCCGCGCCAGCGGGCGCTGGCCGTACTGCTTGAGCGAGTCGGCGATTTCCTGCGCGGTCTCGTGGGTGTGCAGGTGCACCGGCACGTCGAGCTGGTCGGACAACATCCGCACCCGCTCGAAGTTGGCGTCGTTGACCGTGTACGGCGCGTGCGGGGCGAAGGCGATGCCGATCAGCGGATCGTCGCGCCACTGGTCGTGCACCTCGCAGGCGCGTTCGAAGTATTCGTCGGAGGTCTTGGCCCAGGCGGTCGGGAAATCGATGATCACCGTGCCCACTCGCGCGCGGAAACCGTGCTGCTTGTACACCGCGGCCTGCACGTCGGAGAAGAAGTAGTTCTCGTTGGCGCAGGTGGTTCCGCCGCGCAGCATCTCGGCGATCGCCAGCGCGGTGCCATCGGCGACGAACTCCGGGCCGATCACCGCGGTCTCCACCGGCCAGATGTGCTGCTGCAGCCACACCATCAGCGGCAGGTCGTCGGCGATGCCGCGCAGCAGCGTCATCGGGTTGTGGGTATGCGCGTTGACCAGGCCCGGCAACAGCGCCGCGTCCGGGCGCGACACGGTGCGCGCGGCGGCGAAGCGCGCGCGTGCCTGCGCGGTCGGCAGCAGCGCGACGATCTCGCTGCCGCGCACCGCCACCGCGTGGTCTTCCAGCACCACCGTATGCGGCTCGATCGGGACCACGTAGCCGGCTTCGATCAGCAGGTCGCAGGATTCGGGATTGGAGGTCATCGCAAGCGCTCTGGAAAAGGAGAGATCAGGTTGCCGCCTGAGCCTGGTCGATGCGCCGCTGATACACGCGCATTACCCCCCACTGCAGCACGAACACCGCCACGAAGCCCAGCCGCCCGAGCAGCGGCGCGACCATCGCTAGCGGAATGCACAACGCGAACACCACCGGCGCGACCGCCACGCGCAGCGTCATCGCCTGCGCCTGCAGCGCGCCCAGCCGCTGTACCAACCCTTCCTTGCGCACCGCGTAGACATGCATCAGGTAGGCGGCCGCACCGATCGTGGCCAGATGCGCGCAATACACCGCGAACGCCTGGTTGCTGCCGAAATAGTCAGAATACAAGGCGGTGGAGAACGGCAGCAGCCCGATCAGCAGCAACTGCAGCACGTTGAGCCAGATCAGCCGGTCGTCAAACTGGCGGATGTGCCGGCACAGCTGCAGATGCGACTTCCAGAACAGCGCGGTGACCAGGAAGCTGACCGCGAAGCCGATGAACAGCGGCAGCATGTGCCACAGCGCGGCCAGGATGCCGCCGCCGGCCTCGACTTGCGCATGCCCGGGTACCTTGATCTCCACCGCCAGCAAGGTAATGGCGATGGCGAACACCGCATCGCTGAAGAACACGACCCGGTCGTGCGGGTACTTGGCATCGGCGCTGGCGGCGTGGCTCATGGTCGCGGGAATTCCTGGAAACGGATCGGCCGCGATCGCCGCACGGCGATTCGGCATTGCATCGGCGTGGCGGCCGCACGCGGCGAACCCATGCGACCTGCTGCCGTCCAGCGCAGCCGCTGCCGGCGGCCGGCGGGCGGCCAGGTGCCGCCCGGCCGCGCCGGCCGTGGGCTTACTTGACGCGCGAGAAGTACTCGCCCGAGCGGGTATCGACCTTGATGATTTCGTCCTGGCCGACGAACAGCGGCACCCGCACCACCGCGCCGGTTTCCAGCGTGGCCGGCTTGCCGCCGCCGCCGGAGGTATCGCCGCGCACGCCGGGGTCGGTCTCGACGATCTTCAGTTCGACGAAGTTCGGCGGGGTGACCTGGATCGGGGTGCCGTTCCACAGCGTCACCACGCAATCCTCCTCGCCCTTGATCCACTTGGCGGCGTCGCCGACGCCGGTCTTGTCGGCCTGCACCTGCTCGAAGGTTTCCTGCTGCATGAAGTGCCAGTACTCGCCGTCGGTGTACAGGTACTGCATGTTGGTATCGACCACGTCGGCCGCTTCCAGGCTGTCGGTCGCCTTCATGGTCAGTTCGACCACGCGCCCGGACTTGATGAAGCGGTACTTGATGCGGGTGAAGGCCTGGCCCTTGCCCGGCTTGACGTATTCGGTATCGGTGATGATCGCGGGCTCGCTGTTGACCAGGATCTTCATCCCGTTCTTGACGTCGTTCATGCCGTAGCTGGCCATCTGAAACTCCTCGGGTAAGGCAAACCCGCCGCGTTCGGCGGCCGGCCGGATAGAATGGAAAGCCCCGCCGCACCGGCGGGCACTCGTTTTATGACCGCATATGATAACCGCAGCCCACCGCCCGATGCAGCCGTCCCCGTCCCCCGCCGTCCTGACTGCGCCCCGCTGGCAGCAGCTGTGGCGCGATGCCGTGCGCGACCCGCGCGAATTGCTGGCGCTGCTGGGGCTGGACCCCCAGGCGCTCGGCGTCTCCGAACAGGCTGCGACGCAGTTCGCGCTGCGCGTGCCGCGCGGCTTCGTCGCGCGCATGCGCCATGGCGACGCGCACGATCCGCTGCTGCGCCAGGTGCTGCCGATCGAGGCCGAACTGCGCCGGGTGCCGGGCTTCGCGCTGGACGCGGTGGGCGACGCGGCGGCCAAGAAGGCCGACGGGGTGATCCAGAAATACCGCGGCCGCGCGCTGCTGGTCGCCACCGGCAGCTGCGCGGTGCACTGCCGCTACTGCTTCCGCCGCCACTTCCCGTATGCCGAGGAAACCGCCGCGCGCGACGGCTGGCGCGAGACGGTGGCGGCGATCGCCGCCGATCCGGACATCGACGAGGTGATCCTGTCCGGCGGCGACCCGCTGTCGCTGGCCACGTCAAAGCTGGTGGAGCTGACCGAGGCGCTGGCGGCCATTCCGCAGATCAAGCGCCTGCGCATCCACAGCCGCCTGCCGGTGGTACTGCCCGAGCGCGTCGATGCGCCGCTGCTGGCCTGGCTGCGCGCGCTGCCGTGGCCAGTGGCGTTCGTGATCCACGCCAACCACGCCAACGAATTCGACGCCAGCGTGGACACCGCGCTGGCGCAGCTGCGTGGCAGCGGCGCACAACTGCTGAATCAGGCGGTGCTGCTGCGCGGGGTCAACGACAGCGTCGCCGCGCTGGCCGCGCTGAGCGAGCGCAGCTTCGCCGCCGGCGTGCTGCCGTACTACCTGCACCAGTTGGATCGGGTCGAAGGCGTGGCCCATTTCGAAGTGGACGACGCGACCGCGCGCGCGCTGCACCAGGCCCTGGCCGCGCGGCTGTCCGGGTATCTGGTGCCGAAGCTGGTGCGCGAGATTGCTGGCGATACGGGGAAGCGGGCGCTGTAGGTTTTGCCGGGACTCGGGACCGGGGACCCGGAACAGCGAAAGCCGGAACGCCGGGAACGATGGCGACACCCCATTCCCCTGGCCTTCACCGAATAAAAAGGCCGCGATCTGCGCGGCCATTTTTCATTCGGGATCTTGCAGCACTGGGAACCCAGCTCTTCCGGGTCCCCGGTCCCGAGCCCCGGTTCCGAACCGGAACTAGGCTTGACCGCGCGGCATGCCCTCGCTGGCCAGCAGCTTACGGAATTCGGCGGCGCTGAGCGGGTGGCTGAGCCAGAAACCCTGCCCGAGTTCGCAGCCGCGCTCGCGCAGCAGTTCGAACTGCACTTCCTGCTCGATGCCCTCGGCGACCACGGTGATGCCCAGCGAATGCGCCATGGCGATGATTGCGGTGGTCAGGGCCAGGTCGTCGGGGTCGCGCTGCAGGTCGGCGACGAAGCTCTTGTCGATCTTGACCCCGTCCACCGGCACCTGGCGCAGGTGGCTCAGGCCGGAGAAGCCGGTGCCGAAATCGTCCAGCCACACCTTGACCCCGGTGCGGTGCAGCCGCGCCAGCATGCTCGCAGCCTGTAGCTCGTCGCCGATCACCGCGGTCTCGGTCAATTCCAGGTGCAGCTGCGCCGCAGGCAGGCCGGATTCGCGCAGGCAGTCGGCGACGATTTCCGGCAGGTCGCCGCTGCGCAGTTGCCGCGGCGACACGTTGACCGACACGAACAGGTCGCCGCTGCCGTCGAAGCGCTGCCAGTGCGTGGCCTCCAGGCAGGCCGCACGCAGCACCTTGGAGCCGATACTCTCGATCAGCCCGCTCTGCTCGGCCACGTCGATGAACACCGTCGGCGAGATCGTGCCCAGCGCCGGGTGCTGCCAGCGCAGCAGCACCTCCACACCGACCATGCGCCGGTCCACGGTGCGGAAGATCGGCTGGTACACCAGCTTCAGTTCGTCGCGGTCCCAGGCGCCGCGCAACTCGTGCTCCATGTGCAAGCGCCGTTCCACCGCGTAGTCCATCGCGCGGCTGTAGAAACGGTGACAGTTCTTGCCGGCCAGCTTGGCCTGGTACATCGCGATGTCGCCGTTCTTCAACAGCGCCGAAGCGTCCTCGGCATCGCCGGGGTAGACGGTGATGCCGATCGAGGTACCCATGAACACTTCACGGTCCTGGATCCGCAGCGGCTCACGCAGTTCCTGCACCAGACGCTCGGCCAGGCCGGTGGCGGCTTGCACCGCATGCTCGTCCTCGACCAGGATCACGAATTCGTCGCCGCCGAAGCGAGCCAGCAGCGCGTCGTGCCCGCCCAACTGTTCCACCGCCAGCTGGATACGCCGCGCGAACTGCAGCAGCGCCTCATCGCCGGCCTCGTGGCCGAGGGTGTCGTTGATCCGCTTGAAGTCGTCGATGTCGGCGAACAGCAGCGCCAGGCGCCGGTGCGAGGCGCGCGCGGACAGCATGCGGTGGTCCAGCGCCTCGCGGAACGCGAGCCGGTTGGTCAGCCCGGTCAAGGCATCGGTGTAGGCCATGTGGCGCACGTCGCGGTCGTGGCGCGCGATCGCCTCGCTCATGCGCACGAATGCGCGCAGCAGTTCGCTGACCTCGTCGTGGCGGCCGCTGTCACGGCGCTCCACCACGTAGTCGCCGGCCTCGATCTGGCGCGCGGCCGCGGCCAGCCAGCGCACCGGCGCCACCAGCGTGCGCTGCACGTAGATCGCCACCATCACCGCGGTCAGACCCAGCGCCGCCAGCAGCAGCAATAGCCAGCCCAGGTGGCGCTTGCCCAACGCGCCCAGACGTTCGTCCAGGCTCTCGCCGGCCTTGCGCTCGTAGACCAGCGCCCGCGTCCAGGACATACCCACGCGCACCCCGCCCACGCGCTGGTCGCCGATCATGATCGGCATCGACACGTCCAGGATATCGTCAGACTCCTGCGCCAGCAGGCCATTGGCCTTGATCGCCGCATCGGCCATCGGGCCGCGCATGCGCTGGCCGTAGCCGGGCAGATCGTCGCTGCCGTCGTGGATCAGGCGCCCGTCGGCGTCGTACACCAGCACGTAGGCTACCGCCACGTAACCCAGCGCCGCGCGCACCTGGGTGCCGATCGCGTCCAGGTCGGAGTAGTACACGGGATTGGCCAGCGAATCGGACAGCTGCCGTGCCAGGGTTTCGCCGCGGGTGCGCATGCTGCGGTCGAACAGGCCATGGATCACGTTGCCGCTGAGCGTGCGCACCTCGTTCTGCATCGCCGCCTGCCGCTCCAACATCAACGCCAGGATCGCCATGATCAGCAACGCGGCCACGCCCATCGCCAGCAGGAACCTGGCCTGCAATCCGAAACGCAGCCTCTTCATTCCACTTCCAGCTTGACCTGCGCAACGCCGGCACGCAGCTGGTCCAGCCGCTTCTGCGAAGCCCCATCGACCGGGTAGAAGCCGGAGGTGCCGAAGAACTTGTGCAGCGCGGCGCTGCCCTGCGGATCGTCGGCGGCTTGCAGCAACACCTCGCGCAGACGCGCCTGCACCGGCGAGGCCAGGTCGCCGCGGACCATCTCCAGCGCACGCGGGAACGGCTCGGTACGGTAGATCACCCTAAAATCGCGGCGCAACGCGGGCGGCACACGGTGGTCGTCGTCCCAGTCCAGGTTGCTCAGCGCGCCGGCGTCCACCAGGTGCTTGTGCACGTAAGAGGCGATATTGAGTTCGGAGCGCGCGAACACGTAGCCGACCGTGTTCGCCGAGGCCTGGTCCTTCGGCGAGAGCAGGATCTCCGGGCGCAGGTCGTGTTCGAACAGGGTCATCATCGGCACCAGGTAGGCGCTGGTGGACAAGGTGCTATGCAGCGCCAGGGTCCGTCCCTGCAGGTCGCGCAGGGTGTGCAGCGGACCGTCGCGGCGCACGAAGAACACGGTGCGGTACTCGCGCACCCCGCCACGCTCGGTCAGCAGCAACGGTCGCACCCCGCCGCGCTGTTGCAGCGCCATCGCGGTGGCCGCGGTTTCGGTGACCCAGTCGACCCGGCCGCGGCGCAGGTAGCTGCTCATCTGCTGGCTGTCGCGCGCCATCAGGATCTGCCCGGAGGTGATGCCGACATCGCGCATGCGCGGCACCACGTAGTCCAGCAATGGTTTCAATTGCTCGTAGTGGGCCTTGGGATTGTCGCTGATGCGGCCCAGCACCAGCACCGACGGGCGCGCGTGCACGATCGCAGGCCAGCAGATCGCCAGCGCCAGCCACACCATGACGACACGCCAACGCGAACTTTGCAAACCACATTCCCCATGTAGAGTCCATAAGCCTAGCCGAAAGCGTCAGCCGGCGACAGTTGTTGAAGCCGGGACTCGGGACTCGGGACTCGGGGGTCCATGGCACGGCAAGGAAGCGAACATACCGTGCACCACAGCAAGCGACCAGCCGCCAAAGACTAGGGCTCCTGCTTCGCCGAGTCCCGGGTCCCGAAACTAACTACGCGCCTGTCCCGCCAGCCGCGCCATGCGCTGCGCATCGGACAGGATCCCGCGCAACAGCCGCACTTCCTGCTCGCTCAGCGCGTTGCGCAGGAACAGCCGGCGCAGCTTGCGCATCGCCGAATCCGGCGCGCGGCCCTTGTGGAAGTCGATGTCGTCCAGGGTGTCGCCCAATTGCCCGAACAGCCCTTCCAGCTGAGCATGACTGGCCGCGGCCTCGCGGAAGCCGGGTTCCGGCGCCACCGCCGCTGCGCCCTCGCCGCGCAAGTGCGCCAGGCGCAGCTCATAGGCCAGCACCTGTACCGCCGCGGCCAGGTTGAGCGAACTGAATGCGGGATCGGAAGGAATGTGCACCGCCGCGTGGCACAGCTGCAGTTCCTCGTTGGTCAGGCCGGTGCGCTCACGCCCGAACACCAGCGCCACCTCGGCCTGCTCGGCGGCGGCGCTCACCAGCCGCTGCGCACCGTCGGCCGGCAGCAGTTCTTCCAGTGACACGCGCCGGCTGCGCGCGGTGCAGCCGAGCACCAGCTGGCAGTCGGCGACCGCCTCGGCGAGGCTGGCCAGCACCGGTGCCTGCTGCAGCACGTCCTCGGCGCCGGCCGAGCGCCGATAGCCGTCCTCGTCGAGCGCGCGCTCCGGCGCCACCAGCACCAGCCGCGTCTGGCCCATGGTCTTCATCGCCCGCGCCGCCGCGCCGATGTTGCCAGGATGCTGGGTACCGACCAGAACGAAGCGGATGCGGGCAGAAGCGGTCATGGCAAGAAGATGCGGAGCGAACGGGGCGTAGATGGTAAACTGCGCGGCCGGCCTTCGCGCCGGACTGTTCTTTTCCTCCGCCAAATCCTTCTCCGCCCTCTCGGGAGCCGTTGCCATGCAAAAACCCGCCGTCACCGTCATGGTCAAGGCCGCCCGACTCGCCGGCAATGTGCTGCTGCGCCATATCAATCGGCTGGAAGCGCTGAACGTGGTGCAGAAGGACCGCATGGACTACGCCAGCGAAGTCGATGCCGACGCGGAGAAGGTGATCGTCAAGGAACTGCGCCGCGCCTATCCCGATTACGGGGTGATGGGCGAAGAAGGCGGCGTGCAGGGCGGCGGCCGCTACATGTGGGTGATCGACCCGCTCGACGGCACCAGCAACTACCTGCGCGGCTTCCCGCACTACTGCGTGTCGATCGCGCTGGTCGAGAACGGCGAGCCGATCGACGCGGTGATCTTCGATCCGCTGCGCAACGAGCTGTTCACCGCCAGCCGCGGCAACGGCGCGGTGCTCAACGACCGCCGCATCCGCGTCAGCGAGCGCAAGGACCTGAACGGGGCGATGGTCAACACCGGCTTCGCCCCGCGCGAGCGCAAGCGCACCAGCGCCCAGCTCAAGTGCGTGGACGCACTCATGGTGCAGGCCGAGGACATCCGCCGCACCGGCTCGGCCGCGCTGGACCTGGCCTACGTGGCCTGCGGCCGTACCGACGCCTACTTCGAGGCCGGGGTGAAGGCCTGGGACATCGCCGCCGGCGTGCTGCTGGTGCGCGAGGCCGGCGGCCGCATCACCGACTTCAAGGGCGCCACCCCGGGCCGCATCGACGACCGCGGCACTCCGCAATTCCAGATCGTGGCCGGCAACATCAAGGTCAGCGAAGTGCTGCAGAAGCTGATCGTCAATACCGGGTATGCGGCGGAGTTCGACGCGAAGTTTTGATTGAGGAGGCGGGACTCGGGACCGGGGACCCGGAAAAGCAAAAGCCGGGGTGCCGAGGACGATTGTGACGCCCTCCCCGATCATTACAGCCCCTTCGTCAAACAAAAAGCCGCGCAGATGCGCGGCTTTTTGTTGCCAGGAATCTTGCAGCAGCAGAAACCCGCTCTTCCGGGTCCCCGGTCCCGGCTCCTCCGAGTCCCGAGTCCCGGCCCCCTCAGGGCCTCCGCGCCAACGCCTCCACATCCTTGGTCTTCGGCAGCAGGTCCTGCTTGGTCACCTGGAACGGGCCGATCGACAGCAGCGGCACTGCCACGATCACCGAGGACACCACCACGATGACCGCGCCGATCATGTGAGTCAGGGCCAGGCCTTCCATCGAGGTGCCGCCGTACAGGTACAGCGCCAGGGCCGACAGGAAGAACATCACCGCGGTGATCACGGTGCGCGACAGGGTCTGGTTGATCGAGCGGTTCAGCACTTCCACCGGCTCCACGCGCAGGCTGCGGAAGTTCTCGCGCACGCGGTCGAACACCACGATGATGTCGTTGATCGCAAAGCCCATCACCGACAGCATGCCGGCCAGCACGGTCAGGTCGAATTCGCGGCCAGTGAGCGAGATGTAGGCCACCGTCACCAGCAGGTCGAACAGCGCGGTCAGGCTGGCCACCACCGCGAACTTCCACTCGAAGCGGAACGCGATGTAGATCAGGAAGCCGACCAGCATGAACAGCGTCGCGTACACGCCGTTCAGCGCCAGGTCCTTGCCGACCTGCGGGCCGACGAATTCGCCCGGCTTCACCGTCGCCGGATTTTCCGCCGTGGTCACCGCCTTGCGCACCTGCTCGGCGAGGTTGCTGGTCAGGTCTTCGTTGTTGTGCTCGCCCTGCGGCTGCAGGCGGATCACGATCTCGTTGCCGCTGCCGACGTTCTGCACCTGCGCGTTCTCGAAGCCTGCCGTGGCCAGCTGCTCGCGCACGTGGTCGATGTCCACCGGCTTCTGGAAGCTGGTCTGCACCAGCGCACCGCCGGTGAACTCCAGCGCGTAGTTGAAGCCCTTGCCGAAGATCACCCCGAGCGAGGCCACCGCCAGTACCAGCATCAGCACCAGGGTCGGACGCCGCCAGCGCATGAAGTCGATCTTGGTGTCGTTCGGGATCAGATGGAGCGGGAAAATTTTCATGGAGACGTGCTCTTCAATTTTTTAAACCCCGCACAGGGATGTGCGGGCTTTGGCGAGGGACTCGCATGTGTACGGGATATTGCGAGGCACTCGCATCAGATGGCGACGGACTTGAGCTTCTTGCGGCGGCTGTAGATCAGCGTGGCCAGCGCGCGCGACACGGTGATCGCGGTGAACATCGAGGCGAAGATGCCGATGATCATGGTCAGCGCGAAGCCCTTCAGCGGCCCGGTCCCGAACGCGTACAGGGCCACGCCGACGATCAGGCCGGTGAGGTTGGCATCGAGGATGGTGCCGCCCGCCTTCTCGTAGCCGGCGGCGATCGCCGATTTCGGCGGTACGCCCAGCCGCAGCTCCTCGCGGATACGCTCGTTGATCAGCACGTTGGCGTCCACCGACAGGCCGACCGACAAGGCCAGGCCGGCGAAGCCGGGCAAGGTCATGGTGGCGCCGAACAGCGACATCACCGAGACCACGATCAGCAGGTTCATCAGCAGTGCCACCGAGGTGATCGCGCCGAACATGCGGTAGTACACGCCGAAGAACACCAGGGTGAACAGGAACGCATAAACCACCGCAGTAACGCCGCGCTCGACGTTCTCCGCGCCCAGGCTCGGGCCGATCACGTATTCCTCGACGAAATCCATCGGCGCAGCCAGCGAACCGGCGCGCAGCAGCTTGGCCAGATTCTCGGCCTCGACCTTCTCCAGGCCGGTGGTCTGGAAATTCTTGCCGAACACGCCAGCGATGCGGGTCGGCGCCAGCGCTTCTTCCTTGACCCGCACGCTGCGCACTTCCTTGCCGTCGACCATGCTCACGGTCGGGATGCGCTCGATGTACACCACCGACATCAGCTTGCCGGTGTTGGCGCTGGTGTAGTCGAACATGCGCTGGCCGGCGACGTTGTTGAGAGTCACCGACACCGCCGGCAGCCCGTTCTGGTCGTTGCTGACCACCGCGCCGACCATCTGGTCGCCGGACACCAGCACGCGCTTGTTCAGCAGCACCGGGGCGCCGCTGTCGCGCAGGCGGAACACCTTGGCCTCCGGCGGGATGTTGCCAGTGCGTACCGCGTCCTCGGCATTGCCTTCGACCACGCCGCGGAACTCCAGCGTGGCGGTGGCGCCGATCATGCGCTTGGCCTCGGCAGTGTCCTGCACGCCGGGCAGTTCGACCACGATGCGGTCCTCGCCCTGGCGCTGGATGATCGGCTCGGCCACGCCCAACTGGTTGACGCGGTTGCGCAGCGTGGTCAGGTTTTGTTCGATCGCGCCGGCGGCGATCTGCTTGAGTTCGGCGTCGGGCACGCTGACGGCGATGGTCTGCCCGGACACAGCGTAGCTCAGCGTCGGCTGCGCCTTGGCCAGCGCGGTGCGCGCGGCGTCTGCATCGGTGCCCTCGCCCAGGCCGACCTGGATGCTGTTGTCGGCACGGCGCTCGACCGAACGGTAGGCAATGCGGTTGTCGCGCAGGGTGGTGCGGATGTCCTCGGCGAAGGCATCCAGACGCTTGTCCAGCGCCGCCTTCTGGTCCACCTGCAGCGCGAAGTGCACGCCGCCGACCAGGTCCAGGCCCAGCACCATCGGCTTGCCGCCGATCGCCGACAGCCACTGCGGCACGGTCGAGGCCAGGTTCAGCGCCACCGTGTAGTTCTCGCCCACCTGCTGGCGCAGGATGTCGTTGGCACGGGTCTGCGCCTGCAGGCTCGGCAGGCGCACCATCAGGCTATCGCCCTCCTTGGCCACCGACTTGGGGGTGATCCCGGCCGCCTTCAGCTCGGCGCTGACCCGCTCGCGCAGGGCCTCGTCGAGCTGGCCGCCGCGGCTGGCAGTGATCTGTACCGAAGGGTCCTTCTGGTAGACGTTGGGCAGCGCGTACAACGCACTGAACGCCAGCACGATCAGGATGAGGAAATACTTCCAGCGCGGAAACTCAAGCATTGCAGCACCCCGCGCAACGCCACGCCGGCGCCGCGCCTAGCAGTAAGAGAAATGGATCAGGCGGACTTCAGCGTGCCCTTGGGCAGCACGTTGCCGATGGCGGCCTTCTGCACGCGGATGCGCACGTTGTCGGCGATTTCCACGGTGATGAAGTTGTCGCCGATGTCGGTAACCACGCCGGCCACGCCGCCGGAGGTGATGACCTCGTCGCCGCGACCGAGCTTGTCCAGCATCGACTTGTGTTCCTTCTGCCGTTTCATCTGCGGGCGGATCATCACGAAGTACATCACCGCGATCAGGATGATCGGCAGCAGGAACATCTGCATGCCGCCACCGGCAGCAGGAGCGGCGCCGGCGGTCTGCGCCTGGGCCACGGGAATCAGGAAATCGAGCGGGTTCATCGGTGTGTCCTATGGTTTGGGCAGCACGTTGCCGGTGAAGGCACGCACTGCTGATTTGTCGCCGGAGGCGGCAAGCAGCCGCCGATTATGCCACGATCTCCCCTTGCCCCCGGAACGACCGTCGCGCCCTCCCTTCTCCCCTCGGGACCATGGCCCCCTTCTCGGGGGAAGGTGCCGCGCAGCGGCAGATGAGGGTACGCGCGCAGCCTCGTGTGCTTTCGATGCCCGCGAGGCTGCGCCCGTACCCTCACCCCAACCCCTCTCCCGGCGGGAGAGGGGCTTTGTCACTGCTCCGAGGGTAGCGGTGCCGCTTCCGCCCCGCGCGCCGCATAGAAGGACCGCCGGAACTGGGCAAAGGTTCCCGTGGCGATCGCCGCGCGCATGTCGGCCATCAGCTTCTGGTAGTACCAGAGGTTGTGCAGGGTGCCCAGCATCGGCGCCAGCATCTCGTTGCAACGGTCCAGATGGCGCAGGTAAGAGCGGGTATAGCCGCCGCTGCAGGCGTGGCAGCCGCAGCCCGGCTCGATCGGCGCCAGGTCGCGCTCGTAGCGGGCGTTGCGGATGCGCACGGTGCCGAACGCAGTGAAATAGTGGCCGTTGCGCGCGTTGCGGGTCGGCATCACACAATCGAACATGTCCACGCCGCGGGCCACGCCCTCGACCAGGTCCTCCGGCCGCCCGACACCCATCAGGTAGCGCGGGCGCTCGGCCGGCAGCCGCGGATGCAGGTGTTCGAGCATCGCGTTGCGCTCGTGCTCCGGCTCGCCCACCGCCAGCCCGCCGATCGCGTAGCCGTCGAAGCCGATCGCCTGCAGGCCCTCGATCGAGCGCGTGCGCAGATCGGCATGCACCCCGCCCTGGACGATGCCGAACAGCGCCGCATCGTTGTCCAGGCCGTCGTGCGCATCGCGCGAGCGCTGCGCCCAGCGCAGGCTCAGCTCCATCGAGCGGCGCGCGACATCCTCGGTGGCCGGGTACGGGGTGCACTCATCGAAGATCATCACGATGTCCGCGTCGAGCACCTTCTGGATCCGCATGCTCTCCTCCGGACCCAGGAACACCTTGGCGCCGTCGGTCGGCGAGGCGAAGGTCACCCCCTGTTCGCTGATCTTGCGCCGGTGCGCGAGCGAGAACACCTGGAAACCGCCCGAATCGGTCAGGATCGGCCCGTCCCAGCACGCGAAGCCGTGCAGCCCGCCGTGGTCGCCGATCACGTCCAGGCCCGGCCGCAGGTACAGGTGGAAGGTATTGCCGAGGATGATCTGCGCGCCCAGCGCCTTGATCTGCTCGGGCAGCACGCCCTTGACCGAACCGTAAGTGCCGACCGGCATGAACGCCGGGGTTTCCACCGTGCCGCGCGGGAAGGTCAGGCGCCCGCGGCGCGCGGCGCCGTCGGTGGTGTCTAGCTGGAACTGCAATCGGGACATGGAGAGGCCGGGAATGGAGAATCGGGAATCGGGAGTGACAACGGCAACGGAGGCAGCAATGACTTGTGCTTTTTACGATTCCCCATTCCCCATTCCCGATTCCCCGCCCCACAGCAACATCGCATCGCCGTAGCTGAAGAAGCGGTAGCGCTGTTCGATCGCATGCCGATACGCGTCGAAGATGCGCTCGCGGCCGGCGAAGGCCGACACCATCATCAGCAGCGTGCTCTCCGGCAGGTGGAAGTTGGTGACCATCGCATCGACGCTGCGGATGCGGTAGCCGGGCAGGATGAAGATCTGCGTCTCGCCGGCGAACGGATGCAGCTCGCCATCCTTGGAGGCGCTTTCCAGCGCGCGCACCACCGTGGTCCCGACCGCGATCACGCGGCCGCCGGCGGCGCGCGTGCGCCGCACCTGCTCGACCAGGCTGGCGCCGACGTTGAGCCATTCGCGGTGCATCACGTGCTGCGCGAGCGCCTCCACCCTCACCGGCTGGAAGGTGCCGGCACCCACGTGCAGGGTGACGTGGCCGACGCCGACCCCGCGCGCCTGCAGCGCCTCCAGCAACGGCGCATCGAAGTGCAGCCCGGCGGTCGGCGCCGCCACCGCACCGGCCTGGCGCGCGAACACGGTCTGGTAGCGCTCGCGGTCGTCCAGCCCGGGCTCGCGGCGGATATAAGGCGGCAACGGCAGGCGCCCGGCCTGCTGCAGCCACGCCTCCAGGGTGTCGGGTACGTGGAATTGCAGCACGTAGAATTCGCCGTCGCGGCCCAGCACCTCGGCCTCGCCACCGGTATCCAGGGCGATGCGCGCCCCGGCCTTGGGCGACTTGCTCACGCCCAGCTGCGCGCGCGCGCGCTGGCCGCCGAGCAGGCGCTCGATCAGGATCTCCACGCGCCCGCCACTGCGCTTGTGCCCGAACAGCCGCGCCGGGATCACCCGGGTATCGTTGAACACCAGCAGATCGCCCGGCTGCAGCAGGCCGGGCAGATCGCGCACATGACGATCGGCGAACGGGGCTGGCGCGGGCGGCACCAGCAGCAGGCGGCTGGCGGAACGTTCGGCCAGCGGCGCCTGCGCGATCAGCTCCTCGGGCAGCTCGTAGCGGAAATCGGACTTCTTCAAGGCCGGCGCATCACAGTACGGGTGGCCGGTCATTGTAGCTGGCCGGGAATGGGGAATCGGGAATGGAGAATCGCAACAGCGGCATCCTGCCCCCTGCAGCCATCCGCTTTCGCTTTTGCGATTCCCTACTCCCCATTCCCGATTCCCAGCTTTTCACCGCTCGAACTTGGTCGAAAGAATGATCGACGACGTCGTCCGCTCCACCCCATCGACCGCGCCGATACGGTCGGTCAGCACGTCCATGTCGTTGACGCCCGGCACCACGCCCAGCGCGATCAGGTCGTAGGAGCCGCTGACCGAATGCAGCACGCGGACCTCGTCGATCTCGCGCAGCGCCTTGACCACCGAGGTCATCTTCTTCGGCAGCACGGTGATCAGGATGTGCGCGCGGATGTGGCCGTGCTCGAAGTCGTCGCGGGTGCGCACCGTATAGCCGCAGATCACGCCCTCGCGCTCCAGCCGCTCGATCCGGCTCTGCACGGTGGTGCGCGACAGGCCGAGCTTGCGCGCGATCTGCGCGGTGGAAGCGCGCGCATCCTCGCGCAGCAGCGAGAGCAGGCGTTCGTCGGAGGGGGTGATCTTCATGCACGGCCGGATTTCGTCGAATCGACGAAATTATCCGATTTCCTGCACAAATCAACTCTGCCAACCGACGATCCGGTCCTGATAATAGAAAGCCTGTCGATGAACGACCCGCCTCAAGGAGATCCCGCATGTCCGTACTCGGCTCCCTCGCCCCGCTGCGCGCCCATGCCGGCGAACGCCTGACCGCCGGCCTGGACGATGCCAGCATCGGCCGTCTGGCCGCCTCGCACCCGCAGCTGGGCGCCGCGATCGACGCCGCCGCGGCGGACCATGCGCGCCTGGCCACGGAGTTCGCCGAGCTGCTCGAACTGGACGAAATCGAGCAGATCCGCACCCTGCAGGCCGGCTTCGTCAACTTCTACGCCGACGACGCGGTAACCCCGTACGTGGCGCTGACCGCACGCGGGCCATGGGTGATCACACTGAAGGGCGCGGTACTGTACGACGCTGGCGGCTACGGCATGCTCGGCTTCGGCCACACCCCGGACGCGGTGCTGGAAGCGATGGCGCGGCCGCAGGCGATGGCCAACGTGATGACCCCGAGCCTGGCGCAGTTGCGCTTCGAGCGCGCGCTGCGCGCCGAGATCGGCCAAAGCCGCGGCGGCTGTCCGTACAGCAAGTTCATGTGCCTCAACTCCGGTTCCGAGGCGGTCGGCCTGGCCGCGCGCATCGCCGACATCAACGCCAAGCTGCAGACCGATCCGGGCGCGCGTCATGCCGGCGCCAGAATCAAGCGCCTCGTGGTCAAGGGCAGTTTCCACGGCCGCACCGACCGCCCCGGTCTGTATTCCGATTCCAGTCGCAAGGCCTACCTGCAGCACCTGGCCAGCTATCGCGGCGAGGATTCGGTGATCGCGATCGCGCCCTACGACGTGGACGCCCTGCGCCGCGCCTTCGCCGACGCCGAGCAGCACGGCTGCTTCGTCGAGGCGGTGTTCCTGGAGCCGGTAATGGGCGAAGGCGACCCGGGCCGCGCGCTGCCGCCGGCGTTCTATGCCGCCGCGCGCGAGCTGACCCGCGCCCACGGCAGCCTGCTGCTGGTCGATTCGATCCAGGCCGGGCTGCGCGCGCACGGTGTGCTGTCGGTGGTGGACTACCCCGGCTTCGAGCAGCTCGAGGCGCCGGACATGGAAACCTATTCCAAGGCGCTCAACGCCGCGCAGTATCCGCTGTCGGTGCTGGCGGTGACCGAGCATGCCGCGCAGCTGTACCGCAAGGGCACCTACGGCAACACCATGACCAGCAACCCGCGCGCACTGGACGTGGCCAGCGCCACGCTGGCGCAGCTGACCCCACAGGTACGCGCCAACATCCGCGCGCGCGGCGCCGAGGCGGTGCAGAAACTGGAGAAGCTCAAGAGCGAGCTCGGCGGGCTGATCACCCAGGTGCAGGGCACCGGCCTGCTGTTCTCCTGCGCGCTGGCCCCGCAGTTCAAGTGCTACGGCGCCGGCTCCACCGAGGAATGGCTGCGCCAGCACGGGGTCAACGTGATCCACGGCGGCGAGAACTCGCTGCGCTTCACCCCGCATTTCGCGATGGACGGCGATGAGCTGGACCTGCTGGTCGGGCTGATCGGCCGCGCGCTGCGCGAGGGTCCGCGCCTGGCGCAGGCCGCCGCCGCCTGAGGCCGGCCGGCGCATGCTGCAGGACCTGGCCGTGGCGATCGCCCGGCCGCTGTTCGAACTGGTCCTGCAGCTGTTCGGCTACTGGAGCGGCCGCATGCTGCTACCGGTACTGCCGCTGGGCTGGATTCGCGCCGAAGCCCGGCGCGACCGGCCGCTGCGCCGGCCCGGCAAGCGCCACCACGGCCAACCGTTGCTCTATCGCAACGCCAGCGGCAGCCTGGTCGCCAGCGACGATGCGCTGATGGTCCTGGGCCTGGCGTGCTGGGCGCTGCTGGCACTGGCCGCGTTCCTGCTCTACCGCATGGCGTGGTGATCGGCGGGCAGGCACCTGGTGGCGGCGATCGGCACGCATTTCGAGTGCCGCCCCTACCCCGCTATCGACGCGGCGAACCAGCAGCGCTGCCGGCCGGATTTCGCGCCTCCGGCTGGCGCCGGTGGCCGGCACTCGCCGCTGCACGCAACTGGCGGCGCTCGCGGCGGCTGCGGCACACTGTGCGCATCCCCGTGCGAGTGCGCCCATGAAGATCGTCGAAGTCCGCCATCCGCTGGTGCAGCACAAGATCGGCCTGCTGCGCGACGCCGCGCTGAGCACCAAGGGCTTCCGCGAACTGGTCACCGAACTGGGCACCCTGCTCGGCTACGAGGCCACCGCCGACCTGGAGACGGAAACGCACACCATGGAGGGCTGGGCCGGCGTCACCCAGGTACAACGCATCGCCGGGGCCAAGATCACCCTGGTGCCGATCTTGCGCGCGGGGCTGGGCATGCTGCCCGGCGTGCTGGCACTGATTCCGACGGCGCGGGTCAGCGTGGTCGGCCTGCAGCGCGACGAGGAGACCTTGCAGCCGGTGCCGTACTTCGAGCGCCTCACCGGCCGCCTGGAAGAACGCGACGCGTTGATCCTGGACCCGATGCTGGCCACCGGCGGCACCCTGATCGCCACCGTGGACATGCTCAAGCGCGCCGGCGCGCGGCGGATCAAGGCCATCTTCCTGGTCGCCGCGCCGGAAGGACTGCAGGCGCTGCAAGCGGCGCATCCGGACGTGGAGGTCTATACCGCCGCGATCGACGACCACCTCAACGACAAGGGCTACATCCTGCCCGGCCTCGGCGACGCCGGCGACCGCATCTTCGGTACGCGGGTCGCCTGAGCCGCAGCTCGGCGCGACCTCAGCGCTGCAGGTTCTGCAGCGCCGCGCTCACGTACACCAGCGGCGCGTTCCAGTTGATCGCCACTTCGTTGCTGGCGTAGCTGCACTCCTGGTCCAGGTAGGACAGCGCCGGCAGCGACGAGGCGTAGGCGTGCTTGCACACCTTGGCATCCTGCTGGCCCGGCTGCGGACCGCCGACCAGCAGGCCCGGCACCGGCAGGGCGACGCCATCGGCGATGGAGATACGATGGTGGATGTGCAGCGGCGAGCGTGCGCCGATGCCGGTCACGAACGACATGCCCAGCGGATTGCGTCCGAGCACGTAGTCCAGCTGCGACTGCGCGGCCTGCAGATACTGCGGCTTGTGCTCCAGCTGATACGCCTGCAACAGCAGCATCGCCTGGTTCAGCGCGTTGCCGTTGCTGCCCCAGTGGAAGTCGCCCGGGGTCATCGCCAGCTTCCACGCCGAATCCTGCCAGGCGCGCAGCAACTGCGCCGCCACGCCGTCGATCTCGTGGACGATGCGCGCCTGGTCGGCATGCGCGGTCAGCCGCGCGCGGTGCTGCGCCAGCGACATCCACGCCAGCCCGCCCACCGAGCCCCAGCTCGGCACGCTCGCAGGCACATTGCGCGCCATCGCCGCGTCGTAGAAGGAATCCTCGCCGGTGGCCAGGTACAGCTCGGTCGCCGCCCAGGCGAACTCGTCGTCGCGCTTGTCGTCGGCATAGCCGCCGGTGTGCACGTCCGCCGGCTGCCGGTAGACCGCATCCGGATGCGCCTGCGCCCAGGCCCAGGCGCGGCGCGACGCCTGCAGCATGCGCTGGGACACGCCGCCGCCAAAGCGGTCGTCGAACGGCGCGTAGATGCGGCTGGCCTGGGCCATCACCGCGGCGAAGTCGAGCGTGGCCGCGGTGCTCTTCTGCACCACGTAGCGCGGTACGCGCGCCTGGTCGGGCATCTGCATGCCGCCGAAGTCCAGGTTGGTCAGCTTGTGGTACACGCCGCCGTCGCCTGGATCCTGCATCGCCAGCAGCCACTGCAGGTTCCAGTCGACCTCGCGCAGGATGTCCGGCACGCCGCCGCCGCTGTCAGGGATGCCTTCCTTTTGCGCGGCGAAGTAAGCCGGAAACTGCTCGTAGGCAGCCAGCAGCGTGTAGACGGTGATGCCGGAATTGACCACATACTTGTTGTAGTCGCCGGCGTCGTACCAGCCCTTTGGCGCGGAGATCGCGGTGCCGGCCGGGCGCCCGGGCGAGGCCGCCGACGCATGGACCAGGACATGCGTATCCGGATGCCCTTCGGCGCGCGCGTGGCGGCCGGCGTACTCGCCGGTCAGCGCGGTGCTGGCGCGGTTGAAGTAGTAGGCCTTCAGTGCCGCGCGCGTCACCCCATCGTAGGCATCGGCGGTGATGGCGAAGCTGTCCGACGGCGGCAGGCCATCCACCCGCAGGCGGTAGCGGCCCGCCGCGCGCAACGCGGAGAAGTCGGCGATGCGCACCGTCTGCTGCGCCGGCGCCCATGTCGCCGCCGGCCCGAGCGTACCGCGCAGCACCACCTCGCCGGAATCGGCACGTTCGACCGCGAATGCGTCGCCATGGCCATCGGGCACCACCGCGAGCTTGCTGGCGGCCGGCAGGTAGCCGACCTGGTTGAGCCGGATCGGCGAGATGGCGGCATCCTCCGAACGCGAGGCGCAACCAGCGACGAGCAGGCAGGCGAAAAGCAGGCAACGCAAGGCGACAGGCAGGTTCATCCGCCGATACTGGCTGGCCGCGATGACGGCTGCAAGCGCCGCGCCAAGGTCTTTCAGCCGCCAGCCGGGATGCCGGCGGCCAGCACGCGCGCCTGCAGTGCCGGCAGCGCGTGCGTGGTGACGAACCGGCCCTTGCCATCGCGCGCCAGTTGCGCCAGCGCGCAGTCCGGATCGTGGGTAAAGAACAGGTGCACGTTGCGCGCCAGCGCGTCTTCCAGGAACGCGCGCTTCTCGTCGATCAGCAGTTCGGCGTTGCGGTCGTAGCCCATGGTGATCGGCACATGCACCCAGGAGCGCCCCGGGATCAGATCGGCGCAGAACGCGACACCGCCATGCGCCTGGCCATCGGCCTGCTGCGCGCCGACGATTTCGGCCAGCATCAGCCCCGGGGTATGCCCGTCGCTGAAACGGAAACGCACCGCCTCGCCCAGCGTGCGCGAATAGTCGCCGTCGACCAGCTCCAGGCGGCCGCTGGCCTCGAGCAGGCCGGGCAATTCGGGAATAAAACTGGCGCGGTCGCGCGGATGCGGCTGCAGTGCGCGCTGCCAATGCGCCGCGCCGACCAGGAAGCGCGCGTTCGGGAACAGCAGTTCCGGCGCTGCGCCCTCGCGCCACGGCGCCAGCAGCCCGCCGGCATGGTCGAAGTGAAGATGGCTCAGCACCACCACGTCGATATCGGGATGCGCGACACCGGCCTCGCGCAACGAATCCAGCAGCACGTGGCGCTCCTCCTGGATCCCGTAGCGCTCGCGCAGCGCCGGCGCGAAGAACGCGCCGACGCCGGTCTCGAACAGCACCGTCTTGCCGGCCAGCGGGCGCGCCAGCAGCGCGCGGCAGGCCAGCGCGATGCGGTTGCCGTCGTCGGGCGCGGCCCACTGCTGCCACATCGCCTTGGGCGCGTTGCCGAACATCGCGCCGCCGTCGAGTTTCTGGGAATTGCCTTGGATGGACCAGAGTTTCATTTTTTTCGGGACTCGGGAGTGGGGACAGCACCGCCGCGACTTACCGCAGCGGCGCCGCCAGTTGCACCTCGGCCTTGCCGACCTCGTTGCGCGGATCGCTGCCGCCGCTGAGCACGTTGTTGCGCTTGTCCCACTCCACGGTCTGCAGGTTGCCCCACACGTGGCTGGAACCGCGCCCGCGCTCGGCACTGTCGCCGGGCAGCTTGAGCGCGTGGCCCATCGCCTGCAGGCCCTGTACGGTGGACGCGTCGAAGGTGCCGGTTTCGGCCTCGATCACATCCGGCAGCCACTGGTGGTGGTAGCGCGGCAGCGCGGCGACCTGCTGCGCGTCGAGGCCGTCGTCGTAGCCGAGGATGCCGAGCAGGACCATGGTGATGATGCGGCTGCCGCCCGGGGTGCCGAGCACGATCGTCTTGTCGGCGTTCTCCATGAAGGTCGGCGTCATCGAGCTGAGCGGGCGCTTGCCCGGCTTGGGCGCGTTGGCGGCATAACCCATCACCCCGAACACGTTGGGCGTGCCGGGCTTGAGCGCGAAGTCGTCCATCTCGTCGTTGAGCAGCACGCCGGTGCCCTTGGGAATCAGCCCGGAGCCGAACAGCAGGTTCACGGTCTGGGTCGCGCCGACGCGGTTGCCCTCGCCGTCGATGATCGAGAAATGCGTGGTCTCGTCGTCTTCCAGCGGGGTCGGCTGGCCCGACAGCAGGTCGCTGGGCGTGGCCTTTTGCGGGTTGATGGTCGAACGCAGGCCCACCGCGTAGTCCTTGCTCAGCAGCACGCGCTGCGGCACCGCGGTGAAATCCGGATCGCCCAGGAAGAAGGTGCGGTCGCGGTAGGCGCGGCGCATCGCCTCGACCACCAGGTGGGTGCGGTGCACCGGGTCCATCGCCTTCAGGTCGTAGCCTTCCACGATCTGCAGCATGCTGGCCAGGGCGATACCGCCGGAGGACGGCGGCGGCGCGGTGGTGATGGTCCAGCCCTTGTAGTCGAACTGGATCGGCGTGCGCTGCTTGACCGTGTAGCCGGCCAGTTCCTCGACGGTCCAGTGGCCGCCGGCCTGCTTGACCCCGGCCAGCAGCTTCTTGGCGGTGGCGCCGCGGTAGAAGCCGTCGAAGCCCTTGGCGCCCAGCAACTGCAAGGTATTGGCCAGTTCCGGCTGCTTGAACAGGTCGCCTTCGGCGATCGGCTTGCCGTTGCGCAGATACACCTCGCGGGTGCCGGGATAGCGCTCCATCACCTCGCGCCGCGACTGATAGCCCTGGGCCATGCGCCGGTACACCGGGAAGCCGTCGCGGGCGATGCGGATCGCCGGCGCCAGCGACTGCTGCAGCGGCAGCTTGCCGTGCTTGGTGGCCAGCTCCACCAGCGCCGCCGGCAGGCCGGGAATGCCGGCCGACCACGGGCCGTTGACCGATCGGTCGCGGTCCAGCGCGCCCTTGGCATCCAGGAACTTGTCGGCGGTCGCCGATTCCGGCGCGACTTCGCGCGCGTCCAGCATCACGTCCTTGCCGGTCCTGGCGTCGTGCAGCAGGAAGAAGCCGCCGCCGCCCAGGCCGGAACTGATCGGCTCGACCACCGCCAGCGTCGAGGACACCGCCACCGCCGCATCGAACGCATTGCCGCCCTCGCGCAGGATCTGCAGGCCGGCATCGGTGGCCAGGCGGTGGCCGCTGGCGACGGCCGCGCCGGGCGGATGCGCGGCAGCGGTAACCACCGGCGCCTCGGCCCACGCCGACGGCGTCAGGACCAGCGCGAGCAGCAGAACACAGCGGACGAGGGTTCTCATGCTGCGGGGGGCTCCTGTGGGTACAACTCGGGATGATCGCGCTGCAGCTGCAGCAGCTTGGCCAGCAACTGGTCGTGGCTCTCCGGGATCGCCGGATCCGGGTCGATGCATTCGACCGGGCACACCACCACGCATTGCGGCTCGTCGAAATGGCCGACGCATTCGGTACAGCGGGCCGGGTCGATCACATAGATCGTCTCGCCCATCGCGATGGCCTGGTTCGGGCAGGCCGGCTCGCAGACGTCGCAGTTGACGCACAGCTCGTTGATCTTGAGGGACATTTCACTGGATTCGGCGCTAACCGGGGCATCTTACCGGATCGGGCAGCGCGCCCTTGCGAAGGCGCGACGCGCAAGCGCAACGCAGCGTCGCCTGGCATGGCGGAGGCTGCGCGCGCATGCGCCGCGGCAGCTAAAAGCCGCAGCTTCGAAAATAGCTGGATTGGTCTCGCCAGGCATTCGCCGATTCCACACGCGACTGACCTTGCGTCAGCGCATCGGTGGCGGCCGCAGATGGCCGCCACGCATCTCCGCTTCGCCGCGCCGAACGCCTGGCAGGCAGCGTGGCCGGCGCGCCCGGGCAGGCGCGCCGGCGATGCCTCACTTCGCTTCGACGAAGATGTACTCGGCGCCAGTCGGCTGGATCACCGACTGCACGCGTGCGCTGTCGGCGGCGCTGCCGATGTAGACCACGCGCACGCCCTTCATCGTGTTCGGCTCGACCTTGGCGAAGGCGGCGGCGATCAGGTCGGCCATCTTGGCCGAGGCCGAGGAGCCGAACGCCAGCATATTGCCCGGCTGGATGCCGCGGCCGATGGCGGTGGTGGCGCTTTCGACCTGGCGATCGTATTTGGCCTGGAAATCCGCATCCGACTCCGGCGGCAGGTAATACAGGAACGGGCTGTTGGTGATGTTGCCCATGTTCTGCAACGCCACTTCCTGCAGGTACTTCTTCCAGCCGGCGTCGTCGTCCTTGGACGGCGCAACCAGCGCCGTCTGCGCGTCGGCGGCGGGCGCGGCGGCCTCTTCCTTCTTGCAGGCGGTGAAGCCCATTGCCAGCGATGCGATCAGCAGCACGCGTAAGGTGTTCTTCATGGATGGCTCCCTTGTTGTCTTGTGAATGGCGGACGGCTCAGCGCTGCGCCGCGGCCTGGCGGGCCTGGACCAGCGCCTGCATCACCGACGGCGGCACGAAGCCGGACACGTCCCCGCCCAGCCGCGCGATCTCGCGTACCAGCGACGACGAAATGAAACTGTGTTGCTCGGCCGGGGTGAGGAACAGCGTCTCCACCTCCGGGATCAGATGCCGGTTCATGCTCGCCATCTGGAACTCGTATTCGAAATCCGATACCGCACGCAGGCCGCGCAGCAGCACCCCGCCGCCGACCGAACGCACGAAATGCGCCAGCAGCGTGTCGAAGCCGATCACCTCCACGTTGCGATGCCCGGCCAACGCCTCGCGGGCCAGGTCCACGCGCAATTGCAGCGGCAGCGTCGGCCCCTTGGACGGACTCTGCGCCACGCCCACCACGACCCGCTCGAACAGCGGCGCGGCCCGGTTGACCAGGTCGATGTGACCGTTGGTGATCGGATCGAAGGTCCCTGGGTAGACGGCGATGCGGCTGTGGGCCACGGTCATGCGTTGGATACCGCGTGAAGGTCGCCGGGAAGTGTAGCAGCGGTGCACCGATACAGGGCAGCGCGGACCTCGCGGCTGCCGCCCTCGCGGTACAGCGCCCACGGCGCCGGCAGCGCCGGCGCCCGCCCTGCCGGCGACTCCAGGTACAGCCAGGCGTCGGCCGCCAGCCGCGCCGGCAGCCGTTGCAGCACCGCGTCCCACAGCCCATCGGCGAACGGCGGGTCGACGAAGGCGATGTCGGCCGGGGCGTCGGTCCCCGGCGCCTGCAGCCAGCGCAGCGCGTCGTCCTGCACCACCTGTATCTGCGCCTGCGCCTGCAGCCTGGCGACACTGGCGCGCAGGCCGGCGGCCAGCACCGGGTCGCGCTCGACCAGACAGGCCGAGGCCGCGCCGCGCGACACCGCCTCCAGGCCGAGCGCGCCGCTGCCGGCGAACAGGTCCAGCACGCGCGCGCCGGGCAGCGCCGGCAGCAGCCAGTTGAACAGGGTCTCGCGGACCCGGTCCGAGGTCGGGCGCAGGCCCGGCTGGTCCGGCACCGGCAGCCGCGTATTGCGCCAGCGGCCGCCAATGATGCGTACCTGACCTTCGCCGGCGCGGCTCATCGGCGGCGGCGCCACGGCAAGGGATCGGCAGGAAACGGGCGCGGGATCGGCATCGACGGCGGCGGCACGGAACGGGGGACCGGATGATAGACCAGCGCTGCGGCCACCGCTTGCGCCGCCCGCGCTTGAAGCCGGGCCTGCCCGCCACCATGTCCGCAGGCAGAGTCGCGCCCTCCTCCGCGCGGCCAGCCATCCCCCCCTGGAGCAAGCACCGATGAGCGTGGAAACCCAAAAAGAAACCCTGGGCTTTCAGACCGAGGTCAAGCAGCTGTTGCAGCTGATGATCCACTCGCTGTATTCCAACAAGGAGATCTTCCTGCGCGAGCTGATCTCCAATGCCTCCGACGCGGCCGACAAGCTGCGCTTCGAGGCGCTGGTCAAGCCCGAACTGCTGGACGGCGATGCGCAGCTGCGCATCCGCATCGGCTTCGACAAGGACGCCGGCACCGTCACCATCGACGACAACGGCATCGGCATGAGCCGCGAGGAGATCGTCTCGCACCTGGGCACCATCGCCAAGTCCGGCACCTCCGATTTCCTCAAGCACCTGTCCGGCGACCAGAAGAAGGATTCGCACCTGATCGGCCAGTTCGGCGTGGGCTTCTACAGCGCCTTCATCGTCGCCGACCAGGTCGACGTGTACAGCCGCCGCGCCGGGCTGCCGGCCAGCGAGGGCGTGCACTGGTCCTCGCGCGGCGAAGGCGAGTTCGAGGTCGCCACCATCGACAAGCCCGAGCGCGGCACCCGCATCGTGCTGCAGCTGAAGGAAGGCGAGGACGGCTTCGCCGACGGCTGGAAGCTGCGCGGCATCGTGCGCAAGTATTCCGACCACATCGCGCTGCCGATCGAACTGCCGAAGGAACACCACGGCGAGGACAAGGACAAGCCGGAAACCCCGGAGTGGGAGACCGTCAACCGCGCCAGCGCGCTGTGGACGCGGCCGCGCACCGAGATCAAGGACGAGGAATACCAGGAGCTGTACAAGCACATCGCGCACGACCACGAGAACCCGCTGGCGTGGAGCCACAACAAGGTCGAGGGCAAGCTCGACTACACCTCGCTGCTGTACGTGCCGGGACGCGCGCCGTTCGACCTGTACCAGCGCGACGCCTCGCGTGGGCTCAAGCTATACGTGCAGCGCGTCTTCATCATGGACCAGGCCGAACAGTTCCTGCCGCTGTACCTGCGCTTCATCAAGGGCATCGTCGATTCCAGCGACCTGCCGCTGAACGTGTCGCGCGAAATCCTGCAGTCCGGCCCGGTGATCGACTCGATGAAGTCGGCGCTGACCAAGCGTGCGCTGGACATGCTGGAGAAGCTGGCCAAGGACGAACCCGAACGCTACAAGAGCGTGTGGAAGCATTTCGGCCAGGTACTGAAGGAAGGCCCGGCCGAGGACTTCGCCAACCGCGAGAAGATCGCCGGCCTGCTGCGCTTCGCCTCCACCCATAGCGGCGACGCCGAGCACAGCGTGGCGCTGGCCGACTACGTGGCGCGGATGAAGGACGGCCAGGACAAGCTGTACTACCTGAGCGGCGAAAGCTACGCGCAGATCAAGGACAGCCCGCACCTGGAAGTGTTCCGCAAGAAGGGCATCGAAGTGCTGCTGCTCACCGACCGCATCGACGAGTGGCTGATGAGCTACCTCACCGAGTTCGACGGCAAGTCCTTCGTCGACGTGGCGCGCGGCGACCTGGACCTGGGCAAGCTCGACAGCGACGAAGAAAAGCAGGCCATGGAAGCAGCGGCCAAGGCCAAGCAGGGCCTGGTCGAGCGCATCCAGCAGGCGCTGGGCGAGGACGTGTCGGAAGTGCGCGTGTCGCACCGCCTGACCGATTCGCCGGCGATCCTGGCCATCGGCCAGGGCGACCTGGGCCTGCAGATGCGGCAGATCCTGGAAGCCAGCGGACAGAAGCTGCCGGAGAGCAAGCCGGTGTTCGAGTTCAACCCGGCGCACCCGCTGATCGAGAAACTGGACGCGGAAGCCGACGGCGAGCGCTTCGGCGACCTGGCCCGGGTGCTGTTCGACCAGGCCGCACTGGCCGCCGGCGACAGCCTGAAGGACCCGGCGGCGTATGTGCGTCGGCTCAACAAGCTGCTGCTGGAGTTGTCGGCGTAAGCCTGCTGCACGGGCCAAGCATGTGGAAGAACGAAGCCGGCATCCTGCCGGCTTTGTTTATTGGCTCGACCCTGCATCGTCAGCCCTGAAGAACCCCATAGCGTTTTTGGCAGCCCGAGGGTGTTCACACAGCGCGGCGCGGGCGAGAATCCAGGTCACTCCCGTCCGTGCCTTTTTCGATGAACGCCAGCGATCCCGTCGCCCTGTCCCTGGACCAAGCCACCGCGTTGGTCGAACGCATCCTGCGCCATGCCGGCTTCGGCCCGGCGCATGTGCGAACCCTCACCACCACGATCGTCGCAGGCGAACGCGACGGCTGCGCATCGCATGGGCTGTACCGGACCCTGGGATGCGTGGCGACGCTGCGCAACGGCAAGGTGGTGGGCGATGCCGAACCGATCGTGCACGATCAGGCACCCGGGATCGTCCGCGTCGACGCATGCGGCGGCTTTTCGCTGCTGGCATTCGAGCGCGGCCTGCCGTCGCTGATCGAAAAGGCGCGCGGCAATGGGCTAGCGGCGCTGGCGATCAACCATTGCGTGCATTTCTCCGCGCTATGGCCGGAAATCGAACGCATCACCGAGGCCGGGCTGGTCGCGCTGATCTGCAATCCCAGCCATGCCTGGGTCACGCCGGCCGGCGGCCACACGCCCTTGCTGGGAACCAACCCGCTCGCGTTCGGCTGGCCGCGTGTGGATGCGCTTCCATTCGTGTTCGATTTCGCCACCAGCGCGGTGGCGCGCGGCGAGATCGAATTGCACCGCCGCGCCGGTCTGCCGATTCCCGAAGGCTGGGGCGTGGACGCCAGCGGCAGGCCGACCACCGATCCGAACGTGGTCGCCGGCGGCGGTGGTGCGATGCTGACCTTCGGCGGACACAAGGGGTCGGCGCTGTCCGCCATGATCGAACTGATCGCCGGGCCGCTGATCGGCGACCTCACCAGCGCAGAATCGCTGGCGCACGATGCCGGCGCCGGCGCCTCCCCCTACCACGGCGAATTGATCCTGGCCTTGGACCCGGTGCGGTTCCTGGGCGCGGAGTGGGCCGCGCACATGGCACGCGCCGAGGCGTTCTTCGCCGCCTACCAGGACACCGGTGCGCGGCTGCCCTCGCAACGCCGCTATCAGGCGCGCGCGCGTAGCCTACGCGAGGGCGTTCGGATTCCACGCGACCTGCATCGGGACCTGCTGACGTTGCTGGAGTAAGCAGGCGCAGCACGGCGGCGGCGCGTACACGGTTGCCGCCAGTATCGCGCACCACTACGTCAAGCCGCGCCTGAGCAGATGCCGACCGGGAATGGCATCGGCATCGGCAATGTCACGTTTCGGACTGGCCGAACGCGGGCTTAGAACTTCACCGTCGCCCGCGCCCAGTAGTAGCGGCCGAGCAGATCGTAGGTGGCCACGTCGGTGTTGGCGTTGGTGACGTTGTTGGCGTAGTACAGCGGCGGCTGCTTGTCGGCCAGGTTGTCCACACCCAGCTCGAGGCGGGTGTGCCAGGGCGTGAGGTTATAGCCGACCTGCACGTTGTGATAGACATAGGAACCGATGCCGCGCACCGTGCCTGGCAGGCCGGAATCGGCCGACAGGCTCTGCCGCGTATCTTCGCTACCGATCTCGGTGCTGCCGATGTAGCGGATGCGCCACGACGCGCTCCAGTCGCCCAGGTTCCAGCTCAGCGCGCCGAGCCCGCGCCAGCGCGGGAAGTTGCCGTAGGCCTGGGTGTACTTGCCGGCATTGTGGATGGTGACGGTGCTGGCGTCGGTGGTGTCCGGATTGATGTCGTAGCGGATCACGTAAGTGCCGTTGAGGCTGGCGTTGAAGCTGCCCCACGCGGTGTCCGGCAGGCGGTAGTTGAGGCTGAAGTCGGTGCCGCTGGCCCACAGCTTGCCTAGGTTCACGGTGGGCTCGGCGATGTAATTGATGGTGCCGTTGTCGTTGCGGTGGATCAGCGCGCAGTAGGCGCTGGACGCGTTGGGATAGCACTGGTTGAGCACGGTCTGCGCCGAGACCTGGGTGATGGTGTCCTGCAGGTTGATCTTCCACAGGTCCGCGCTCATCGACAGGCCGTCCAGCCAGCCCGGATCGTAGACCACGCCGAAATCGTAGGACTTGCCGGTCTCCGGCTTGAGCTGGTAGCCGGCCACCACTGCGCCGGACGCTTTGGCGCCGATCTGGTTGTCGGCCTGCTGGTAGCTGCCGTCGGTGGGTACGTTGGCGCAGGCCGCAGCATGGCCGCCGGTATAGCCGTTGCACGGATCCTTGACCGTGGCCGAGTCGCCGACCACGCCGGAATACAGTTCGTTGATGTTCGGCGCGCGGAACACCTGCGACACGGTGCCGCGCAGTAACAGGTTCTGGATCGGACGGTACTCCAGCGAGACCTTGCTGTTGGTCTTGCTGCCGACGCTGTCGTAGTCGGAGAAGCGGCTGCCGACGGTCAGGTTCAGCGAATGCACCAGCGGCAGGTCGGCCAGCAGCGGGAACAGCGCCTCGGCATAGGCTTCCTTGACGCTGAAGCTGCCGCCGAGCACGGTGGCGCAGAATTCGATCACCCCGCACATGCCGTTCTCGTCGCCGGTCCACAGCGGGTCGGCGGCGGTGGAAGTGCTTTCCTTGCGGTAGGACACGCCCGCGGCCAGGCTCACCGTGCCGGCCGGCAGGTCGAACAGGTTGCCGTTGGCGTTGGCCTCGAACTGCTTGACCCTGTAGACGCTGGTCACGATCGGGTTGACCACCAGCGCTTCCAGCGCTGCCTTGTTGCTCTCGCTGTTGAGGTTGAACACGTCGATCGGGGTGCAGCCGGCGATCGCCGCACCGGCGCTGCCGCACTTGACCGTGCCGTCGCTGTCCAGGAACGACGGCCCTACCGCGGCGTTGAACCCGGCGTAGTCGAGGAAACCGTGGTTGACCGACTTCTGCTTGACCTTGCCGTAGTTGACGCTGGCATCCCATTGCCAGGAGCTGTCGCCGAAGCTGCCGCGCAGGCCGGGATTGATCTGGAAATTGTAGGTGTCGTATTCGTAGCGGCGGTTGCCCAGCACCGTGGCGCGGCTGTTGAAGCTGTTGTACGAAGTATCGGCGCTGCGGTCGGTGCCGAAGTTGGCCCCGAACGGATTGTAGTAGCTGCCGGCGGAAACCAGGAAATTGTCGCCGTTGGCGAAGACCGGGATCGGCGCGATGATCGAGGACGAGGTGGTCTTGCTGAAGTAGGTGTTGACGTAGCCTTCCAGGTGATCGTTGAAGCGGAAGCTGCCGATCACGAAGGCATTGGTGCGTTCCTGCGGCGTCTGCAGCAGGTTGTACGGCTGGTAGTTGTAGGAATCGCTGGCGGCGTCGTAGCAATGGTACTGGCTGGCATTGGTCGGGCTGCCGCTGCCGCCGTTGAAGGTGACCCGCGCGCAGCCGTTGCTCGCCGCCAGCGCCCTGGACCGGTCGGAACCTTCGTCGAAGCTGACGCTGCCGGTCGGCGTGGCCGAGGAGCCCTGCTTCACCGGCACCCCGTCGATCAGCGACAGCGCATCCTTCGAATAGCTGCGCGCGCCGGCCGAGACCGGATCGATGTCGTGGTAGGACAGGCCGGCGACGATGCTGCCGCGCTCGCCGGTCTTGCCGGCGGTCAGCGAGAAGCTGCGGCGGTTGCCGTCGCTGCGCGAGCTGGTGCCGAAGTCGGTGCTGACCTCGATGCCGTCCAAGCCCTTGCGCAGGATGAAGTTGACCACGCCGCCGATCGCGTCCGAGCCGTACACCGCCGAGGCGCCGTCGCTGAGCACTTCCACCCGCTCGATCATCGTCGCCGGGATCGCGTTGACGTCGTTGCTGGCCAGGCGCGTGCCGTTGACCAGGATCAGCGTGCGCTTGTCGCCCAGGCCGCGCAGCGAGATGGTCGAGGCGCCGGTGCCGCCGCCGTTGTTGGTGTTGGGGTTGGTCGCATTGCCGGCGATCGCCGGCAGTTCCTGCACCAGGTCGCCGAGCGTGGCCTTGCCGGTCGCCTCGATCTGCGCGCGGTTGATCGTCACCACCGGGTTGGCGGTCTCGGTGTCGACCCGGCGCAGGCGCGAGCCGGTGACCACTACGCTGTCCAGGGTCTGGGTCTTGCCGTCGTCCGCACTCGCCTCCTGCGCCAGCGCCGGGCATGCGGCGCCCAGCGACAATGCGGCGACCACGGCCAGCGCCAGCGGCTGCGGGCGATGGGAAGGATGGGGTGCGTGCTGGAACGGCATGGAGATCTCCTGAGCGATGGCGACACGTGGCATAAGCGAAAACGATGGGCCGAACAAATCCGCGCCGGCTCGCGCCAGCGGTCGAAACTGCGATGAGGACGACGCTGCAACAGCGACGCCGGTGATACGCCTCCTGCGCCGCGGCTCTGGCAAGGCCGGACACAACGACCGGGATGCCTGCGATCCTTCACACGCTGCCCGTGCGTACATCGCGGGTCCTGCGGTGAGTGGCCAAGGGCGGTGGCGGATCCTGTCCCGCGCACCGGCCGCTGCGCCGGAAAACCAAAGGTCATCACGTTTTAACGATGCAATCACAATGTGCCTGTAACTGCGACCGGCGTCTTGTCGCAATTAGCGGTTCTGCATGCGGAATAACGCATGGTCGTGGCGCGGCGGCGCGATCGGGCGGCCGACCGGCATGCATACCCGTTGCTTTCGGTTCAGTCAGGGAGCCGGTGCATGCCGGCGTGATGCTGCGTGCAACTCGGCACAACGTCTGTCGAACCACGGCAATGGCTGCGCTCCATCGCCAAGCCGCGCCGCGTACGCAATCCACTGGTTGGCGCGGCGGCTGGACAGGCCGCGCGCGGCGGCAGCGGTCATGCGCTCTCGGCCGGGATCAACCAGCCGCCGAACAGCGGCCCGGCGGTATCGCCGTGCTGCGGCTCGATGCGGAAGGTCAGCTGCGCAGCGCGGGTCAGCGCCGGCGGCAAGGCGTAGTCGCGATCGACGAAGTCGATGACCTGGCTGCGGTCCACCTGCACCTCCACCGCCAGCTTGCCGTCGATCAGGATGTTGAAGCGGCCCTTGTCGCTGCCCCAGAAGCGCAGGCGCAGCGCCAGCGGCTGCGCGCTGCCGCGCATCTGGAATTCGACGAAGCCCTTGCCGCGCACGTCGCGACACTGCTGGCGGCGGTAGGCGCCGCCGAAGGAGGTGTCGCTGCGCAGCGTGTGCGCCTGCTCGGAAGCCTCGTCGCCGAACTGGATCATGTCCACCGCGGTGGCCTGCAGCGCCGCGCGCTCGGCTTGCTGGCGCGCGCGCCGCGCCGCTTCCTGCGCCCACTGCGCCGGCGCCAGGCGCTTGAAGTACAGCGCGCTGCGGCGCTCGTATTGCGCGTAGAACGGCACGAAGGTCAGCCCCGGCGGCTGCGTGGCGGCGGCCAGGAAATGCCCGGGCTGCGGCAATTCGGCGAACCCTGCCAATGGATCGGCCGCGGCCACCAGCGCCGGGTCCGGCGCGTCATAGGGATCGGCGACCGGGCCAAGATCGGCGGCCAGCGCCAGCGGGCCGCGCATCACCACCACCGTGTCGGCATCGCCGGCGGCATGCTCCAGGCGCAGCGGCATCGCCAAGTCCAGTTCGATCACATCGCCGCTGCGCCACTGCCGCTCCAGCGCCAGGTAGCCGTCGGCGGCCGTGCCGCGCTGGGCCTTGCCGTTGACGCGCAGCGTGTAGCCGCCCTGGCACCAGGCCGGCAGCCGCAGCAGCAGGCGCCGCGGCGTGCGGGCGCCGGCGCGACGCAGTTGCAGCCGCACCTTGCCGTTGTCCGGCACGCCGCTGTCCAGCTCCAGCGCCAGGTCGCGCTCGGGCCAGTCCAGGGTCGAGGGGATGTACAGGTTGACGTAGAGCGACGCCGCGTCCTGCCAATAGATCGAGTCGCCGAACTGCGCATGCGCCTCCATGCCGCTGCCGACGCAGCACCAGAACGAATCGAACTTGTCGGAGAAGCCGCGCTCGCCGCCGCTGATCATCGGCGTCATGTAGGTGAACATGCCGGTGGCCGGATGCTGCGCGGCCATCGTATGGTTGTGCAGGGTGCGCTCGTAGTAGTCGAAATAGCGCGCCTGCGGCGTCCACTGGTACAGGTGTCGGGTCAGCTTGAGCATGTTGTAGCTGTTGCAGTGCTCGCAGGTCTGCTCGGTCAGGAACGCGGCGATGCTGTCCGGTTCCTGGAAATACTCGCGGTCGGCATTGCCGCCGATCGCGTAGCTGTAGTGGCCGGTCACCGTCTCCCAGAAGAAACGCGCCGCCGCCGCGGCGTCGGCATCGCCGGCGACCTCGAACTGGCGCGCCTCGCCGATGAACTTGGGCACCTGGGTATTGGCGTGGATATGCGCCAGTTCGTCGCGACCGGCAGCGGCCGGATCGATCACCTTCTCGTGGCGCAGGCGCTTGCCCAGCGCGATCCAGCGCGGATCGCCGGTACGCGCGCCCAGTTCGATGTAGGACTCGTTGAGGCCGCCGAACTCGGTGTCCAGCAAGGTCTGCATCTGCACGTGGTCGAGCGCGTCGAACACCCCGCCCAGATAGCCGGCCAGCGGCACCAGCACCTGCAGCGCCTGCGCGTTGCCGGCCAGTGCGTGCGCATCGAGCAGGCCGGCGAACAGCTTGTGCACCGTGTACAGCGGCGACCAGCTGCCGTTGAGGTTGAACTTGCTGCCCTTGATGATGCCGCGGCGCACTTCCTCGAACACCACCTTGCCGTTGTCGATGGCGCCCTTGTCGTTCTTGCGGGTGAGTCCGCCGACGTAGCCGTCCGCGTCCTTGGCCTGCGCGCGCGCCAGTTCGGCCACGATGTAGTCGATGCGCTGGCGCAGCGCCGCATCGCGGGTCTGCGCATGCATCTTGGCCAGCGCGCTGAGATAGTGGCCGAGCGTGTGCCCGGCGATGGTGTCCCCTTCCCAGCCGCCGTAGACCTCGCCCTTGGGCGGCAGGCCGGCGTAGTGCAGGAAGTTGTGCAACAGGCGGTCCGGTTCCAATTCCAGCAGGTAGCGGCGGTTGGTCTGCAGCGAATCCAGAAACAGCGACGGCTTCAGCGTGACCTGCTTGAGCGGCAGCGCCTGCACCGCGCCGGCGCTCGACGCGGCGGCATCCAGCGGGAAGCGCAGCAGCCCCGCGGCCACCGCCAGCGCGCTCCACTGCAGGAAGCGCCGCCGCGATGGATCCAGCGCGTGTGTACAGGCATCGGCGTGCGGCAGCGGATCGGTGGAGGGGTCATGCATGGATTTCATCGTAGATCACCGCGACGTGATGCGCCCAGCCCGGGGAAAACCAATATGGATATCGGCATCTGCTGCTCCTGGTTGGACGATCTGTGAAAATACGGCCACTGGCCCGAGGCCGACCACGCAGTCGGCATGATTGGTAGCCGTGCCAAACCTGCGCAGCGAAGGTGCGCAGGCCATTGGTCATCATCCCGCGGGCGTCACCCTGCCGTCTTGTGCACAGACAGAAGAACGGATGCCGAATTACGCACAAACCGCGCGTGGACGCGGTGCTTTGCTGCCGCGCGCGCGGCAGCGACATGCTGCGCAACACTCATGATCGTTTCGGCGTGGCGAGGGGCATCACGCACCGCCGAACAGACAACGGCGGCGGACCCGCACGGGCACGCCGCCGCATGGCGCGACCCGCAGGATTACTGCGAGCGCGGCGTTGCGGTGACTTCAGGCACTGCGCCGGTCAGATCCGCACCGTATTCCGGGTCCAGGATCAACCCAGGATCCACGTAGCCGTAGAACACGCCCTTGCTTGGCGACGCCCCGCGTTCCTCTGCATCGCCGCGCAACTGGGCATTACCGGACAGCGTGAATGCTTCGAACGCGCCCGGCCCCATGAACACCGTATGCACCTGGGCGCTGTCCCGAATCGTCGCTCCATCGTGCACTACGCTCAAGCCACCGACCACGACGTTGTCCTGGACGGTGCCGCCCATGATCGTGGCATGGTCCTGGATCCGGGCATTGCCCAGCACCTGCCCACCAAGCACGCGCGCGTCCGGGCCGACGTAGGCGGTGGGCGCGACATAGGCATTGCGCGCGACCCAGCCGCCACCGTTGGCGTGGCGGGTGCCGAGCGCCGTCGGCGTCGGCGCATTCGGCTGGCGGCCGGATGGATAGGCATTGTCGAGCGTGACGCTCCACGGGTAGCGATAGATCGAGTAATAAGACTGGTCCCACTTGATCTTGTGCATTTTGCTCGGTGTGCCCATCACCACCAGATAGAGCCCGGTATCGCCACGCTTCAGATCGAACTGCAGCGAAGCGCTGGCGCCGCGCTGCAAAGGGCTGTAACGCGCCTTGCCCGCCGCATCGATCGCAACCACGCCCCAGCGCCAGTCCGAATCGGGCAAGGCGATGGCACTGGGATCGTTGTCCAAGCCCGGCAATACGTTCACCGCGGACTGCGTCTGCACATCGCCTGCGAACTTGACGCCGATCGCGGCGGCGCCGGCAGCGGGAATCAACCGTACCAGGTTGTAGCCCCAACGCTGCGGCGCCCAATCGAACGGCACGCGGTAGCGGCGCTCCTGGCCCGGCACCTGGTCGAGCTGGGTCAGGCGCAAGGCGAGATCACGGTTATTCCAATCCGCGGTGTTTTCTGGATCGAACGCATCGTTACTGCCGTATTGTTCGCGCATCAACACGCCATGATCGCGACCATCGGGATCGGTGTAATCCCAGTTCACGTTATGCATCGCCCAGTCGCCAAACACGTCGTTGAGCTGCGACTGGGTCCAGCCCATGTTGTCGCGGATGACCGAGAACGGATCCGCATCGGCCAGGCCGGGATCGCCGGACTTGGGCGCCTTGGCCCACATGTCGTTGATGATGGAATAGCCGAAACGGTCCTTGAGATACTCCATGAATTGCCAGTTGCAGTAGCGGTCCCGGGTCGAGCCCAGGTAGAGATGCGGATAGTTCACAAGCGTCGTCGAGCAGTGAACCTCGGTGTTGTGGTACTCATCGATCTGGTGCGCCATCCAGTTGGCATGCGATTCCCAGATCCAGCCGGTGTACTCCGACTCGGTCAAACCACCGCTGGCGCCTTGCAGCGCATGGGTAAGTTCATGCGCCATATCCCAGTGATCCTGCAACAGGGAGATCGAAACCCACATGCCCATTCCGCCACTGTCGGTGACCCCGCCATGCATGCCAAAGTCGGACTTCAAATAGATGCTGACCTTGTACTTCGTCGCCGAAGCGCAATAGGGTTCTGGAAAACGGATGCGGTTGATATAGGTGTTCCAGATCAATTCCAGTTCCTTGCCTGCCGCTTCCAGATCGGCGCGGGGAACCTGTTCTGCATCTTCCCAGCGGAACGCAAAGTGCGTGGTTTCGTAGCGCACTGCCGGCATGTCGGTGTCATTGGGATTGGCGACCCATTGGCCAGCGCTGCAGACGGCTGCCGCATGCGCGATGTGCGGCGCCAGGGCCAAACCAGCCGACATGCAAAGGCACGCGACTATGCGTAACAATGACGACAGGGAACGTTTCATGCTCTCTCCTAAGGAATTGCAAGTGGTGAGCATCAAAGCATGCAATGGCAGCTTTGAGCGCTATCGCGCGCGTACCTGATCGAAACGACGCAAGCGTTGTGCCAAGAAACCATGCCAACGCTGCGTGGCGCATCGCAACGCGACAGTGTCGGGTCGACCGCGGCGCTCACGGCGTCGGGCACACATCGGTCGGACCAGCGGCAACGTCACGCTGGCAGGGACGTCCATCCCCGCGCATGAACACAGCGCACAGCAATGTTCGGAAAATCCTCCGCGTCGCACCGCGCTAGCGCGCGGTAGAGGCAAGGAAAACCAATCGAACGCTTTTGCGCACCCCCAACGACTCAATTCCCTTGGTTACCCGCTCGCGCGCCTGACCGACCTGGAAGATGCTAGGGGCGCGCGAAAGTCGGCGCACTGCATGCGCTCGCAGAACTACAACTTGATTCGCTACAAAGACAGGAAATGCAGCGCCGATCACGGCAGGAGCGCAATTTACATCACGCAGGCAAGCGATCACCTGGGTGCCGCGCGGACATCGCTCGATGCACGCCTATCCGCAGCCCATCGCGTGCCGCGACTGCAAGTGCGTTCGCCACAACCGCCTCGGCAGCGCAGCGCTGCTGCGCTCACCGGCGCGGCGCCTGCCTGCCCTCACAACGCCAGGCGGATCCCGCCGTAGTACATGCGCCCGATCACGTCGTACACGCCTGCGTGGTAACCCAGCTCGAAATTGGCACCGCCCGCCTCCGCGCCCGGCACCCGCGGCGGCGCGCGGTCGAACAGGTTGCTGACCCCGCCGAACACTTCCAGCCCCGACTTGAGCCGGTAGTAGCCGGACACGTCGCTGTAGAACACGTTGCCGGCCCACACCTTCTGGTAGTCGGTGTCGCTGATCTCGGTGCTGTTGCGCATCTTGGAGAAGTGCCGCAGCGACCAGGTCGCGCCGGCGTGCGCGTTGGACCAGGTGGTGCGCAGCACGCCCTTCCATGAAGGCGAGCCGAACACGCCGGCGAAGCGGGTGACTTCTTCCGGCTGGTCCGGATCCAGCGTGTAGTCCTGGCGGATCAGGTGGGTGTAGTTCAGGTCGAACGACAGCGCGCCGGCATTCTGGTCCCAGCGCTCTGCCAGGTCGTAGCGGTACTGCGCGAAGAAGTCGACGCCGCGGGTCAGGTAGCGCGACAGGTTGAGCTTCTGGGTGACCGCGTTGAGCAGGTTGCCGTCGGCATCGCGGCTGACGAAGGAGCAGAACGGGTTGTCCAGGGTCGACGCGTCCACGCACTTGTTGACGATGGTCTGCGCCGGGAACGAATCGATCGCGCCGCGCAGGTCGATGTTGTAGTAGTCCACCGACAGCGAGAAATCCTGCAGGAAACGCGGGCGCAGCACGATGCCGACGGTGCGGGTCTTGGCGGTTTCGTTGGCCAGTTCCAGGTTGCCCTTGGTGATGATGTCGCGGTACAGCCAGTAGGTGCTCTTGTCGGACGGATTGAGCTGCGCGCAGTTGGCCGCGGTGTACTGGCTGCGGTCGGTGCGGTAGCGCTGGTTGTAGCTGTTGCACGGATCGGTAATCCACATGCCGCCGATGCTGCTGGCGGTGTACAGCTCGCCGATGTTGGGCGCACGCACCGCCTTGCCGTAGGTGCCGCGCAGGGTGATGTCCTGGATCGGCGCCCAGTCGATGCCGAACTTGTTGGTGACGGTGCGGCCGGCGGTGTTGTAGTCGGACACGCGCAGCGCCGCGTCCACGCCCAGGCGCTGCGCGAACAGCTTGTCGGCCAGCAGCGGCAGGTGCAGTTCGCTGTAGAGTTCCTTGACGTCGTACTGGCCGACCAGCGGCAGCTGGGTGGTGCCCAGGCTGGCGTCGTAGGCCGGATTGGCCGGATCGTACTGGGCGATCGCGCCGATGTCGTTGCGCTCCTTGCGGTACTCGCCGCCGAACGCGATCTGCGCCTCGCCGCCGGGCAGGTCGAATATGCCGCCAGAGGCATAGGCCGACAGCACCTGCTGGGTCATGGTGGTGGTGGCCCAGTCCGAGGTGTAGCGCAGGTAGCCGATCTCCTGCGCGGTCAGGCGCTTGAACGGATTCAACGGCACGCAGCCGTTGCCCGGATCGGTGAGCGTGCTGCGGCAGATCGCGCTGCCGTCGGCAGCGGCGGTGGAATCCACCGCCAGGTGGTAGCGCGTATAGGCCACCGTATCGATGTCGCGGTTGCGCTGCTCGGTTCGGCCGTAGGAGTAGTACGCGCTGTAGTTCCAGGCGCGCCCGCCCAGGCTGAAGTCGCCCTCCAGGCCGACCACACCCTGCAGCAGCTGGCGCCGGTACTGGCTGCCGCTCTGCCCCAGTTCGTCGTCGAAGTGCCGCGCGAAGTAGACCCCGTCGGTGATCGTGCCGCCGTTGGCCGCGCGCATCGCGTCGGTGATGAACGGGCTGTCGGCCGGCACCGCCTCGCTGCCGAACGCGCTCAGCGCGCGCCACGCCGATTGCGAGGTGGTACGCGAATAGCCGACGTTGGCGAAGAAGCGCAGGCTGTCGCTGAAGTCGAAATTGAGCGTGGCGCGGCTGGCGAAACGATCCGACGGCACTGCCAGGTACCACGAGTCGTAGCGGCCGCCGTACTCGCCGCCGTCGGTGAGCAGGCTGCCCAGCGCGGTGGACGGATCGGCCAGGCTCAGCGGCACGCTGTTGACGTAGCCGCCCGGGCCGAGCACCGGCGCGCGCAGCTGGCCGTCGCCGGTCATCGCGTAGTGGCGGCCGCCGAGGATCAGCTGCGCGTCCTCGGCGTTGTTGATGTTGCGGTTGTTGTCGGAGATCCAGTAGCGCTGGTTGCGGTTGTTGCGCGTGTACATCGGGTAGCCCATGGCGGTCCACGGACGGTCCTGGCCGGACACCGAATCGGGCTCGCGCTCGTAGAAACCGTACGCGGTGACGTTGCCGCGGTTGTCGGCGAAGTTGCGCCCGAACAACGCATCGACGCTGCGGCTGCGCATGTCGCCGCGACTGGAGATACCGTAGCGGGCGCTGGCATCCAGGCCCTGGAAATCCTTCTTCAGGATGAAGTTGGCCACACCGGTGACCGCATCGGCGCCGTACAGCGCGGAAGCGCCGCCGGTGATGACTTCCACGCGTTCGACCAGGCTGGAAGGAATATTGCTCACGTCCACCGCCGAGGTGCCCGGAATCGCCGGCACCTGGCGGCGGCCGTCGACCAGTACCAGGGTGCGCTGAGTCCCCATGCCGCGCAGGTCCAGCGCGTTGATGCCGGGATTGCCGGCCAGGTTGCTGGTCTGGCTGGTCTGGGTCAGCGCCAGGCTCGGCAGCTGATTGACCACATCGGCGATCTCGGTATAGCCGGCCGCACGGATCTGTTCAGCGCCGATCACGGTCAGCGGCGTGGGGCCGTCCAGCGCATCGTTGCGGCGGATGCGCGAGCCGGTGACGACCACGCTGTCCAGGGTCTTGGCGTCGGCGGCGCTGTCGCTGCCATCGGCCGCGGCGGCGGTCTTGTCGCGCACCACGACGGTCTGCTGCGCCGCCGCCGGCAACGCCGCGAGCAGGGCCATGGCGATCGCAACGCATAGCAGGCTGCGTCCTTGTCCGCAGCGATCGCGGCAAACCGAAGCTGCATGGATGGAAGGCAAGCGGACGTGATGCATGGGCGTTCTCTCGGTTAATCGGCCTGCACGCAAAATCCAGGCCGCACGACGCCGCGTCCTCGCTGCCCGACGCAACCAGAACCGGTATCGATCGATGGAGGCCGTGCATCCCCGCACGGCGCAAAATGCGTTGTGCGCTGGCGCACATCGCCATCGCAGGGTTTCACGTCCGCAGGTGCAGCGTCTTGTGGAAAAACCTCGCCTTTGATGTGGAAATTTGTCATATGTCGCAACGGACTGCAGGAACCGGCACACCTCGCTGCAACCTCATGCACGCGCGTGCACCAGCCTCAGCGAATGCATTCGGCCGTGCCGGTGCCGGCCGCAACGGCTGTCCGCAGGCTGACGATCGCCGCGATTGCGGTCGAACACACGATCAGTTCCAGTTGTAGCGGATGGCGAACGACGCCGAACGCGGAGCCAGAGATGCCTGTCCGCCGTATCGGCTCTCCTTGACCAGGGCCGATCCGTTGTAATAACCGTAATAGGGGCTCACGAACACCAGAGTGTTTTTGTTCAGGACATTGCCCATGTTGAACTCCAAACGCAGACGGTTCGATCCCCAGCTGTGCTCCCAGGCGGTGTTCATATTGAGCAGCCACCAGCTCGGCAGGCGTCCCAGGCTGCCGCGGCTCACCGCGACGCCTGCGCAGTAATAGGCATGCTCGCCGGCGGTCCTGGCGGCATCGCTCGACAGCGGATACTGCGAGTAGCAGGATGTATTCGCGCCGCTCTGCCAGTTCAGCCCCAGCCCGGCACTGAATCCGCTGCTGCCGAACGTATGCGAGCTGTTGAGCAGGAACGCATGGCGGATATCCTGCGGCAGGTTGCCCGTCGCGCCCTGGGTCAGGGCAGCGTACTGGAACACCTGCGACCCCAGCAGATTGCTGGCCGGATCGCCTTCGGCGTAATAGCCCTCGTAGTTGCCCCATACGTGTTTTCAGGTGTAGCTGGCCTGCAGGAACACGGGTTGGTCGGGCGTCTCCGGGTGGACCATCTCGACGCTGAGGGTATAGGCCTTGCGCTTGGGCTTGGGCAGGCCTGCCGCGCTGGCGGGGACCACAACGGTCTCCAGGCTGCCGTCGTGATCGAAGTCGTTGCTCAGCACGATGTCCCTGCCCGGATTGACCAGCACGATGTTGCCGATGTACGGATCCTCGTAGCCCAACGACTGCAGATAGCGGTAGGCGGCGCTGCTGTAGCCGGGAGTGTTCAGGTCGCGCCAGGCCGAAATCGCCCGTTTCACGTTCGCATAGTTCAGCTCGAGCGTTTCCGACCAGTTCGGGACCAATCCGTTGTCCTGGAAATACAGCGCCAGATTCTCCTGCTGCGACGTCCTGATATTGCGCGAAGACACCACGCGCGGGTCGGAAACCGTGCTGGTGACGGCATAACTGCCGAACTGCTGCGGAGCGATCAGCGTGCCGTCGGCGTTGATGCCATCGTAGGTGTAGTACTGGTACTGCTGGGTGGAATCGTTGAGGGCATTGGCCAGGATCACCCCAGGTACCGCCATGCTGTAAAGGCCATAGGTGAAACCGGCCTTCATCGAACTGTCGCCCTTGACATCCCACGACAGCCCGAAGCGTGGGGACGTGGTCCAGAAGTTCAGCGCCCTCAGACCGCTGCCCAACATGGACTGGTTGTTGTCGGGGCGCACGCCCGCGTAAACGACCAGGTTTTGCAGCGCTTGCCAGTAATCCTCCAGGTAGGCGCCGCGGTTGACCTGGGTCAGCGGCCCGCCGTAGTAGGACACGAAGGAACGCATGTACGGCGTATTGGCGGGAATGGCGATGCCGCTGGCGTCGTCCTTGCTCGGCGATCCCAGCGCATAGTCGAAGCAGGTGTAGTGGCCGCTCTCTCCATAAGCGGACTGGTTGTTCTCGAAGAACGCGTAGCGCTCGGCACCCGAGCCGATCTTGTGGCTGCCCGGTTGCCAGACCCAGTCCGTGCGAAACCCGCGCTTGGAGTAGTCGAAGGGGATTTCGCTGTCGGGCGAACCGTCGGAAACAACGTTATAGACGTTCTGGCCGCCGGAGTCGCGGGTGATTCGCGCCGAGAATATTTCGAAACCGTTGAACAGGTTCTGCTCGGAATGGGTGAAATAGCCGCCCATCACCGACAGGTCCATGCTGTCGTTCATGCGCCAACGGTAGCGTCCGACATAGAAATCTTCGTTCATTTTGAACAGCACGTTGCGGAAATACTGCCTCGAAGACTGCGCATCTCCCTGCTCGTTCAATTTCCAGATCGTGGTGTGGTCCTTGGTGTTGTTGTTTGCCGCCACCACGTCCAGGGTCTGATTTTCGGTGACGTTCCAGGTCAGCGTCGCCGCGGGGTTGTGGTAGTTGTGCATGAACTGGGCGGCATAGCCGAGCGTGCTGCCGTACAGGTAATTGCTGCGCGACGCCGGCTGGGTATCCTGATATGCCAGATTGACGAACAAGCGGTCCTTCAGCAATGGGCCGGAAATCCACAACGTAGTGTTGAACGCCGTGTCCTGCTGCCCGTTGCTGGCGATCCCTCCTTCCAGGAACCATGTCCTGTTGCCGTCGTTGTCGATCAGCGCATCGTCTTCGGTGTGGCGCCTGAGCAGCCTGGAGTAAGGCGGGACGATGTAGGAGGAGAACCCGGCACGCCAGGTGTTGTCGCCGGATTTCGTCGCCGCCGAAACCGAGCCTCCCATCGCGTTGGAGTACTTGGCCGAAGCGCCGTTGGCGATGACCGCCGCATAGCCGATCAGCTCGCCCGGCACCATGTTGGCGCCGGCGCCGCTGTAATCGAAGGTCGTGTCGAACTCATTGACGTAGTAGCGCGTCTCGGTGCCGGAACCGCCACCGAAGGACGCGTACCCGGATCCGCCCGAGGGTTGCGAGGCGACCTGCGACATGAATTGCTGCGGGAGCGCGGTGAGCAGGTTGCTGTACGGCCCGCCGCTGCCGTTGTTGCCGCTGGTATCCACACCGGTCTTGCGCAACAGCTCCTGGGACTACTGCCGCGCCAGCTGCGGCGTGCTGACGTCGATCGGCGCGGTGTTGTCGGCGGCATTGTTGATGCCGGCGGCGCTGACCCTGACCTCGCCCAGCTTGGTGGCGGCGGCCCGCCGGTCGGCCAGTGGCGCCACCGCGGTGTAACTGCCCGGGCGCACGATCGCCTGCGTGCTCGCCAGCCGCTGCTCGCCGCAGCGCAGGACGATCTCGTACTTGCCTGGGCTCAGTCCGGCGATCGAGTATTTGACGGACGCATCGGGCTTGCGGATCTGCGTGGCGTTGGTATCGAGGTTGCGGATCACGACCTGCGCAGCGGCGATTCGGCCTTGCATGTCGACCGCACCATACACCCCACCGCTGGACTCCTGCGCATGCACAGCGGGAACGGCGATCGTGGCCGCCACGATCGCGCTGAACAACAGCGACCGGCTCATGCTGCGGCGCCCAACACAGGGCTTGCGAAAGACCGCCTTGCTCATTGGAACTCTCCTGAATCATCGACACGAAGGAACATCCGGCATGGACAGCGGACACCATTGCCATCCGCCGCAAGGCGCAGCCCCGCACACTTTCCTGGCTCATCGCAGCGACGAGCGCAACAACGCGATACGCTGCCGTTCCCGCATGCGCCGGAGCGCGACAGCGTCGTGTTCGAAAATGCGCCCACCCCGGGGATGCAAGGCCCTACGCGCCAGCCATTTCAGCGTCGATCACCGCATCCGTTTTGAATGTGCACTCGGTAGCGCAATGCGATGTTTCTTGAGGTGTTTCTTGATGTGCTTGCGGCGCGGCAGCGCCACTCATGTCCCGGCGTGCAGCGTGGAGGGCGCGCCATTCCAGTCCGGCGTCGGCGCCTGCTGCAGCCAACGCACGAAGAAGTCCGCCAGCCGGCGCTGGCCGTAGTCGCCGCCGGCGTCATGGTCGCCGCCCGGCACCACCAGCAGATCGAAATCCTTGCCGGCCTTGATCAGCCGATCGGCGACCTGGAAGGTGCTGGCCGGATCGACGTTGTGGTCCATGTCACCGGTCACCAGCAGCAGATGCCCTTGCAGGCGCCAGGCGTTGTCGACATTGGACGAGGCCGAATACCACGGCCCAACCGGCCAGCCCATCCATTGCTCGTTCCACCAGATCTTGTCCATGCGGTTGTCGTGGCAGCCGGAATTGGCCACCGCAGCGATGTAGAACTCGGGATGGAACAGCAACGCGCCAAGCGCGCTCTGGCCGCCGGCGGAGGTACCGTAGATGCCCACGCCCTGCTCGATCGCATACCACGGATACTGCGCCGCCACGGCGCGGTGCCAGGCGATGCGATCGGGGAAACCGGCGTCCTTGAGATTGCGCCAGGCCACGTCGTGGAACGCGCGCGAGCGGTTGTTGGTGCCCATGCCGTCGATCTGCGCCACGGCGAAGCCGAGCGCGGTCAGCGCCGGCACGCGCGCACTGAAGGTCTTGGGCACGAACGAGCCGTGCGGCCCGGCGTAGATGTTTTCGACCACGCGGTAGCGCTGCCCGTCCACCTGTGCCTGCGGACGATGGATCACGCCCCATATCTCGGTCTTGCCGTCGCGGCCCGGCGCATGAAACGGCAGCGGCGGCACCCAGCCGGCGGCGCGCAAGCGGCTCAGGTCGGTGCGCTCGACTTGCTGCACCAGCGCGCCGTCGTCGCTGCGGCGCAGTTCCAGCACCGGTCCAAGATCCACCCGCGAATACAAATCGAGCAGCCAGCGTCCATCGGGCGACAGCACCACCTCGTGGTCGGCCTGCGCCGGAGTCAGCGCGGTCAGCCCGCGGCCGTCCACGCCGATGCGATAGGCGTGACGGTAGTAGGGATCTTCGCCCGGGTTCATGCCAGAGGCGGTGAAGTAGATCTGCTGCGCGGCCTCGTCGACGCGCTCGACCTTACGCACTACCCACTCGCCACGCGTGACCTGGCGCGGGGCATCGCCGCGGCGCGTGTCGTACAGGTATAGCTGCTCCCAGCCGTCGCGTTCGGACGCCCACAGGGTGCGCGCGCCATCGGCGAAATCGTGGCGATAGCGTTTGCCGCCGTCCTCGTGGTTGCCGCTGAGATCGGAATATTCGATGAAGGTCGGCGAGGTTTCCTCGATCAGGGTGCGTGCCTGCGCGCTGCGCCCGTCCGCTTCGATGACCCGGTAGCGCTGGTGGCCGCGCTCGTTGTATTCGAATGTGAAGCCGCTGCCGTCACGGCGCCACTGCGGCCAACCCAGCGCGAACGCATTCGGGAACAGCGCCGTCGGCACCGCCTGCGCCTGCCGCGAGGCCAGGTCGAACAGCACCGGCTGCAGCATGGGCAGCGGATCGCCGGGCTTGGCATAGATCTGCTGGTGCAGCTTGGGCTGCAGTTGGTCCGGCGGCGCCGACTCGATGTAGTGCACCGTGCGCAGCGGCGCCGGCGTGACCCGGTAGGCGACCAACCGGGTCGAGTCCGGCGACCAGGCGAAACTGTCCACCGCGTAGTACGCGGCGGCGCTACCGTCGCGACTGAGCGCGACCGGCGCACCACCGGCGACCGGCGCGACCACCACGTTGCCGGCCTCGATCCAGGCGCGCCACTTGCCGTCCGGCGACGCCTGCGCATACGCCTGGCCCTGCTTCAGCGGAATGCTCAGGTCGTAGGAATCGGGCGGCAACGCGCCCATCTCGGTGCGCGTGCAACTGTACTTCGGCAGCGCGCACTGCCAGCGCACCCCAGCGCGCTCGAAGGCGAGCTGGTGCGCATCCAGCTCCACTGCGTGCAGTTGCAATGTGCTCGCATCAACCGGCTTGCCGCTGGCCGCGGACATCGCCGCCGCCAGCCGCGCGTGGTCGAAGGCAGGCTCGTTGCGGCCGCCGTCCACCGTCACCCGCCGGTACTCGATCGCCGGCGCGGCGCCGGCGCGTGCCAGCCTGCGCCGGTAAAGAAAATGCCCGGCATCCAGCCACAGCGGCTGCGACGGCTGGCGATCGACCAGCGCCTCGTAGCGCCGGCTCAGCGCCTGCGCACGCTGGTAGTCGTCCGCGCTCGGCGCGGCCAGCGCGCATGGCGCCAGCGCCGCCGCGACGAGCAACACTGCGCCCAGCGCCGCGAGGCGCAGCCGGTTCCGATCCGTTTTCATAAGTCAGCCACCTGATGCATCACCGTGTGTCGCAGCGCTGCGCATCCGCAGCACCGGCCTGAACCAGGCGCTGCGCGCGCGTGGCCCACAGTTCCCATTCCTGCACCGCCAGCGCGGCATAGCCACTGTCGCCGCCGGAGGCATCGAACACCGCGCGCACACAGCGCGTGGTCACCGGCGCGAAACGCAACGTCTGCACGCGGCCGGCAACCGCGCCGCGCGTCGCCTCCGCCAGCGGCAGCCACTGCCCGTCCTTGCGGTATTGCAGATGCCAGCGCGCCGGCGGCGCCACGCCTTGGTTCGCGCCGGGCGGATGGTCGGCCCAGAACACGATGCGGCTGCGCTGCAGCGTCACCGGCTGCGCCCAGCTGTACTGGATCCACTGCTGCGGCGGATTGTGCGCGGTCCAACTGCCCCACATCTGTGGCGGCAGCGGATTGCGCTTGACCACGCCGTCGTTGAGCGCGGCGATCCAGTATTGATGCGGGATGTCCGGGCCGTTGGAGGCGCTGGCATGGGCGTAGCGGGCGACGTTGCGCTGCAGCGGCACCGGCGGCTGCGGCGCACGGGTGGCATGCACCGGACGGATCCGCGCCGGCTGCTGCGTCTCGTCCCAGTCCATCCGGTCGATCGCCACGCTGCGGCGGAAATGGCCGCCGCCCTTGGCATCGGCGGTGTGGTAGACCAGATACCACTGGCCCTTGAACTGCACGATGCCCGGATGCGAGGTGGTGGAGGACACCGGCGGCAGGATCACCCCGCGGTAGGTCCACGGCCCCAGCGGTGACGGCGCAGTGCCGTAGGCGATGCAGGCGTGGTACAGCGTCGGCGTGCAGTCGGAATCCGGCCCGGCACGGTTGCCGGCATAGGCCATGTAGTAGGTGCCGTTGCGCTTGAACAGCCATGGCGCTTCGAAATAGCCGTCCAGCGTGGTCACCGCCACCGCCGCGCCCTTGGGCGTGACCATGTCGCGTTGCAGTTCGATGCCGAACAGCTTGGCGAAGGTGCCCCAGTACAGATACACGCGGCCGTCGTCGTCGACCAGCACGGTCGGGTCGATGTTCTGGATGGTGTTCCTGACCGGTAGCGACTGCGACAGGATCGGCCCTTGCGGATGCGCATCGCGCCACGGCCCCAGCGGGCTGTCGGCGACCGCCACGCCGATCGCGAACGGATCGGCGTTGGACGAGTGCTTTTCCTCCACCGGCGCATACAGGTAATAGCGGCGATCAGGCCCCTGCACGATCTGCGCGGCATAGGCGCGGCCCGCGGCGGCCCAGGCGAAGACCTGTTCCGGACGCAGCAGCGACGGATAGTGGGTCCAGGTGCCGCTGCCGACATCGTCGGTCACCAGCAGTTGCCAGCGCTGGATCACGAAGTCGTTGAGGTCGGGCGGCGCTTCGTCGCGGCCGGCGATGATGTATAGCTTGCCGTCGGCGACCAGCGGCGCCGGATCGGCGGAATAGTCGCGGCCGTCGGCCAGGATCGGATTGCCGGCGCTGTGCACGCTGCGCACAAGCAGCGGCCCAGCGTGCGCTGCGGCAAGGGCGAGCGCCAACAGCAGGCCGGCGCCGACGCGCGCGGCAGGTTGCATGACACGGCGCAAGCTCATGGCGCCACCGCCGCATCGACCACGATCTGCAGCCGCACCGGCAACTGTCCGCTGCCGCCGCGCCCCTGCACGCTGCCGACGAGGCTGGACGTGCCAGGCACCGCATACGCGGCCGGCGCCAACGGCGGCCACTGCACCGGCACGCGTTCGCGCGAGCCGTCGTTGTACTGCACGCTAACGAATGCCGGCAGTACCGGCACCTGCCCGGCGCGCACGTGCAGCGGCGGTGGCGCCTGCACCGTGTTGATCTGGCCCGGCGCGGTGGCGCGCACCCAGATGCTGGCGCTGACCGGCACGCCACCATCGGCCAGGCCCTGCACCTGTACGCGGCCTTCGCTGGCCAGCGCGGAGGCATCCAGTTGCGGCCAGCGCACGCCCAGCCACGCCCAGCTGCCGTCGGCGAAATAACCGGCGATGCGCTGCGGTAAGGCCGGCGTCTCGCCCGGCGCCACCCGCACGTCGATCGGCTCGGTCGTGTCGGCGCGCTCGGCGAACACCTGCCATTCGTCGATGCCGACCGCGGCATGGCCGTTGCCCTGCACCGCGGTATCCAGCACCACACGCAATGCGCTGGTGCTCACCGGCGCGAACGCCACGCGACTCGCTTCGCCGCGCGCGGCGAGCGGATAGCCGCCGCGTACCGCGATATCGCGCCACTGCTCGCCGTCGCGGTATTGCAGCTTCCACGCACGCGGCGGCGCAACGCCGCCATCGGGCTGGTCGTCCCAGAAATACAGCGCGGCACCATTCAGGCGCTGCGCTTGCCGCCATTGGTACTGCACCCAGACCGAGGCCGGTTGCGCGCGGCCCCAGCTGCCCCAGCGCCGGTCCGCAGCCGGCACCTGGCCAGGCGTCGGCAGCAGCCCGTCGTTGAGCGCCTGCAGCCGGTGATGGCCGGCGGTGACCTGCGCGCTGGCCTCGGCGTCGCCCTGCACTTCCAGGCCCTGCCCCACCGGCATCGGCGCGGCGATCACGGCCACGTCGGCATGGCCTTGCAACGCGCCATCGTCGGCCTGCAAGCGCAGCGTGTAGGCACCGGGCGCGGTGAAGCGCACGCTGCTGCTGGCCGCCTGCGGTTCCTCGAAGATCGCCGCGCCGCCCGGCGGCGCCTGCAGCACGCGCCACTGCAGCGCCAAGCTGCCGTTCGGCAGCGCGTCGTCGCCGACGCGGCCAACGACACGCAGTGCGCCGCCGCCGACGCCATCCTGCTGCCATGCCTCGACCTGCGGCGCCTGATTGGGCTTCGCCGCCGGCACCCGTGCGCCGCTGGCATAGGCCTGGATTTCCTTGATCCCGGTGCGCAGCGCGCCGGCATGCGTCACCAGCACGCGCAGCCGTTGCACGCGCAACGCCGGGAAACGCACACGGTTGCGATTGCCCTGCGCGATCGGCGCATCGCGCACCTGGCCGGGCACGGTCTTCCAGGCGGCGCCGTCGAAATACTGCAGCACGTACAGCCACGGCGGCGCGTAGCCGGCGCGGGTGCCGGAAGGAAAACCGTGCTGTTCGCCGGGCGGCGAGGAACTGCGGTAGAAGTACAGGCGCACGTCGTCCAGCGTCTGTGGCCGGCCCAGGTCGAGTTCGATCCAGTCGCTGCGCGACGGCGACCCGGCCGTACCCCAGAACGGCTCGTTGGCGGTGCTGCCGTCCACCGCCGCGGTGGCAGGGAAACCGTCGGCGGCATCGCTGGCGCTCACCGTCGCGCCTTGCGCGAGGTTGCGCGCGGTTGCCGGCAGCGTGGTGTCCACGCCGGCGTCGGCCAGCATGGCGGTGATGCGCGCATCGGCAGCGAAACGCACCTGCGCCGGCGTCTGCAGGGCGATGGCCTTCGAACCGACCACACGCAGCCGCGCGGCATCCGCATTGACCGCATCCGGCAGCGCCTGCACGCGACCGCTGGCCGGGTCGTAGAGCACATGCGCCAGGCGATCGACGGTGAACGCCAGCGTCCCGTCCAGATACAGCGAATAACCCTTGGGCACCGCGCCGCGGTAGTGGCGACCGTCGCGGTCCCAGACGATGGCAAGGTCGCGGTCGCGATAGCGTATTGCGTCGACGGCGAAGTGATCCCAGCCGATATCGATCGGAGACAGCTCGATCCTGGCATCGCTGCGCGGACGCAGGCCCATCGCGTCCTCGATCACGGTGAAGTTGGTCGCACCGAGTTGGGTGTGGTGGATCCACGAGCGGTAGCCGATGCTGCCGCCGTCGGCGGCACTGCCCTGCGCCCAGAACTCGTTCTGGTCCGGGTAGCGATTGTCGCCATCGATGTAGTGCGCCCAGGCGTTCCAGTACAGCAGCTTGCGGTAGCTGCCCGCGTCCAGGTACGCACTGGGATAGTCGCGCAGCGCGCTGCCGAGCAGGCGGAAGGCGACGGTGGAGTTGATTACCGAGAAGTTGTTGCTGCCGCCGCCGCGCGCCTGCCGGTCGGCCTGGTTGGCGGTATAGAACGGGAAGATCGGGTACTGCCGCGCGTCGGCGAACAGGCGCAGTGCGCGCACGTATTTCGGGTCGTAGTCGGCATCGCCCTGCCTGGGCATCAGGCCGACGCTGAACGGGTAGTAGTTGTTGGTCTCCTTCCAGTCCACCGGCAGCCGCGCGCCATCGGCCTGGCGCTGCTTGAGCAGGTCGCCGTGCAGGCCCATGCCGTCGGCGCTCGCGCTGTGGTCCTGCCACAGCACGGCGAGTACGGCGCGGCGGATCTTCGCCGCCAGCGCCTGCATGCGCAGCGCAGTGGCCGCATCGCCGGCGAGCTGCGCGGCCTGCGCCGCGGCCAGCGCGTTGGCGTAGACATAGGCGCTCTCGCTGCGGTCCATGCGGATCTGGCCGTGCTGTTTGGCCCAGTCGAAGGACACCGCATCGGCGTCGTTGCCGGTCATCGCCGCCCAGTCGTATTCGATCAGGCCGTTGCCGTTGCGGTCGTAGGCGCGCAGCAACGCATCCACATCGGCGCTGGCGTAGCGCGCCAGCTGCGCCGCCACCGCCGGCGGTCCGCCGTGCAGCTGGTAGGCGCGCCAGGCAGCGGCGCTGAGGTATTGGGCGTAGGAATTGGACCAGTTCTCCGGCGCGCCGGGATTGTCCACGTACTTGCCGCCGCCGGCGGTCTCGCCGGCACCCAGCCACGAGCCGTAGGCGTAGCTGGGATCGCGCAGGTACTTGAGGTCGTCGATGAACATGCCGGTGGTCAGCACGATCGCGTTGTCGTAGCCGAGCACGCCTTCGATCGCCACCGGGAACTGGTAGTCGTTGCCGGGCACCGCGGCGTCGAGGAAATTGAAGCGCAGCAGCCACCAGCGGTAGAACAACGTCTTGTCGATGTTGTCCTCGGGCGTGTCCAGGTACGGCAGGTTGTCGGCCCACCAGCGGTTGTAGGCGACGACGTGCTCGCGGTAGGCCTGCTGCGGCGACTGCGCGGCGATGTGCCGGTACTCCTGCAGCGATTCTGGCAGCTCGCGGGTGACCAGCCCGAGCTGTACCTTCAGCGTGGCCGCCTCGCCGCGCGCCGGCACTGCCACGCAGCGCGCGATGGAACCGCCATCGACCGCAAAGCCGTCGCCGGACAGGCGCGGGAAGACCGTGGTGATCGCATTGTGGGTGGCAAACGCACCGGTGAGTTCGGCGCCGTCGGCATGCGTGGCCATCGGCGAGATCGCGCGCAGAGTCAGCGTACGCGCCACGCCGTCGCTGCTGGACAGCGTGGCCTCGGACACGGCCACGTTCTGCTCGCTGATGAACTTGACCAGGCGCAGCCGCACGCCGGTGCCGGCATCGGTGTAGACGCTGATGAAGTAGCTCGGCGTCTGCCGCCGCTGCGCGCTGTCCTCGACAAGGTGCAACGGCTTGCCGTCGATCTCCGCCTGCAACCGGAACAGCGCATCGTGGCCGGTCTTGTGCGCATAGGCGACATCGCCGACGAAGCCGGGCTGTTGCGGCTGGTGGGTGTACATGTACGCAGCGCGGCCGCGGCTGAACAGCCAGTTGTTGTCGTCGTCGAAGCCGCCGCCGGTGCCGCTGCGCGCGAGCATGCGGTCGATCCAGAAATCCTTGCCCGGCGCGGTGCCGGCGCCGGCCGCCAGATCGGCGGCGAACACCCGCTGCAGATGCCCGCCCGGCGCGAAGGCCACGCCGCTGTCCGGAATCGGTGTCGGCGTGCCCTTGAAATGCGGATAGCCGAGCGCGGCGTTGCTGGCCTGCAAGGCTTCGCCATCGGCAGAGGCGACGGCGCTGGCCGCCACCGCAGCGCACGCCGCGCCCAGCACCACCGCGAACAACGCGGCGGCGGCGCGCGGCCGCCGCCATGCCGCGGCCACGCTGCCTGCCGGCAACCTCAAAATTCGGTCCTGAGCCTGGCCCAGAAGTAGCGTCCCAGCGTGTCGTAGGTGAACGCGTCGGTATTGGCCGCGCTCGCATAGCTGTAGTACTGCGGCGGCTTGCGGTTGCCGACGTTGTTGGCGCCGGCCGACAGCGTGGTGTGCAAGCTTTCGAATTTCCGGCTCAGCGAGACATCGTGGTAGGTGACCGTACCGACCTTGAAGTAGACGCAGCTGCCGTCGGCGGCGGTGTTCCCGCAAAAGTCCTCGTAGGCGCTGCCGACCGTGGTCGGGCCGAGCAGGCGCGTGTTCCAGCTGGCGTGCCACGGCCCGTTGTCCCAGTCCAGATTGAAGCTGGCGCGCCAGCGCGGCATGTTGCCGTAGCTGGACATCTCGCCGACGTAGTTGTGGCCGTCGCCGCTGAACCTGTAGCTGGACAGGAACGTGGCATCCACGCCGGTCTGGAAGCTGCCCCAGGCGGTGTCGCGCAACGCGTACTTGATGCCGATGTCGTCGCCGCGGATATCGACCTTGCCGCTGTTGATCGCGAACGGCACGGTCACGCTGACCAGTTGCCCGCTGGCGTTGCGCTGGATCAACGGACAGTACGCGCTCTGGCCGTCGTAGCAGTTCTGCAGCACCTGGTCCAGGCCGGAGTTGTTGATCATGTCGTCGAGCGTGACCCGCCAGCTGTCCAGGTTCAGGGACAAGCCGTCCGCCCAGCCCGGATCGTAGACCGCGCCGACGTTGTAGGACCGGCCCTGCTCGGGCTTGATCGCGAAGCCGGCATTGGCCGAGCCGGTGGTCAGCACGTTGAACGAGGAGGTGTTGACGAAGCTGCCGTTGGTCGGCACGTTGGCGCAGGCCGCGGCGTTGCCGCCGCCGGTGTAGCCCTTGCACGGGTCGGTGTAGTTGCCGCTGGCATCGACCACCGTGTTGTACGGCGAGCCGTACAGGTCGCCCAGCGCCGGCGCGCGGAACACCTGCGAGCCGGTGGCGCGGATCAGCAGGTTGTCGATCGGGCGCCATTCCAGCGCGACCTTGCTGTTGGTGGTGTTGCCCCAGTAGTCGTACCTGGAATAGCGCGTGCCCAGGTTGAGGTTCAGCGCCTGCGCGCCGGGCACGTCCTTGAGTAGCGGAATCAGCATTTCGGCGTAGGCTTCCTTGATCGTCTCCTCGTGGCCCTGGTTCATGATGCAGCCGTCGTTGTAGTCGCAGTTGCCTTCGGCATCGGCGGCGGCGACCGGGTTGCTGGTGCCCTGCGCGAACCCGTTCTTGCGGAACGACAGCCCGAACGCGGCCTGCACCATCCCCGCCGGCATCGCGAACAGGTCGCCGTTGACGCTGGCCTCGGCGAACTTCATCGTGCTCTGGTCGATCAGGTCGACCGCGCTCTGGGTGGCCTTGATCCCGGCGATGGTCGCCGGATCGTCGGGATTGAACACGTTGATCGGGGTACAGCCGGCGATCGCGTTGCCTGGCGTGCCGCACTTGACCACGCCGTCGCTGTCCAGGAACGAGGCGCCGACCGCGTTGTTCAGCGCCGAGCCGATCGAAAAGCCGTTGCGCACCAGCGTGTCCTTGTAACGCGCATAGCCGGCCGCCGCGTCCCATTGCCAGCTGCTGTCGGCGAACTTGCCGCGCAGCCCGGCCACGATGTTGGTCTGGTACATGGTCGAGGTGTAGACGCGGGTGTTGGCCGCCACCGAACGCAGCAGGTAACGCGACAGCTGGCTGCCGAACGGGTTGTAGTAGTTCTGCGCAACGTTGGGCAGCTCCATGCCGTAGGCGGTCAGCTGCGAGGTGGTCTCGCTGCGGGTCCAGAACATGTCCAGGTAACCCTGCACGTTCGGGGTGAAGTCGAAGCTGGCGTGGGCGGAGAAGTTGCTGCGCTGCACCGGGGTGATCAGGTATTGGCCGAAATAGCCGTCATAGCCGTCGGTGGCCGCGTTGTAGGTGCGGAAATCGCCGGCATCGACCGCGCCTGGCGCCAGGCCGCTGTCCGGGGTCAACACGCGGCCATCGTTGAGGAAGGCACGGGTGTCGGTGCCGCGACGTTGCACCACCTGGCCGTCGAGATAGTCCAGCGCGGTCTTGGAATAGCTGCGGTCATCGTCGTACAGCGCGTTCATCGAGCTGCGGCTCAGGCCCAGGATCAGCCCGCCGCGCTCCCAGGTCTTGCCCCACTCCACACCCACCGAACGGCGGTTGCCGTCGCCGTGCGTGCTCTGGCCGTAGTCGACGGTCGCGGCGGCGCCGTTGTACTTGTCCTTGAGGATGATGTTGACCACGCCGGCGATGGCATCGGAGCCGTACACCGAGGACGCGCCGTCGGTCAGCACCTCGATCCGCTCCACCATCGCCGCCGGGATCGCGTTGATGTCCACGCCGGGCGCGGCGGAGACGCTGCTGGCCGGGCCGGCCATGCGGTGGCCGTTGACCAGCACCAGGGTGCGCTCGGCGCCGAGATTGCGCAGCGAGACCAGCGCGCGGCCGTGGCTGAAGCCGGAATTGAGCGAGATGTTGGGCATGTTGCCGGCCATCGCCGGCAGTTGCTGCAGCAGCTGGCCGAGCGTGTCCTGGCCGCTGTCCTGGATCCGTTGCCGGTCGATGGTGATCACCGGGCTGGCGGTCTCCGCATCGACGCGGCGGAGATGGCTGCCGGTCACGGTGACCTTTTCCAGCGTGGTGGCGGCGGCGTTGTCGGCACTGGCGTCCTGCGCCAGCGCGGCCGGTGCGGTCGCGGCCAGCGTCAGTGCGGTGCAGATCGCCGCTTCCAGCGGACCAGGCCGCTGCGCGCGGCGCCATGCAGACGGAAACAGAAGCGCAGCGCGTTCGGACAAAGACGTCATCGGATTCTCCTGGGCGGCGATGCATGGCGGTCGGCAGGGCCGGCCGCCCTTCCCCGGGCCGCCGTCCCCATCGCCAGCGATCGGTGGCGAGACGGAACAGGGTGTCGCGCGCAGGGCGTGGTGGCAGGGGAAGCCGCCGCCGGCGCCGCTGCGTGCGGCGCTGCATCGTGCAGAAATCTCCCCCCGAGACTTCATTGCACCGACACAATGTGCGCGTATCGTAACGTCTTCGTCTTGTCTTATTTACCGCTTAAACGTGCGGAATCTCGCACTTCGCGATACCCGACGGGACAGTTCCGACTTTTTCGCCACTCAGCCGTAGACGGCCGAAATCGTCATCTGCCGCACCGCGCCGGCGGGCACCTGCACGCGTTCCTTGCGCGGCCCGGACAAGGCCACCGCGTGGCCGTCGATCAGCACCTCGCGCAGCTGCGTGCCGGCTGGCACGCGCAGGGTCAGCCAGGTTCGCGCCGGCGCCTGCGCAGGCAGGGTCAGCGTGCCGTCGATGCGCTTGCTGGCCGGATCGCCGCGCAGGCGCAGCGATACCGCGCCCCAGCGGGTCGGCGCGGCGGCGATCGCGATCGGCTCGCCGCTGCCCAGCCACTCGCGCGGCAGCGCACGCGCCAGGAACAGCGCTTCGCCGGCGCTGTCCTCGAACACCAGCATCCAGCGCAACAGCAGCGGGATGGTCATCTGCGCCGGGATGCAGAACAGCGGCATGCCGCCGGTGATGCCGCTGACCTCGCCCGCGGTCCAGCTGCCGCGCGTGTGCACGTGGTAGCGGTGCGCGTACAGGAACAGCAGGTATTCCTCGATCCGGTCCAGGCGCAGCAGCTGCTGCGCATAGCCGTAGGAAATGAAACCGAGCAGGTCGCGCCCTTCCGGGGTGGGCGGGGCGATGTTGCCGACCACGCCCAGGCTGGTGCCGCCGTGGCCGCGCACGCAGTCGATGACCAGGTGCGAAAGATCGTCGGGCAGCACGTCGGCCTGCAGCAGTTCGGCGTAGGCGCGGTGCGGCCAGCCCTGCTCGCTGGGCCTCTCCTGCTGCAATGACTGGCGGAAGGTCAGCTTCACGCCCGGTAGCGGGCCGATGTAGGCCGGCGTGAGGTCGCGGCGGATATTGCTGCGCAAGGTCTTGTGCAGTTGCGCAGTCAGTTGCTGCGCGCGCCGCCGCCACTGCGCCGCGGCGGCTTGCGCGCCCGGCCCGGCGATCGTGGTCCACACCGCGGCAATGTCCTGCCAGCCGCGGATGGCCAGCGCGCTGTTGGCGTAATACGGCTTCCACCACAGCATCGGATCCGGGAACAGGCAGGCGTCGGATTCGTTCCAACCGTGGATCAGGCCATGCCCGGGCGCCTTGGCCGGCAGCTGCAGGCTGGCGTCGTGCAACTCCAGCAGGATCTGCACCGTCGCTTCGATCTTGCCGCGGTGCTTGCGCAGCAGCACCGCATCGCCGGTGTAGCGTAGGTAGCGCGCCAGCAGCGACAGGGTCAGGCCGAACTGTCCGGTCTCCGCGCCGCGCATGTTGACCATGCCGTCGTCCTGCACGAAATCGCTGAAGTAGCCATCCAACACCGCCGCAGCCTGGGCGAAGCGGCCCCACTCCAGGTTGGCGTACAGCGAACTGGTGAAGGTGTCCTGGAAGCCGTCGTATTCGTTGCCGTAGTAGTCGCGATCGACCGCGCCGTATTTCGGATAGGTGCCGCCGGGACGCACCACCAGCTCGCGGGCGAAGGCGAAGCGCGCCATGTCGCTCCAGCTGGCGTCGGGCAGCTGCGCCTGCACGGTGTCGGCGAGCAGGCCCTGCCAGTAGCCGGCGAAGGCGAGCAGGCCGCGGTAGAAGTCCTCGGCGCTGCGCGGGCCGCGCCGCGGCGGATAGTCGGGATAGCTGTAGCCGTACACCACCTTGGTCACCTGGCCGTGCTCGACCAGCGCGCTGCGGTGCCAGGTCTGCACGATGAAGCGATCGCTGGCGAGCACGTCGGCGAACAGCAGCACGTCGTAGTAGCGGCCCTCGCCGGCCGGCACCACCTTGCGCACCGCCGGCATCCAGCCGCCGAGCAGGCCTTCGTGGCGGCGGGCGACGAGCTCGGCCTTGCCCAGCTCGGGAAAGGCGTGCAGCGCGCGATAGCAGCGGGTGCGACCGTCCGGGTACACCGGCATGGTGTCGGCGCATTCGCGGGTGCCGACGAAGGTGGTCCACGGCAGGCGCCCGTCGTAGTCCTTGGGATCCAGTTGCGAGGCCGGCGGCGGCGCCGCGTCGCGCACTTCGTCGGCGCGCGGGTCGCCGTCGCGCAGCAAGCGGTCGGCGAGCAGGTCGGCCTCTGCCAGCGCCACCTCGGCCAGCTGCATGCCGAAGTACGGCGCCTGCGCGCTGGCGTAGACCGCTTCGGTGCGCTTGCCCAGCACCAGCGCGCCGCCGGGGCCGAGCAGGGTCAGGTCGCCGTCGGCGCGGCGCAGGTCTTCGTACACCTGCCACTGCGCGCCGGCCTGGGTGAAGCGGCATTGCAGGGTGTGGCCGGCGAGCGCATCGGCGGCCAGCGGCTGCAGGCGTGGTGCCGCCGGCGCTGGCGACGTGGCCGGCGCGGCGTTGGCGGGCGCGGCGATGCCGCCGGCCAGGGCTTCGACACCGGCCACTGCGCCGACCGCCAAGCCCTGACGCAGGAAATCTCTGCGATCCATGTACCGTCCCCCCGATGAGCAATAGCGCATCATCGTGCGCCGCAGGGGGCGGTCACGTCTTGTGTGCTGTGTCGAGGATCGGTGCGGAAAATTGCATAGCCTTGGGTGGGGCGCAGGAGCTGCACCGGGCTCGTGCGTGCGCTCGGAGGGGCACAGCAGCAGGTGCGCGAGGCTGCGCAACTACCCTCATCCGCCCCTGCGGGGCACCTTCTCCCGCAGGGAGAAGGAGAGCGGCGTGGCCTCAGGCCAGGACGTCGAGCAGGCTGCCGACAGTGTCGTCGGCCGCGCGCAGCACCCGCGCGTTGGCCTGGAAATCGTTGCGTGCCGACAGCCCGCCGACCATGTCGTCGACCAGGTCGCTACCCTCGCCGCCCGCCGCCGTCACCTGGGCGACCACGCCGCCACCAGCGGTTTCCTGGTTGGCCGTCACCTGGCGCTGGAAGCCCTCGGTGGCGGCGTTGGCGATATTGTTCGCGCGCGCTTGCAGCCCGGACGCGGCGGCACGCATGCCGGACAGGGCAATCGAGGGCACCGAAGCGATGGAACTCATGCGCGTTTGCTCGTTGGGCGGCCGCAGCGCGGCCGCAAGGTCAATAGGTTCCCACGGTCACCCGCAGCACGTAGCGATCGCGGCGCCGGAAGTTGAGCCCGTAGTCGGTCTCGTCGCCGTTCAACAGGCGCACGAACTGCCACTGGCCATCGACGTAGCGGCCCTGCTCCACGCGCAGCAGTTGCCCGTACTCGATATCGGCACGGTCGCGCGCAAATTCAACGCGGGAATTGAATCCCGTGACCAGGAACACGTTCGGCTGCAGTTCCAGCACCAGCGCGCGGCCGTCGTACTGCGCGGTGCCGGGCAGGATCGCCGGCGCCTCGCCCCAGCCTGGCGCGCCGAACGCTGTACGGCATGCCGTCGACGCACAGCGCGTGGTGGCCGTCGCGGCTGACGTAGCGAGGGATTTCTTCCGCGATGGCTAGCGTGGGGGCGAGCAGCAGGAGTGCGGCAAGGATCGGGTGGCTGTGGGGGCGGGACCGGGGACCGGAAAAGCCAGGAGTGCGTTGTTCCGGCGCCACCGGCTGCAGCTGTTGCTGCTGCCGTTTCGGGTCCCTGGTCCCCGGTCCCGACTCAAGAATCGACGCATCCCACCCTCCTCAATTGGTCGCATTCCAGCGCGGCGTCGGCGCGCCCAGCAGATGGCGCACGAAGAAGTCGTACTGGCGCCGCTGCACGTAGCCGATCGGGCCGGTAGAGCGGCCTACCGAGTGCTCGCCGCCGGGCACATTCAGCAGGTCGAAATCCTTGCCGGCCTTGATCAGCGCATCCACCACCTGCGCGGTCGAGGCAGGATCGACGTTGCTGTCCTGCTCGCCGACGATCAGCAGCAGCTCGCCGCGCAGCCTGGCCGCGTTGTCCACGCCGGAGGCGGCGGCGTAGCTGGCGTCCACCGGCCAGCCCAACCACTGCTCGTTCCAGCTGATCTTGTCCATGCGGTTGTCGTAGCAACCGGCGAACGCCACGCCCACCTTGTAGAAATCCGGATGCCGTTCCAGCGCGCCCAGCGTGCTCTGCCCACCGGCCGAGGCGCCGTAGATGCCGACGCGGGAGATGTCGTAGGACGGGTCCTGCGCGGCCAGCGCCTTGTGCCAGGCGATGCGGTCCGGGAACCCGGAATCGCCGAGGTTCTTCCAGGCCACATCGTGGAACGCCTTGGAGCGGTTGGCGGTGCCCATGCCGTCGATCATCACCACGATGAAGCCCAGGTCGGCCTGCGCCTGCATGCCGATCTGCTTGTCGCCGCCGGAGTGGTAGCCGAACGGCCAGAAGGTCTTGGGCACGAAGCTGTCGTGCGGGCCGGCATAGATGTTTTCGATCACCGGGTATGTCTTGTGCGGGTCGTAGTCGCGCGGGCGCACCACCATGCCCCAGATGTCGGTGCGGCCGTCGCGGCCCTTGGCCACGAAGGTTTGCGGCGCGCGCCAGCCGGCGGCCTGCAGCTTGCCGATGTCGCCGCGCTCCACCACCTGCAGCAGGGTGCCGTCGATTTCATGCAGCTCCATCAGCGGCGGCAGGTCCGGGCGCGAATAGGTGTCCACGTAGTGGCGGCCGTCGTCGGCGATGGCCACGTCGTGGTCGGCATCGGCGGTGGTCAGCCGGGTCAGGTGGCCGCCGTCGAAGTCCACCGCGAACAGCTGCCGGTCGTACGGGTCCTCGCCCGCATCCATGCCGCTGGCGGAGAACCAGATGCGGCGCTGCGCGTCGTCCACGCGCAGCACGTCGCGCACGATCCATTCGCCCTTGGTGACCTGCGCCTTGACCTTGCCGGTTTCGCCATCGAACAGATAGAGATGGCGCCAGCCGTCGCGCTCGGAGATCCACAGGATTTCCTTGCCGAGTCCGTCTACGTCGTGGCGGTAGCTGCGATCGGCATAGACTAAGGTCCTGGCGTCCTCGCCCACCGCCACGTGCGCGCGGCCGCTGGCCGCGTCCACCGCGATCGCGCGCATGCGCTGGAAACCGCGCTGCACGTAGTCGAACACGAAGCTGCGGCTGTCCGTGCGCCACTGGATCGGCGACAGCTGGTACGGATTGGCGAACAGCGCGTCGTCGATGGCGATACGCCGCGCGCCGGCGTTGGCGGACAGACCGGCGAGGTCGAACAGCACCGGCCGTTCGATATCCACCGCATCGCCGGGCTTGGGATACAGCTGGGTGCGCAGGCGCGGCTGGCCGCCGCCGGGCGGCGCCGCCTCCACCCGCGTCACCCGCCGCGCGAACCCCGGACGCACCTTGTACACCGCCAGCCGCTGCGCATCCGGCGACCAGGCCAGCGTTTCCGTATCGTAGAAGTCGTCGGCGCGGCCGTCGGCGCTCAGGCGCAGCACATGGCCGTCGGCGACGCTGCGCAGCACGATATCGTGGCCGTCGGCGAACGCGTCCCAGCGTCCGTCGGGCGAGCGCCGCGGCGTGTTGTCGGCGGCGACCGCCGGATCGCGGACCACGCCGAAGCCGCGCGGCCGCGGCTGCGAGCCGCTGTCCGCGCGCGCGCACACGTAGTCGGTCAACGTGCAGCGCCACGGCGCGTCGTCGATCTGGAACGCGATCGCGGCGTTGTCGCGGCCGGCATCGGCCACATAGCTGAAGCGCTCGAACGGCAGGCGCAGCGCCGGATACGCGGTCCCGGCCGCGGCGCTCAGCCCGCGCGCCAACCGCAGCGCATCGAACGCCGGCTGCTTGCGCTGGCCGGCCAGCTCCTCGCGCACGAAGGCGAAGCCGCCGGGCACCGTCTTGCGGTAATAGAACGTGCCGTCGTCGCGCCATTGCGCCGGCCAGGCGACGTTCTCGGTCAGCGTCATCCACGCCTCGCGCAGACCGAGCGAGCGCTGGTAGTCGACAACGCTCGGCGCGGCCTGGGCGTGGACGGCGAAGGACGCCGCGGCCAGCACGAGCGATGCAAGGAGTCTGTTCATTGCGTTTCCACTTCCCCTGAATTTCCTGCACTTCTGTAGCAGCGGCTCTACGTGGCCTCGGGCCATCAGCCGCGACAGAATGTTTCAGCAAGTTCTGTAGCGGCTAAAGCCCACAGAAACGAGCACAGCCTATTCCCCATCGTCCTCTTCCAGCGCCAGCTGGTCGCTGCGCAGGCCGGTGCTTGCGCCCCAGTGGTAGCAGCCGAACGCGATCACCGCCACGCTCAGCGTGTCCCAGGGATGCGCGATCTGGCCGGTGCCGCCGAAGCTGCCCAGGTAGGACACCAGCAGCACCAGCACGAAGAACCCGATCAGCCACAGCGCGCCGCGCACCTGCCGCCACAGCTGTGCGCGCCCGGCCGCGCTCGGCAGCTTGTACAGCACGTATAGCGCGAACATCGCCACCTGCAGGCCGAGCAGCCACGACAGCGTGCTCCAGGTGGACCAGTACACGATCAGCGCGGCGACAATGAACGACAGCGGCCCGAGCACGGCAAAACTGCGCAGCAGGAACGGCCGCGGCAGCTGCGGCGCGCTGCGGCGCAACGCCGCCACGGTCACCGGCGCCACTGCATAGCTCAGTACCAGCGCCGCCGACACCACCTGGATCAGCGTGTCCCACGACGGGAACGGCAGGGTCCAGAACACCGACAGCGCCAGGCTCAGCCACAGCGCCGGACGCGGAATGCCGGACTTGGCATCGACCCGGGTCAGCGCCGACAGGAAACCGCCGCTGCGCGCCCAGCCGTAGACCACGCGCGGCGTGGCATTCATGTAGATATTGCCGGTGCCGCTGGGCGAGATCATCGCATCGCAGATCACCAGCGCCGCCAGCCAGCCCATGCCCAGCGCCAACGCGATGTCGTGGTACGGCAGCGCGAACGCCTTGTCGATGCCGCCCCAGCCCTGGCTCAGGTACGCGGCCGGCACGCCGCCCAGGAACGCCAGCTGCAGCAGCACGTAGATGACCGTGGACAGCGCCACCGACAGGATCAGCGCGATCGGGATGTTGCGCTGCGGATCGCGCACCTCGCTGGCCACCGACACGATCGGGGTCAGCCCCAGATAGGCGAAGATGATGCCGCCAGCCGAGATCGCCGCCTCCACGCCGGCCGCGCCCGACGGGGCGAAGCCCTGCACATGCAGGTTCTGCGGATTGAAGTGGGCCATCAGCAGCACGATCACCAACAGCGGCACCAGGAACTTGAACACGCTCACGATGTTGTTGGCGGTGGCGAAGGTCTTGACGCTGAAGTAGTTGAGCAGGAAGAACACCACCAGCAGCGCCAGCTGCAGCAGCCAGCCGGCCACGCTGGGATGGGTGCTGCCGGCCTGGTTCAACGACGGAAACCAGGCCGCGGCGTACTGCCGCGCCGCCTCGACCTCGATCGCGATCAGGCTGGAGAACGCGATCAGGGTGATGAAACCCATCAGCCAGCCGAGCAGCGGGCCGTGCGAATACTCCGGGTAGCGCACCACCCCGCCGGCACGCGGCAGCGCCGCGCCCAATTCGCAATACACCAGGCCCAGCAGCAGCACCGCCACCCCGCCGGCGATCCACGACACGATACCGGCCGGGCCGGCGATGGCCGACACATGGCTGGCCGAGAACAGCCAACCGGAGCCGAAGATCGAACCGAGCCCGATGAAGGTCAGGTCGGTCAGGCTCAGACGCTTGTGGAACTTGCCTTGTGTGGTCATGGTGCCCCCCGCTGGAAAGGTTGTAACCGGTTCCTGACTACTGCAGTTGTCCCCTTCTCCCCTCGGGAGAAGATGCCCCGAAGGTGCGGATGAGGGTACGGGCACAGCCTCGTGTCGTTTCGACCCTGCGAGGCTTCGCCCCGTACCCTCACCCCAACCCCTCTCCCAGGGGGAGAGGGGCCAGCATTCCTACTACTTTGAAGCCTCCTGCGCCCAAGGCGACTTCCCGCCCTCTGCAATGAAACGATCGATGCGCTGCTCCAGCACCGGCAGCGGCACCGAGCCGGTTTCCAGGATCGCGTCGTGGAAAGCGCGGATGTCGAATTTCTCGCCCAGCGCGGCCTCGGCCTTGCGTCGCAACGCGATGATCTTCAGTTCGCCCAGGTAATACGACAGCGCCTGCCCCGGCCATGCGATGTAGCGGTCCACCTCGGTAGTCACCTCGTGCTGGCTCAGCGCGGTGTTGTCGCGCAGGTAGGCCTGCGCCTGCTCGCGGCTCCAGCCGTAATGGTGGATGCCGGTGTCGATCACCAGCCGGCAAGCGCGCCACATCTGGTAGGTCAGGTAGCCGAAGCGGTCGTACGGCGTGTCGTACAGACCCATCTCCTGCCCCAGGTACTCCGAATACACCGCCCAGCCTTCGCCGTAGGCGGAGATGAAGGTGTAGCGGCGGAAGTCCGGCAGGTTGTCCTGCTCGGCCGCCAGCGGCATCTGCAGCGCATGGCCGGGCGAGGACTCGTGCAGGGTCAGCGCGGTCAGGTTGTACAGCGGGCGCGACGGCAGGTCGTAGGTGTTGACCAGGTAGATGCCGGGGCCGCCGCGGCCGCCGGTGTAGAACGGCGCCAGTTCCGCCGGCACCGGTTCGATCGCGAAGCGGCGCCGCGGCAGGCGGCCGATGTAGTCGCCGACCTTGGCATCCACCCGCTTGGCGATCCAGGCCGCGTCCTTCAGCAGTTCCTCCGGGGTCTTGGCGTAGAACCGGGGATCGGTGCGCAGGTAATGCAGGAACGCGGGGAAGGTCTGCTGCCCGGCCGGCGTCTTGAAGCCGCTGTCGGCGATGGTCTGGTCCATCTCCTTGCGCAGGCGCGCCACTTCCTTCAGGCCGACCTCGTGGATCTGCTCCGGGGTCATGTCCAGCGTGGTGTATTCGCGGATCTGCGCACGGTAGTAGGCGGCGCCGTCGGGTACCGACTCGATGGCCAGCGCCGGACGCGTCTTCGGCAGGTATTCCTCGCGCATGAAGCGCAGCAGCTTGGCGTAGGCGGGCGCTACCTGTTTGGCGATGGCCGCTTGCGCCTGCGCACGCAGTTGCGCCTGCACCGCGGCGGGAATCGTCGCCGGCATCTGCTTGAAGGGGGCGTAGAACAGGTTGTGCTCGCCCTGCGCCTGCGCCACTTCGGCGATCGACTCGGTGCGGCCGTCGAGGGTGACCTTCGGTTGCGCGAAACCGCGCGCCAGGCCGGCGCGCATGTTGGCGATCTGCTCGTCGAAATAGCGCGGGATGTCGGCCAGCTGGCCGAGGTAGCGCTGATAGTCCTCACGGCTGTGCAGGGTGCTGCGCGCGGTGAAGCCCAGGTCGCTCCAGAACGCGCTGTCGCTGTTGAACGGCATCTCCCAGGCACGGAAGTGCTGCTGGTCTAGCAGCACCTGCAACTGCTGCCGGTAGACCTGGTAGTTCACCTGGTCCTGCGCCGACAGCTGCGCTGGGTCGATCGCATCCAGCTCGCGCAGCACCTGCTGCCAGTAAGCGGTGCGCTGCTCCTGCGTGGCCGGATCCAGCTTCGGCAAATGGTCGGCGGCCAGGCCCTGACTGTCTTCGTCGTCGGCGCCGGCGGACTGCTGCTGGCGCCATTTCCACTCGCGCAGGTACAGCGCCTTGAAGCGTGCGCTAGCGTCGCTGCTCGCCGCTGCGGCCGCCGGTCGCGCGGGCTCGGCGGCAGTGGCCACGCCCTGCCCTGCCAGCGCGCACAGCATGGCCAGCAGCAGTGGCGTACGGAGTCGGGAATTCGGGCTCATTGCAGTTTCTCCGGAGTGGCGGATGCGCCGGCCTTGGCCTGCGCGATCCAGGCGTCGATGCGTGCGTCGAGCAGGTCCAGCGGCATCGCGCCGCCGCCGAGGATCTGGTCGTGGAAGGCGCGGATGTCGAAGCGCGCGCCGAGTTCGCGCTTGGCTTTCTCGCGCAGCGCCAGGATGTCGAGCTCGCCGAGCTTGTAGCCCAGCGCCTGGCCCGGCCACACGATGTAGCGGTCGGTCTCGGACTGGATGCTGGGTTCGTCGTCGGACGGATGCGCGTGGAAGAACGCGATCATCTGCTGCCGGGTCCAGCGCTTGTAGTGCACGCCGGTGTCAAGCACCAGGCGGTTGGCGCGCAGCAGTTCGCCGGCCAGGCGGCCGTAGTCGCTGTAAGGGTCTTTATAGAAACCCACGTCCTTGCCCAGGCGTTCGGCATACAGCGCCCAGCCTTCGACGTAGGCGTTGTAGCTGGACTGCTGCCGGAACGGCGGCAACGGCAGGCGCTGCGCCAGCGAGATCTGCAGGTGATGGCCGGGCACGCCCTCGTGGTAGGCGGTGGCCTCGATGTTGACCAGGGTGCGCTGCGCGTAGTCGCTGGTGTTGACCATCACCAGCGCCGGCTTGCTGCCTTGCGCGTCGCTCTGCCAATACTCGGCGCCCGGCGCGGTGCTGCGGAACTCGGCCATCGCGCGCACTTGCAGCGGCGTCTTCGGCAGCTTGCCGAACAGCTTGGGCAGCTGCGGCTGCATCTGCGCGATGTCGTCGCGGTAGCGCTGCAGGATCTGCTCGCGCGAACTGGCGAAGAACTTGCGGTCGTGCGCCACCGCCTTGCGCAGCGAGGCCAGGTCGGCATAGCCGAGCTGCTTGGCGATGGCGCGCATCTCGCCCTCGATGCGCGCCACTTCGGCCAGGCCGATCTGGTGGATCTGCTCGGGCGATTTGTCGGTGGTGGTCTGGGTATGGATCGCGTAGCGGTAACGGCGCTCGCCATCGGGCAGCGACCACAGCCCTTCCTGCGCGCGGCCTTGCGGCGCGTATTCGTCGGCGACGAAATCGGCCAGCTTGGCGTAGGCCGGACGCACCTGCTGGTCGATCGCCGCGAGCATGGCATCGCGTAGGCGCGTGCGCTCGGCCACCGGCACCGCGTCGGGGAAGCTCTTCAGCGGCAACGCGAACGGGCTGTCGGCGCCGGCCGGCGCGGCGATTTCGCGCACCTGCGCCGGGACCCGCTCGAGCAGGTATTTCGGCTGCACCAGCCCATCCTTGGCGCCGGCGCGCGACAGCGCCACGACCTGGTCGAGCAAAACCGGGATCGTCTGCAAACGCTTGATGTAGTCCTCGTAGTCCTTCACGCTGGCGAACGGGAACGCCTGCGCGTAGCCCGGCAACGTCAGCTGGATGCCGCCGACCGGCTCCAGCGGCATCTCGTCGTTCCTCAGCGCGATCGCTTCCAGCCGATCGCGCAACTGGCGCAGCATCATCTGCAGGCTCAGCTGGTCCTGCGCCGACAGCGCCTTGCCGTCGATCGCCTCGAAACGCTTCAGGAAATCCGCGGTGGCCTGCCGCTCGGCCTGCAACGCCGCCGGCGAATAATCGCTCCAACGATCGTTGTAGCGCGTGTCGCCGATGATGCTGGCGAACTCCGGATGGTGTTCGAGCTGGTACTGCCACTGCGCGTCCAGCAAGGCGGCGAAGGCCTGGCCGGGAGTGCGCGCCGGCGTGGCGGCCGCGACCGCGACCGCGGCCGCGGCCGTGGGCGGCGTGGCCGGCTGGCAGGCGGCCAGCAATGCCGCGGCCAGCGCGCAGGCGACGAACAGGCGGGCGAATCTCATCGACGGACTCCGGTAAGCGAATGGAACCTCTGCGGCGGCGCCGCGCCAGCGGCCGCCGCCTGCATCAGGCGAACGGCCGGTCGATCGCCGGCGACGGCGGCGTGAACCACTGCGCGCCGTGTTCGGTGACGTAGAAATGGTCTTCCAGGCGCACGCCGAACTCGCCAGGCACCACGATCATCGGTTCGTTGCTGCAGCACATGCCTGGCGCCAGCGCCAGCGCATTGCCACGTACCAGATACGGCGCCTCGTGGATGCTCATGCCGCAGCCATGGCCCGTGCGGTGCGGCAATCCCGGCAGGCGATAGTCCGGTCCCAGGCCCGCCGCCTGCAGCACCTCGCGCGCCGCCTGGTCCACCGCCGCGCAACTCACGCCTGGCCGCACCGCGGCGAACGCGGCCGCCTGCGCGTCGTGCTCCAGCTGCCAGATGCGCCGCTGCTTTTCGCTCGGCTCGCCGAAGATGTAGGTGCGGGTGATGTCGGAGTGGTAACCGTGCACGGTACAGCCGGTATCGATCAGCACCAGTTCGCCTGCACGCAACGCCTGCACGCCGGGAATGCCGTGCGGATACGCGGTGGCATGGCCGAACTGCACAATGCAGAAGGTGGAGCCGTTGTCGGCGCCGAGCGCGCGATGCGCCTGGTCGATGAAGCGCACCAGTTCGGCAGTGGTGATGCCGTCGTGAATCAGGCCGGCGGCCAGCCGCTGCACCTGCAGGGTCATGTCGCAGGCCTGCTGCATCAACGCCAGTTCCGCCGCCGACTTGCGCATGCGGCAGCCATCGACGATCGGCGTCGCGTCGCGGATCGCGACCCGGTCCAGCACCGCGCTGAGCCCGCTGTGCACGGCGAAGGCGATGCCCGGATCCAGCGCCAGCGCCTGCGCGCCGAGTTCGCTCAGCGCCTCGGCGACCAGCCCGTGCGGGTCCTCGTGTTCTTCCCACAGCCGCTTGCGCACCGGGATGCGCAGCACCGCGTCCAGCGAGCCTTCCTCGAACGCCGGGCAGATCAGCAGCGGATCGCCTTCGGCGGTCAGCAGCATCGCCACCAGGCGCTCGCTGGCGCCCCACGCCACGCCTGTGAAATAGCGCAGCGAGGCGCCGGCGCCGATCAGCAGCGCATCGGCGCCCTGCGCGCGCAGCAACGCGCGTGCCCGTGTCAGCCGCTGCTGGTATTCCTGCGGCTGGATCGGCGGCGCCGGCGTCGGCCACGGCGCCAGCTGCGCATGCGCCATGGCCAGGCTCAGCCCGCCGATCTGCGCCGCCGCGCTCATGCCGCGCGCTCCACGTCGGCGACGCTCCACTGGCCGTCGATCAGCCGTTGCACGCCGCCGGGATTGCGGTCGCGCAGCAGTTCCGGCAGCAGCGCATCGGGCAGCCCGTCATAGCTGTGCAACGCGGCGAAACGGCGGATCGCGGCCGGCATGCCGACCGCAGTGAAACCCGGATGGCCGGTGCTCGGGTAAGGCCCGCCGTGGTTCATCGCCGCGCTGACCGCCACGCCGGTCGGCATCTTGTTGCAGATCAGGCGTCCGACCCGCGGCCGCAACGCGGCGGCCAGCTCGGCGAACAGCACATCGTCGCTGCCGTCGGCGGCGCGGTACACGGTGCCGGTGAGGTTGCCCTCCAGGCTGTGCGCCAACGCGGTCATCTGCGCCAGACCGGCAACGCGCACCACCAGGCTGACCGGGCCGAACGCCTCGGTCTGCAACGCCTCGGGCTGTTGCAGGAAGGCCTGCGCCGACACCGCCAGCAGAGTCGGCGCATGCCGGTAGCCCGGCGCTGGCGCGGCTTCGCCGCCGGCCAGCACACTGGCGCCGGCATTGCGCAACGTGAGCACGCCGCGCTGCAGGTGCTCGAGCACGCCACGCGAGAACAGCAGGCTCGGCGCGGCCGCGGTGAAGTGCGCACTGGCCGCGGCGACGAACGCATCGCCGGCCTCGCCCTCGGGTACCACCACGATGCCGGGATTGGTGCAGAACTGGCCGCTGCCCATCGTGCACGAGGCGAAGAATTCCTGCGCCAGCGCCGCGCCGCGCTCGGCAAGCGCGCCCGGCAGCAGGAACACCGGATTGACGCTGGACAACTCGACGTAGGCCGGCACCCCGGCACGGTCGGCCGCGGCCTTCAGCGCCAGTCCGCCGGCACGGCTGCCGGTGAAGCCGATCGCGCCCAGCCGCGGATCGCCGGCCAGTTCCAGGCCCAGCGTGTTGTCGAAGTGGTACAGCAACTGCACCGCCGCGGCCGGCAGGCCGTTGTCCAGCAGCGCCTGATGCGCGAGTTGCGCCAGGCGTTGGCTGGTGGCCGGATGCGACGGATGCGCCTTGGCGATGACCGGATTGCGCGCGGCGATGGCCGAGGCGAAATCGCTGCCGGCCACCGCGTTGAACGCGAACGGGAAATTGTTCGGGCCGAACACCAGCACCGGCTTGTGCAACGGCCCCAGCTGCGCGCGCAGGCCGGCCGCGGTATCGATCACCGGCTGCGTCCAGCTATGGCTGCGCACCGCCTGCGCGGCCTGGCGCAGCTGGCCGCTTGCGCGCGGCAACTCCACCTTGGCCAAGCGCGGTTCGACCGGCAAGCCGGTCTCGGCATGCGCCAGTGCGACCAACTGCTCCACGTCGGCATCGATCGCCGCGGCGTAGGCATCGAGGAACCCGGCGATGCGCTCGGGCGGGGCCGCGGCCAGCGCGTCGGCGACCAGCACCGACGCGCTCAGCGCCGCTTCCAGGTCGGCGGCGCCGCTGACCGGGAATTCCGGTCCGAACGCATTCCCGTCGCGCGGGTCCTCGGCACGGAAGCTGCCACGCGCTTCCAGCGACGGCTGCCAACGGCCGGCAAGCAACAGCGGCTGCATGCTCATCTCAGAGTCCGGGGTGGGTGGCGATGGCGTGGTCGATCACCTTCAGCGCCGCTTCGCGCTCGGCGCCGTCGACGACCAGGCGCGGTGCGCGCACGCGCTCGCTGCCCAGGCCGACCTTCTCCTGCACCAGCTTGATCAGCTGCACGAACTTGGGCACGGTGTCCAGGCGCAGCAGCGGCAGGAACCAGTCGTACAGCGCCTTGGCCGCCGGGTAGCCGCCGTCGCGGGCCAGCTCGAACAGCTTCACCGACTCCTTCGGATACGCATTGACCAGGCCGGCGATCCAGCCCTGGGCGCCCATGCTGATGCCTTCGACGATCGCATCGTCCATGCCCACCAGCAGCACCAGGCGGTCGTTGAGCAGTTCGCCCAGCGCGGCGAAGCGGCGCACGTCGCCGGAGGATTCCTTGACCGCTTGCAGGTTCGGGAATTCGGCGGCCAGCTCGGCGATCTGCGCCGGGCTGAAATCGGTCTTGTAAGCGACCGGGTTGTTGTACAGGATCACCGGCAGGTCGGTGGCGGCGATCACCGCACGCGCATGCGCGCCCATCTCGCGCCAGTCGGTGGAGTACACGTACGGCGGCAGCACCATGATGCCGCCGCAGCCGACCTGCTTGGCCGCCTGCGCCAGGCGCACGGCCTCGTCGGTGGACAGCGCGGCGATGCCCGGCACCACCGGGATGCGGCCGCCCAGCGCCTGCACCAGGGTCTTCAGGATCGCGACCTTGTCGTCGAAGCTGAGCGTGGCGGCCTCGCCGAGCGAGCCCAGCGGCACGATCGCGGTGCAGCCGGCGTCGACCATGACCTGCGCATGCTTGGCCAGGAACGCGTGGTCGATGCTGCCGTCGGCATTGAACGGAGTGGTGATGGCCGGCAGCACGCCGTACCAAAAAGAAGCCTTGCTCATGGGATTACACCTTGTCGAGGGTTGTGAGTGGAGGTTCGGGAAGCAGGGGATCGGGAAGCGATCGGGCGAGCGCGTCCAGGCGCACCGGGAACAGCGGCGGCCGGCGGCCGTCGTCGGAAAAATCGTCGTGGCGGGGCGCCAGCCCCAGCTCGGTCAGCGCACTGCCGCAGATGCGGCCCTGGCAGGCGCCCATGCCGCAGCGCGAGACCAGCTTGGCGTCGCGCAGGTCGGCATGACCGTGCAAGGCCGACAGCGGCACGTCTTCGCAGCGGCACACCAGCGTGTCCGGTGCGGCCAGCGCGTGGATGCGCGGGTCCAGCGCGAACTGCCGCTGCAGCAACGCCGCGAACGCGCGTGCGCGCCGCCGCTGCGGCTGCAATGCCTGCGCCGCGGCGCCCTGCCCGGCGGCCAGGTGTCCGGCGATGGCGCCTTCGACGCGCGCGCAATCGCGCCCGCCGATGCCCAGCGCCTCGCCGGCGGCGTACACGCCTGCGACGCTGGTATGCAACTGCGCGTCCACCGCCACGCACGGATGCGCGCCGCTGCGCCCCAGCCGGCAGCCGAGCAGTTGCGCCAGCTCCACGTTCGGCACCAGTCCGTAGCCGACCGCCAGCTGCTCGCAGTCGATGCTGCGGCGGCCGCGCGGGCCGTCGATCTGCACCGATTGCAGCTGGCCGTCGCCATGCGCCGACAGCACCACGCTGCCGCTGTAATAGGCGACGCCGGCCAACTGCGCGCGCAGGCTCAGCGCCTGCAGCGCCTTGTCCGGCCAGCGCCACGGCAGTTGCGCGGCGAAGCCGGCCAGATTGCGCAGCGAGGCCTGTTCGACGATGCCCAGCACCTGCGCGCCGTGGCGCCGCAGCGTCGCCGCGCTGGCCAGCAGCAGCGGGCCGCTGCCGGCCACCAGTACGCGCTTGCCGGCCAACGGCCAGCCCTGCTTGGCCAGCGCCTGCGCGCCGCCGGCGCCGGTGACGCCGGGCAGGGTCCAGCCGGGGAACGGCAGCAGCAATTCGCGCGCGCCGGTGGCCAGCACCAGTGCGTCGTAACCGATCCAGCGCGTGCCCTGCGGGCCATCGGCCAGCAGTTGTCGGTCCTGCGCCATCAACAACTGGGTCTGCGCCAGAAATTCGATCTTGCTCGCCGCCAGCTGCGCCAGCACGCGCGCGGCCAGCTTCGGCGGCGCATGGGCCACATCGTGACGCCAGATCTGGCCGCCGGCGCGCGCCTGCAGATCGACCAGGGCCACGCGCCGGCCATGCCCAGCCGCGGCAAGCGCCGCCGCCAGTCCGGCCGGACCGGCACCGGCCACGATCACGTCGTAGTGCAGCGCGCGCGGCTCAGGCATCGGTCCACACCTGCATGCCGGCGCGCACCGGGGTGATGCAGGCGCGCCACTGACCGACGCCGTCGATGCGCACCCGGCATTCGCTGCACACGCCCATGCCGCACAGCGGCGCGCGCGGCTGGCCGCTGCGCGAACGGCGGAAATGCGCCGCCACCTGCGCCACGGCCGCGGCCACGCTGCTGCCGTCCAGCACCTCGACAGTCTGCCCATTGACCTGCAGGCGCAGCATCGGCGCGCTCACGACAGCGCCCGCATGGGCGCGAACGGCGCCGGATCCAGCGCAGGGGTGCGCTGCAGCAGCAGATCCAGCAGCAAGCGCGCGCTGCCCAGCGCGGTGGTCACGCCCAAGCCTTCGTGGCCGGCCGCGACCCAAACGCCATCGCGCTCCGGCACCGCGCCCAGGTAGGGACGGCCATCGGGCGTGGCCGGACGCAGCCCGGTCCAGACCCGGATCGCCTGCAGCTGGCGCAACGCCGGCAGGAACGCGAACGCGCGCTCGAGCATGCGTTGCAGCATCGGCATCGACACGCTGCGATCGCTGGCATCGAATTCGCGCGAGGAGCCGATCAGGATCTGCCCGGTCGGCCGCGGCTGCACGTTGAACGCCACGCTGCTGCCGTCGCTGCCATGCGCGCTGTCGGCATAGCCAAGCTCCAGCAATTGGTGGCCGACGAAGCCGGGATAGCGGTCGGTGATGACCAGTTGCCCCTTGCGCGCACGCATCGGCAATTCCGGCAGCAACTCCGTCAACGCGCAGCCGGTGGCGACCAGCACCGGCCCGCTCAGCCGGCTGCCGTCGTCCAGCAGCACGCCGCCGCCGGCCAGCGCCAGCGCGCGGCACCCGGCATACAGCTGCGCACCGGCGGCGAGCGCCCGCTCGACCAGATGTCGCGCCATCCGCGGCGGATACACCACCGCTTCGGCGGCCACGCGCATGCCGCCGGCCAGCCCCGGCACCAGCGCCGGCTCCAGCCGGTACAACGCCTCGGCATCGATCGCCTCGGCGTGCACGCCGGCCGCAGCCAGGCGTTGGATCTTGGCCGGGATCGCCTCCAGCTCGCTTGCCTGCCGCGCCACCCACAGCGTGCCGCAGCGGCTGAATTCGGCCGCCGGCAAGTGCGCGAATTCTTCCCACAGGCGCAGCGAATACGCCGACAGCGCCAATTCCGCAGGATCCTCGTCCATCGCCACCAGATGGCCCATCGCCGCAGCGGTGGAACCGCCGCCAATCGTGCCCGACTCGACGATCGCCACCCGCAACCCGGCCGCCGCGGCCGCATCGGCGCAGGCCGCGCCGACGATGCCGGCGCCGACGACGATCAGGTCGAAGCCGCTCATCCGGCGCCGATGCCCCAGGCGAACGGATCCTGCGCATCGATCAGCAACTGCGCGCGCGCGGTGAGATGCGCCTGCCCGGTGATCCGCGGCAGCACGCCGCGGCTGCCAGCCACGTAGCTGCCTTCGAACAGGCTGCCGAGGATGCCCTCCTGGCGCCACACCTGGCCGGGCGCCAGCTTGCCGTCGGCGGCCAGGCACGCCAGCTTGGCGCTGGTGCCGGTGCCGCACGGCGAGCGGTCGTAGGCCAGGCCCGGGCACAGCACGAAGTTGCGCGCATCGGCGCCGGCGCCAGGCGCCGGGCCGTTGATCTCGATATGGTCGATCTCGCCATCGTCGGCGCCGCGGATGCCGGCCGCTTCCAGCGCCAGCCGCAGCGCTTCGGTGTACGCGGTCAGCGCGCGCTGGTTGCGCAGCTCCAGCGCGCACGGCGTCTGCTCGGTGATGAAGAACCAGTTGCCGCCCCAGGCCACGTCGCCACGCACGCGGCCGTAGCCCGGCACCTGCACCTCAATGCTGGCGGCGTGGCGGTAGCTTTCCACGTTGTCCACCGAGACCCGGCCGTCGTCGTGCAACTTCACCCCGACCGTCCCCACCGGGGTCTCGATGCGGTGCGTGCCCGGCGCCAGCCGGCCCAGCTCGGCCAGCGTGCGCACCAGGCCGATGGTGCCGTGGCCGCACATGCCCAGATAGCCGACGTTGTTGAAGAAGATCACCGCGGCGCAGGCATCGGCCGCGATCGGCGGCAACAGCAGCGCGCCGACCATGGTGTCCGAGCCGCGCGGCTCGCAGGCGATGGCGCTGCGCCAGCGATCGAAGCGATCGCGGAACAGATCGCGCCGCTGCGGCAGCGGGCCGGTGCCCAGGTCGGGAAAGCCGGCGACGACGACACGGGTCGGTTCGCCGCCGGTATGCGAGTCGATCACATCGAGTGTATGCATAGATCCATGCTCACATTCCGGGCCACTGGCGGCTAGCAGCGTTTGCGTGTCATAAATGCGGAAGTTCGCACAACCCCAGCGTCCCGGAAGGCCCGACTTAGGCTAGGATCGACAAACAGGGGGAGGCTTGCCGCGGCTTGCCTGCCGCCGCAGCCTACTACCGCCCGGTGAGTGCAGATGGATACTTTGATTTCCGCGCTGGAAATGCAGACGCTGTTCGACGCGCTGCCGGACGTGGTGTTCTTCGTCAAGGACCGCGACGGCCGCTACACCCACGTCAACCTGACCCTGGTGCGGCGTCTGGGCAAGAAATACCGTGCCGACCTGATCGGCAAATCGGCGCTGGAAGTGTTCCCGCTGCCGCTGGGCGGCAGCTACGTGATGCAGGACCGGCGCGTGCTGTGCGGCGAGATGATCGAGAACCAGTTGGAAGTGCACCTGTTCCCGAACCGCACCCCGGGCTGGTGCCTGACCTTCAAGCGCCCGCTGTGCGAGCACAACGAAGTGATCGGCGTGGTCGGCATCTCGCGCGACCTGGGCCAGCCGGACAGCCGCCATTCGGCCTACGAACGCATCAGCCGCGCGATGGAGCACATGCAGAACCACTACGGCGACAACCTGCGCGTGCAGACCCTGGCCGACCTGGCGGAACTGTCGGTGGCGCAGCTGGAACGGCATTTCCGCCGCGTGTTCCAGCTGACCCCGCAGCAATTACTGACCAAGATGCGCATCGAAGCGGCGATGCGCCTGCTGCATGGCGAGGACAGCATCGCCAGCATCGGCCAGGTCTGCGGCTTTGCCGACCAGAGCGCGTTCGCGCGCCAGTTCAAGGCCACCGTCGGCATGACCCCGCGGGATTATCGGTCGATGAAGGGGAAGCTTTGAGGGGGCCGGGACTCTGGACCCGGGACTCGAAAGCGCAGCGCCGCGAACTGAAAGAAGCGTTACCGACTCACGTTCTTCGAGTCCCGGGTCCCGGGTCCAGAGTCCCGCCCCCCACCCAGACCTAACAGGCGCAAGTGGTAGCATTCTCCGTTTCCGGTACACGCGTTATCCATGGTCAGCCTATTCCGCCGCAACAAGCCCCAGGACCACGCTGGCGATAGCCGCGGCACCCAGCGCTACAGCATCGAGGAACTGGCCGCCGCCTTCCCCAAGCCGGCCGGCGAAGCCGCCACGCCGGCACCAACGCCGGCCTTACCTGCTGCGCCCGCGGCCGAAGCCGCGCCGACATCGCCGCCGCCGGAGGTAGCCGCGCCCGTCGCCCTGCGCGAGGCGCCCACGGTCGCGCCCGATCCCATCCCCGCGCCCGGCCACGTCGCGCTCCCGCCACAGGCGCCCACGCCGCCGCCCGAGGTGCACGTGCCGGCGCCCGCGGCGACCCCGGCTGCGGCGGCGCCGCTTCCCGATCCGGCCGCGGCATTCGCCGCCGCGTTCGACGTGCGCGCCGACGCGCCGCCCGCCGCCACCGCCGGCAAGTCCGGCTGGCGCGAACGCCTGCGCAACAGCACCATCGCGCGCAGCTTCGGCGGCCTGTTCGCGCGCAACCCCAAGCTCGACGACGACCTGCTCGACGAGATCGAGACCGCGCTGATCACCGCCGACGTCGGCGTGCCGGCCACCACCGCGCTGATCGAAAACCTGCGCAAGCGCATGAAGGCGCGCGAATTCGTCGACGCGCAGGCGCTGCTGCGCGCGCTGCGTGCCGACCTGATCGCGATCCTGCAGCCGGTCGCCAAACCGCTGCAGATCGACCGCAATGCCAAGCCGTTCGTGGTGCTCACCGTCGGCGTCAACGGCGTCGGCAAGACCACCACCATCGGCAAGCTGGCCAAGCGTTTCAAGGACGACGGCCACAGCCTGATGCTGGCCGCCGGCGACACCTTCCGCGCCGCCGCGGTGGCGCAGCTGCAGGCCTGGGGCGATCGCAATGGCGTGACCGTGATCGCGCAGGGCCAGAACGCCGACGCCGCCTCGGTCGCATTCGACGCGCTGCAGGCCGGCAAGGCGCGCGGCACCGAGGTGCTGATCGCCGACACCGCCGGGCGCCTGCACACCCAGACCGGGCTGATGAACGAGCTGGGCAAGATCCGCCGCGTGCTCGGCAAGCTCGACCCGGCCGCGCCGCACGAAGTGCTGATGGTCATCGACGGCACCACCGGCCAGAACGCGCTATCGCAGCTGCGCCAATTCCACGCCGCGGTCGGCGTTACCGGGCTGGTGGTGACCAAGCTCGACGGCACCGCCAAGGGCGGCGTGGTGTTCGCGCTGGCGCGCGAGTTCGGCATCCCGATCCGCTACGCCGGCATCGGCGAGCGCCCGGAAGACCTGCGCGTGTTCGACGCCGAAGCCTTCGTCGACGCCTTGCTGCCGGAAGCGCTGGGCGCCTGACCTTGAGCCCCTCTCCCATCGGGAGAGGGGTTGGGGTGAGGGTACGGCGCGAAAGCGTCCCGCCGACCCCAACTACACGGAGCTTCGCTCCGTACCCTCATCCGCCCCTTCGGGGCACCTTCTCCCGATGGGAGAAGGAACGACTCGATGCCAGCATGCGCCAGCTCCCAGACACCTTCGCCCCCCGCCTGCTCGCCTGGTTCGACCGCCACGGCCGCCACGACCTGCCCTGGCAGCATCCGCGCAGCCCGTATCGCGTGTGGCTGTCGGAAATCATGCTGCAGCAGACCCAGGTGTCGGTGGTGATCCCGTACTTCCTGCGCTTCCTGCAGCACTTTCCGACCTTGCACGACCTGGCCGCGGCCGACACCGACGCGGTGATGGCGCAATGGGCTGGGCTGGGCTACTACGCCCGCGCGCGCAATCTGCATGCCGCGGCCAAGCGCTGCGTGGAGCTGCACGGCGGCGAGCTGCCGCGCGATATCGATGCGCTGCACGCGCTGCCCGGGATCGGCCGCAGCACTGCCGGCGCGATCCTCAGCCAGGCCTGGAACGACCGCTTCCCAATCCTGGACGGCAACGTCAAGCGCGTGCTGACCCGCTACCACGGCATCGCCGGCTATCCCGGCCTGCCAGCAGTGGAGAAGCCGCTGTGGGCGATCGCCGAAGCGCACGTGGCCGCGGTCGCCGACGGGCGCATGGCCGACTACACCCAGGCGCAGATGGATTTCGGCGCCACCCTGTGCACCCGCGCCAACCCGGCCTGCGTGCTGTGCCCGCTGCAGCACGACTGCGTAGCGCGCCGCGACGGCCTGGTCGAAGCATTGCCCACCCCGAAACCGGGCAAGACCCTGCCCGAACGCGAAGCATTGGCGCTGCTGCTGGAGAACGCCGCCGGCGAGCTGCTGCTGCAACGGCGCCCGCCGAGCGGCATCTGGGCCTCGCTGTGGACGCTGCCGCAGGCCGAGAGCGAGAGCGAATTGCGCGCCTGGTTCGAACGCCAGACACGCGGCCGCGACTTCGACGCGGCCGAGCCGATGCCGCCGATCGTGCATACCTTCAGCCACTATCGCCTGCACCTGCAGCCGCTGCGCCTGCGCAAGGTCGCCCTGCGTGACGCGGTACGCGACAATGACGACCTGCGCTGGGTGGCGCGTGCCGACCTGTCCGCACTCGGCCTGCCCGCCCCGATCCGCAAACTGCTCGACGGCCTCTGATCGTCGCCCACCGCGCCACCAGGAACCGCCATGTCCCGCACCGTCTTCTGCCAGTACCAACAACGCGACACCGAAGGCCTCGACTACGTGCCGTATCCCGGCGAACTCGGCCAGCGCGTGTTCGCGCAGATCGGCAAGGCCGGCTGGCAGGCGTGGCTGGCGCACCAGACCATGCTGATCAACGAGAACCGGCTATCGCCGCGCGAACCCAAGCATCGCGCGTTCCTCGAGGCAGAACTGGAGAAATTCCTGTTCCAGGGCGGCGCACCCAAGCCCGAGGGCTACGTGGAACCCGAGCAGGAGTCCTGAGCGCAGGCAAGACGAAGCTCCGTGTAGGAGCGGCTTCAGCCGCGACAGAACCCATCGGCAAAGCCCGCCGCGACCGCAGCCGCTGCGCGCCCGCCTCTTCCACACCAACCGCAACCCGCCTGACGCCGACGCTACTGCGCCGGCGCCTGACGCTGCGCCCGCTCCTGCACCTTGGCCTGGCGCAATTCCTTTTCCGAGATACGCAGCGCCTTGATGTCGAGCGGGCGGATGCTCTGGATGCGGCACGGCAGGCGGATCGCGCCCGGGCTGCCGCCGATCACCAGCACGTCGTCGAAACGCGCCGACACGCGGTCGCTGAAATGGGTGATGGCGATGCTGGGAGCGAAGTCCAGATCGGTGCAGCGGCCGCTCAACTCCAGCAGATAGGCCTGGTTCGGCCGCGTCCACACCGCAAGCGCGCTGTCGCCGAGCGCGGTCCAGCCGCTGAGCCGGTTGAAGTACTGGAAGTCGCGCACCGGCGCAGCAGCGTGGGCGCGGTACAGCGCCAGGCGCTCGTCGTCGCTGATCCGGTTGCTGGCGCAGCCGGCCAGCAGCGCGGCCAGTCCCAGCAATGACAGCAGCAAGCGTTTCATGGATGAGTCTCGCGGTGGCGACAGGCGCATGATGCACCCGCGCCATGCGCGCCCTCGCAGCCGCACCCAGCCACATTCAGCAACCAGGCAGCTGCCGCGGCGCGTGGCGACGGCGCGCTTATCGCTGCGCCGTCTTCGCCGTTTCGCAGAAGCGCTGCCGGTACTCCAGCGCCTTGGGCATCAGCGCCTGCAGGTTCTGGATCCGCGTGCCCGGATTGGGGTGCGTGGACGAGAACTCGGGCGGCGCCTGGCCGCCGCCGCTGGCGCTCATCCGCTGCCACAGCGGCACCGCTTCGCGCGGATCGAAACACGCCGCCGCGGCCAGCATCAGCCCGACCTCGTCGGCCTGGGTCTCGTGGCTGCGCGCGTACGGCAGCAGATAGCCATAGCCCATCGCCGCCATCGCCATCTGCTGCTGTTGCGGGTCCATGCCGCTGGCCGCGCCGGCCATCTGCCCGATCTGGGTCAGCTTCTGCTGCGCCATGCGTTGCGCGCCGTGGCGCAGCAGTGCATGCGCGATCTCGTGGCCCATCACCACCGCCATCGCATCGGCGCTCCTGGTCACCGGCAACAAGCCGGTGTAGACCGCCATCTTGCCGCCGGGCAGGCAGAACGCATTGGCCTGCTCGGACTCGATCACGTTGACGTCCCAGTCGAAGCCGCGCGCGTAGTGCCTGGCCTGCATGCCGTGCTCGGCGGCCAGCGCGTCCTCGACCACGTCGACCTTGGCGATCAGCCGCTGCGCGATCGCGCGCACCTGCTGCGCCACCTGCGACTGCGGATCGACCGGGTGTTCCTTCGCCAGGATCTCCTGGTAAGCCTGCAGGCCCAGCGCCTTCTCGTCCTCGACGCCGAGCGAATTGTCGATCAGCACCTTCTGGCCGGTGTAGGGATCCTCGCTGCGGTTGGAGAACCAATAGAACCCTGCGTACACCGCGAAGCCCAGCAGCACCAGCCAGCGCACGCCGCCCAGCGGCCCGCGGCGGTTCCCGCCCTGTTCCCCGCCCTGGCGGCCGAACACGTTGCTCATCTCCAATCCCCTTGCTGGCTGGTGGGCGGCGAAGGCGCCTGCCTGTGCGCGGCACTGTAGCCGGGCGCGCTGCGCGGCCGCGTCAAATTCCGCGCACCAGGCGGAAACCGACCCGGGCGCTGGTGGTATCGGAGTCCTGCATCAGCCGCCAGGCGGAACGGGTCTGCTCCGGCGCGTTGGCCCAGTTGCCGCCGCGCACCACACGCGAGCGGCAGCCGGGGTTGTACCAAGAGGCGCCGTCGGCCGGTGCGCGGCGGTAGCTGGAATGCCAGCAATCGGCGACCCACTCGCTGAGGTTGCCGCCCATGTCGTGCAGACCCCAGGCGTTGGCCTTGAAGCTGGCGACCGGCGCCGGCCCCCAGAAGCCGTCGGCATAGCCGACGAAGGAGTTGTTCCAGTGCCGGCCGCCGGGCGAGACGTCGCCGCCGCCGGTGAAGTTGCCGGCGCCGGGCGGCGGCGTGCCGGCGTTGCCCCAGGGATAACGGCCGCGGCCGCCGGCGCGCAGCGCGTATTCGAACTCGGCCTCGCTGGGCAGCCGGTAGTGGCGCCCCGTCTGCTGCGACAGCCACGCTGCGTAGGCCTCGGCATCGCGCACGCTGACGTGCATCACCGGGCTGTTCGGCGCGGCGCGCGCGCCGTTGTAGCCGGACTGCCAGTCGGTGCCGCTGCGGCGCACGAAGTTGCCGCTGCGCTCATCGTAGACGATCGAATGCCCGCGCCGCGTGGCCCGCGGCCGCGCGCCGCTGACCTCGACGAAGCGACGGAACTCGGCCACGGTGACCTCGGTGATCGACATCGCGAAGCCGCGGTCGAAACGCACGTAGTGCAGCGGCTGCTCCGCCGGCATCGCGCCCGGCTCGCTGTCGCTGGCGCCCATGCGGAAGCCGCCGTGCGGCACCACGATCATCTGCGGCCCGCGCTCGCCGCTGCTCATGGCGTCGGTGAACACCTGGCCGGGGCGGAAGCTGCCGTAGTAGGTGGCCAGGTCGATACGCTCGCGCAGCATCGCCGCCACCGGATCGCCCGGATCGGCGATGCGCAACACATCGCCCAGTTTCTCGCGCGCCGCCTTCAGTCCGGCCGGCGTGGCCAGGTCGCGCAGGCCGGCGTCGCGCAGCACGGCGATGCGCGCGGTGCGTACGCCTTCCACCCGCACACGCGCGTCACGCACGGTGGCGGCAGCGTCGCGGATCCGCGCCGCGCGCGCCAGCCAGCTGCCGGCAGCGGCGAAATCGGACAGCCTCGCGGCCGCCTCGGCGCGCCGGATCAACGCGCTCTCCACCGCCGCCACGCCCTGACGGGCGCGCGCGTCGTCGGCGTCAAGTTGCAGTGCTTCGCGGAAGTTGGCCAGCGCGCCGTTGCCGTCTTCGCCGAGCCGACCGGCGCGTAGATCGTCTTCGCCAGCGCGGTTGTAGGCCAGCACCCGCTGCGCGGTCTCCACCCGCTGCTGCAGGCGCCGCACCGCCGGATCGTCGGCATCCAGCGACAGCGCCACCATCGCGATGCGATCGGCGCGCCCGGGTGCCTGCTCCTGCTGCTCCGATGCGCGCAACAGGTCGTCGCCGAGTTGCAGCAGCCGGCGCCGCGCCTTGCGCAGGCCGTCGCGCGCGACCGGGTCCTGCGGCGCCAGCGCACGGATCGCCAGGTACAGCGGGATCGCCGATTGCGGGTCCTCGAACAGGCGGTCCTCGGCCAGCGCGCGCGCGGCATCGCGGCGCGCCCGCGCCAGTTGCGCGCGCTCGAGCGCCGGCAGCGGCGGCTGCCAGCGCGCCACCGTCTCGGCGGCATCCTCGCCGCCGATGGTGACGCTTGGCGCCTGCACCGACTTGCTGGCTGCCGTTGCCGCCGCCTGCGCGGGTTTGGCGAGCACAGGCCTGGCGGGTTGCGCCGGTGGCGCAGGCGCCGGCCCGCTGCAGCCGCACAGCAGCGCGACCAGCAGGGTCCAGGCGATCACGGTGCCGCTCGTACGCACGCTTCCTCCCAACGACATTGGCCTCCCGATGGCATCCGCGCATCGCGTCCGTGCGGCCGGCGGGCCGACGTTAGGCTATTCTCGCCTGCCTGAGCAAACCCTGCATTCGACGGAAACCACGTGCCCTATTGGATCAAGCAACCCGCCGAGCTGGCCGAACGGCTGGCGCAGCGCCCGGCCAGGATCGGCCTGGATACCGAATTCGTCCGCGAACGCACCTACTGGCCGCAATTGGCACTGGTGCAGATGGCGGTGGCCGACGAGATCCTGCTGATCGATCCGCTGATCCCCGGCATGCCGCAAGCGCTGGCGCCGTGGCTGTCGGACCCGGCCATCCTCAAGGTCATGCACAGCGCCAGCGAAGACCTGGTCGCGTTCAAGTGTGCCTGCGGCGCGCTGCCACGGCCCCTGTTCGACACCCAGATCGGCGCCGGCCTGGCCGGCATCGGCGCCGGCATGGGCTACCAGAAGCTGGTCCAGGAAATCACCGGCGTGCACCTGGCCAAGGGCGAGACCCGCTCGGACTGGCTGCGCCGTCCGCTGTCGCCTGCGCAGCTGGACTACGCCGCCGACGACGTGCGCCACCTGTTCGCGATCCACGACGCATTGCAGGAACGGCTGCAAACGCTGGACCGCAGCGCCTGGCTGCACGAAGACGGCGAGCGCCTGCTCGGCACCGTGGAGCACGACGAAGGAGAGCGCTGGCCGCATCTGGGCATGCGCTCGGCGCAGTTCATGGATCCGCCGGCGCAGCAGCGCCTGCTGCGCCTGCTGCGCTGGCGCGACGTGCAAGCACGGCACAGCGACAAGCCGCGCAGCTGGATCCTGGACAACGAACTGGCCGCCACCCTGGCGCGCTTCCCTCCCGGCGACCGCCACGCGCTGCAGGCGATGCTGGACAAGCACCCCAAAGCGCCGCGCAAGCTCGGCGACGCGCTGTGGCAGGCGCTGACCACGCCGCTGGCCGACGAAGCGGACGCGCCGTTGGCGCTGGCCGCCAGCGACGACAACAAGGCCGCCTTGAAGCGACTGCAGGACGCGGTATCCGCACGCAGCGCCGAACTCGGCCTGGCCGACGGCCTGCTCGCTTCGCGCAAGCACCTGGAAGCCCTGCTGGAAGGCGGCCAATGGCCGCAGCCGCTGGCCGGCTGGCGCCGGCGCGAACTGGAAGCGACGCTGCAGCCGCTGCTGGGCAGCGCGGGCTAGGACAGCATCGGCGCAAGCGTCAGCAAGCGAAGCGTTGTGGGCGACTTCAGTCGCGACGGCTTTACTGGTAGAACACGTCGCAACTGAAGTCGCGACCGCAGGGTCGCCAGCGCACGGACGAAAAGCACCTGGCAATCGCAACGTATTCTCCGGCGCCAGGCCGCCCAGGCAAGCAGGTCCTGGCGCTGCGCGCCATGCTCCGGCATGCCGGACGCAATCCGTTCATCCATGGCGAAGCGAGGCCAGCGCCATACTGTTTAAAAACCATCGGGGATAAAAAGGCCAGGAAACCTGGCCTTTTTCGACCGATCAGTATTTGACCAGCGGGAACTTCAGGTCCGGGTTGCGCGCCTTCCATTCGTTGTAGGCGGCGGTCCCTTCCCAGGCGGCGAACGCCTTCGGGGTGCGGCCGCGGCCGGACCAGGTCTCGCCGGTGTGCGGCAGCTGGTACTTCGGCTTGACCTCGCTGCGGCCGCCGGAGGACTTGGCGCTGGCCGGCTTCGGCGCCGCACTGGTCACGTAGGCAGCGATCTCGTTGCGCTGCTTGGCGCTGAAGAACTCGGCGAACTGCTCCAGCAGCGACAGGATGTTGGCATGCGCGGCGCTGGTCTCGCCTTCGCGCGCCTGCTTCTCCTGCTCTTCCAGCTTGCGAATTTCTTCGTGCAGCTTGGCCTTGGCTTCGGCGATTTGTTGCAAGTTGCGAACTTCCGTCATTTTTCAAAGACCCGTGGATAAAAGATTTGGAACGGACGGAATATTTCATCCGGAACGACGAAATCGTCTGGCGAGGATTTCGGCCTCCTATTATATCGACTCTGTCCGCTGGCTGCCCGAATGCGCGTGCGTATTCCTGTCTTCACATGGAGCCGGCGCGGCTTGCGCCTACGGATGCGCTGCGCAAGCCGCGCTGCGCGCGGCGCGTCGGGACTGCCTCGCCGCCACAGATCCACCGCCCCTCTTGGCACGCATGCCATGGGCCAGTTAGACTATGCGTCTGATGTGGGGCGGTAGCTCAGCTGGGAGAGCGTCGCGTTCGCAATGCGAAGGTCGAGGGTTCGATCCCCTTCCGCTCCACCACTTGTTCAGACAAAAGCCCCGGAGGCAACTCCGGGGCTTTTTTGTGGCTGCATTCCGGCGCCGGCACACATAGGACACGCCCCTACCGCGATGGCATTGCGCGGCGGTTGGCGCTGCGCGGTTCAGTTGCTGATCTGCTGCGCACGGGGCAGCGGCGCCGCGCTCGCCATCGCTGTGAACGGCAGGCGACGGCAGCTTCAGCCGGTGTGTTCGCCGGAACTGGGGCCGCGCTCGTGCGCCTGGCGCAGTTTCTCGTCCTCCAGTCCCTGCCGTTGCTTGGCGGTGTCGTCCTGGGCGCGGTCCTGCTGACCTTCGCGGATGCCTTGTTCGTCGCTGTGCTGTTTGTCCTGGTTCGGCATGTACGGACCTCGCTGTGGCGGGCGGATGCCCTACCGCCACGACACTAGCCGGTCCAACGTGATGCGCGTATCACGGCGACAGCGCAGAACGCTCAGGCGGCCAACGCGGCCGCAGGCGCGTGGGCATGGACGTCGCCGTCGATCGCCAGCACACGCGTGCGCTCCAGAAGGATCACCAGCCGACCGTCCAACTTTCCCACGCCCTGCATCAGTTCGTCGCCGATGCCGCAACCGAACGACGGTGCCGCCTCGATCTGCTGCGGCGAAATATCCAGCACCTCGCTGACCGCGTCGACCAGCAACCCGAACGCCTGATCGGCGCCTTCGCGTTCCAGCGTCACGATCACCACGCAACTGCGCCGGGTGACCTCGTTGGACGCGCGGCCGAGCCGCCGTTGCAGATCCACGATCGGCACCACCGCGCCACGCAGGTTGATCACCCCGCGCACGCACGCAGGCATGGACGGGACCGGCGTGGGCGCACGGTACTCGATGATTTCCTTGATGCCCACGATGCTCAGGCCGAACAACTCCTGGCCCAGCTGGAAGGTCAGGAACTGCAATGGGCCATGATCGGGCTCTTGCGCCGAAGCACCAAACGTCGCGTTCTGCATCAGCTCATCCTCTAGAAATTGACGAATTGCGCTTCGTCCGGGGATTCGACCATCGCATAGGCGGCAGGCAAAGGCCGCGCACGTGCGGCCTTACCTGCCGCCGCCCGCGCCGGCCGCACCACGCCCGTGCGTGGCCGCTCGACGCCGCGCGGCGGCAACGTCTCCTGGCCGCGGTTCAAGCGGAAGAACGCCATTGCATGCTGCAGCGACTCGGCCTGCGAGCTCATTTGCTCGGCGGTCGCCGCCAGCTGCTCGGAGGCAGTGGCGTTCTGCTGCGTGGTCTGGCTCAGCTGCGACACCGCAAGATTGATCTGGTTCACGCCGGAGGACTGCTCCTGCGACGCGGCGGCGATCTCCTGCACCAGGTCGGAGGTCTTCTTGATACTGGGCACGATGGTCTCCAGCAGGTTGCCTGCGCGGTCCGCCAGGCCCACGCTGTTGGCCGCCACCTCGCCGATTTCCTGCGCGGCCACCTGGCTGCGCTCGGCCAGCTTGCGCACTTCCGCGGCGACCACCGCAAAGCCCTTGCCATGCTCGCCGGCACGCGCGGCCTCGATCGCCGCGTTCAGCGCCAGCAGGTTGGTCTGGTAGGCGATGTCGTCGATGATGCCGATCTTCTGCGCGATCTGCTTCATCGCATGGGTGGAGGCCAGCACCGCGGCGCCGCCTTCGACGGCGTCCTTGGCCGCCTGCGCGGACATGCCCTCGGTGATCCGGGCGTTGTCGGTGTTCTGCCCGATCGAAGCGGTCATTTGCTCCAGCGAGGCGCTGGTCTCCTCCACCCCGGCAGCCTGTTCGCTGGCCGCCTGGCTCAATGCCTGCGCGGTGGCGCTGACCTCCTCCGACGAACCGGCCAGCGACTGCGCGCTGTTGTTGACGTCGCCGACCACCTCCGCCAAGCGGTCGACCATCATTTGCAAGGCCACCATCGCGCTGCTGGTATCGTTGCCGCGGGTCGGCACCTGCACGGTGAGATCGCCCTGCGCGATGCGCGTGGCCACTTCCATCACCATGCCCGGCTCGCCCCCCAGTTCGGTCATCAGCGAGCGCGTGATCAGGAACCCGATCATCACCGCGCACAGCGCCGCGGCCAGGCTGCCGATGATCAAGGTGATGCTGGTGCGCCGCTGCAGTTGCTCGGCCTCGGCCGCACGTGCCGCCAGCAGATCGCTCTCGGCCTGGCGCACTTCGGCCATCTTGTCGCGCATGGCGTCCATGTAGGCCTTGCCCTTGGAAGAGCGCACCGCGGCCGCGAGCGCCTCCATCGTCGCGTCGCCGCCGTTGACGTTGTGGCGCAAGGCGATCTGCGGGTGCACTGCCTGGCCCAGCCACTGCTTCTGCGCCTCCTTCAACGCATTCAGCCGCGTCTGTTGTTTGGCATTGTCAACGGTCAACTCGCGGGCTTTGGTCAGGTGCTGCTCAAAATCGGCCAGGCCGGTCCGGTAGGGCTGCAGGAATTCGTCTTCGCCGGTCAGGGAGAACCCGCGGGTGCCGGTCTCGATGTTGATCAGGCTGGTGAGCGCGCCGTCCACTTCGGCGATCACTTTGTAGGTGTGCGTGTTCCAGTAGTTGGCCTGCGACAACGCGGTGACGTTGTAGTAGGCCACCGCTGCCAGCGCCACGAGAATCAACAGAATGACCGAAAATCCGCCGTAGAGTTTGGTCGATATCTTGGTGTTTTTGATCACGGAATTCTCTCCGAAAGGGGATGCACGTTATGGGGGCAGGGAAGCGTTCGAGCGCCGCGCGGTGTCGCCGCGCGGCGCATCAGGCATGACCCAGCCGCACCTCGCCGCGGTCCGGCTTTGCGCTGCCCGGCCGGCGCGCAGCACTCATCCGATCGCGCACTGCCGGACGCGATCGGGGGTTGCGCGCCGAGCTTTCCGCATCGCCTTCGCGCATCTGTGCGCTGCCGGTGCGCGCAAGCCCGGGCAACTGGAAGAACGCCATGCTGTCCTGCAATTGCATGGCCTGCGAACTCATTGCTTCGGCGGTCGCCGCCAACTCCTCGGAGGCGGTGGCGTTGTGCTGCGTGGTCTGGCTCAACTGCACCACTGCGGCATTGATCTGCGCTACACCGGACGCCTGCTCCTGCGAGGCGGCGGCGATTTCCTGCACCAGATCGGAGGTCTTCTTGATGCTGGGCACGATGGTTTCCAGCAGGCGTCCGGCCTTCTCCGCCAGCTCGACGCTGGAGCCGGCGACCTCGCCGATTTCCTGCGCGGCGATCTGGCTGCGCTCGGCCAGCTTGCGCACTTCCGCGGCGACCACGGCGAAGCCTTTGCCATGCTCGCCGGCGCGCGCCGCCTCGATCGCCGCATTCAGCGCCAGCAGATTGGTCTGGTAGGCGATGTCGTCGATGATGCCGATCTTCTGCGCGATCTGCTTCATCGCCGCCACGGTGGCCACCACGGCTTCGCCGCCCTCCAGCGTTTCCCTGGCAGCCTGCGCCGCCATGCCGTCGGTGATGCGTGCGTTGTCGGTGTTCTGCCCGATCGAGGCGGTCATCTGCTCCAGCGAGGCGCTGGTCTCCTCGACCCCGGCCGCCTGCTCGGTCGAGGCCTGGCTCAGCGACTGCGCGGTCGCATTGACTTCCTCCGAAGCGCCGGCCAGGGTCTGCGCGCTGGCGTTGACCTCGCCGACCACCTGCTGCAACTTGCCGACCATGCGCTGCATCGCCAGCAGCAACTGCCCTGCCTCGTCCTTCGACTTGACCTCGATCAGCACGCTCAGGTCGCCCTCGGCCAACGCATTGGCGACATCCACCGCCTTGCCGATCGGCTTGGTCACGCTGCGGCTGATGAAGAAACCCATACCGACCCCGAGCAGCACGCCGCCGACGATGATCGCGGTCAGCATCCTGGCGCTGCTGACATGGATTGCATGGGTTTCGGCGCTTGCCTCGGCGGCGCGGGTTTCCTTGATGGCGGCCAGTTCGCTCATCAGCAGATCAAGTTCGTCGGAAGCGCCGCGCACCTTGCCGGACAGGTCGATGAGTTCCGGGCTGGTATGCTGCAGCGGCTCGCGCGCGACCTTTTCGACGAACCGGCCGCGATGCAGCAGGTAGTCCTTCCACACGCTGTCGAAACGCGCCAGTTTGGCCTTGGACTCCGGGGCGCTGAATGACCCCCGCGCCTTGGCGACGTAATCGACGACGTTGGCGGTGTACTTGTCCAGGCTGGCCAGATGCTTGGCGCGCTCCTCCTGGGTGGAGGACAGCTGCAGGTTGGCGCGCGCACGGCCGGCGTTGATCAGGTTGATGTTGGCTTCCTTGATGTTGGACAGGCCGAGCAACTCGCGCTCGTACAACTGCGTGGCGTAGTCGTTGATGCGCCCGGAATTGCGGATGCCGATCGCGCCTATGCACGCGCCGATGGCCGCCACGATCAGGAACGCGCAGGTCAGCCTGATACCGATTTTCATATTGCCCAACATGATGTTTCCCCGATTGTTTGGTAACGACCGTGTCACCACGACCGGTCTCGATGCTCCTTCCCGTGGCAATCCGCCTGACGTCGTCGGGAATGAACATCAACGTGCGTAAGGCCGCGATGTCCTTGCTGCGGTAGCGCCCGTTGCCTGAACGCTATCGGCGCTCGCCGAAGCCGCCTTTAATCGATGCCTCAATTGCGGAATTCAGCACACAGGCGTGGGCGTGCGGGTATTCGATGAATACGCTCGACAGCCTTTGGAAGAGGCTTTGGAAGCAGCAGGAAACGGCTTGGCGCGTTTTGCGCACATGCTGCACTTGTTCTGTAAACGAATTCGGACCGTGCAGGGCAGCTGCAAAAGCGTGATGCAAACCTAGGCGATCCGTAGACAAAGCGTGAAAACTTTGCCCATGGACAGGGTTTCTCTGCGATCTCTGAATGAAATACGTTACTGAACAGGGAGGCAGGCGAGCATCGCGCCTCAGCGCAGGCCGGCGAGCATGGCTGCGATCTCATTGCGTGTGCCGGATGCAGGCGCTTCGGTCAGTCGCTGCCGTGCCAGCGCGCTGTCGGCAGCGCTCAATTCCTGCAACGGCTCGAAACGCTCGGCGACCCAGGCCGCCACCGGCACGCCGTCGCGGTACAGCACCCGTGCGCCGGGCACGCGCGGCACCCGGCTGCCCGGCAGCACGCTGCCGAGCAGGTTGGCCGGATCGGCGGCAGGCACGCACAGCCAGGCGCCGTCGTGCGGCTGGCGCCGCACCTGGCGCAGCAGGCCGATCGCCTCGGGCAAGGCGAACTGCTCGCCCGACAGGCCACCGATGAAGCGCCCGCCGCGGATCTCGCCACGCGCCTCCCGCCGCTGATAGACGCGCAGCAGTTCGCGCCACGGCGGCAGCCACGACGCTTCGCGTTCGAGCAGACGCCAGCAGATCACGCCGTAGCGACGCAGCAAGGTCCGCGCCAGATGCTCGAGCGCCTCGCTGCGCGCCGAGGCGTCGCCAGCCTCGCTGACGCCGCGCAGCAGCGCCCAGCGCCCCGCATCCTGGATGACGTACAGCGGCACCCGGCGCCGGCGCTGCAACAGCGCCGACGGTCGCTTCGAGGCCGGCACCAACAACGCGCGCAGACCGGCGTAGCTGTCGCAGTGGATGCGGCCTGCGGCCACCAGCTCGGCCAGCGCATCTTCCAGTTCGATGGACAGCAGCCGCGTGGCATCGGCGATCTCGTCGAAGAACGAGGCGCCATGCGTACCCAAGTAATCGACCACTTTCTGCGCGCGCGAGCCTGGCGCACCCGACGCGGCGGCATCCGCGGCCGGCGCCAGCCATGACCATTGCGCGGCACTGCGCCGCGGCAGCAGCAGGATCGGCGTGCTGCGCAGCGAACCGGCGCCGCCGGCATTGACCGCTGCCGGGGGCGTGCGCGTCCACAGCGTGCGCCCGGCGCTGCACAGGTCGTCCAGCCAGGCCAACGCGTAGTCGCGCACCCGCGCCGGCAACAGCTCCGCTTCCCACAGCGCCGCCGGCGCTTCGAAGCCTTCCAGCTGCGCCAGCACGCCGAGCGCGACCAGCGCCTCGTGCATCCCGTCGCGGCTGCGCGGCTGCGGCCAGGCTTCCTCGCGCACGGCGGGATCGCGTCGGGGTCGAGCCGGCTGACGTCATCGGCGCTGTCCGGATCCTGGTAGCGGCGGCTGTGCACAGCCTGGGTGCGGCGCTCTTCCAGCGGCGCATCGTCGAGGAACGCGTACGGCCGCGCGTCCAGCGCCTCGGCCGCGAGCGGCGACGGCGCCGCCAGATCGCGCCAACACACGCACGCTGCCGTCCTCGATGCCGCGCAGCAGTTGCAGCCAGCCGTCGCTGTCCATCGCCTGGTGCAGGCAATCGTGCAGCGTCTGCGCGACCAGCAGGTGTTCGGGAATCTCGCGCTCGCCGACCAGATTCTCCGCACAGGCGACCTGGTCGGGGAACACCGTGGCCAACAGATCTTCCAACTTCATCCGCTGCAGCGGCGGGGCGACCTTGCGCCCGCCGCTGAAGCGCGGCAAGGCCAGCGCGTTGGTGGCATTCCAGCGCCAGCGCACGCCGAACAGCGGCGCGTCCAGCAGCGCCTGCACCAGCAGCTGCAGCGCCGACGACGCATGCAGAGAGCGCGCGACCTCTTCCAGCGCGAAGCTGTGCCGGGTCGACAGCGACAACACGATCACGTCCTCGGTGGCCGCCGCCTGCAGTTCGAAATTGAAGATGCGGCAGATGCGCTTGCGCAAGGCCGGACCCCAGGCGCGATTGATGCGGCTGCCGTACACGCTGTGGATCACCAACTGGGTGCCGCCGCTGGCGTCGAAGAAGCGCTCCAGCACGATGCAAGTTTGCGTGGGCAGCGCGCCCAGCGCAGTGCGTGCGCGGTCCAGATAGTCCAGCAACTGCTGCGCAGCGGCGGCGTCCAGCGCCAGTTCCGCGTGCAGCCAGGCCAGCGCCTGCGCTGTGCCGCCCTGCTCCAGGCACCGCTCCAGCTGCGCGCGCAGCCGCGGCACGCCCACCGACAGTTCGTCGCTGCGCCCCGGCGCCTCGCCTAGCCAGAACGGGATGTTCGGCGGCGCGCCGCGCGCGTCTTCCACCCGCACCCTCCCTGCCTCCACGCGCAGGATGCGATAGCTGGCATTGCCAGGCTGGAACACGTCGCCGCTGAGGCTCTCCACCGCGAAGTCTTCGTTGACCGTACCGATGGTCGCGGCCTGCGGCTCCAGCAACACGCTGTAGTCGCCGGTCTCTGGAATCGTGCCGCCGGAGGTCAGCGCGGCCATGCGCGCGCCGCGGCGCTGGCGCACGCGGCCATGCACTGCGTCGCGATGCAGATAGCCGGCACGCGGACCAAGCCGGATGCTGAAGCCATCGCGCAGCATCCGCAACACCGTGTCGAAACGTTCGCGCGGCAGCGCCGCGTACGGCCAGGCAGCGCGCACCAGCGCGTACAGCGCGTCCTCGTCCCATTCCTGGCACGCCACCTCGGCGACCAGTTGCTGCGCCAGCACGTCCAGCGGCGCGTCGAGGATGCGCAGCGCATCCAGTTCGCCGCGACGCACGCAGTCGAGCAGGGCCGCGCATTCGACCAGGTCGTCGCGCGATTGCGGGAACAGCCGCGCCTTCGGCGTGCCGCCGACGGCGTGGCCGGAACGCCCGGCGCGCTGCGGGAAACTGGCGATCGAACGCGGAGAGCCGAGCTGGTACACCAGGTCCACTTCGCCGATGTCCAGGCCAAGTTCCAGCGATGCGGTGGCGACCAGCACCTGCAACTGGCTGGCCTTGAGCCGCTGCTCGGCGAGCAGCCGCGCCTCGCGCGCCAAGCTGCCGTGGTGCGCCGCCACCATGCCGCTGCCGAGCAGTTCGCCGAGATGCCGCGCGGTGCGTTCGGCCATGCGCCAGGTGTTGACGAACACCAGCGTGGTGCGATGCGCGCGCACCAGTTCGGCCAGGCGCGCATACACCCGCTGCCACTGGTCGTTGGACATGGTCACGCTGAGCGGCGTCGGCGGCAGCTCCAGCGCCAGGTCGCGGGCACGCGCATAGCCGATGTCGACGATCTCGCACTCGGGCTGGCCGGCGTGCACCGCAGCGCTGCCGACCAGAAAGCGCACGACCGCGTCGATCGGCTTTTGCGTCGCCGACAGGCCGATGCGCAGCGGCGGCACCGCGCAAAGCTGCTGCAGGCGCTGCAGCGACAGCGCCAGGTGGCTGCCGCGCTTGTTCGCGGCAAGCGCGTGGATCTCATCGACGATCACCGTGTGCACGTGGCGCGGCGCATCGCGCCCCGACACCGACCCGAGCAGCACGTACAGCGACTCGGGCGTGGTCACCAGCACATGCGGCGGGGCGCCGCCGCGCCTGCGCGCGCGCGCGCTGCGGCGTGTCGCCGGGGCGCACCGCGGTGCGGATCTCCACGTCGGGCAGGCCGAGCGCGGCCAACTCGGCGCGAATGCCGGTCAGCGGCGCCGCGAGATTGAGCAAGATATCGTTCGAAAGCGCTTTCAGCGGCGACACGTATAACACTTGGGTGTGGTCGGCGAGTCCGCCATCGCACAGACCTTCACGCAACAGCGCATCGAGCGCAGCGAGAAACGCGGTCAGGGGCTTGCCGGAGCCGGTGGGCGCCGCCACCAAGGTGTGCCGTCCGGCCTTGATCGCCGGCCACGCAGCCAGTTGCGCCGGCGTCGGCGAGGCAAAACGGCGCTCGAATCAGCGGGCGACGGCAGGATGGAAGCGTGCTTGCACGAACGACATGCGATCTCCTGCGACGCAACGTCGCGATCGAATGCACTGCGGGCGAAAACATGGAATGTCGCGATCGTCCTTGGCACAACAACCGAGTCAGTCACGCACCGAAAACATGGTGACGTTACCAATGCAGATCAAGCAAGCATGCGCGGCGCAGCTGTTTTCAAGGGGTTTTCGGTTAATGATTCAGTGAAGACCACACTGTCTACCACTTACACCAAAATGCGCGGCTATGTTGTCGATGCCGTCACGCCTGCGCATCTAGCGTTAGCGCACTGGACGCAAAATTCGCTTTGGGGAGCCTTGCATGCAGCATGGCAGCATGATCGAACAACTGCGTCGATGCCGACGCAGCAATGCAGTGGTGGCGCCTGCCTGCGCCAGTGCGACGGCATTGCGCAGCACACACCCGGGCCGCGCAGACCATCGCGCGCTGCAGTGTATTGCAGCGTTCTTCACACGCTGTAGCAGTTCGCACCGGCACGGCGTGCACGTTGGCGCATCGTGTTTCCTTTCCCTGAGCCATCCGCCCGCCATCGGCGAGGCGGCGATCCGGCATTGACTTCATCTCCGCATTTTTCACTAGCCAAGGAGCATCAGCAGTGGCAGACAGCAGCTCGAACGTTTCTAACACCCACTGGGTCCAGCCGGTAAACGAAAGCAGCGATGCGCAAGAACTCACGCCCAGCGTGTTCGAACGCGACGACCCGGTGTCCATCGCCCGTTCGCTCAAGCACTCCGCCGACAAGAGCGCACGGCGCCGCACCGGCCCGTATCGTTCGGCGATGTCGATGCTGACGTTCTACATCAATCGCGCCGGCAAGCAGTTGCCGGCGCAGCGGCGCGAAGTGCTGGAGCAGGCCAAGGACGAGCTGCGCATCCTGTACGGCAAACCGCGCAAGGGCGGCACGGCCGGTTGAACGCCGCGCTCGGGCATGCCATGGCGCAGCGTGATGCGCGCTGCAATTCCATGCTCCGCTAGCGCAACTCCGGCGAAATCCGATTGCCCTGCGCCGAACCATCGGCGCATGATCCGGGCATGACCAAGGAATCCGATGTTTCGGACTGGGTCCAGCGCCCTGCCGATACCACTGCCGAGTCCGACCCGGTTGTCTCGACGATGAGCGAGGATGCGCTGCTGCTATCGCGGATCATCCTGGCCCAGGGCGAGATCGCTGCCGCCGGCAGCGATCCGTTGCAGGTGGTCGATGTGGTGACCCGCCGCGCGCAGGAGCTGACCCGCTCCAACGGCGCGGTGGTGGAGATGCGCGACGGCAACGACATGCTGTACTGGTCGGCGAGCGGCAGCGCTGAACAGCATCTGGGCCTGCGCCTGCCCAGCACCTGCAGCCTGTCCGGGCTATGCATGCGCAGCGGCAAGGTGCTGCAGTGCGACGATTCGGAGCAGGACCCGCGGGTCAATCTGGAGGCCTGCCGCAAGGTCGGCCTGCGCTCGATGCTGGTGGTGCCGCTCCGCTATGGCGAGCGCGGCATCGGCGTGCTCAAGGTGATGTCGCCCTACCCCTGCAGCTACACCGCGCAGGACGTGCGCACGCTGGAGATGCTGGCGACCCTGGTCGGCGCGACCCTGGCGCTGGCGATGGACCGCGCCGCGCTGCAGACCGACATCGCGCGCCGCCAGAACGCAGAGAAACACGCGTTCCGCGAGAAGGCGGCGATCGCCACGCGGATCCGCGAGGTCATCGCCAACGAACGCCTGCAGATCGTGACCCAGCCGGTGCTGGCGCTGTCAACGCAACGCATCGTCGGCGTAGAGGCGTTGTCGCGGTTCCCGTCCAATCCCGGCCTGGCACCGTTGCGCTGGTTCGACGACGCGAACAAGGTCGGGCTTGCGCTGGAACTGGAGCTGGCCGCGGCGCGCAAAGCGCTGCCGTTGCTGGCGCAGCTGCCGGCGCCGCTGTACCTGGCGATCAATGTCTCCGCGCAGACCCTGCTGCACCCGCAGCTGGAGGAGTTGCTGCATGGCCACGACCTGTCGCGGGTGGTGCTGGAGATCACCGAGCACTTGCAGGCGCCAGACTACCCGCGCCTGTCCGAGCATATCGGCGCGCTGCAGCGGCAGGGCCTGCGCATCGCGCTGGACGACGCCGGCACCGGCTTCGCCAGCCTGCGCCACCTGCTGCACCTGTCGCCGGACATCATCAAACTGGACCTGACCCTGACCCGCGGCATCGATGCCGAACCGCGGCGCCAGAGGCTGGCGCTGGCGATCCTGTCCTTCGCCGCCGAAACCAACGCCAGCGTGATCGTCGAAGGCATCGAGACCGAGAGCGAATTGTCCACCCTGCAGGCGCTGGGCGCGCGCTACGGCCAAGGCTACCAACTGGCGCATCCGGGGCCGCTGTCGGCGCACCTGGCGCGCTATCCGGCGATCAGCGACGAGGCGGACTGAGCGCGCGACTGGCCTCGCAAAGGCATTTCGACCGAGGTGTTCCAGCTGACGCAGTGTTGTGGGAGCGACTTCAGTCGCGACGGGCATTACCGGCACAGCCACGTGGCGACTGAAGTCGCTCCCACAATGTTCCTCGCCTGCTACGCATCTTGATCGCCGAGCCAACTCGCACACCACGTCCCAGCGCCGCGCATGAAAAAAGCGGGCCGAAGCCCGCTTTCTTTGCAGCAATGGACGCCGACGGCTTATTCGGCCGTCACGCCCTCGCCTTCTTCCACGGCCTTCATCGACAGGCGGATACGGCCCTGCTTGTCGACTTCCAACACCTTGACCTTGACCAGATCGCCTTCCTTCAACACGTCGCTGACCTTTTCCACGCGGTCGCTGGAGATCTGCGACACGTGCACCAGGCCGTCCTTGCCCGGCAGGATGGTGACGAATGCACCGAAGTCCATGATCTTGGCGACCTTGCCTTCGTAGATGCGGCCCGGCTCCACGTCCGAGGTGATCTGCTCGATGCGCGCCTTGGCGGCCTGCGCAGCGATCGCGTTGACCGAGGCGATGATGATGGTGCCGTCGTCCTGGATGTCGATCTGGGTGCCGGTTTCCTTGGTGATCGCCTGGATGGTCGAGCCGCCCTTGCCGATCACTTCGCGGATCTTGTCCGGATGGATCTTGATCGTCAGCAGGCGCGGCGCGTAGTCGCTCAGCTCCGAACGCGGGGTGGTCAGCGCGCTGGCCATCTCGCCGAGAATGTGCAGTCGGCCGGCCTTGGCCTGCGCCAGGGCCTGCTTCATGATCTCTTCGGTGATGCCCTCGATCTTGATGTCCATCTGCAGCGCGGACACGCCTTCGGCGGTACCGGCGACCTTGAAGTCCATGTCGCCCAGGTGATCTTCATCGCCCAGGATGTCCGACAGCACCACGAAGTCCTCGCCTTCCTTGACCAGGCCCATCGCGATACCCGCGACCGGCGCCTTGATCGGCACGCCGGCGTCCATCAGCGCCAGCGAGCTGCCGCACACCGACGCCATCGACGAGGAACCGTTGGACTCGGTGATTTCAGAGACCACGCGGATCGTGTACGGGAACTCTTCCATGCTCGGCATCACCGCCAGCACGCCACGCTTGGCGAGGCGGCCGTGGCCGATCTCGCGACGCTTCGGCGCGCCGAAGCGGCCGCACTCGCCCACCGAGTAGGGGGGGAAGTTGTAATGGAACAGGAAGTTTTCCTTGTACTCGCCGCTGACCGCGTCGATCACCTGGCCGTCGCGGGCGGTGCCCAGCGTGGTGATGACGATCGCCTGGGTCTCGCCGCGGGTGAACAGCGCCGAGCCATGGGTGCGCGGCAGCACGCCGGCCTTGACGCTGATCGGACGCACCGTGTCCAGCGCACGGCCGTCGATGCGCACCTTGGTGCTCAGCACCGAACCGCGCATGGTCTGGTATTCCAGCTCGCCGAATTCTTTGGACAGGTCGGCGACGACCCAGCCTTCGACCGCCGCGCGCGGCGTCAGCTGCGCCAGCACGTCCTTCTTGATCGCCGAGATCGCGTCGCGGCGCTGCAGCTTGTCGCGCACCTGGAAGGCCGAGGCCAGCTGATCGCCGACCGCTTCCTTCAGCGCCGCGATCATGCCTTCGTTCTTCGCCGGGGCGACCCAGTCCGACGGCTTGGTGCCGGCTTCGACGGTCAGCTCGTTGATGATGTTGATGACCTTCTGCATCTCGCGATGGCCGAAGGTGACTGCGCCCAGCATCACGTTTTCGGACAGCAGCGCCGCTTCGGACTCGACCATCAGCACCGCGTTGGCGGTACCGGCCACGACCAGCTCCAGCTGCGAATCCTTCAGCTCGGTGATGGTCGGGTTGAGGATGTACTCGCCGTTCTTGTAACCGACCTTGGCGGCGCCGATCGGGCCGTTGAATGGGGTGCCGGCCAGCGACAGCGCGGCCGAGGCGCCGATCAGCGCGGCGATGTCGCCGTCGATGTCCGGGTTCATCGACATCACCGTGGCGATGATCTGCACTTCGTTCTTGTAGTCCTCCGGGAACAGCGGACGGATCGGACGATCGATCAGACGCGAAATCAGCGTCTCCTTCTCGGTCGCACGACCCTCGCGCTTGAAGAAGCCGCCGGGAATGCGGCCGCCGGCGTAGAACTTCTCCTGATAGTCGACCGTCAGCGGGAAGAAGTCCTGACCTTCGCGCGCGCTCTTGGCGGCGACGGCGGTGACCAGCAGTACGGTGTCGTCCATCTTGACGATGACGGCACCGCCGGCCTGGCGGGCGATCTCGCCGGTTTCGAGGGTGACGGTGTGCTTGCCGTACTGGAAGGTTTTGGTGATTTTTGCCACGGGGTTTCCTTGGATGATGCTGTCTTCGAATGGACCGCTGACGGCCCATGCCGCTGGCGGGTGGCCGGGAGGATCCGGCCGGCGGCGCGGAGCATTCCCCGGGCCACGGTACTACCCAAAACGAAACCGCGGCGCATCACTGCGCCGCGGTAGGGTTCGTTGCCTCAGCGACGCAGGCCGAGCTTCTCGATCAGCGCCTTGTAGCGCTCGCCATCCTTCTTCTTCAGATAGTCGAGCAGGCTGCGGCGGCGGTTGACCATCTGCAGCAGGCCGCGGCGGCTGTGGTGGTCCTTCTTGTGGGTCTTGAAGTGGCCGGTCAGCAGCTCGATGCGCGCGGTCAGCAGGGCGACCTGCACTTCCGGGGAGCCGGTATCGGCGGCGCCGCGCTTGTTTTCTTCGATGACTTTCTGGGTGTCGATGGACATGCTGTGTTTTCTCTGAGATGCGGGGCCGGCAGAAACGTGCTGATGAGACGCACCGCCTGGCTCGCCGATTGCGAAGGATTGCGCCGGAGCGCAGGGTTGCCGTAAAGGCCGCCGAATTGTACCGGCCCCAGCCCGGACGAACAAGGTGTTAACGCCGCGTCACGGCCAGGCCGGCGACATGAAGGCCCGTGCCGGGCCGCGCGGCAGGCCGCGGATCAGAGGTTGAACATGCGCTGCGGCGCCAGCAGCCCGCCAGCATCGACCTGGCCCAGCCCCAGCGGCAGGCCGTCGTCGCCGAACACCGCGACCGCGCCCGGCGCCCAGGCGGCATCGCGCAGGCGCTGGCCCATGCGGAAACGCTGCGCCGCAGCAGGGTCCAGGCGCAACGGCGGGAAGTCGACCAGGCCGGCGGCCAGCGGCAGCAGCAGCGCTTCCAAGGCCTGCGGCTCCTGCGCGGCCAGCTGCTGCAGCCGCTCCAGGGTCACCATCTGCGGTTGCCGGAACGGCTCCACCCACAGGCGCCGCAGCCCGGCGATATGCGCGCCGCAGCCCAGCGCCTCGCCCAGGTCGCGGGCCAGGCTGCGGATATAGGTGCCGGAGCCGCAGGCCACGTGCAGGCGCAGGCGCTCGCCCTCGTGGGCGAGCACGTCGATGGCGTGGACCTCGACGTCGCGCTCCGGCGCCTCGATCGCCTCACCCCGGCGCGCCTTGGCGTACAGCGGCTCGCCACCCTGCTTCAGTGCCGAATAGATCGGCGCGCGCTGGCGGATGCGTCCGCGCAGCGGCGCCAGCGCCGCCTGCAGGGTCGCCGCATCGATCGGCGGCACCGGGCGGGTGCGCAGCACCGCGCCGTCGGCATCGTCGCTGTCGGTGCTCACCCCGAGCACGATCTCGGCTTCATAGGCCTTGGCCGATCCCAGCAGCAGCCCGGCCAGCTTGGTCGCCTCGCCGAAGCATAGCGGCAGCAGGCCGGTGGCCAGCGGATCCAGGCTGCCGGTATGGCCGCCCTTCTCGGCACGGAACAGCCGCCGCGCCGCCTGCAGCGCCGCGTTGGAACTCATGCCGGCCGGCTTGTCTAGCAGCATGATGCCGTCGAGACGGCGGAAGGAAATACGGGGCAGTCGGGGGCCGAAGACGGGCATGGGGGAATCGGGACCGGGGACTCGGGACTCGGGACTCGGAAAAGCCGAATCTGGAATCGGACGGTGAGGCCTGCGCGATGGCGCAGGCCGGACTTGGAAAATGGCTGCAGACGATGCTCCCGCATCGGACAACCGCTCACTCCTTGGACGGAGCCGGCTCGCTGTCGCCGTTATCGTCTTCGGTGTTCTGCAGTTCCGGCATGTCGCGCAGCAGGTTGTCGATGCGCTCGCCGCGATCGACCGAATCGTCGTAGTGGAAATGCAGTTCGGGTACGTGGCGCAGCTTCATCGCCCGCGCCAGCTCGCTGCGCAGTTGCGGCGCCAGCTCTTTCAGGCCCTTGACCGCCTCGACCGAGCGCTCGGGCAGCAACGCGGTAACGAACACCTTGGCATGGGCCAGGTCGCGGGTGACCTCGACGTCGGACACGCTGACCGACGGCAGGCCGTGATCGCGCACGGCCGAATGCACGATCGTGCCCAGGTCGCGGCGGATCTGCGCGGAAACGCGATCGGTACGGTGGAAGGATTTTGTTGCCATGGTCCGGAATCTCTTTGATGCGGGACCGGGGACCGGGGACCGGGGACCGGGAAGAGCAAGAGCGGCTGCTTTTGCTTTTCCCTGGTCCCCGGTCCCCGGTCCCCGGTCCCGGCTACATCACAGTGTGCGCTGCACTTCGATGCGCTCGAAGCACTCGATCTGGTCGCCCGGCTTGACGTCGTTGTAGGCCTTCACGCCGATACCGCACTCGGTGCCGTTGCGCACCTCGTCGACGTTCTCCTTGAAGCGGCGCAGCGATTCCAGCTCGCCTTCGAACACCACGGTGTTGTCGCGCAGCACGCGGATCGGCTTGTTGCGCTTGACCACCCCCTCGATGACCATGCAGCCGGCGACCGCGCCGAACTTGGAGCTGCGGAACACGTCACGCACCTGGGCGGTACCGATGATCTCTTCGCGGATTTCCACGCCGAGCAGACCGGACGCCACCTGCTTCACCTGGTCGATCACGTCGTAGATGATCGAGAAGTAGCGCAGGTCCACGCCGTTGGTTTCGATGATGCGCCGCGCCGAAGCATCCGCACGCACATTGAAGCCGATCACCGTGGCCTTGGAGGCCAGCGCCGAGTTCGCATCGGACTCGGTGATGCCGCCGACGCCGGAGTGGATCACGTTGATGCGGATCTGCTCGTTGGACAGCGCCACCAGCGACTGCTTCAGCGCTTCCACCGAACCCTGCACGTCGGCCTTGATCACCAGGTTCAGCGACAGCTGGCCTTCGCCCTTGCCGAGCTGCGACATGATGTCTTCCATGCGGCTGCCCGCCGAGGACACCAGGCGCGACTCGCGGCGCTTGGCCTCGCGCTGCTGCGCCACGTCCTTGGCCAGGCGCTCGTCGTCGACCACGACGAAGTCGTCGCCGGCATCCGGCACGCCGGACAGACCCAGCACCTGCACCGGAATCGACGGACCCGCCTCGGCAGGCTGGCCGCCGGTCTCGTCGAACAGCGCACGCACGCGGCCGTACTGCACGCCGCACACCAGGTAGTCGCCACGCTTCAGGCTGCCCTGCTGCACCAGCACCGTCGCCACCGGGCCACGGCCCTTGTCCAGCGAGGATTCGATCACCACGCCGCTGGCGCGGCCATCGAACACCGCCTTCAGTTCCAGCACTTCGGCCTGCAGCGAGATCGCGTCGAGCAGCGTGTCGATGCCTGCGCCGGTCTTGGCCGAGACTTCGACAAACTGGGTGTCGCCACCGAATTCTTCGGCGACCACGTCCTGCGAGAGCAGTTCGTTCTTGACCCGCAGCGGATCGGCGCCGGGCTTGTCGATCTTGTTGACCGCCACGATCAGCGGCACGCCGGCCGCCTTGGCGTGCTTGACCGCCTCGATCGTCTGCGGCATCACGCCGTCGTCGGCCGCCACCACCAGCACCACGATATCGGTCAGCTTGGCGCCGCGCGCGCGCATGGAGGTGAAGGCCGCATGGCCCGGGGTATCCAGGAAGCTGATGACGCCGCGATCGGTTTCGACATGGTACGCGCCGATGTGCTGGGTGATGCCGCCGGCTTCGCCCGAGGCGACCTTGGTGCGGCGGATGTAGTCCAGCAGCGAGGTCTTGCCGTGATCGACGTGGCCCATGATGGTGACCACCGGCGGACGCGAGCGCTTCTCGCCCTGCTCGTCCTCGGTATGCGCCAGCAGCGCGTCCTCGGCGTCGGCACTGCCCGCGCGTACCGGCTTGTGGCCGAGCTCTTCGGTGATCAGCGCCGCGGTGTCGTGGTCGATGGACTGGGTGATGGTGGCCATCACGCCCATCTTGAACAGCGCCTTGACCACGTCGCCGCCCTTCAGCGCGAGCTTCTGCGCCAGGTCGGCCACGGTGATGGTCTCGCCGATCGCCACTTCGCGCACCACCGGTGCGGTCGGACGCTCGAAGCCATGCGCGCCGCCGCCGCTGCGCGAGGGCTCGGGCTGGCGGCGACCGCCGCTGTTGCCGCCGCGCGGCTTGCCGCGCACGTTGGAACGGCGCGCGCGATCGGCGGCGGACAGGTGCAACTGGCCGGCGAAGCGGCTGGTGCTGTCGTCGTCCTCGACGCCGGCGACCATCACGTGCGAGCCGCGGGTCTTGTGCTTGTTGCCGGTGTTGTTGCGGTCGTCGCTACGCGGCGCGGCCGGCTTCGGCGGATGGTGCGGCGCGCTGGCCGGACGCGGCGCGCGCGGCGCGGCGGCGGCGGCGGCACCGGTGCCAGCACCGGGATTCGGTGTCGCAGCGGGCGCAGGCGCGGCGGCAGCGGCCGGCGGCGCCGACTCGGCTTCCACGGCAGCCTTGCGCTCGGCTTCCACGCGGTCGCGCGCATCCTGCTCGGCCTGGCGCTTGCGCTGGATTTCCTCGGCGCGCGCACGGTCCTGCTCGGCGAGCTTCTGCTGTTCAGCCAGATTGCGCTGCTTGGAGGCTTCCAGCTTGCGCAGGATCTCGGCGCGCTCGTCATCCACCCGTCCGCCCGAGGACATACCCGCACGCTCGGCAGCCAGATCCTCGGCCGTCTTCACGTAGGTACGCTTCTGCCGGACCTCGACGTTGACCGTGGTCTTGCTGCGACCGGCGCTGACCGTCACTTCCTGCAGCTTGCGCCGGTTCAGGGTGATCTTCTTCGGCGCGGCCGGGGCTTCTTCCTCGACCGGCTTGTCGGTCTTGCCGTGGGTACGGCGCAGGAAGCCGAGCAGCTTCATCTTTTCGGTACTGGTCACGACCTGGTCGGGACCGCTGAACTTCATTCCGGCCTCGGCCAGTTGAACCAGCAGTTTATCGACCGGCGTATTCACCAGTTCGGCCAGCTTGCGGATGGTGGTTTGCTGCGACATTCGGATCCTATGATCTGGTTGGCGCCCCCTCGCGTGCGAAGGTAGCGCGGATTCTAAGCCCTGATCGGTTCAGGGCGGCATTCATCGCTGACTCATTCGCCGCGTTCCAATCGGGCGATCTCCTCGGCACGGGCTGCCAGGATGAGCGCAGCGGCGCGCTCCTGGTCCACATCCTCGATGCCGAATTCAAGAATTTCATCCGCAGCCAGATCCGACAGGTCCTCGCTGGTGCGCACGCCATGGCTGGCAAGCGCGTAGGCGGTGGCCTCGTCCATGCCTTCCAGCGACAGCAGATCCGCCGCCGGCACGCCGCTGTCGTCGCTTTCCTCGGCGGCCAGCGCCTCGTTAAGCAACGCATCGCGCGCGCGGGCCCGCAGCTCCTCGACGATGTCCTCGTCGAAACCTTCCACCGCCAGCAACTCGCCGACCGGCACGTAGGCGATTTCCTCGACCGAGTTGAAGCCCTCGGCGACCAGGATCGCGGAGATTTCCTCGTCCACTTCCAGCTTGTCCATGAACAGCTGGCGGGCGACGGCCTGCTCGGCCTCGGACTTGGCCGCGACCTGCTCGGCGGTCATCACGTTGAGCTGCCAACCGGTCAGGCGGCTGGCCAGGCGCACGTTCTGCCCGCCCTTGCCGATCGCCTGCGCCAACCGATCTTCGGCCACCGCCAGATCCATCGAATGCTTTTCCTCATCGACGATGATCGACTGCACTTCGGCCGGCGCCATCGCGTTGATGACGAAATTGGCCGGGTTGTCGTTCCACAACACGATGTCCACGCGCTCGCCGTTGAGCTCGTTGGACACCGCCTGCACGCGCGAACCGCGCATGCCGATGCAGGCGCCGATCGGATCGGTGCGGGTGTCGTGCGCCAGCACCGCGATCTTGGCGCGGTCGCCCGGATCGCGCGCGCAGGCCTTGATCTCGACCAGGCCCTGGCCCACTTCCGGCACTTCCAGCTTGAACAGCTCGATCATGAATTCCGGCGCGGCGCGGCTGATGAACAGCTGCGGGCCGCGCGGCTCCGAGCGCACTTCGGCCAGATAGCCGCGCACGCGGTCGCCGGCGCGCAGCACGTCGCGCGGGATGCCCTTGTCCTTGGGAATGAAGGCCTCGGCGTTGCCGCCCAGATCGACATAGATGTTGCCGCGCTCGGCGCGCTTGACCACGCCGGTGACCAGCTCGCCGATGCGGTCCTTCCACGCGTCCACCACCTGCTGGCGCTCGGCCTCGCGCACACGCTGCACGATCACCTGCTTGGCGGCCTGCGCGGCGATGCGCCCGAAATCCGGGTTCTCGATCTGCTCTTCGATGTAGTCGCCGACGTCCACGCCCTCGGCTTCGTCGACCGCGTCCATCAGGCGGATCTGTCGGTCCGGCGATTCCATCACCACGTCGTCGGCCACCACTTCCCAGCGGCGGTAGGTTTCGTAATTGCCGTCCTTGTGATCGATGGTGACGCGCGTCAGCACGTCCTGATCGGGGTAGCGCTTCTTCGCCGCCGAGGCCAGGGCGGCCTCGATCGCGTCGAAGATCACTTCGCGCGGCACGCCCTTTTCGTTGGCGACCGCGTCGACTACCAGCAACAGTTCCTTGCTCATTCTTTCGCTCCGCGCGCAGCCTTGTCGGCCGCCGGTTCGTTGGATGGTTTCTTATTGGGTTTTGCGGTCTTGCCGGCCGGCTTGGGAACCTTGCCCGGCGGCTTGGGCGACTTGCCCGGCTTGGTCGGCGCCAGGCCCAGCGCCGCCCAGTCGGGCAGGATCCGCGCCTTGTCGATATTGTCGAAGTCCACCGCCAGTTCGGCGCCGTCGACCTCGAACACGATGCGGCCGGCGTCCACGTCCGCGTGGGCGATGCGCCCCTGCAGGCGCCGGCGACCCTGCTGCGGCAGCTTCAACACCACCTTGGCCGACTCGCCCTGGTGGCGCGCGAACTGCGCGGCGGTGAACAGCAGACGGTCCACGCCGGGCGAGGACACTTCCAGCGTGTAGTTGCCGCTGATCGGATCTTCCACGTCCAACTGCGCCGACACTTCGCGGCTGACCCGCTCGCAATCGTCGATGTTGACGATGCGCTCGGGCTGTTCGGCCAGCGGCACATCGATATACAGGCGCAGCGTGGCGGAGCCTGGGGCCGGCAGGTATTCCGCCCCCAGCAGTTCCAGGCCCAACGCGTCCACGGTCGGGCCCAGCAGATTCGCGATTTCGTTTGCCTTGTCGCTCACAGCCTGCCTTGCATCTGAATGAAGAAAATTCGGTCCTGGCGGTTTTTCCGGACCCCGGAAACGACGAAGGGCCCGTTGGGCCCCTTGTCCGGTACGACTCCGGTCACGCTGGATTCCGGTTGCAAAGACGGGAACATGCATCTTCGCGAAGCCCAGATTTCCCTACCGCAGGCAACCGGTGAACTGGTTGCCGCCGTAGACAAATATGGTAGCGGGGGCAGGATTTGAACCTGCGACCTTCGGGTTATGAGCCCGACGAGCTGCCAGACTGCTCCACCCCGCAGCAGAAGCGGAATTATGAAGAATCAGCGCGATGATTGCAAGCCCTGATTTTCATCCGACCCGGTGGCGATGCCGCCGGTCTTCGAGCGATATGATAACCGCAAGCGACCGAAAGCGGAAGACCGATAGCATCCATCGATGCACAAACGACAACGCCGCCAGCGCGGCGGCGTTGTCGCAAACAGCTTGAAAACAGCGCTTTGGCGCGCGCTCAGGCCAGATGCGCGAAGGCGCGCTGGCACCACGCCATCAGCGGACTCCAGGCCAGGCCCAGTGCCAGCAGACCGATCGCATTGACCCCGAGCACCACGCCGAGCACGCGGTCGTCGTTGGTCGGCAACGGTTCGCCGACCGGCTCGTCGAAATACATCACCTTGATCACGCGCAGGTAGTAGAACGCGCCGATCACCGCGCACAGCACCGACAGGATCGCCAGGCCGGTCCACCACAGGTTGTCGGTCGGCACCGCGAGCACCGCACCGAGCACCGCCAGCTTGGCCCAGAAGCCCAGGAACGGCGGTACACCGGCCAGCGAGGCCATGATGCACAGCACCAGCAGCGCCATCCAAGGGTTACGCGCGTTCAGGCCCTTGAAGTCGTCGATGTGCTCGGCCTCGAACCCCTTGCGCGACATCGCGATGATCGCGCCGAACGAGGCGGTGGACATGACCGAATAGCAGATCGCATAGAACAGCGCTGCCGCATAGCCGCGCTCGCCGCCGCCGGCCACGCCCAGCAACAGAAAGCCGATGTGCGAGACGGTCGAGTACGCCAGCATGCGCTTGAGGTTGCTCTGCGCCAGCGCCATCAGGTTGCCGACCAGCAGCGACAGCGCCGCCAGCCCGCCGATCACCCAATGCCACTGCTCGGCCAGCGGGCCGACGCCCACTTCCAGCAGCCGGTAGGCCATGCCGAACGCGGCCAGCTTGGATGCCGAGCTGATGAACAGCGCGACCGGCGCCGGCGCGCCCTGGTAGACGTCGGGCAGCCACATGTGGAACGGCGCGGCGCCGAGTTTGAAGGCAACGCCGGCGATCATGAAGATGGTGCCGGTCAGCAGCAGCGTGCGCTCCTGGGTGGATCCGATCGCCTCATGGATGCCGGCCAGGCTCAGCGTGCCGGTGGCGCCGTAGATCAGCGACATGCCGTACAGCAGCAGGCCGGAGGCCAACGAGCCGAGCACGATGTACTTCATCGCCGCTTCGGTTGCCATGCCGTTGTCGCGGTTCGACGCGACCAGCGCGTACGAGCACAGCGCCAGCAGTTCCAGGCCCAGGTACACCATCAGCAGGCTGCCGGCCGAGACCAGGATCATCATGCCGACCGTGGCGAACAGCACCAGCACCGGGATCTCGCCCTGGTACAGCTTGCGCTCGCGCAGGTAGCTCCAGCCGTAGATCAGGGTCAGCGCGCTGAGTCCGACGATCACCGTCTTCATCACGTCGGCGGCGGCGTCGCGCACGAACATGCCGTTGAACACTTCGCCCTGCCCGCCCACACCGGCCAGCAGCATCGCGAACACCGCGACCAGGATCGCCACCGAGACGATGTGAATCCAGGCCTTGTTGCGCTCGCTGACGAACAGATCGAGCATCAGCAGGGCGAAGGCGCCGGCGGTCAGCACCAGCTCGGGGAGCAGGGGCGGCAGGTCGACGGCGGTCAGGGGCAGCAGCGCAGGGGTGGTCATCATCAACTCTCTGGAATCATTTCGCTCGACGGCCCGATTACAGCTTGCTGGTGGCGATCTGCGCCGCCAGCTTTGCGATCGAGGGCTCCATCAGGTCGGTCAGCGGTTTCGGATACAGGCCCAGGACCAGCACGCCCACCGCGAACACGCCCAGCACCAGCGCCTCGCGGCCGTTGATGTCCTTCAGCGCGGCCACGTGTGCGTTGGCCACTTCGCCGAAGAACACGCGCCGGTACAGCCACAGGGTATAGGCGGCGGTGATCACCAGGGTGGAGCCGGCGCCGACCGCGAGCAGCGGGTGCGCCTGGAAGCTGGCCATGATCACCATGAACTCGCCGACGAAACCGCTGGTACCCGGCAGGCCGGCATTGGCCATGAAGAACAGCATCGCGAACGCGGCGAACCACGGCATCACGTTGGCCACGCCACCGTAGTCGGCGATGCGGCGGGTATGCATGCGGTCGTAGAGCACGCCGACGCAGGAGAACATCGCGCCGGACACGAAGCCGTGCGAGATCATCTGCACCATCGCGCCCTGCAGGCCGAGCCGCGCCGCATCGGTGCTGCCGAAGCCGACCAAGGCGAAGGCGACGAAGATGCCCAGGGTGACGAAGCCCATGTGCGCAATCGACGAATACGCGATCAGCTTCTTCATGTCGTCCTGCACCAGCGCGACCAGACCGACGTAGATCACCGCGATCAGCGACAGCGCGATCACCAGCCAGGCCCATTCGTTGCTGGCGTCGGGCAGGATCGGCAGGTTGAAGCGCAGGAAGCCGTAGCCGCCGATCTTCAGCGCGATCGCGGCCAGGATCACCGAACCGGCGGTCGGCGCCTCGACGTGCGCGTCCGGCAGCCAGGTGTGCACCGGGAACATCGGCACCTTGACCGCGAACGCGATCAGGAACGCGAAGAACAACCAGGTCTGTTCCTTGGAGGTCAGCGACAGCTGGTACAGGTCGGCGAGCTGAAAGCTGCCGCCCTTCAGGTACAGATAGATCAACCCGACCAGCATCAGCACCGAGCCGAGGAAGGTGTACAGGAAGAACTTGACCGCGGCGTAGATGCGGCGCGGGCCGCCCCAGATGCCGATGATCAGGAACATCGGGATCAGCATCGCCTCGAAGAACACGTAGAACAGCATCGCGTCGGTGGCGGCGAAGATGCCGACGGTGACGCCTTCCAGGATCAGGAACGCGGCCACGTACTGGTTGACCCGCTTTTCGATCGAGGTCCAGGCGCCGATCAGCGCCAGCACCGTGACCAGCGTGGTCAGCACGATCAGCGCCACCGCGATGCCGTCGGCGCCGAGGTTGTAGCCGATGTCGTAGGCGGGGATCCACGCATGGGTCTCGACGAATTGCAGCGCGTCGCTGGCGTAGTCGAAGCCGGTGAGCAGCGGGATGCTCAGCGCGAAGGTCAGCAACGCGACCAGCAGCGACGCCCAGCGCGCCGCCTTGGCGTCGCGCAGCGCGAGGATCAGCACGCCACCGAGGATCGGCAGCCAGATCAGGAGAGTAAGCAGGGGCCAGTTCGACACGTGTTCTTAGTCCGTACAGGTCAACGCCAGAAATGCATCAGCACGCCCAACAGGGCAATGAGACCGATGATCATCGCGAAGGCGTAGTGATAGAGGAAACCGGATTGCGTGCGACGCAGCAGATTGGCCGCCAGGTCGATCACGCGCGCGGTGCCGTTGACCATGACGCCGTCCACGACATGCGTATCCACCGCACGCGACACCTTGCCGAGGCCGAGACCGGCGCCGGCGAAGCCGTTGATCCAGAGCTTGTCGAAACCGTACTTGTTCTCCAGGATCCATACCGGCAGCGAGAACGTCTTGCGCGCCTTCGCCGCCAGCTCGGGCTTCCCCAGGTACAGGATCCAGGCCAGGGCGAAGCCGGCCAGGGTCAGGAAGAACGGCGGCTGGATCAGGCCGTGCAGCGCGAACGCGACCGGGCCATGGAACTCCTCGGCCAGCGCACCGACGCTGTCGCGCGCCGGGTTGTAGAAGTCGATGATACCGCTGAAGAAACCGACCGCCTGGCCCTTGATCGCCACCGCGGCGTGATGCCCGGCCCAATCGGTGCCGAACAGCATTGGGCCGATGGTGAAGAAGCCGATCGCGATCGACGGGATCGCCAGCAGCACCAGCGGCACCGTCACCACCCACGGCGACTCGTGCGGCTCGTGCGCACCGTGGCCGTGGCCGTGGTCGTCGTGCGCATGCGTGGCGTGCGCGTCGGCATGCGCGCTGTCGTGGTGCGCGTGCGCGTCGTGCGCGTCGCGGAAGCGCTCCTCGCCGTGGAAAGTCAGGAACAGCAGGCGGAAACTGTAGAAGCTGGTGACCAGAACGCCGCCGAGCACCGCCCAGTAACCGTAGGTCGCGATCCAGTTGTGCGACGTATGCGCATGGTGCGCGGCCGCCTCGATGATCGTGTCCTTGGAATAGAAGCCGGCGAAGAACGGGGTGCCGACCAGCGCCAGGGTGCCGATCACGCTGGTCCAGTAGGTGACCGGCATGTACTTGCGCAGGCCGCCCATCTTGCGCATGTCCTGCTCATGGTGCATGCCGATGATCACCGAGCCGGCGGCCAGGAACAGTAGCGCCTTGAAGAAGGCGTGGGTCATCAGGTGAAACACCGCCGCCGAGTACGCCGACACGCCCAGCGCCACGGTCATGTAGCCCAGCTGCGACAGCGTCGAATAGGCGACCACGCGCTTGATGTCGTTCTGCACGATGCCGATCAGGCCGGTGAAGAACGCGGTGGTCGCGCCGACGAACAGCACGAAGTTCAGCGCGGTTTCCGACAGCTCGAACAGCGGCGACATGCGCGCCACCATGAAGATGCCGGCGGTGACCATGGTCGCGGCGTGGATCAGCGCCGAGATCGGGGTCGGGCCTTCCATCGAGTCGGGCAGCCACACGTGCAACGGCACCTGCGCCGACTTGCCCATCGCGCCGATGAACAGGCAGACGCAGATGATCGTCGCCACGTTCCATGGGTGGCCCTGGAACAGCTGCACCTGGGCCAGGCCGCCGGCCGCCTCGCTGCCGAGCACGGCGGTGGCGTTGGCGAACACGGTGGAATAGTCCAGCGAGCCGAACCACAGCAGCACCCCGGCGATGCCGAGGATGAAACCGAAGTCGCCGACGCGGTTGACCAGGAACGCCTTCATGTTGGCGAACACCGCGCTCGGACGCTTGAACCAGAAACCGATCAGCAGGTACGACACCAGGCCCACCGCTTCCCAGCCGAAGAACAGCTGCAGGAAGTTGTTGCTCATCACCAGGCTCAGCATCGAGAAGGTGAACAGCGAGATGTAGCTGAAGAAGCGCTGATAGCCCGGATCGTCGGCCATGTAACCGATGGTGTAGATGTGCACCAGCAGCGACACGAAGGTCACCACCACCATCATCATCGCGGTCAGCCGATCGACCATGAAGCCGGCGTGCGCCGCGTAGTGGCCGACCTCGAAAAAGGTGTACAGGTTCTGGTTGAACGGCGCTGCGCCCTGCCCGACCAGCTGGTACAGGGTCCAGCACGACAGCGCGCAGCTGACCGCCACACCGAGGATGGTGACCAGTTGGGCGCCCTTGCGGCCGACCTGGCGGCCGAACAGGCCGGCGATGATGCTGCCGAACAGCGGTGCGAGCACCACGGCGATCAGCAGACTCTTGGAGAGAGTGATTTCCATCTACGGGTCAGCCCTTCAGCGAATCGACTTCGGCCACGTTGATCGTGTGGCGGGTACGGAACAGCGTCACCAGGATCGCGAGACCGATGGCGGCCTCGGCCGCGGCCACGGTGAGGATGAAGAACACGAACAGCTGACCGGCGGGGTCGCCGAGCTGGCGCGAGAACGCCACGAAGTTGATGTTGACCGACAGCAGCATCAGCTCGATCGACATCAGCAGCACGATGACGTTCTTGCGGTTGAGGAAGATGCCGGCCAGGCTGATGCAGAACAGCACCGCGCCGAGCGCCAGCATATGGCCTAGGGAGATCATGGCTGGCCCTCCTGCGGTGCCGGCGCCGGGGTGTGCAGCGTGGGCGTTTCCGCCTCCATCTTGACCATGCGCAGCCGGTCGCCGGCCTTGACCCGCGCCTGCTCGCCGGGATTCTGGGTCTTGATGCCGGTGCGCTTGCGCAGAGTCAGCATCACCGCCGCCACCACCGCCACGGTCAGGATGATCGCGGCGAATTCGAACGGCAGCAGGAACTGAGTGAACAGCGCCTTGGCCAGCCAGGTGATGTTGGAGCTGTCGGCCGCCTGCGCGGCGGCGTTGTCGGCCGGGAACGGCGCGGCGGTGCGCGCCTTGACCCCGATCAGGGTGACCATCTGCACCAGCATCGCCACCGCCACCAGCAAGCCGACCGGCAGGTAGCGCACCCAGCCCTGGCGCAGCCGCGCGGTATCGATGTCGAGCATCATCACCACGAACAGGAACAGCACCATCACCGCGCCGACGTAGACCAGCACCAGGGTCACGCCGAGGAACTCGGCGCCCACCAGCAGCCACACGCAGGCGATGGAGAAGAAAGTCAGGATCAGGCACAGCACCGCATACACGGAGTTGCGCACGCTGATCACCGCGCCGGCGGAGACCGCGGCGATGGTGGCGAAGATCCAGAACGCGATATTTACCCAATCCATTTCAGGACCTCAGCGGAAGGCGGCGTCGGCGGCGCGGCGCTCGGCGATCTCGGCCTCGAGCCGGTCTCCGATCGCCAGCAGCTGCGGCTTGGTGACGATGTTCTCGCCGCGGTTCTCGAAGTGGTACTCGAGCACGTGGGTTTCGACGATCGAGTCCACCGGACAGCTTTCCTCGCAGAAACCGCAGTAGATGCACTTGAACAGGTCGATGTCGTAGCGGGTGGTGCGGCGTGTGCCGTCCTCGCGCTTGGCCGAATCGATGGTGATCGCCAACGCCGGACACACCGCCTCGCACAGCTTGCAGGCGATGCAGCGTTCCTCGCCGTTGGGATAGCGGCGCAGCGCGTGCAGGCCGCGGAAGCGCACCGACTGCGGGAACTTCTCCATCGGGTACAGCACGGTGTACTTGGGACGGAACGTGTACTTCAGGGTCAGCCACAGGCCGCCGAGCAGCTCGAGCAGCAGCAGGCTCTTGAAGTAATGGGTGACTTTATTCATCGCTTACACGCCTTTGTGGATCACGCCGTAGAACACCATCAATGCCGTCACCGCGATCCACACGATCGTCAGCGGGATGAACACCTTCCAGCCCAGGCGCATGATCTGGTCGTAGCGGTAGCGCGGGAAGCTGGCGCGGAACCAGATGTAGGCGCTGGCGAAGAACAACACCTTCATCAGCAGCCACGGCCAGCCGCCGGTCCATATCCAGTTGAGCCACGGCGAGATGTCCGCCGTGACCCAGCCCTGGATCGGGCTCAGCCAGCCGCCCAGGAAGAAGATCGAGACCAGGAAGCTGACCAGGATCATGTTGGCGTATTCGGCCAGGAAGAACAGCGCGAACGCGCCGCCCGAATACTCGACCATGTGCCCGGCGACGATTTCCGACTCGCCCTCGACCACGTCGAACGGCGCGCGGTTGGTCTCGGCCACGCCGGACACCCAGTACACGATGAACAGCGGGAACAGCGGCACCAGGAACCAGTCGAAGAAGCCAGAGTTGCCGGCCTGCGCGGCCACGATCGTGCTCAGGTTGAGGCTGCCGGCGGCGATCATCACCCCGACCAGGGCGAAGCCCATCGCGATCTCGTAGCTGACCACCTGCGCGGCCGAGCGCATCGCGCCCAGGAACGCGTATTTGGAGTTGGACGCCCAGCCGGCCAGGATGATGCCGTACACGCCCAGCGAGGTCATCGCCAGCAGGTACAGCAGGCCGGCGTTAGCGTTGGACAGCACCAGCTTGGCGTCGAACGGCACCACCGCCCAGGCCGCGAACGCCGGCGCCAGGGTGATCAGCGGCGCGATCACGAACATCGCCTTGTGCGAACTGCTGGGCTGGATGATTTCCTTGAACAGCAGCTTGAACACGTCGGCGAAGGCCTGAAAGATGCCCATGCCCACGTACATAGGCCCGTGGCGCACGTGCATCCAGCCAATCAGCTTGCGTTCCCAGACCACGTAGAACGCCACCGAGATGATCACCGGCATGGTGATCAGCAGGATCTTCAGCACGATCCACAGGACCACGCCGATCACGCCCAGGCCGACGAACCACTGGTGCAGCGGATCGACCACGTTCAACAGCATCTCGTTCATGCAGCCACCACCGTTACCCGGCCGGCACCGATCGGCGCCGTCGCCCCATGGCCTGATTCGATCCAGGCCACCCCTGCCGCGACGCGCGGATCCAGCACCACCGGCAGCGTCGCGTTGCCGACGGCGTTGCCGACCTTGACCACCTGCCCGGCGGCCACGCCCAGTTGCGCGGCATGCTCGGGATGCAGGCGGATCGCCGGCGCGTCGTTGAGCGGATGCGCCTGCAGCGCGGGCGCACGGCGCACCACCGCATCGGTGCGGTAGATCGCTGGCGTCGCCGCCACTTCGATGCCCTCGCCCGCCGCCGCGCTCTGCGCTGAACCGCGCAGGCTCACGCTGCGCGGCTGCACGCCGGCACGCAGGCCGGCCAGGTCGGTGAAGTCGAAGCCGGCCAGCTGCAGCTCGCCGCCGAGCGCACGCAGCACCCGCCAGCCTTCGCGCGCATGGTCCGGCAGCTTGCCGGCGGCACGCGCCAGCTGCTCGACGCCGTCCAGGTTGGTCAGCGTCGCGTCGATTTCCGGCAGCGCGCCGATCGGCAGGATCACGTCGGCGACGTCGCGGGTGGAGGCGCAGGCGAACTGGCTGAACGCCACCACCTTGGCCGCGCCCAGCGCCGCGCGCGCAGCGCCGGCATCGGCGAAGTCCAGGCCCGGCTCGATGCCGTACAGCACATAGGCGCTGCGCGGCTCGGCGAACATGCCGGCCACGTCGCGCGCGCTCGGCAGCACGCCGAGCTTGGCCAGGCCCACCGCATTGGCGCCCTGCGGCACGCGGCACAGCGCAGCGCCAGTGGCGGCGGCGAAGTCGCGCGCGGCGGCGCGCAGCGCGGCGGCCTGCGGATGGGTCTCGACCAGCGCACCGACGATCAGCACCGCACGTCCGCCCGCGCCCTGTACCGCCTCGCGCAGCGCTGCATCGGCGAGCGCGGCGGCGAAGCCGGACGGCGCCACGATCTGCTTGCCGGCCTGGTCGAAGGCGAAATCGAAATCGACCGGATTGATCGAATACACGCGCGCCTGGCGCTGCATCCGCGCCTTGCGGATGCGGGCGTGCAGCAGCGGCAGCTCGTGGCGCAGGTTGCTGCCCAGCACCACGATCACGTCGGCCTGCTCGATCTGCGCCAGCGGCACCGCGAACGGCTCGGCCACGGCGGCATCGGAGAAATCGCGGTTGCCGATGCGGTGGTCCAGGTTGCCGCTGCCCAGCCCGTCGGCCAGACGCGCCAGCAAGGCGCCTTCCTCGTTGGAGGTGGCCGGGTGCGCGAGCACGCCCAGCGCATCGCCGCGATGGGTCTTCAGGATCTCGAGCGCCGCGGCCAGGCCATCGGCCCAGGACACTTCCTGCCACTGGCCATCGATCTTGCGCAGCGGCCGCGTGGCGCGGTCGGCGGCATACAGGCCCTGGTGCGAATAGCGGTCGCGATCGGACAGCCAGCACTCGTTGACCGCCTCGTTGTCGCGCGGCACGGTGCGCAGCACTTCGCCGCGGCGCACGTGCAGGAACAGGTTGGAGCCCATCGCGTCGTGGTAACCGAGCGATTCGCGCGCGGTCAGCTCCCACGGACGCGCGCGGAACTGGAACACCTTGTTGGTCAGCGCGCCGACCGGGCACACGTCGATGACGTTGCCCGACAGCTCGGTGGTCAGCGGCTTGCCGTCGTAGGTGCCGATCTGCAGGTTCTCGCCGCGGTACATGCCGCCCAGCTCGTAGGTGCCGGCGATGTCCGCGGTGAAGCGCACGCAGCGCGTGCACTGGATGCAGCGGGTCATCTCGGTGGCGACCAGCGGACCGATGTCCTCGTCCGCCACCACGCGCTTGCGCTCGTTGAAGCGGCTGACCGAACGGCCGTAGCCCAGCGACACGTCCTGCAGTTCGCACTCGCCGCCCTGATCGCAGATCGGGCAGTCCAGCGGGTGGTTGATCAGCAGGAATTCCATCACGCTGCGCTGATACTTCAGCGCCTTCTCGCTGCGCGTGGCGACCTTCATGCCGTCCATCACCGGCGTCGCGCACGCGGGCGACGGCTTCGGCGACTTCTCCACGTCGACCAGGCACATGCGGCAGTTGGCCGCGATCGGCAGCTTCTCGTGGTAGCAGAAGCGCGGGATCGGAATGCCGGCCTTGTCGGCGGCCTGGATGATCATCGACCCCTTGGGCACGACCAGGGACTGGCCGTCGATCTCGACGGTCACATGTCCCTCCGGCACCACGGCCGGGGTCGCACCAGGATTGTTGGGTTGCGCGCTCATGCGGCGGCTGCCTCCAGCTTCTTGCCGTCAACCATCGAATGACCGTTGACGATGTAGTACTCGAATTCGTCCCAGAACTGGCGCAGGAAGCCCTGGATGGGCCATGCCGCCGCTTCACCGAACGCGCAGATGGTGTGGCCTTCGATCTGGCCGGCCACCGTCCTCAGCTGGTGCAGGTCTTCCATCGTGGCCTTGCCGGCGACGATGCGCTCGAGCACGCGGTGCATCCAGCCGGTGCCCTCGCGGCACGGGGTGCACTGGCCGCAGGATTCCTTGTGGAAGAACTGCGAGATGCGGCAGGCGAACTTGACGCAGCACACGCTGTCGTCGAGCACCACGATGGCGCCCGAGCCCAGGCCGGTGCCCAGCGCGCGCAGGGTGTCGTAGTCCATCTGCAGACCCTTGAGCTGCTCGGCCTTGAGCACCGGCATCGACACGCCGCCCGGCACCGCGCCCTTCAGCGTGCGGCCCGGCTTGAGGCCGCCGGCCATCTCCAGCAGTTCGTCGAAGGTGGTGCCCAGCGGCACCTCGAAGTTGCCGCCCTTCTGCACGCAGCCGGACACCGAGAAGACCTTCGGCCCGCCGTTCTTGGTCTTGCTCAGGCCCAGGAACCATTCCGGCCCGTTGCGGATGATCGCCGGCACCGAGGCGTAGGTCTCGGTGTTGTTGATCGTCGACGGCTTGCCGTACAGGCCGAAGTTGGCCGGGAACGGCGGCTTGTAGCGCGGCTGGCCCTTCTTGCCTTCAAGGGACTCCATCAACGCGGTCTCTTCGCCGCAGATGTAAGCGCCGGCGCCCAGCGCGCCGTAGATGTCGATGTCCACGCCGCTGCCGAGCACGTTCTTGCCCAGCCAGCCGTTGCTGTAGGCATCGGCCAGGGCCTGCTCGAAGTGCTCGAACGGCTCGTGGTGGAACTCGCCGCGCAGGTAGTTGTAGCCGACCGTGCTGCCGGTGGCGTAGCAGGCGATGGCCATGCCCTCCACCACCGAATGCGGGTTGTAGCGCAGGATGTCGCGGTCCTTGCAGGTGCCCGGCTCGGACTCGTCCGAGTTGCACAGGATGTATTTCTGCGGCGCGCCCTTGGGCATGAACGACCACTTCAGGCCGGTCGGGAAACCTGCGCCGCCGCGGCCGCGCAGGTTCGACTGCTTGACCATCTCGACTACCTGCTCCGGCGCGATCTTCTCCTCGAGGATCTTGCGCAGCGCGGCGTAGCCACCGGACTTCAGGTAGCTCTCGTACGACCACGGGGTGTCGTAGTGCAGCGTGGTCAGCACGACCTGGTGCGGCAGTGGGGCCGGGCCGACCGGGCCGGTGGGAGCGTGGGGATGCTGTGCCATTGCAGTTACTCCAACCCGTCCAGCAGCGCGTCGACCTTGTCCTTGGTCAAGTGCTCGTGATAGTGGCCGTTGATCACCATCATCGGCGCGCCGGCGCAGCCGGCCAGGCATTCTTCTTCGCGCTTGAGATAGACGCGGCCATCGGCGGTGGACTGGCCCAGCTTGCAGCCGAGCTTCTTCTCCGCATGCGCGACCAGATCCTCGGCACCGTTGAGCCAGCAGCTGATGTTGGTGCAGAAGGCGACGTTGTTGCGGCCGACCTTCTCGGTTTCGAACATCGAGTAGAAGCTGGCGACCTCGTAGGCCCACACCGGCGGCAGCTCCAGATACTTGGCCACGCCGACGATCAATTCGTCGGTCAGCCAGCCCTGGTTCTGCTCCTGCGCGGCGTGCAGGCCCTGCAGCACCGCCGAACGCTTGCGGTCCGGCGGGAACTTGGCCAGCCAGTGATCGATGTGCGCGCGCGTCTTGTCGCTCAGCACCACCATCGGATCGACGTCGCGCGCCGCTTCGAAATTACCTGTCGCCTTCATCGGTCGACCTCACCAAACACCAGATCATAGGTACCAATCATCGCCACCACATCGGCCAGCATGTGCCCGCGCACGATCGCGTCCATCGAGGACAGATGGGCGAAGCCCGGCGCACGCAGGTGCACGCGAAAAGGCTTGTTGGCACCATCAGAGGCCAGGTAGCAGCCGAATTCGCCCTTCGGCGCCTCGACCGCGCAATAGGTTTCGCCTACCGGCACGCAATAGCCTTCGCTGAACAGCTTGAAGTGATGGATCAGCGCTTCCATGTCGTCCTTCATTTCCGCGCGCTTGGGCGGGGCGACCTTGAAATTCTCGACCATCACCGGGCCAGGGTTGGCCCGCAGCCACTTCACGCACTGCTGGATGATGCGGTTGGATTCGCGCATCTCGGCCACACGCACCAGGTAGCGGTCGTAGCAATCGCCGTTGGTGCCGACCGGGATGTCGAAATCCACCGCGTCGTACTTGGCGTAGGGCTGCTTCTTGCGCAGATCCCACTCGATGCCCGAGCCGCGCAGCATCACCCCGGTCATGCTCCAGCCGTAGGCCTGCTCCGGCGTGACCACGCCGATGCCCACGGTGCGCTGCTTCCAGATGCGGTTGTCGGTGAGCAGGGTCTCGTACTCGTCGACCCGGCCCGGGAAGCTGTTGGTGAAATCTTCCAGGAAGTCGAGCATCGAGCCTTCGCGCGCGGCGTTGAGCCGCTTCAGCGCATTGCCCTTGTGCCAGCGCGATTCCTTGTACTTGGGCATGCGGTCCGGCAGGTCGCGGTAGACGCCGCCGGGCCGGTAGTAGGTCGCATGCATGCGCGCGCCGGAGACCGCTTCGTAGCAGTCCATCAGCTCTTCGCGCTCGCGGAACGCGTACAGCATGACCGCCATCGCGCCCAGATCCAGGCCGTTGGAACCGACCCACATCAGGTGGTTCAGGATGCGGGTGATCTCGTCGAACATGGTGCGGATGTACTGCGCGCGTTCCGGCGCCTCGATCCCCATCAGGGTCTCGATGGCGCGCACGTAGGCGTGCTCGTTGCACATCATCGACACGTAGTCGAGGCGGTCCATGTAGCCGATCGACTGGTTGAACGGCTTGGACTCGGCCAGCTTCTCGGTGCCACGGTGCAACAGGCCGATATGCGGATCGGCGCGGACCACGGTCTCGCCGTCCATTTCCAGGATCAGGCGCAGCACGCCATGCGCGGCCGGATGCTGCGGGCCGAAGTTCATGGTGTAGTTGCGGATCTCCTGCTTGCTCTCGGCAGGATTGCTGGCGAAGGCGTCGTGCGCCTGCTGGTACTCGCTCACTTGGCGGGCTCCTTGAATGCTTCGCCCGCGGCGGTCTGGTAGCGCGCATCGTCGCGAATCACGCGCGGCACGCCGACGCGCGGCTCGACCGAGGTCACCGGCTCGTAGACCACGCGCTGCTTCTCTTCGTCGTAGCGCACTTCGACGTTGCCGATCAGCGGGAAATCCTTGCGGAACGGATGGCCGACGAAGCCGTAGTCGGTGAGGATGCGGCGCAGGTCCGGGTGGCCGGCGAAGACCACGCCGAACAGGTCGAACGCCTCGCGCTCGAACCAGTTCGCACCCGGCCAGATGTCGGTGACCGAGGCCACCACCGGCAGGTCTTCGTTCGGCGCATAACAGCGCACGCGCAGGCGCTGGTTGTGGCGATAGGAGATCAGCTGTGCGAGCACCGCGTAGCGTTGCAGCGGCACAGGCAACGGCTGGATGTCGCCGGCGGTCTCGCCGCTGGGGAATTCGCCCCAACCGAAACGGCCCATGCCCTTGCCTTCGACGCCGCGGCTGAAGCCCTGCGACGACACGTCGGCGGTATCCCACTCGTCGCTGCCGTAGCCCAGGTAGTCCACGCCGCACAGGTCGGACAATTGCTCGAAACCGAATTCGTCGCGCAGCGCCAGACAGGTGGCGTGCCACGCGTCGGCCGGCACTTCCAGCGTGACTTCGCCACGCGGGAGGACCACGAACACCTGGCTGCCGGGAAAACGGGCGCCGAGTCGGTCGCTAAAGGAAGATGCTTGCTCTGCCATGGGGGCTTGGCGTGCTCTTAAGAAGTAAGAGGGATCAGCGCGCGATGGTCTGGGTTCGCCAGATCTTCTTCTGCAGCTGCAAGATGCCGTAGACCAGCGCTTCGGCGGTCGGCGGGCAGCCCGGGACGTAGATGTCCACCGGCACGATGCGGTCGCAACCGCGCACCACCGAGTAAGAGTAATGGTAGTAGCCGCCGCCGTTGGCGCAGCTGCCCATCGAGATCACCCACTTCGGGTCGGGCATCTGGTCGTAGACCTTGCGCAGCGCCGGGGCCATCTTGTTGACCAGGGTGCCGGCGACGATCATCACGTCGGACTGGCGCGGCGACGGGCGGAACACCACGCCGTAGCGATCCAGGTCCAGGCGCGCGGCGCCGGCGTGCATCATCTCCACCGCGCAGCAGGCCAGGCCGAAGGTCATCGGCCACATCGAGCCGGTGCGCGCCCAGTTCAGTAGCGCATCGACGCTGGTGGTCACGTAGCCCTTCTCGAGCAACGGGTTCTCGCCTTCGGGACGCAGGATGTCGTCGACCCGCCCTTCCGGGATCGGGTTGGTCATCAGGCGATCCAGGGTCTGAATCACTCCCATTCCAGCGCTCCCTTCTTCCACACGTAGATAAAACCGAGGAACAACATGCCGACGAACAGGCCCATGGTGACCAGGGAGCGAGCACCCAGGTCCATGAACACCTGCGTCCACGGCACGATGAAGATGATTTCCAGATCGAAGACGATGAACTGGATCGCGATCAGGTAGTAGCGCACATCGAACTTCATGCGCGCGTCCTCGAAGGCCTCGAAGCCGCACTCGTAGGGCGAGAGCTTCTTGGCATCGGGACGCCGGGGACCGAGGAACCGCCCCACCAGCATCAGCGCGACGCCGATTGCGGTGGCCACGATCAGAAACAGCAGGGTCGGCAAATATTCGGCCAGCACTCGCAATTCTCTCTTGCCTGTGCCCGCGCGCGTGCGGCGCAGGCATGGGGTAGACGATCTTCCGGCAAGGGACGTGATGCTCCTGCCTAGAAACCGTAGCCAAACAATGGTGCCCAAGAGGGGACTCGAACCCCTACGACCTAAGTCGCTACCACCTCAAGGTAGTGCGTCTACCAATTCCGCCACCTGGGCTTGCGTATCGCGCGCGGCATCCCGCCGCGCAACATATTGTAACCGTCTTCAGTGTTTCTGCGACGGGGCAGGCGACTTTTGTTGTGCATTTTCCGGCGTCTGCTGTGCTGGCACCGCAGCGGCAGCCGGCGCGGTCGAGGCCGGCGCCTGCGGGATCTGAAGCTCGCCAGCCGGCGCCGGGGTCGCCGGGGTCGCGGCCTGCGACATCACGCCGAGGTTGGCGTCGGCGGCCGGGCGCGCACTGTGGCCGGCATACCAGGCCATGAACAGACTGATGCCGAAGAACACCACCGCCAGCCATTTGGTCGACTTGGACAGGAAGTTGGACGCGCCGCGCGATCCGAACACGGTGCCGGACGCGCCCGCGCCGAACCCCGAACCCGCCGCCGCGCCGGAACCGCGCTGCATCAGGATCAGCGCGATCATCGAGATCGCCACCAGCACATAGACCACATTGAGGATGACCATCAGCATTTCGAAATCCGTCCGGACAGTACGACTGAAGTAGCGAGCGGCCGCCAGCGCGGCGACCGTTCGGTTAACGGGCGGCCGCCGCTCGCGCGATGGCCAGGAAGTCCTCGGCGACCAGCGAAGCGCCGCCGACCAGCCCGCCATCGACATCCGGCTGTGCGAACAGCTCGGCGGCGTTGTCGGGCTTGACGCTGCCCCCATACAGGAGCGGCAGCGAATCGGCGATTCTAGCATCGTGGGCGGCGACTTCGCCACGGATGAAGGCGTGCACCGCCTGCGCCTGGGCCGGGCTGGCGGTACGCCCGGTGCCGATCGCCCATACCGGCTCGTAGGCGACCACGGCCTTGGCGAAGCCCGGCGCACCGGCCAGCGCCAGCACCGGCGCCAGCTGCGCGGCGATGACCGATTCAGTCTGGCCGGCCTCGCGCTGCTCCAGGGTCTCGCCCACGCACAGGATCGGGATCAGCCCGGCATGCAGCGCCGCGGCGAACTTGCGCGCGACCAGCTCGCTGCTCTCGGCGTGATACTGGCGCCGCTCCGAATGCCCAACCAGACCGTACTCGGCGCCGACATCGACCAGCATCGTCGCCGACACCTCGCCGGTGTAGGCGCCCTGCTCGTTGCTGCTCACGTCCTGCGCGCCGAAGCGCAAGGCATGGCCCTCGAAATCCTCGATCAGGTCGCCCAGATACGGCAGCGGCGGCAGGATCACCACCTCCACGCCCTCGGCGGGCAGGCCCGCGGCCAGTTCCTGCACCAACGCGGTGGCGAACTGGCGGTTGCCGTGCAGCTTCCAGTTTCCGGCTACGATCTTGCGTCGCATCGGCGCGTTCTCCGGCGAAAAAGTGCTGAAAGGATAGCCGATGCGCGGTGAGGACCCGCTGCCGCCATCCCATACGGGCGCGGCCACACCGCCCTGCCCGCTCACTGCCGCCCATCGCGAGACCGCCATGTCCCACGCTTCGGGACCGGGGACCCGGGACCCGGGACCCGAGGGTCAATCGACCTGAAACAAACCGACCGCGAAGACCTTGGCTTTTCCGGGTCCCCGGTCCCCGGTCCCCTGTCCCCTGTCCCCTGTCCCCGGTCCCCTGTCCCCTGTCCCCTGTCCCCGGTCCCCGGTCCCCGGTCCCTGGTCCCCGGTCCCTGGTCCCCGGTCCCTGGTCCCCGGTCCCTGGTCCCCGGTCCCTGGTCCCTGGTCCCTGGTCCCTGGTCCCGATCCGAGTCCCGAGTCCCGATCACTTCAACTTGATCTCCCGCAACCGCTCTTCCAGATACCCCTGCGCAGTGATCGGCGCGGGATAGCGGCTGGGGTTGTCGGCGCTGATGCACGAGGGCAGCACGTCGATGACGAAATCCGGGTTCGGGTGCAGGAAGAACGGCACCGAGTAGCGCGGCTGCCGCGCCTGTTCGCCCGGCGGGTTGACCACGCGGTGCGTGGTCGAGGGATACACGTGGTTGGTCAGGCGCTGCAGCATGTCGCCGATGTTGACCACGATGGTGTCGGCGTCGGAGGTGAACGGCACCCACTCGCCCTGCTTCGACTTCACCTCAAGGCCGGCAGCGCTGGCGCCGACCAGCAGAGTGATCAGGTTGATGTCCTCGTGCGCGCCGGCGCGCACGTTGGGGGGGTGCTCGCCAGAAGCGGCGCCGACGATGATCGGCGGGTAGTGGATCGGGCGCAGGATCGCGTTGCCCGACTCGGTCTTGTCGGCGAAGTAGTGCTCGGGCAGGCCGATGTGCAGCGCCAGCGCCGCCAGCACGCGCGCGCCGAGCTGGTCCAGCGCCTGGTACAGGCCGTAGCCGTGCTCGCGGAAGCCCGGCACTTCGCTCGGCCACAGGTTCGGCGGCATCACGTCGCGATACTTGGAATCGTCGGCGATCTCGCGGCCGATATGCCAGAACTCCTTCAGGTCGAAATGCCTGGAGTCCTTGGCGGTTTCCACGCCGAACGCGGTATAGCCGCGGGCGCCGCCGCTGCCCGGCACGTGATACTTGCGCTTGACCTGCTCCGGCAGCGCGAAGAACGCCTTGAACACGGCATAGGCCGCATCGATCTGCGCCTGCGCGATGCCGTGATTGCGGATGCCGGCGAAGCCCCACTCGCGGTAGGCCGCACCCAGTTCGGCGACGAAAGCCTCGCGATCTGTATCGAAGCGAGTGATGTCCAGGGTCGGAATGCGCGCAGTCATGGCGGGAGCCGTAATGGTGAAAGGAAGAAACGCCGCGATCAGATCAGCAGGCGATACAGCAGGTAGAAGGTGGCCGCCTTGGCGATGACCACCACGATGCCGATGGCGATCGACTCACGCCGCGTCACGGACCGCCTCGGCGAGTTTTTCCAGGGTGTCGCGCATCAACGCGGCGTCGTCGGCCTCGACCGTGACCCGCAGCACCGGCTCGGTACCGGACGGACGCAGGAACGCGCGCCCGCGCCCCTGTACCGCCGCCTGCGCCGCGGCCAGCGCCGCCTGCACACTGGGCGCCTCGGCCGGGCGCGCGCCCTGCTGCAGGCGCACGTTGACGGTCTGCTGCGGCACCTTGCGCAGGCCCTGCAGCGCCTGGCGCAGGCTCTGCCGCGAGCGCTTGAGCACCTCCAGCACCTGCAGCGCGCTGACGATGGCGTCGCCGGTGGTGGCGCGGTCCAGGCACAGCATGTGCCCGGAAGTCTCGCCGCCGAGCACGCCGTCATGCTCGACCAGCGCCTGGTGCACATAGCGGTCGCCGACCTTGACCCGCAGGAACGGCAGCTGCAGCGCGGCCAGCGCCTGTTCCAGCCCGTAGTTGGTCATCAGCGTGCCGACCACTGGCCCGCGCAGGCGCCCGCTGGCCTGCCAGCCGCAGGCCAGCACGTACAGCAGGTCGTCGCCGTCGACTGGGTTGCCCTGGTCATCGGCCATCAGCACGCGGTCGCCGTCGCCGTCGAAGGCGATGCCCAGCTGCGCGCCATGGCTGCGCACGTTGCTGGCGAGGTTGTCGATGTGCATCGAGCCGACCCCGGCGTTGATGTTGAGTCCGTCCGGCGCGGCGCCGATCGCGATCACCTCTGCGCCCAGCTCGCGGAACAGCAGCGGCGCGATGTGGTAGGTCGCGCCGTGCGCGCAGTCCAATACCACTTTCAGCCCGCGCAGGTCGAAGCCGCGCGGCACGCTGGCCTTGCAGAATTCGATGTAGCGGCCGATCGCATCGCGTGCGCGCATCGCCTTGCCCAGGCGCTCGGATTCCACGGTGGCGAACGGCGCGTCGAGCGCGGCTTCGATCGCGCTCTCGGTGGCGTCGTCGAGCTTCTCGCCCTCGGCGGAGAAGAACTTGATGCCATTGTCGTAGTGCGGATTGTGCGAGGCGCTGATCACGATGCCGGCGTCGGCGCCGAGCGTGCGGGTCAAGAACGCCACCGCTGGGGTCGGCATCGGCCCGAGCAGTTGCACATCGGCCCCGGCGGCGACCAGCCCCGCTTCCAGCGCCGATTCGAACATGTAGCCGGAGATGCGCGTGTCCTTGCCGATCACCACCGTCGGCCGCGCAGTGCCAGCGGCGCCGGCGCCGAGCACGCGGCCCAGCGCATTGCCCAGGCGCATCACGAAATCGGCGGAAATGGCGCCCTGCCCGACCCGGCCGCGGATGCCGTCGGTGCCGAAATATTTGCGGGTACTCATGGGACCCGGACCCGGATCGGGACCAGGGACCGGGGACCGGGGACCGGGTAAGCGCAAAAGCCAAAGCGGTACTGGCTGTACAACTGACGGCAACCAGGCGAAGCAAGCAAGACACGCAGACCCCTGCTTTTCCCGGGTCCCTGGTCCCCGGTCCCCGGTCCCGCAACAATCACGCCACCACCTCGGTCTTGGCCGGCGCAGGCTGGCGCATCATCATCGCCAGAAGCTCGGACAGGCGATCGCGCAGTTCGCGGCGGTCGCAGATCTGGTCGATGGCGCCGTGCTCGAGCAGGAACTCCGAACGCTGGAAGCCTTCCGGCAGGGTCTCGCGCACGGTCTGCTCGATCACCCGCGGGCCGGCGAAGCCGATCAGCGCGTACGGCTCGGCGATATTGATGTCGCCGAGCATGGCGAAGCTGGCCGAGACGCCGCCGGTGGTGGGATGGGTCAGCACCGACACGTACGGCAGGCCGGCCTCGCGCAGGCGCCCGAGCGCGGCCGAGGTCTTGGCCATCTGCATCAGCGACAACAAGCCTTCCTGCATGCGCGCGCCGCCGCTGGCGGAGAAGCACACGAACGGCGCACCGATCTGCAGCGCGGTCTCCGCGGCCAGCGCAAAACGCTCGCCGACCACCGAGCCCATCGAGCCGCCCATGAAGGCGAAATCGAACGAGGCGGCAACCAGCGGCTGCGCCTTGAGCAGGCCCTGCATCGCGATCAGCGCGTCGTACTCGCCGGTGCTCTTCTGCGAAATCTTGATGCGTTCGCTGTACTTCTTCTGGTCCTTGAACTTCAACGCGTCGGTCGGCCCCAGGCGCGCGCCGATCTCGGTCGGCGTGGTGTCCGGGTCGAACAGCGAGGCCAGGCGCGCGCGCGCGCGGATCGCCATGTGGTGGCCGCACTTCGGGCACACCTCCAGGTTCTCCTCCAGTTCCGGCCGGTACAGCACGGCGCTGCAGTTGGGGCATTTCTCCCACAGGCCTTCGGGAACACTGCGCTTCTTGCTGGGCGTGCTATCGGTGCGGATGCCGGAGGGCATCAATTTGCTGAGCCAACTCATGCGGAATAACGATCCAGTCGCGCGGCCCACCAGGCCGCCAAGGGGCGACAGTCTAGCGCGCTGCTGGAAATCGCGCCGCAACGCGGCCCAACCGGCGATCGCGCAACGCGCCTGGCCGCAGCGCAGCAATTGCGCTCCCGTTGCCGACGCGCAACCGCATCGCGCAGCAAGCGCAGCCGATGCTTGCCCTGTGCCGGCGGCACAGCGGCGGATGGAAGGCCCGGGCGAAGCCGCGCGCGCCGGCGCCCTCAGGTAAGCGGCGACGCCGCTGCGACGCGCGCGCGGCGCATTGCCGCCGCACGGCGCCAGGCGCCGACGGGCACCGCCCTCACCCCTGGTCCAGCGCCTGCCGCAACGGCGCCAGGAAGGCCAGCGCGCGTTCGCGCACCGCCTCCGGGGTGATCGCCTCGGCCAGCGCCGCGACCAGCGCGCTGCCGACCACCACGCCGTCGGCGTCCACCGCCATGGCCCTGGCACTGGCGGCGTCCTTGATCCCGAATCCGGCCACCACCGGCACCGTCGAACGCGTGCGCAGCTGGCGCAGGCGGTCGCCGGCGGCGCGGGCATCGAGGTGGTCGGCGCCGGTGACGCCGGCGAAGCTGACGTAGTACAGGTAGCCGCGCGCCGTATCGCACAACAGGCCGATACGGGCGTCGCTGGTGGTCGGCGAGGCCAGCACGATCAGATCCAGGCCGGCGGCAGTGAAGATCGCCAGGGTTTCGGCCGACTCCTCCGGCGGCAGATCGACCAGCAGCACGCCGTCCACGCCGGCGGCCACCGCCTCTTCGGCGAAACGCGCGGTGCCGTGGATCTCGACCGGGTTGAGGTAGCCCATCAGCACCACCGGCGTGGTCGCGTCGTCGCGGCGGAACGCGCTGACCGTTTCCAGCACATAGGCCAGGCCGGCGCCGCGCGCCAGCGCACGCTCGGAGCTGCGCTGGATGGTCGGGCCGTCGGCCATCGGGTCGGAGAACGCCACGCCCAGCTCGATCACGTCGGCGCCGGCCTCGACCAGCGCGTGCATCGCCGGCACGGTGGCGTGTAGCGACGGATCGCCGGCAGTGACGAACGGGATCAGCGCCTTGCGCCCGGCCTGGCGCAGCGCATCGAAGCGTGCGGCGATACGGTTCGCGGCGCGGCTCATGCGCAGCCCTCCACTCGTTGCGCGGCGTCCCAGCTTCCCCAGTACATCGATGTCACGGTGCCTTCTCCGGTTTCGTAGCGGACCGCGAGCCCGGGCTGCGGGTCGCGCCAAGTCAGATAAATATCTTTGCCATCGTCGCCACGTTTGCTCACAGCACCATCCCTTCGCGCGCAGCGATGGTATGCACGTCCTTGTCGCCGCGGCCGGACAGGTTGCACAGCACCAGCGCGTCCTTGGGCAACTCACGCGCCAGCTTGATCGACTGCGCCACCGCATGGCTGGATTCCAGCGCGGCGAGGATGCCCTCGGTATGCGCCAGCAGGTGGAACGCGGCCAGCGCCTCGTCGTCGGTGATGCCCTGGTAGACCACGCGGCCGCTGTCGGACAGGAACGCGTGCTCGGGGCCGACGCCGGGGTAGTCCAGGCCGGCGGACACCGAATGGGTCTCGATGATCTGGCCGTCGTCGTCGCAGATCACGTAGGTGCGGTTGCCGTGCAGCACGCCAGGGCGGCCGGCGGCGATCGAGGCGGCATGGCGGCCGGTGGCGACGCCCTCGCCGGCGGCTTCGGCACCGTAGATCTTCACCCCGGGATCGTTGAGGAAGGCATGGAACAGACCGATGGCGTTGCTGCCGCCGCCGACGCAGGCGCTGATCGCGTCCGGCAGGCGGCCGTAGTCCTCAAACATCTGCGCGCGCGCCTCGCGGCCGACGATGGCGTTGAAGTCGCGCACCATGCGCGGATACGGATCCGGGCCGGCGACGGTGCCGATGATGTAGAAGGTGTCCTGCACATTGGTCACCCAGTCGCGCATTGCCTCGTTCAGCGCGTCCTTGAGCGTGGCCGAGCCGGAGGTCACCGGCACCACCCTGGCGCCCAGCAGCTGCATCCGATAGACATTGATCTTCTGCCGTTCGATGTCGGTGGCGCCCATGTACACCACACATTCCAGGCCCAGCCGCGCGGCCACCGTGGCGCTGGCCACGCCGTGCTGGCCGGCGCCGGTCTCGGCGATGATGCGGGTCTTGCCCATGCGGCTGGCCAGTAACGCCTGGCCGATGGTGTTGTTGATCTTGTGCGCGCCGGTGTGGTTCAGGTCCTCGCGCTTGAGCAGGATCTGCGCGCCGCCGACCTCGCGACTGAGCCGCTCGGCGTGGTAGATCGGGCTGGGTCGGCCGACGTAGTGTTTGAGGTCCTTGTCGTACTCGGCGATGAAGGCCGGATCCTGGCGCGCCTGATCGTAGGCCGCGGCCAGCTCCTGCAGCGGCCCGATCAGGGTCTCGGCGACGAAGCGGCCGCCGTAGCGGCCGAAATGGCCGTTGGCGTCGGGATAGGCGTGGAAGTCGCTGATGGGGACGGAGGACATGGCGGTCACGGCAAGTAGGACAGGTCTGCACTTTAGCGCACGCATCGCCCCGCAAAAACCGATAAAGTCTGCGCATATCCGTCAGGAAATCTCACATGTCAAGTCTGCGTCGCCTGCCCTCGCTGAATGCCCTGCGCGCGTTCGAGGCCGCCGCGCGGCTGCGCAGCGTCGGCGGCGCGGCGGCCGAACTGCACGTCACCCACGGCGCGGTCAGCCGCCAGATCCGGCTGCTGGAAGAGGACCTGGGGCTGGCGCTGCTGCAGCGCGAGGGCCGCGGCATCCGTCCCACCGCGGCCGGCGAGCGGCTGCGCGACGCGGCCGGCGGCGCCTTCGCGCAGTTGCAGGACGCGGTGGCGGAACTGCGCCGCCCGGCACGCGCCAGCGCCCTGGTGCTGGGCTGCCCGGGCAGCATCCTGGCGCGCTGGATGATTCCGCGGCTGCAGGCGCTGCAGCGCGACCTGCCCACGCTGACCCTGCACCTGTCCGCGCACGAAGGCGAGTTCGGCGCCGACCTGGACGGCCTGGACGCCGCGCTACTGCTGGGCCAGGCGCCGTGGCCGGATGGCTGGCAGGTGCACGTGCTGGCGCCGGAACGGATCGGCCCGGTGCTCAGCACGGCGCTGCCGCAGGCGCAGGCGCTGGCCGCCAGCCCGCCCTCGGCGCTGCTGCGACAACCGCTGTTGCACACCGCCTCGCGCCCGCAGGCGTGGCCGTCCTGGGTGCAGGCGCATGGCCTGGATCCGGCGACGCTGCGCTACGGCACCGGCTTCGAACACCTGTACTACCTGCTCGAAGCCGCGCTGGCCGGCATCGGCGTGGCGATCGCGCCGCAGCCGCTGGTCGCCGACGACCTGGCCAACGGCCGCCTGCTGGCGCCGTGGGGCTTCGCCGAGACTGGCGGGCAGTGGGCGCTGTGCGCGCCAAGCGGCCGCGAAGATCAACGCATCGTCGCGCTGGCGGAGTGGTTGCGCATGCAATTGCGCTAAACCGACGCGAGCGGCACAGGGGATTAACCCATCGATGGCACAGCACCAAGGTGTGCCGCCAGGCTTTGCCTGGGGCAGGTGCAACGCACCTGCAATCGACACCACAGCGCGACGATGCCGCGCCATCGGCCCGCTGCGCTAAACACTGGACGTGGAAAACCTGGGTATGCCGGCTTACATGACTACGCGCTCACGCCAGAGAAAATCACGCAGTGACGCAGCGAACGCAGCACCCGCGCTGTGCTGCGTGCAGCGCGGCACGAGGCGTCATGACGAAGCAGACAAACAGCCAGGCTATTTTCGCTGCAGGACGATGCCACCTGCGGCAGCGGCTTCAGTGGCGACGGATCCTGTCGAGCGCGCCCGCCGCAACGCAAGTCTCTGCCACGCGTTGTGAAGTGCTGAAAAATACACTACCTCATGCCCCGCCTGTCGGCGCCGACATCGACTGCGAAAGCGCTCAGCAGTTGCTGTTCAACTCGTGGCAGTCGGCGCGGCGCACTTCCTCGACGAACTTGCGCATCTTGTGTCCGTCCTTGATGCCCGGCTGGCTCTCGATGCCGCTGGACACGTCCACGCCCCAGGGCAGCGTCGCCACGATCGCGTCGAATACGTTGTCGGAGGTGATGCCGCCGGCGAGCAGGAACGGCCGGTGCAGGCCGGTAGGCAGCCGGGTCCAGTCGAAGATCTTGCCGGAGCCGCCGCTGCCGCCTGGGGCGTGGCTGTCGAACAGGAAGCCGGCCGCGTTCGGGAACTGCAACTGCAAGGTGCGTGCATTGATGTCGCCGCCGCCCATCGGCACCGCCTTCAGGTATGGCAGGTTGAAGCCGCGGCAGAAGCCGTCGTCCTCGTCGCCATGGAACTGCAGCAGGGTCGGGCGCACCGTGCGCAGCACTTCGCGCACTTCGTCCTTGGGGTTGTCGCGGAACAGCGCGACCACGTCCACCATCGGCGAGGCGGCCTGGCGCATCGCGCGTGCCTCCGCCGGCGCCACCCGCCGCGGGCTGCCGTGGGCAAACACGAATCCCACCGAATCCACCCCAAGTTCGCCCGCCAGGCGGATGTCGCCGGCGCGGGTCATGCCGCAGAACTTGATGCGGGTGCGATACAGGGTGCGATTCATAGGGTGACCTCGGCCGGTAGCTTCCAGATATCGGGGTAGAGCGGACCGACGAAGACCAATCCCTGCGGCGGCGCGGTCGGGCCGGCGACGCTGCGGTCACGCCCGGCAAGCAGTTCGCCGATCCAGGAAACCGGCTTGTCGCCCGCTCCTACGATGATTAAGGAGCCTACGATATTGCGCACCATGTGATGAAGGAATGCATTGGCCTGGACCTGGACCTCGACGACCTCGCCGAGCCGGGTCACCGCGATCGCCTGCAGCTCGCGCCGCGCATGCAGCGCCTGGCACTGGATGCTGCGGAACGCGCCGAAATCCTGCTCGCCCAGCAGCGCCTGCGCCGCTTCGTGCATCGCCTCGGCATGCAGCGGCCGCCGCTCCCAGCTCAGCGTCTGCCGATACAACGCCGGGCGTACCTGGCGGTTGAGCAGGCGATAGCGGTAGCGCCGCGCGCGCGCCGAGAAGCGTGCATGGAAATCGTCCGCGGCCGGCACGCACCAGCGCACGCACACCGACGCCGGCAAGCGCGCGGTGGCGCCGAGCATCCAGCCGCGCGGCGCGCGCGGCGCATCGCAGTCGAAATGCACCACCTGGCATTCGCCATGCACGCCGGCGTCGGTACGCCCGGCGCAGATCACGCTCACCGGCCTGTCGGCCACCGACGACAGCGCCGCCTGCAGCGTCGCCTGCACGCTCGGCCCACCGGATTCGCCGAGCTGCTGCCAGCCCTGGAATGCGCTGCCGTCGTATTCCACGCCCAATGCGTAGCGCATCGCGCCTTACTCCCTCACGAGGCACAACGCGGGCCGCAGCGGCCACCGCGCTGCACTGCGGCATGCGCGGGAGGGTAGCGCGGTGCGCGGCCGAACGGCGCTGGCCGAGCGCATAGGCAACCATGGCGACGCGGTGACCACCACGCATGCGCGTGGGGCCGCAACGCTCGTCTGAGGCATCGGCCGGGACAGCGGCTGGCGGCGTGTCGGCGGCATCATCGCAAGGTCGCAGAGGTAGTCGCGCATCGTTGCATTCCCGGTCGCGGCAGCACGGCGGCGGCGTGTGCGCCACACGCCGCCTGTGCACATCAGCTCAAGCTGGCCAGCAACTGCTGGGCTTCGGCACGCGCCGCCGGATCGCCGGCGGCCGCCACTTCGACCAGCAGGGTGCGCGCGGTTTCGTTGTCGCCCAGGTCCATGTAGGCCACGGCCAGCTCCAGGCGCTCGCGGCCGATCGGCGGATGGGTCGCCGCCGGTTCGGGAGCCGGTTCGGCGGCGGCCGGCAGATCGGCTTGGTGCCAGGTCGGCTCCTGGCGTTCGGCGAGCACCGGCGCGACCGGCGTCGGCACCAGCAGCGGCGGCGATTGCCGCCATGGTGCGTCGGTGTCGACCGACGGCGGCGGCTGTGGCGGCGTGGGCGCGACCTCGGCGTCGGGCCGCAGCGCGAAATGCAGATGCTCTGCGGCCGGGACGGCGCCGCTGTCGTCGTGACGCTGCGCCTGCGCGGCCAGTTCGCGATCGAATGCGTGGTCCTGGTATGCCCGCTCTTCGGCGGCCGCGTCTTCGGCCACTTCGCGCTCGTGCTCGTCCAGCGGCGGCAGGTCCGGCGCATCGACGTCGCGATGCGCGACCACCGGCACCGCCGCGGCCAATGCGGCCGTGTCGTAGTCGTGCCGCGGCAGCGGCGGCAACGGCGAGGGCTTGCGGCGGCGTGCCAGCAGCAGCGCGCCCAGGCCCAGCAGCAGCAACGCCAGCCCGCCCCACAGCCACAACGGCCAGCCGCCGGAGCCCGCCGTCGGCGCGGGTTGCGCCTGCGCCTGGGTCTGCCCGGCCTGCGCCAGGCGCTTCTGCGCCGCGGCCAGGTCGCTGTCCTTCAAGGCAATCAGTTGCTGCTGCTGGGCCTTGAGCTTTTCCAGCTGCTCGACCCGCGAGCGCAGATCCTGGACCTCGGCATCGCGTGCTGCGAGATCTTCGCGCGCCTGCTGCAATTGTTGAGTCGCCACCATGTCTCCCTCGTCGCCGGTACCGGTGCCGGACTTGGTTCCCGCGTTGTCGCGTTGCGCCGGCACCGCCGGTGCGATTTCCAGGCGTGCGCCAGACGTGGCCGCCGCGGCGGTCGATGCTGCCGGCTTGGCGGCCGGCGCGGCGCTCGCTTGTGCCTGCTGCGCCTGTGCCGGCTGCGGCACCGGCGCTCGCGCCTGCCGCCATTGCGCGGCCTGTTCGCGGACGATGGCGGTGGCCGTAGCGGCATCGATGCTGGCCAGTTCCTCCTGGCGCGGCGTGCGCAGCACCGCGCCCTGCTTGAGCAGGTTGACGTTGCCGCGGATGAACGCATCAGGATTGGCGCGCAACAGCGCGACCATGGTCTGGTCCAGCGAGTGGCCGCCGTTGCGCGCCAGCTGCCCGGCGATCTGCGACAAGGTCTGCCCGCGCTGCACCGGCGCCAGCGCATCGCCAGGCGCCGCGACCGGCGCTGGCGCGCTGCGCACCGGCGCGGCGGGTGCGGTCGGCGCTGCAGGCGTCGGCGTGCTGGCGGCCGCCGCCGGCGGCAACGGCTCGCGACGCGCGATGCGGTTGGACGGTACCGCGGCGGCCGGTGCATCGATCGCCGGCGCGTCGATCGCCGCGGCGGTGTTGGGCGCATCGAGCAACGCCGAATACTCGCGGATCAACCGGCCCTGGCCCCAATCGACCTCGATCAGGAAGCTCAGCGACGGCACTTCGACGGGCATGCTGCTGCTGACGCGGATCACCGCGCGGCCCCGGTTGGTCTGCGCGAAGCGGAACTGCAGGCTGCCAACCAGGCCATCCGGGCGCTGCAGCCCGACCCGGGCGAAGGTCGCCGGCGAGGCCAGCGCCACGCGCGCGTTCTCCAGTTCGCCCGGTTCGTTGGAGATCACGGGGATCTCGGCCAGGAACGGCTGACCCGGCTTGGACAGCACGCGGATGTCGCCCAGCCCCAGCGCCAACGCGGCCTGACTGCAGGCCAGCAACAGCAGCGCGCATGCCGCACGCCAAGCCCGGCTCGGGCCGGATGCAGACGCAGCATGGTGACGCAGACGATGGAAACTACGTGGTTGTAGGCGCATTACGCCTCTGCCCTTGGTGTCATGGCGTGCAATATATATGAAGCCGGGACCAAGGACCCGGGACCGGGGACCCGGAAGAGCGAAAAGCGGGAGGCAAGCGTATGGGGGACCGCGGCGGAAAATCTGGAAGCGCAATAGAAAACGGCAAGAGCACGCATGCGCCTGCCGTTACATAGAGCCTGGCGCAGTGGCGCCCTCCACTCTCGCTCCAACCCCCGTGTCCCCGGTCCCCGGTCCCGGCGGCTCAGCCTTCCTGCGCCACCAGCTCGGCCAGCTGCACCGCGTTGAGCGCGGCGCCCTTGCGGATGTTGTCGGAGACGATCCACAGGTTCAGGCCGCGCGGATGCGAGATGTCCTCGCGGATGCGGCCGACATAGACCGCATCGGTGCCGGAGGCGTGGGTGACCGGGGTCGGATAGCCGCCGGGCTTGCGCTCGTCGACCACCTCCACACCCGGCGCCGCGGCCAGCAATGCGCGCGCCTGCTCGGCGCTGACCTTGCGCGTGGTCTCGATCGCCACCGCTTCGGAGTGGCCGTAGAACACCGGCACGCGTACCGCGGTCGGATTCACCTGGATGGTGTCGTCGCCGAGGATCTTGCGCGTCTCCCAAACCAGCTTCATCTCTTCCTTGGTGAAGCCGTTGTCGAGGAAATCGTCGATGTGCGGGATCAGGTTGAAGGCGATCTGCACCTGGAACTTCTTCGGCTCGATGTCCTGGAACGCCAGCAACTGCGCGGTCTGCTTGCCCAACTCTTCCATGCCCGAACGGCCGCCGCCGGACACCGACTGGTAGGTGGCCACGTTGATGCGCTCGATGTTGTACTCACGATGCAGCGGCGCCAGCGCCACCAGCATCTGCATGGTCGAGCAGTTGGGGTTGGCGATGATGCCGCGCGGACGCTGCTTCAGCGCTTCCGGGTTCACTTCGGACACCACCAGCGGCACGTCGTCGTCGTAGCGGAATGACGAGGAGTTATCGATCACCACCGCGCCGGCGGCGGCGAACTTCGGCGCGTATTCCTTGGAGATGCCGCCGCCAGCGGAGAATAGCGCGATGTCCACGCCGGTCGGGTCGAAGGTGGCCAGGTCGAGCACGGTGACCTTCTGGCCCTTGAACTCGACCTGGCCGCCAGCGGAGCGCTCGGAGGCCAGCGGGTACAGGGTGGCGATGGGGAAGTCGCGCTCGGCGAGGATGTTCAGCATGGTTTCGCCGACAGCGCCGGTGGCGCCGACGACGGCGACGTTGAAACGACGGGATTCGTTGCTCATGGGAGATGGTTCGATCGGGTAGGAGAAAGGAGGAACAGCCGCACTGCCAGCTGGATTCGGGGAACCTCCCGAGCGCGCCGCTCAGGTCGCCGGAGGTTCCCTATCGTTTTTTGCCCGCGATGCGGCCGTCGCCATTGCCGGCGCCCGCGATCGCATCCAGGTTCAACGCATTCGGCGGACGCCCGGCGTCGGCGCCGAAGCCCAGCGCGGCCAGCAGGTTGTCCACCGCCAGCGCCACCATCGCACGGCGGGTCGCGGCGCTGGCGCTGCCGATGTGCGGGGTCAGCACCACGTTGCGCAGCGCCAGCAGTTCCGGGCGCACCGCCGGCTCGCCTTCGTACACGTCCAGCCCGGCCGCGGCCAGGCGCCCGTGCGCGAGCGCGTCGGCCAGCGCCAGTTCGTCGATCAGGCCGCCGCGGGCGATGTTCACCACGGTGGCGCTGGGCTTCATCTGCGCCAGCGCGGCGGCATCCAGGATATGGTGCGACTGCGCCGAATACGGCAGCACCAGCAGCAGGTGATCGGCGCGCGCCAGCAGTTCGTCGAAACCGACGTAGTCGGCCGAGTGCGCGCGCTCCACCGCGGCCGGCAGGCGGCTGCGGTTGTGGTACAGCACGCGCATCGAGAAACCGGCGGCGCGGCGCGCGATGGCCTGGCCGATGCGGCCCATGCCGAGGATGCCCAGGGTGCTGCCGTGCACGTCGGCGCCGAGCATGGTCTGGAACGACCACTGCCGCCACTGCCCTTCGCGCAGCCAGCGCTCGGACTCGGTGATGCGCCGCGCGGCGGCCATCAGCAGCGCGAAGCCGAGGTCGGCGGTGGTTTCGGTGAGCACGTCGGGCGTGTTGCTGGCGACGACGCCGGCCGCGCTGAGCGCGTCAAGATCGAGGTTGTTGTAGCCGACGCCGACGTTGGCGATGGCGCGCAGCCGCGGTGCGGCGGCGATCTCGGCCGCGCCGATGCGCTCGTTGAGGGTCACCAGCGCCCCGTCCAGCGGCGCCAGCGCCGCGGCCAGGTCTTGCTGCGAATACCGGGTCACGTCCGCGGTGGTGGTCAGCGCACAATGCGCGCCGAGCCGTACGACGACATCGTCGAACAGCGGTTGGCTGACCCACACCCGTGGCCGCGACTCAGCCATCGCCACCGCCGGGGATGTGCGGGGCGACGCTGCCGACGTCGCCGCACTGCGCGCGGTGGCGCAGCGCCTGGTCCATCAGCACCAGCGCCATCATCGCCTCGGCGATCGGGGTGGCGCGGATGCCGACGCAGGGGTCGTGGCGGCCGGTGGTGATGACGTCCACCGCCTGCCCGTCCACGTCCACCGTGGCGCCGGGCAGGCGCAGGCTGGAGGTGGGCTTGAACGCCAGCGAGGCGACGATCGGCTGGCCAGTGGCGATGCCGCCGAGCACGCCGCCGGCATGGTTGGACTGGAAGCCGTCCGGCGCGATCAGGTCGCGGTGCTCGGTGCCCTTCTGCGCCACTACGGCAAAGCCGTCGCCGATCTCCACGCCCTTGACCGCGTTGATGCTCATCAGCGCGGCGGCCAGTTCGCCGTCGAGCTTGCCGTAGATCGGCTCGCCCCAGCCCGGCGGCACGCCGTCGGCGACCACGGTGACCTTGGCCCCGATCGAATCGCCGGACTTGCGCAGCGCGTCCATGTAGCGTTCCAGCTCCGGCACCTGCGCCGCATGCGGCCAGAAGAACGCGTTGTCCTCGACCGCGTCCCAGGCGAAGCCGTGCGGCAACACCGGCCCAAGCTGCGACAAGTAGCCGCGCACGCGCACGCCATAACGCTGCGCCAGCCACTTCTTGGCGATCACCCCGGCGGCCACGCGCATGGTGGTCTCGCGCGCCGAGGAGCGGCCGCCGCCGCGCGGATCGCGGATGCCGTACTTCTGCCAGTAGCTGTAGTCGGCATGGCCCGGGCGGAACTGGCGGGCGATGTCGGTGTAGTCCTTGCTGCGCTGGTCGGTGTTGCGGATCAGCAGGCCGATCGGGGTGCCGGTGGTGCGGCCCTCGTAGACCCCGGACAGGATCTCCACTTCATCGGCCTCGCGCCGCGCCGAGGTGTGGCGGCTCTTGCCGCTGGCGCGGCGCTGCAGGTCGTGGGCGAATTCGGCCGCGTCCAGTTCCAGCCCTGGCGGACAGCCGTCGATCACGCAGCCGATCGCCGGCCCGTGCGATTCGCCGAAGGTGGTGACGGTCAGCAGGGTGCCGAAGCTGTTCGCGCTCATGGCTGCCGGCTCACCGGCTGGCCGCCAGGTCGGCGATGCGCGCGTGGTGCGCGACTAGCGCGCTGGCTTCCACCGCGAAGATGCCCATCTGCCCGACCTTGAACTCGACCCAGGCGAACTCCACGTCCGGCAGCAGTTGCACCAGCGCGCGCTCGGATTCGCCGACTTCGCAGATCAGCAGGCCGTCCTCGCTGAGGTGCGCCGGCGCGTCGCGCAGGATCTTCAGCACCAGGTCCAGGCCGTCGTCGCCGGCGCGCAGGCCCAGTTCCGGCTCGTGCGCGTATTCGCGCGGCAGCGCGTCGGTCTCGGCGTGGGTGACGTAGGGCGGGTTGCTGACGATCAGCTCGTAGCGGCGGCCGCCCAACCCGGCGAACAGGTCGGACTTGACCAGTTCGACGTTGTCGGCCAGCAGCCGCGCCTTGTTCTCCGCGGCCAGCGCCAGCGCATCGTCGCTGATGTCGACCGCATCCACCTGCCAGTTCGGATTGTAGTGACCCATCGCGATGGCGATGCAGCCCGAGCCGGTGCACAGGTCCAGCGCGCGGCTCACCTCGCGCCCGGCCAGCCACGGCTCGAAACCGGCCTCGATCAGCTCGGCGATCGGCGAGCGCGGCACCAGCGCGCGCGCGTCGCTCTTGAAGCTGAGCCCGGCGAACCAGGCCTCGCCGGTCAGGTAGGCGGCCGGGATGCGCTCGGCGATACGGCGCTCGAACAGCGCCAGCACCTGCGCTTTCTCCGGCGTGGTGACGCGCGCGCCGCCGTAGGCCGGACCCAGGTCGTGCGGCAGATGCAGCGCGTGCAGCACCAGTTGCGTGGCTTCGTCCAGGGCGTTGTCGTAGCTGTGGCCGAAGCTCAGTTCGGCGGCATTGAAACGGCTGGTGCCGTAGCGGATCAGGTCGATAATCGTGTGGAGTTCGGCAGCCGCGTCGGCAGTCATGGCAACAGGCAAGGCAATTCGGCCCCCGATTATAGAGGCCCGGCCGCTATCATGAGCGTTCGTTGCAAGGGAAATCAGTATGTTCAACCGCAACTTCGGCATCGTCCTGGTGGTCGCCCTGGCCGCCGGCCTGGGCCTGCTGCTGGCCCAGAAGTACTTCGGCGGCGACGCTTCGGCGTGGCCCGAGACCCGCAGCGTGCGCCTGTATCCGCAGCCGCGCACCCTGCCCGACTTCCACCTGCGTCAGTCCGACGGCACGCCGCTGCTGCCCGGCGAGCTGAAAGGCCACTGGACGCTGGTGTTCCTGGGCTTCACCGCCTGCCCGGACGTGTGCCCGACCACCCTGGCCGACCTGGCCCGCGCGCAGAAGCAGTGGGAGTCGATCCCGGACACGCTGCGCCCGCGGGTGCTGTTCGTCTCGGTCGATCCGGAGCGCGACACCCCGACGCGGCTGGGTGCCTACGCGCACGGTTTCCACAAGGACACCCTGGCCGCCACTGCCGACGTGCCGGAGCTGGAACGCTTCGCCACCGCGCTGGGCTTCGTGTTCCAGAAGGTGCCCGGCAAGCATTTCCAGAAAAACCCGAACGACTACAGCATGGATCACTCCGCCGCGATCGCCGTGCTCGACCCGCAGGGCCGCCAGGCCGGGCTGATCCGGCCGCCGTTCGAGCCGGCGGCGATCGCCGCCGACCTGCAGGCGCTGACCAAGGCGACCGCGCCATGAGCCTGCTGACCGCGCTGACCTACGTGCTGCCGCACCGGCTGCTGTCCTCGCTGGCGCGGCGCCTGGCGTATTCGTCGCGGCCGGGGCTGAAGCAGTGGCTGATCGACACCGTGGTGCGCCGCTTCGGGGTGAACCTGGCCGAGGCCGCCGAGCCCGATGCGCGCGCCTACCCGACCTTCAATGCGTTCTTCACCCGCGCGCTACGGCCCGGCGCGCGCAGCGCCGATCCCGATCCGCAGGCGCTGCTGATGCCGGCCGACGGGCGCATCAGCCAGCTCGGCGCGATCCAGGACGGGCGCATCTTCCAGGCCAAGGGCCAGTCGTTCACCGCTGCCGAACTGCTCGGCGACGCCGCCGCCGCGGCGCCGTTCGCCAACGGCCTGTACGCCACCGTGTACCTGTCCCCGCGCGACTACCACCGCGTGCACATGCCCTGGAGCGGCACCCTGCGCGAGACCGTGCACGTGCCGGGACGCCTGTTCAGCGTCGGCCCGGACGCGGTGCGCCACGTGCCGCGCCTGTTCGCGCGCAACGAGCGCCTGGTCTGCCATTTCGATACCGAGTTCGGCCCGATGGCCTCGGTGATGGTCGGCGCGCTGCTGGTCAGCGGCGTGGAGACGGTGTGGAGCGGCGTGGAGATCCCGCGCTACGGCGACCGCATCACCCGCAAGGACTGGCGCGGCAAGGGCATCGTGCTGGAGCGGTTCGCGGAGATGGCGCGTTTCAATTACGGCTCGACCGTGATCGTACTGCTGCCGCCAGGCGTGGCGCAGCTGGAGCCGGCACTGGCCGCGGAAACCCCGGTCAGGCTCGGTCAGGCGCTCGCCAGACGGCTGCAGGACTGACGCATGTGAGGGACCGCAGCGCGTTTTAGACCGGCGCTGCGCTTCCTCCAGGAGGGTTTCAAGCTCCCCTACAAAGAGCCTAAGGGGATGGCTCCTGCCCGCGCGCAAGAAACCGGCCCCCTTGTGGGAGGCACTTCAGTGCCGCGACTTTGCCGGCAATGCCGCGCCGGGATCGAAATCGCTCCACAACGCAGAGAGTGTCTGCGCCAACGCGACATTCCAGCTGTCGCTCAAAGCCCCTACTTATCGCAGCCGGTCATCTTCAGCGACTGGCCCGGCTTGAGCGCATAGCCGGGCGCGCGCAGGCCGTTGGCCTTGGCCAACTGCTTGATGTCGCAGCTGTAGCGGTCGGCGATGCGGCCCAGCGTGTCGCCCTTGGCCACGCGGTAGCTGCGCGCCTGCTTGGGCTTGGGCTTGACCGGCGCCGGGCGCCCGGTGGCGATGGTGGTCGGCACGCCGGCCACCGGGGTCACGTCGCCTACCGCCACGTTACCGGTCGGGTCGGCGGCCATCGGCGTGGGGCTGCGGACCGCCGCGTTGACGTCGGCGGTGATCAGCGCGCGCGCCAGGTCGGCGCGCGGGCCGCTGACGCAATAGCGGCTGTACAGGCCGACGATCTTGGTGGTGGCGTTGATGGTGACCCCGGCCGGGATCCAGCCATCGGGTTCGTAGCGCGGGTTGAGGTTGCGCAGCGCGCGCATGTAGCCATCGCGGGTGCCGTCGCTGCCCAGGCAGATGGTCAGCTCGTAGATGGTGGTGGACTTGGCCAGGCGCAACGTCGCCGGCTGCGCGTTGATCTTCGGGAACGCCACGCCGTACTGCTTCGGGTGCAGGAAGATCCACGCCGCGGCGATCACCATCGGCACGTAGTCCTTGGTTTCGGCCGGGAACTGGTTGTACACCGAGGCGTCCCAGAAGCTGCGCCCCTGCATCTGGTTGTACACGCGCGCGGCGCGGCCCTCGCCGCCGTTGTAGCCGGCCAGCGACAGTTCGATGCTGCGGTTGAGCTCGGCCATGCGCTCGTTGATGTACACCGCGCTGGCCTCGGCGGCACTGCGCGCGTCGTAGCGGGTATCGAAGCCGGTGCCGTCCGGACCCAGCCCGAAGCGGCGCCCGGTGGCCGGCATGAACTGCATCAGCCCGGCGGCGCCGACCCGCGAGCTGGCATGCACGCGGCCGTTGGATTCCTTGGCGATGATGCCGAACAGCAGCGCTTCCGGCAGCCCGCGCTTCTCCCATTCCGGCCACATGATCGCGCGCAGGTTCTGGTAGTTCTCGTAGCTGTTCATCAGCGACGGGCGCATGTCGGTGAGCCAGCGGCGGATGCCGGCCTGCACCGCCGGGTTGTATTCGACCATCGTATCGAAGGCATGGCGCTGGTCGTTGAGCAGGCTGGCCGCGCGCGCCGCTTCCGGCACATTGGCCGCCAGCGGACTGATGTGATCGGGATCGGCCTGCAGCGGCGCGGCGTCATCGTCGGTCGCATCGGCATCGGTCGCCGCGCCCTGCGCGTCGGCCTTGGCCTTGAGCAGGCGTTTGTAAGCGCCAAGGTAGGTGCCGACCTCGCAGCCGCGCTGCTTGATGCAGGCATCGACCACGTCCTCGATGTCCTCCAGCGCCGCGTCGCTTTCCTGGGTGCCCTTGGGGTCGCTGTTGCCGACCAGCACCATCGCATCGTTGTAGCGCTTCTCCGCCGCCGCCAGGCGCTGGTCGAGGACCGCGATGGCGGCCTTGTCACGCGCGGAGACGCGTTCGGCATGGGCAGACGGCGCGGCGCAAGCCAGCGCCAAGGCAGCCACGGCGGGCCATCCATGGGTGATACGGAACGAAAGGGGCATGATGGGACGCAACGACGGGAAGGCCGCAGGGTAGCCGCCGCTGTCACATCGCGGCAAGTTCGGGCAGGTGCCGGCACTGCGTCGGCGGGGCGTTCGTTCATCGCTCATGCCGGGCAAACAGCAGCCGCGGCGCCCGCGCGGCGAGCGGGCGCCGGCGCGAACGCCTAGAATCCGCCCACCTCACCGCGGAGCTGTTCATGGACCCGATCCTGCTGGGCAAAGGCCTGACCGACGACATCGCGGTGCTGCTGCAGCCGCGCCTGGGCAATCGCCACGGACTGGTCGCCGGGGCCACCGGCACCGGCAAGACGGTGACCCTGATGACCCTGGCCGAGGGCTTCTCGCGGATCGGCGTGCCGGTGTTCATGGCCGACGTGAAGGGCGATGTGGCCGGGCTGGCGGTGGCCGGCGACGGCAGCGCGAAAGTGCTGCAGCGCGCCAAGGATATCGGCGTGGCCGACTACGCCCCGGCCGCCAACCCGGTGGTGTTCTGGGACCTGTACGGCCAGCTCGGGCACCCGGTGCGCACCACCGTCAGCGAGATCGGGCCGACCCTGCTGGCGCGGATCCTGGAGCTCAACGACACCCAGGCCGGGGTGCTCGACATCGTGTTCAAGCTGGCCGACGACCGCGGCCTGCTGCTGCTCGACCTGGACGACCTGCGCGCGCTGCTGGCGCTGGTGGTGGAGCAGCGCAAGGACATCTCCACCGAATACGGCTTGGTCAGCGCGCCGTCGGTGGCGGCGATCCAGCGCGCGTTGCTGCGCCTGGCGCAGGACGGCGGCGAAAGCTTCTTCGGCGAACCGGCGCTGGACCTGGCCGAACTGATGCGGGTCGGCAGCGACGGACGCGGCGTGATCGGCATCCTCGCCGCCACGCAACTGGTGCTCAAGCCGCGTCTGTACTCGACTTTCCTGCTGTGGCTGCTGTCGGAGCTGTTCGAGCGGATGCCGGAAGTGGGCGACCTGGACAAGCCCAAGCTCGTCTTCGTGTTCGACGAGGCGCACCTGCTGTTCGACGACGCGCCGCCGGCGCTGGTGCAGCGCATCGAGCAGGTGGTGCGGCTGATCCGCTCCAAGGGCGTGGGCGTGTACTTCTGCTCGCAGTTCCCCGACGACGTGCCGGACAACATCCTCGGTCAGCTCGGCAACCGCGTTCAGCACGCGCTGCGCGCCTACACCCCGCGCGACCAGAAGGCGGTGCGCACCGCCGCCGAGACCTTCGTGGCCAATCCCAAGCTGGACGTGGCCAAGGCCATTTCCCAGCTCGGCACCGGCGAAGCCCTGGTCTCCACGCTGCAGGACAAGGGCGTGCCGTCGCCGGTGCAGCAGACCCTGATCGCGCCGCCGCGTTGCCGGATGGGCGCGATCTCCGACGCCGAGCGCACGCAGGTCCGCGCCGCCAGCGTGGTCGGCACCCGCTACGACAGCGCGGTCAACCGCGACTCGGCGGCGGAAATGCTGGCGCGCCGGGTAGAGCAAGTCGCCGAGAAGACCGCCGCGCCGGCAGCACGCACCCGCGAGCAGGACGACGCGCAGGGCAGCGGCTTCGGCCAGGCGGTCAAGGACGCGGTGTTCGGCACCAAGCGCCGCCAGGGCATGCTGGAAGCGATGGCCAAGCAGACCTCGCGCAGCGTCGGCAACCGCATCGGCCAGCAGATCGTGCGCGGCATCTTCGGCAGCATCTTCGGCGGCAAGCGCTGAGCGTGGCCGATGGCGCACCACTTGCGCTGCACGGCACAGGCGCGCTGGAGAATATTCGATCCGGATGATGCCAATTGTGCAGAAAGAGACGACATGAAACGCGCTACGCCAGTACCCCATGCAGCTTGGCGTACTGCAGCAGCATGATGGCCTTGCCGTCGGCGATCGCGCCGGATTCGATCATCGCCAGCGCCGTGTCGAGCGGCAATTCCAGCACCTCGATCTCCTCGCCCTCGCCCTCGGCCGCGACCCCGCCGCACGCGCCGACCTTGTCGCGGTCGAAATACTCGCCGACGAAGAACTACAGCTTTTCGGTGACCGAGCCCGGACTCATGAACGCCTCGAACACCTTGCGCACGTTCTCGATCCGGTAGCCGGTTTCCTCGTCGGTCTCCTTGCGGATGCAGGTCTGTGGATCGTGCTGGTCCAACAGCCCGGCGCAGGCTTCGATGAGCATGCCGTCGGGGTTGCCGTTGAGCAGCGTCGGCAAAACGTCCTTGCGGATGATCACGCCAGCGTCGGTCATCGCCCATGGGTGCGCCAGGCCGACGCACGCGCTAGCATCGCCACCCCGCTCCACCGCAGTGCGAATCGATGAGCCGCTGGCGTCCCCCTGCCGAAAAGAGCACCGCCCTGATCACCGCCGAAGGCCACGCCCGGCTCAAGGCCGAGCTGGAGGAGCTGTGGCGCGTGCGCCGGCCGGAGGTGGTCAAGGCGCTGGCCGCAGCTGCGGCCGAGGGCGACCGCTCGGAAAACGCCGAATACACCTACCGCAAGAAGCAACTGGGCGAGATCGACCGTCGCGTGCGCTACCTGAGCAAGCGCCTGGAAGCGCTGCGTGTGGTGGAGACCGCGCCGTCCGATCCGCAGGCCGTGTTCTTCGGCGCCGTGGTCGAGCTGGAGGACGCCGACAGCGGCGAGCTGCTGCGCTACCGCATCGTCGGCCCGGACGAGACCGATGCCGCCCGCGGCTGGATCAGCATCGATTCGCCGCTGGCGCGGGCGCTGCTGAAGAAGCGCATCGACGACGAGATCGAGGCGCAACTGCCCGGCGGCCGTCACAGCTTCGTGGTGGTGTCGGTGCACTACGCGGCGCAGTGAGCGCCCGCCAGCGCCTGCACCGCACGACGACACAGGGAAGTTCGGGCCATCGAACAACGCCGGCAACCGCGCGCACCCGAACCGACCGCACGCGCTCGGGCATCGCCGGCTGTCCTGGATCACGTTAACGGGCCGCATCCGCCGGGCGTGGATAATCGACGCCTCTCTCCCCGACACAGGAACGCGCCATGGGCCACTGGACTACCCTCGCTACCGCGCACGGCCAGGTCGCGGCCTGGCACGCCCTGCCGCAAGGCGCCCCGCGCGGCGGCCTGGTGCTGATCCAGGAGATCTTCGGCGTCACCGCCTACATCCGCGAGGTCGCCGACCACTACGCCGCGCAAGGCTACGAAGTGCTGGCGCCGGGCCTGTTCGATCCGGTGGAGAAGGACGCGCAGCTGAACTATGACCAGGACGGGGTGAACAAGGGCCTGGAACTGGTCGGCGCGCTCGGCTTCGACAAGGCGCTGGACATCGTGCAGGCCGCGGCACAGGCACTGGCACCGGCCGGCAAGGTCGGCACCGTCGGCTATTGCTGGGGCGGAAGCGTCGCGCTGCTGGCGGCGATCAGGCTGGGGCTGCCGTCGGTCAGTTACTACGGCGGGCGCAACACCCAATTCCTCGACGAGACGCCGAAAGCGCCGGTGCTGTTCCACTTCGGCGCGCGGGACAGCAGCATTCCGCCGGAAGCGGTGCAACAGCATCGCGAGAAGCTGCCGCGGATGCAGACTTACGTGTATCCGGCCGGGCATGGCTTCGACCGCCATGTCGATCCGAACCACTACGACGCCGACAGCGCCGACAGCGCGCGCCAGCGCAGCCTCGCCTTCCTCGCCGAGCACTTGGGCTGAGCCGCGACGATGCCCGATTTCACGCTCGATCCGCGCTTGCAGGCCGATAGCGCGTTCGTCGCCGACGGCCCGCTGTCGCAGATGCGGCTGATGGACGACGCGCGCTTCCCGTGGCTGCTGCTGGTGCCGCGCGTGGCCGACGCCAGCGAATGGATCGACCTGGACGGCGCCCAGCAGCGCCTGCTGCTGGCCGAGATCAACCAGCTCTCGCAGCTGCTGCGCGGCGAGCAGGGCGTGCACAAACTCAACATCGGCGCACTGGGCAACATCGTGCGCCAATTGCACGTGCACCTGATCGGGCGCCACCCAGGCGACGCGGCCTGGCCCGGGCCGGTGTGGGGCAGCGGCACGCCGCAGCGGCTGCCGGCCGATGTCCTGCAGACCCGTGTTGCGGCGTGGCGGCAACGGCTACGATAGGCGCCCTTTTTGACGGAAGCCGCGCCTCCATGAAATCCAATGTGATCGCCGCCATCGTGCTGATCGTGATCGGCTTGGTGTTCCTGGCCAACAACCTGGGCTGGACCAATCTCAGCCTGGGCCGGCTGATCGCCACCTGGTGGCCGGCGATCCTGGTCGCGGTCGGCGTCGGCATGCTGTTCGGGCGCGGCAAGTAGCCGGGCCAGCGCCGGCCGCCGATGCGCGGCGGCCGGCACCCCGTCTCAACGGCGGACGTTGACCACCTGGGTGCCTGCGATCAGGTCGTGCAGCCAGCGCTTGTCCCTGCGGAAGATGAACAGCGCATCCAGCAGCGCGTAGAAGTTGCCTGCGATCGGCACTAATGCCAGCAGTTGAGTCGGCAGGTAGCGCAGCGCGATCAGCCGCCACAGCGGAGGTTGCCCGCCCTCCGGATCGGCGATGCGGATCCACGGCAGCTTCTTGCCCCAGGTCTGCTCGGTCTTGGCCAGCGGATAGCCCTACACCAGCATGAACACCACGAACGCCAGCGCCACATAGCCGGCCATGGCCAGCAATGACATCGCCTCGCCACCGCGTGCCGCCGCCATGACCTTGCCGAAATAGCCGGCGAGCGCGGCCAGCGGCAGGAAGGTCGCCAGCGCGATCACGCCGTCGATCAGCGCCGCGCCGAAGCGCTCGCCGCGGCCGGCCAGCACTTCGGCGCCGTCCAGCGCCAGCGGGCCGACGGCAGCGGCGTTTCGGGCGCCTGGTAGGGATTGGGGTCGTTCATTGCGCGCTCCTTGTGCAGTTGGGAAAAATCAGGTCCTGGGCAGGGTCACGCCGGTCTGGCCCTGATACTTGCCGCCGCGATCCTTGTAGCTGGTCTGGCAGATATCGTCGGCATCGGACTGGAAGAACAGCATCTGCGCCACGCCTTCGTTGGCGTAAATGCGCGCCGGCAGCGGCGTGGTGTTGCTGAATTCCAGAGTGACATGCCCTTCCCACTCCGGCTCCAGCGGCGTGACATTGACGATGATGCCGCAGCGCGCGTACGTGCTCTTGCCCAGGCACACCACCAGCGTATCGCGCGGGATGCGGAAGAATTCCACCGTGCGCGCCAGGGCGAAGCTGTTGGGCGGGATGATGCATTCATCGGCCTCGATGTCCACGAAGCTCTTGGGATCGAAGCGCTTGGGATCGACGATGGTCGAGTTGATGTTGGTGAACACCTTGAACTCGCGCGAGCAGCGCACGTCGTAGCCGTAGCTGGAGGTGCCGTAGCTGACGATGCGCTCGCCGTTGACCTGCTTCACCTGGCCCGGCTCGTAGGGCGCGATCATGCCGTGCTGTTCGGACATGCGGCGGATCCAGCGGTCGCTCTTGATGCTCATACGTCTTCCTGATGCCTGTGGCGGTGGATCGGAACCTGCCCGCCGGGAGCGCGGCCGACGCCGGAGCGGGCCGCAGTGACCGGCGATTCTATCCGGTCGCGGCGCGTTCGCGGCGGCCGCGGCAGCGCTCAGAGCAGCGAGGCGGAAATCGGAATCGACGCCCGCGGCCGCTTGCGCAGTTCCTCGCTCAGGCGCTGCGCGGTGGCCAGGTAGGCCAGCGCGGCGGCCGAGTCCGGGGCCGACGCCACGATCGGAATGCCGGCGTCGCCCTGCTCACGGATCGCGATCGCCAGCGGCAGCGATCCCAGCAGCGGTACCCCGTATTGCTGCGCCATGCGCTGGCCGCCACCTTCGCCGAACAGGTGCTCGACATGGCCGCATTGCGTACAGGTATGCACCGCCATGTTCTCGACGATGCCCAACACCGGCACCTCGACCTTCTCGAACATCTTCAGCGCCTTCTTCGCATCCAGCGTGGCGATGTCCTGCGGCGTGGTCACGATCACCGCGCCGGCCACCGGGATCTTCTGCGCCAGGGTCAGCTGGATGTCGCCGGTGCCCGGCGGCAGGTCGATCAGCAGGTAGTCCAGGTCGTCCCACAGCGTATCGGTGAACAGTTGGGTCAGCGCCGAGGTCGCCATCGGCCCGCGCCAGATCATCGGCGTGTCCTGGTCCACCAGCAGCCCGATCGACATCGCCTCGATGCCGAACGCGCGCATCGGCTCGATCGACTTGTTGTCGGGGCTATCCGGGCGGCCGCTCAGGCCGAGCATGGCCGGCACGCTCGGGCCATAGACATCGGCGTCCAGCACCCCGACCCGCGCGCCCTGGCGCTGCAGCGCCAGGGCCAGGTTCACCGCGGTGGTGGACTTGCCCACCCCGCCCTTGCCGGAACCGATGGCGATGACGTTGCGGATCCGCGGCAGCGGCGCGAGGTTGGGCTGGACGGCGTGAGCGGGAATGCGGGGGCGGTCGGTCATGGGGAACTCGCAAAGGTAGTGCCGGCCTGCGCGCCAAGCGCTGCATTCGGCGAAAAGAGGCAAAGGGTGACACAGGGGCTGGCGCCGCGCACATACGCCGTGGCGATGCGACGCGAGCCGCGCACCGCTGCGCATTCGAACACCGGATCGCCGCGCGCGCCGGATCCGCAACGACGGCGGCCGCATGCGCTGCCATCGCCTCGTGGCCATGATCCAGGACCCATCCACGGCGAGCACGCGCATGCAGGTCGCCGCCCGTTCCCCAATTAAGGCCAGATGCCTCACCGCGTTGGTGCATGAGCGACACCGGATTTTCGGGGCAGGCATGGGCATCCGTTCGCGCAAATAGCGGGCTTCCAGGCTTGAGAGAAAAGGTGCCGGAATCATCCAAACGGCCATTCAGCTACCCGCGGTCTTCAAGCCCCAAATTGGTGCAAGGCAACGCAGGCAGGGCCGCAACGGGCACCTGCAGCCACATTTGCCGGGCGTTCGCTACCACATCGCCGCAGACGCGGCTGCTAGCACTAAAACGTGACAGACCCGGACAGAACGCGTTAAGTTCATGTTACGTTTGGGCCACCGGCATGGATGCGATCCCAATTTCAAGGCACATGTCGTGGCACGACGCCCCCTCGCCTTTTCTTTTTGGTTTTTCGGGGATACAGAAAGATGACTGCAGGTCAAGCACGTAACTTCAATCGCAGCCGCCTGAGCGCGGCGCTGGTGACCGCCATGGTCGTCCCGGTCGCGTTCAGCGCCTTCGCGCAGGACAGCAGCGAGACCAAAGCGACCGACCTGGAGAAGGTCACCGTCACCGGCACGCTGATCCCGCAGAGCGAGATCGAGACCGCCACGCCGGTCACCACCATCACCGCCGAAGACATCAAGGCCCGCGGTTTCAACTCGGTGGCCGACGTGCTGCAGAAGAGTTCGTTCGCGACCGGCGGCGTGCAGGGCGGCCAAAGCTCCGGCACCTTCACTCAGGGCGCGAAGACGGTCAGTCTGTTCGGCCTGCCACCGGGCTACGTGAAGTACCTGATCGACGGCCGGCCGATGTCGAACTATCCGGCGCTGTACGACGGCAGCGACACCTTCAACAACATCAGCGGCATCCCGATCGACCTGGTCGACCGCATCGAGATCCTGCCGGGCGGCCAGTCGTCGCTGTACGGCTCGGACGCGATCGCCGGCGTGATCAACGTCATCCTCAAGAAGAAGATGGACGGCGCGGTGTTCAGCATCCGCGGCGGCGGCTACTCCGAAGGGGGCGGCAGCAACTTCCGCGCCACCTTCGCCGACGGCTGGACCTCCGCCGACGGCCGCACCTCCATCCTGGGCGGGGTGCAATACGAAGAGAAGGACCCCATCTGGGCCTATCAGCGCGACCTGACCAGGCAATACAACACGCACGGCTATTCGGCTCAGCTGGTCAGCCGTGACTTCCTGGTGAATAGCCTCACCACCAGCTACAAGTTCCTAGACCCAGCCAACTGCGCGAATGTTGCCGGGCTGTTCGGCGGCACGATGGAACTACAGAACCGCCCCGGCTTCGGCGATGGTCTCTACTGCGGCTCGAAGTACTCGCCGGGCTACCGAACCCTGGACGCCGGCCAGAAGTCTCTTCAGGCCTATGTGCACGGCACGTTCGATCTAAACGACAATGTGCAACTGTATGGCGACGTGCTGTCTAGCCATGATGAAGTCAAGTACCACTCCGGCTCCAGCTTCCTGTGGTGGGGCACCGCGGCGGACTTCGGCTATTACTACGATACCGGCCTGCGCCAATTGGTGAACCTGCAGCGATCGTTCGCCCCGGAAGAGGTCGGCATCAATGGCTTCAACGACACGATGAGCCGCGACAAGAGCGACTCGGTGCGCGTCACATTCGGTGCGCAAGGCACGCTTGGCCAGTCGAACTGGGATTACGAAGCCGGCGTGACTTATACCCAGTACAAATTGCAGGAAAGAAACTCCGTCCGCTTTGCGGATGCGGTCGATCAGTTCTTCATCGACCGGGTGCTGGGGCCGCAGCAGGGCGTGGTGTCTGGCTATCGGGCCTACTCGCCCAACTACGGTGCGTTCTACCAGCCGATCACGCTTGAAGACTTCGCCAGCTTCACCGGCAATGTCAGCAACAAGAGCAAGACCTCCGACGGCATGCTGCGTCTGCAGCTGACCAATGCCAAGCTGTTCAGCCTGCCCGGTGGCGATGCGGGCCTGGCCGTGGTCGGCGAATACGGCAAGCAGAAGTGGAACTACGATCCGGCGCCGGAAATCCTCAACGGCGAGGTCTGGGGCCGGACCTCGGTGGCAGGCGGCGGCGATCGCGATCGCTATGCGGTGACGTCGGAACTGCGCATGCCGGTGTTCGCACCGCTGACCATCACCCTGGCAGGTCGCTACGACGCGTTCAAGGCTAGCGGCACCACCGTCGACAAGCCGACCTACAGCATCGGCTTGGAGTACCGCCCGATCGAGTCGCTGCTGCTACGCGGCAAATATGGCACCGCGTTCCGTGCGCCGACCCTGTCGGACCAGTACCAGGGCGAAAGCGGGTTTTACAACTCGGTGGTCGACTACTACCAGTGCGCGCAACGCGGCTATCTGCCGGGCAATACGGACGACTGCCCAGCAGCATATTCGAGTGCACACTACTTCGGCACCCAATCCGGCAATCTTGGCTTGAAGCCGATCAATGCCGACGTGTGGAGCGCCGGCTTCGTATGGTCGCCGATCGACCGCATGGCGCTGACCGTCGACTACCTCAACTGGGACATCAGCGATGAAGTCACCCAGCAAAGCGCGGATGGCCTGAGCCTGCAGGACTACCGTTGCCGCGCCGGTATCGACGACATCAACTCCGCGCTATGCGTGCAGGCAATGTCGCAAGTCCAGCGCGATGAGTTTGGCGACCTCGTAAGCATCTACACGCCGAAAATCAATGTCTCCAACCAGAAACTGGAAGCGGTGACTTCCTCATTCCACTATGGCCACGACGTCGGCCGCTGGGGCGATCTGAGCACGATCGTCAGCTACAGCGAGAATCTGCGCCACAAGTACGTCCAGTACGCGGGCGACAAACCGGTCGACCTGCTCAACGATCCGTACTGGAGTTCGGATCCGAAGCGCAAGGCCGACGCCTCTCTGACATGGGAAATCGGCGACTTCTCGACTACCTGGTACGCCACCTGGTTCGATAAAACCCCGAACTATGCGGCCAACATCAGCAAGAATGGCTATGCAGCTGAACGCGCCGGCAAGCTGCCGTCGCACATCACCCATAACGCCAGCGTCACCTACACGGCGTTTGAGGGCATGGAGCTGTCGCTGATGGTGAACAACGTATTCAACAAGATGCCGCCCTTCGACGCGTCCTACCCGGGCAGCTCAGGCGCGCCGTACAACTCGTACAACTTCGACGTATACGGCCGCGCGTACTACCTGGAAATGCGTTACGCGTTCGGCAAGTAACAAAGCCTCAAGCGACAGCAAAAGCCCACCCGCAAGGGTGGGCTTTTTTTTGCCCGGCGCTGGCATCTGCGCCAGGCATCCGACTCTGCGCCTACGCTGCAGCGGCACCATCATCGCGCCGGATTTGCAGAGGCCACCTTGCCGGACGGCGCCCATCCACGCGAACTCCTTCAGAATGAAAACACCTGCAGCCGCCGCGGACGTGCCGTGCCGGAAGGCAACTGTTTGCGGATATCTGTTTGCGGATGGAGACAGATGCATTCGGTGCCCGAAACCGAAGACAGGTCCGCATAACCTGGGATTGAATTCCTGTACGTTGCGCCGCTCACGGATGCCCCCTTAAGGCAGGCGTCGCGGCACGAGATCCATTGACTTTTCTTCATGATTGTTTTCCCGGGAATTGAAAAAAGATGATGATGACTGCAGGTCAAGCACGTAACTTCAATCGCAGCAGCCTGAGCGCGGCGCTGGTGACCGCCATGGTCGTCCCGGTCGCGTTCAGCGCCTTCGCGCAGGACAGCAGCGAGACCAAGGCGACCGACCTGGAGAAGGTCACCGTCACCGGCTCGCTGATCCCGCAGAGCGAGATCGAGACCGCCACGCCGGTCACCACCATCACCGCCGAAGACATCAAGACCCGCGGCTTCAACTCGGTAGCCGACGTGTTGCAGAAGAGTTCATTCGCGACCGGTGGCGTGCAAGGCGGACAGAGTTCCAACACCTTCACTCAGGGCGCGAAGACGGTCAGTCTGTTCGGCCTGCCACCGGGCTACGTGAAGTACCTGATCGACGGCCGGCCGATGTCGAACTATCCGGCGCTGTACGACGGCAGCGACACCTTCAACAACATCAGCGGCATTCCGATCGACCTGGTCGACCGCATCGAGATCCTGCCGGGCGGCCAGTCGTCGCTGTACGGCTCGGACGCGATCGCCGGCGTGATCAACGTCATCCTCAAGAAGAAGATGGACGGCGCGGTGTTCAGCATCCGCGGCGGCGGCTACTCCGAAGGCGGCGGCAGCAACTTCCGCGCCACCTTCGCCGACGGCTGGACCTCCGCCGACGGCCGCACCTCCATCCTGGGCGGGGTGCAATACGAAGAAAAGGACCCCATCTGGGCCTATCAGCGCGACCTGACCAGGCAATACAACACGCACGGCTATTCGCCGCAGGAGGCCGGCCTCACGTTCGGGGTGTACAGCAAGTCCGGCGACTACAGGTTCCTGGATCCGGCCAACTGCGGCAATGTCTCCGGCCTGTTCGGCGGCACCAATGGGCTGCAGCAGCGCAACAGCGCGCCCGACCAGCACTATTGCGGATCGAACTACATCCCTGGCTATCGCACGCTCGATGAAAGCCAGAAGTCGCTGCAGGCTTATGTGCACGGCACCTTCGATGTCAACGCCAATGTGCAGTTGTATGGCGATGTGCTGTACAGCCATGACCAAGTCGAATACCAACCCGGCGCTAATTCAATATGGTGGAGTACCAGCACGGATTTCGGCTATTACTACGATCCGAACCTGAACGAAACGCTCAACCTGTATCGTAACTTCGCGCCGGAGGAAATGGGCATCAACGGCATCAAGGACACGATGAGCCGCAACAAGAGCGACTCGGCGCGCGTCACCTTCGGCGCGCAAGGCCTGCTAGGCCAATCCAACTGGGACTACGACGCCGGCGCTACCTACACCCAATACAAGCTGCAAGAACGCAACCACGTCCGTTTCAAGGGCGCGATCGACCAGTTCTTCATCGACAAAGTACTGGGACCACAGCGCGGCCTGGATCCGATCGACAACGCCTACCCGGCCTACACCCCCGATTACGCGGCGTTGTATCGGCCGATCACGCAACAGGAGTTCGCCAGCTTCACCGGCCATGCCACCAACAAGAGCATGACCTCCGACAGCATGCTGCGTCTGCAGCTGACCAATGCCAAGCTGTTCGGCCTGCCCGGCGGTGATGCCGGACTGGCATTGGTCGGCGAATACGGCAAGCAGAAGTGGGACTACGATCCGGCGCCGGAAATCGTCAACGATGAAGTGTTTGGCCTGACCTCGGTGAGCGGCGGCGGCAAGCGCGACCGCTATGCGCTGACCTCGGAACTGCGCATGCCGGTGTTCGACCCGCTGACCATCACCCTGGCCGGCCGCTACGATGCGTTCAAGGCCAGCGGCCGCACCATCGACAAGCCGACCTACAGCATTGCGCTGGAGTATCGTCCGTTGGAATCGCTGCTGCTGCGCGGCAAGTACGGCACCGCGTTCCGTGCGCCGACCCTGTCCGACCAATACCAGGGCCTAAGCGGCTTCTACAGCACGGTGATCGACTACTACCAGTGCGCCCAACTGGGCTATCTGCCAGGCAATACCGACAAATGCCCAAGCGCATCCTTGCAACGCCAGTACCGAGGCACCCAGTCCGGCAACCTTGACCTGAAACCGATCAATGCCGATGTGTGGAGCGCCGGTTTCGTATGGTCGCCGGTAGAGCGCATGGCGTTGACCGTCGATTACTTGAACTGGAGTATCGACAACGAAGTCACCGAGCAGAGTGACGATGCACTGAGCCTGCAGGACTATCGCTGCCGCGCCGGCATCGACGACATCAACTCGGCGCTGTGCGTGGCGGCCGCATCACAGGTCACGCGCAATGAAGACGGCGATATCAGCGGCATTTATACACCGAAGGTCAACATCGCCAACGAAAAGCTGGAAGCGGTGACCGCCTCGTTCCGCTATGGGTACGATCTCGGCCGCTGGGGTGATCTCAGCACACTGCTCAGCTACGCGGAAAACCTGCGGCATAAGTACACGCGCTATGCCGGAGATGCGCCGGAGGATCTGCTCAACGATCCCAATTGGAGCACAGACCCCAAGCGCAAGGCCGATGCCTCGCTGACCTGGAAGATCGGCGACTTCGCGGCCACCTGGTACGCGAGTTGGTTCGACAAGACCCCGAACTACGCGGCCACGGTCAACGAAGAACGGTATGCCGCACCGCGTGCGGGCAGGCTGCCGTCGCACATCACCCACAACGCCAGCATCACTTACACGGCGTTCGAGGGCATGGAGCTGTCGCTGATGGTCAACAATGTGTTCAACAAGATGCCGCCAGTCGACGCCTCGTACAACGGCGGAACGAGCTGGGCTTACAACGAGTACAACTTCGACGCGTTCGGTCGCGCGTACTACCTGGAAATGCGCTACAGCTTCGGCAAGTAGGCCGCTTCGCCGGCAAGCCGCGCCAAGGCCGCGCCCGCAATGGCGCGGCCTTGGCGTTGGATCCGTTCGCCGCATGCGTGCTCGGCGCGGCGACCGCGCCGTTTCAGCGGCGGTCACGCTTGCGCATCGCGAACGAGCGCGTCTGCAGCAACTGCTTCAGCTCGGCAAGATCCTCGCCGTAGCGCTGCCAACGCCCCATGTAGGCGCGCGTCATCGAGGTGCGTACCTGCACCACGCTGGCAGTGGCCACCGGCGCCTGATTGTGCTCGAAACGCAGGCAGGTCTGGTCCCACGGCAAGCCGCAGAACTCCAGCAGACGGCGCGTGGTCGGCTCCTGCTCGAGCACCAAGTCTTCGTAGTCGATTTCCAGCAGACGCTGCGGGAACAACGCGCGCCAATGCGCCAGCAAACGCTCGAACATCAGGTAATAGCGGCCAACGTCCATCAGGTCGAAGGAATAGTCGTAGTACGGCGAGGACAACGCGAACAGCTGGCGGAAGTTGCTCAGGCAGGTGTCCATCGGATCGCGCCGCAGGCACACGATGCGTGCGTTCGGCAATGCGCGCGCGATGTGCCCCACGTACAGGAAGTTGTGCGGCAGCTTGTCCACGAAGCGCGGCTTGCTGGCGGTGCCGGGGCGGGTGGATTCGACGTAGGCGCGGCCGAGTTCGCGCCAATCCAGGCCCTGCAGCCGGGTCAGCGTGGCCACGTCCAGGATCGCCGGCGATGGCGTGCGCACCAGGCGCTTGAGCAGCACCGGGAAATTCTGCAGCTCGCCGGCCGAGTGCACCTGCGGATGGCTGGACAGGATCCGGTCCACCAGGGTGGTGCCGCTGCGCGGCATGCCGATCACGAAGATCGGCTCCTGGCTGTCGAAGCCGGACGTCGGCGCAGCGTCGGCACGGAAAGCCTGCTGCAATGCCTCGAACAGCGCCGCATCGCGGTCGGACGTGTAGCCGCGCGCGCGCTTCTGCACCGCCTTGCCCTGCACGTAGCCACGGAACGCGGCATGGTATTCGCCGAGATCTTCGTGCTCCTTGGCCAGTGCCAGGTTGAGATACAGCACCGCTTCCGGCACGTCGCCGGCCGAAGCCAGCGCCTGCTGCAGCGAGGCCAGGTTGTTCTCCTGCGCGCTCCATGTGCGCAGCTGCGACAGCGACAGGTAGACCTTCCAGTAGCGCGGCTCCAGGGCCAGGCACGCCCGGTATTCCTGCTCGGCTTCCTGCACGCTCCCGGAGAACAGCAGCGAGGTGCCGAGGTTGTAGCGGAAGCTGGCCTGCTGCGGCGCCAGTTGCACCGCCTGGGTGAACGCGCGCAGCGCGGCGACGTGTTCGTTGACCTGGGTATAGACAACGCCCAGCGTGTCCAGCGTATGCGCATCGCTCGGCCGCAATGCCATCGCCTGGTCGGCGAAGCGATGCGCCTCCTGCATGAACCGCCCCATCGCCAGCACCTTGGCCAGCTGCGTTGCGTAGTCCGCACGTTGCGGATTCAACGCCGTCGCCTGATACAGGTGCGCCGCGGCAGGCTGCATCTGTTTTAGCTCCAACGCTGCCACGCCCGCCACGAAATGCACGCCGGCGTGTCCCGGCAGCGATCGCAACAACTCCTGCGCAAGCCGCTGCGCCTGGCTCCAGTCGCGCTGGTTGAGCGCAGCGATGGCCTGGTTGTAGAGCTGAACCTGTTCGGTCATGAAGAGGCCTGATGGCGGAGGAAGCCGCTGCTGACGCGAGGACGCCACGGTTCGAGCACGCGGCCGGCCATTATGCCCGGCGATCGGAACGATGGTCCTGGAGATGGCCTTTGAATTGAAGCCCTGCACCATGTCGCATCGTGTGCGCATACCGACGCGGGGCGACGATGGGAGCAAAGCCGCCTGACGAGCGAATGCAACGCCACCGCGAACCGGCACACGGCATCGCGCTCAGCGGCGTCCATCGTCCAGCAACGCCATCGCCGCATTGTGTCCTGGCGCGCCGGTCACGCCGCCACCCGGATGGGTGCCGGAGCCGCACAGGTACAGGCCGGGAATCGCACCGCGGTAGTTGGCCTGGCCGAGCATCGGGCGGGCGCTGAACAACTGGTTGAGGCTCAGCGCGCCGTGGAAGATATCGCCGCCGATCAGGCCGAAGGTGCGCTCCAGGTCCAGCGGGGTCAGCGCCTGCCGGCCCAGCACCGAGTCCGCGAAGCCCGGCGCGTAGCGCTCGACAGTGGCGATCATCAGTTCGGCGACCTCGTCGCGGTGCGCATCCCAGCTGCGCCCGTCCGGCAACTGCGGCGCCACGTGCTGGCAGAACAGGCTGGCGACGTGCTGGCCGGGCGGCGAAAGCGCATCGTCCAGTGTGCTGGGGATCAGGAGTTCGACGATGGGGTCGCGCGACCAACCGTGCTCGCGCGCATCGCGGTAGGCGCGGTCCATGTAGTCCAGGCTCGGCGCCAGGATGATGCCGGCGGTGAGGTGCTCGCCCGGCCCCGGCAACGCGCGGAACTGCGGTAGCCGCGACAGCGCCACGTTCATCCGGAACGTGCCCGAGCCGCAGCGCCACTGCGCCATGCGTTCGCGGGTGGCGGCCGGCACGTGCGCCGGGTCGAGCAGGCGCTCGTACAACAGCTTGGGATTGACGTTGGCGACGACGCGCCGCGCATACAGGCGCTCGCCGTGCTCGGTGACCACGCCGACCGCGCGCCCGTCCTCGACCAGGATCTCGCGTACGCCGGCGTCGGTGCGGATCTGCGCGCCCGCGGCGAGCGCGGCCTTGGCCATCGCCTGGGTGATCGCGCCCATGCCGCCGAGCGCATGGCCCCACGCGCCCTTGACCCCGTTGCTCTCGCCGAACACGTGGTGCAGCAGCACGTAGGCCGAACCAGGCGTGTACGGGCTGGCATAGTTGCCGACGATGCCGTCGAAACCGAACAAGGCCTTGACCGGATCGCTTTCGAACCAACGCTCCAGGTACTCGGCGGCGGAGAGGGTGAACAGGTCCAGCAGCTCCTGGCGCAGGCCGGGATCGAGCGCATGCAGGCGGCGGCCGAGGCGGCCGGCACGCAGCAGTTCCGGGAACGCCTGCACCCAGCCGCCATCGGTGACGTTCGGCGGTGGCTGCAGCGCCAGCGCACGCAGCACGTCGGCGATGCGCTCCAACCGCGCCTCGTAGGCCGGCAGGCGTTCGGCGTCGCGGGCGGAGAACTTCGCCACCTGTGCCTGAGTGATGCCGGCACCGGCCAGCAGATAGCGGTCGTCGGGCAGCGGCACGAAGTTGTTGCAGCGGCGCGGCACGATGCGCAGGCCGTGCGCGGCCAGGCCCAGATCGGCGATCACCTTCGGCTGCAGCAGCGACACCGTATAGGACGCCACCGAATTGCGGAAGCCGGGGTGGAATTCCTCGGTGACCGCTGCGCCGCCGACCACGCCGCGCCGCTCCAGCACCCTGACCTTCCAGCCGGCGCGTGCAAGATACGCGGCGCAGACCAGGCCGTTGTGGCCGGCGCCGACGATCAGAGCATCGCAGGACGGTTCGCGCTTCACTCCGGGGATGATACCGGCCCGCCGGCCTCACACCTGCTGAGCACGAGCACCCGGCCCATGACCTTCGACACCCCTGAAACCCCGGGCAGCGGCGTACAGTCTGGCCACGGCCCCTTGGGCCATTCCGTATCCACGCTGGCTTGGAGCTTCCTTGTGACCTTTCGCAATCCCCAGATGCTGCTGTTGACCCTGGCCGTGAGCGCCGCCCTCAGCGGCTGCAACAAGCCCGACGCGGCAGCGCCCGCCGCCGACGCCGCCAAGACCGAGGCAGCCGCCGCGCCGGCGCCTGCCGCAACGCCGGCCGAACTGAAGCTCGACGCCAGCAAGCTGCCCCCCTACAGCGCCTTTGCCGCCAGCGACCTGGATCCGAGCAAGGACGCCTGCAACGACTTCGCCGGCTACGTCAACGGCAAGTGGCTGGCCGCCAACGAAATCCCCAAGGACCGCAGCAGCTGGGGCGCGTTCTCGATCCTGGACGAGCGCTCGGTCGCCGTGCAGCACCAGTTGGCCGAACAGGCCGCTGCCGCCAACGGGCAGGGCGTGGACAAGATCGTCGGCGATTTCTGGGCCTCGGGCATGGACGAAGCCAAGGTCAACGCGCAGGGCATCGCACCGCTGAAGGCCGACCTGGCCGCGATCGACGGCCTCAAGGATGGCCCGGCGGTGGCCGAGTACCTGCGCCAGAGCGCGGCCAAGGGCGAGAACGGCCTGTTCGGCTTCGGCGCCCAAGCCGACTTCAAGCATGCCTCGATGAACATGGCCTACGCGACGCAGGGCGGCCTGGGCCTGCCCGAACGCGGCTACTACTTCGATGCCGACAAGAAGGACAAACTCAACGCTTATCAGGCGCACGTGGCCAAGGTGCTGGAGCTATCCGGGGTGCCGGCCGCCGATGCGGCCAAGCAGGCCAAGGACGTGGTGGCGCTGGAAACGCGCCTGGCCAAGGTCTCCAAGTCCAGCGAACAGATGTCGCGCGACGCCGAGCTGGCCTACAACCCGATCACCCCCGCCGACGCCGACAAGCTGACCCCAAACTTCCCGTGGACCAAGTTCTTCGCGTCGCAGGGCGTGGCGGTGCCGGAGAGGTTCTCGCTGGCGATCCCGGCGTTCCACCAGGAAGTGAGCAAGGCGCTGGGCGACACCGATCCGTCGGTGTGGCGCGCCTACCTGCGCTTCCACACCGTCGATAGCGCCTCGCCGTACCTGAGCGATACGTTCGCGCAGGAAAGCTTCGCGTTCTACGGCAAGGAGCTCAACGGCCAGGCCGAGATGAAGCCGCGTTGGAAGCGCGTGCTCGGCAGCATCGAGGACGGCGCCGGCGAGGCGATGGGCCAGATGTACGTCAAGGTCGCTTTCTCGGCCGACGCCAAGGCCAAGATGCAGCAACTGGTGGACAACCTGCGCCAGGCGTTGAAGGTGCGCATCGAGCACGTCACCTGGATGAGCCCGGAGACCAAGGCCAAGGCGATCGCCAAGTGGGAGACTTTCACCCCGAAGATCGGCTACCCGGACAAGTGGCGCGATTACAGCGGCCTGAGCACCCAGCGCGACAGCTACCTGGACAACATGCGCGCTGCCACCGCGTTCAACTACAAGTACAACCTGAGCAAGATCGGCAAGCCGGTGGACAAGACCGAATGGGACATGACCCCGCAGACGGTCAACGCCTACTACAACCCGCTGCAGAACGAGATCGTGTTCCCGGCCGCGATCCTGCAGCCGCCGTTCTTCGATCCCGCTGCCGACGACGCGTTCAACTACGGAGGTATCGGCGCGGTGATCGGCCATGAGATGACCCATGGCTACGACGACCAGGGCAGCCGTTTCGGACCCGACGGCAACTTCATCAAGGATCCGGGTTGGTGGACGCCGAAGGACCTGGCCGCGTTCAAGGGGCTGACCGGCAAGCTGGTCAAGCAGTTCGACGAGTACAAGGTGGACGGCAAGCCGGTCAACGGCAAGCTGACCCTGGGCGAGAACATCGCCGACCTGGGCGGCCTGTCCACCGCCTACGACGCACTGCAGAAGGCCACCGCGGGCAAGGACGATCCGAAGGTGGGCGGGATGACGCGCGACCAGAACTTCTTCCTCAACTGGGCCACCGTGTGGCGCACCAAGTACACCCCGCAGAACGCGATGGTGCGCCTGGCCACCGATCCGCACGCCCCGGCGCAGTTCCGCGCGATGGGCGCGCCGTCGAACCTGCCGGCCTTCGCCGCCGCGTTCCAGTGCAAGGCGGGCTCGCCGATGGTGCGCGCCGGCGACAGGCAGGTCGTGATCTGGTAAGCGCAGCAGTTCCACTGCAACGCGAAAAGGCCCGGCATGTCCGGGCCTTTTCTTTGCCCGCTGCTGGTTTGCCGACTGCGCGCGTCCAGCACACGCCCGCGCATTCTTCTGAACCGGTTAGGGAGAGCCGCGCCACGCCATGGCCACAGCTGCAGGCCGCAGCTTGTTAAACTCCGCCGACTTTAATCCTGACCGGATTCGCTCCCGATGCTCACTGCCCGTCCGCTTGCCCTCGCTGTCGCCCTCGGCCTGATCGCCCTGGCGTCCACCGCCGATGCCGCGCCCAAGAAGAAGCGCGCCGCCGCCAAGGCGCCCGTCGTCAGCGCCGCCTGCACCGATTTCTACGACGACGCCAATGCCGATTGGCTGAAGAGCAACCCGCTGCCGCAGACCGGCGCCGTCACCGCCCTGGGCCAGTTGTCCGCGCGCGCGCAGCAACAGCAACGCGACCTGCTCGATGCGTCGATGCAGTCGCCGCAGAACGACGTGCAGAAAGCGCTGGGCGATTTCTGGGCCAGCGGCCTGGACGAAGCGGCGGTGGAGAAGGACGGGTCCAACCCGATCGCACCGCTGCTCAGCCGCATCGACGCGATCAAGAAGGCCAAGGAGGTGCCGGCCTCGATCGCCGCGCTGCACCAGATCGGCATCCCGGTGGCGTTCAATTTCGGCGCCGACGTCGACCTGAAGGCGCTGGACCGCCACATCGGCTACTTCATGCAGGGCGGCATGGGCCTGCCCGACCCGGCCTACTACACCCGCACCGACGCCGACACCGTGGCGCTGATGGGCCGCTACCGCGCCTACGTCAAGCAGATCCTGACCCTGACCGGCACCCCGGCGGCCAAGCTCGAGGCCGACGCCCAGTCGGTGCTGCAGATCGAGACCGCGCTGGCGCGCAGCGCCAAGTCGCTGGCCGGCATCAACAACCCGTTCAACAACTACGCACCGATCTCCACCAAGGAGTTGAACAAGCAGTACCGCAACCTGCAGCTGGACGCGTTCCTGAAGGCGCAGGGCGTCAACGACGACCTGGTGTCGATGGCCGACCCGGACATGTTCAAGCAGCTCGACGGCATGATCGTCAGCATCAAGCCCGAGCAATGGAAGGCCTACCTGCGCTGGCGCGTCGGCGACGCGATGGCGCCGTACCTGTCCAAGAGCTTCCGCGACGCCAGCTTCGAGTTCCGCGGCCGCGTGCTGGAAGGCCAGACCCTGCCGCCGCAGCGCTGGTCGCAGGTGCTGGACGCGATCAACGTCGCCGCCGGCCCGATGCTGGGCCGCGAGTACGTCGGCCGCTATCTCAACGCCGACACCCGCCGCCAGGCCGAGAGCATCGCCGACCAGGTGCGCGACACCGAGATCGCCGCGATCAAGCGCAACACCTGGCTGAGCGAGTCGGCGCGCGCCGAAGCGCAGGCCAAGCTGGCCGCGCTGAAGATCGAGATCGGCGCGCCGCGCCGCGACCTGGACTACAGCGTGCAGCCGATGGGCCGCGGCAGCTTCGGCGGCAACATGCTGATCGCCTCCACCTGGCGCCACCGCGAGGAAATGAAGCGCATCGGCAAGGGCAACGCCGACCGCCGCTGGGACGTGCTGCCGCAGCAGCCGGCGCTGACCTACGACCTCGCCCAGAACCGCCTGATCGTCACCGCCGCGGTACTGCAGCCGCCGGCGTTCGTCGCCGGCGGCGATGCCGCCGCGCTGTACGGCGGCTACGGCGCGCTGGTCGCGCACGAACTGATCGGCGCGATCGACAGCAAGGGCAGCCAGGTCGACGCCAAGGGCGAACTGCGCAACTGGTGGACCGCGGAAGACAAGAACGCGTGGAACGCATTGAGCGCGCGCGCCGCGGCGCAGTACGGCGCCTACGACTTCCCCGGCGTGAAAGGCGCCAAGGTCAACGGCCAGCTGACCCAGGAACAGGACCTGACCGACATCGGCAGCGTCGAACTGGCCTGGCAGGCGTATGCCGCCGCCCAGCCCGCCGCCGGCGACGCCGGCAAGCAGGCGTTCTACAAGGCATGGGCCGGCCTGTGGGCGCAGCAGCTGTCGCCGAACGAAGCGGTGCAGCGCGTCACCGCCGACGTGCACGCGCCCGGCCGCTGGCGCGCCAACGGCCCGCTGGCCAACCTGCCCTCCTTCGCCGCCACCTTCACCTGCAAGGCCGGCCAGCCGATGGTGCGCAGCGACGCCGAGCAGATCCGCGTCTGGCCGTAATCGCAGTTCGCTAAGCAATACATGCACGACGGCGCGGGCAACCGCGCCGTCGTGCGTTGTGGCGATAGCGATCGACAAAACGCGCCAGCCTCGCGGCGTTTGGCAACGGCCATCGGCTCGACCAAGCCAACGCGCCGCGCCATCACCTGCGACGATGCGTCTCGAAGGACTACCCGATGCGCTCGAACGCACGCTCGCTCGCTCAGTTGCTGCGCGCGGATGCACCGACTCCCGAAATGCGCCGAGAGCGCATCACGGGCATCGCTACCGAAGTGGAAGTAGCCGCTTTGCGTGGGGCGATGTCGGATCGCCCCTCAGGATCGTTCGCTGCACGCGCCGGATCACTTCACTACAGCGGCGCCTGTCGATGCAGGCTGATCCCCCTCAGCGCACGATCCGCGGCCGCGGCGGCTTGCGCTTGCCGAACGGCGGCTGGCCGCGCCAGTAGCGGATCAGCAGCCAGCCGAACAGCATGCCGCCCAGGTGCGCGAAGTGCGCCACGCCCGGCTGCCAGCCGGTGAAGCCCATGATCAGCTCCAGCGCGCCGAACACGATCACGAAGGTGCGCGCCTTCATCGGAATCGGCGGGAACAGCAGCATCACCCGCTGGTTCGGGAACAGCATGCCGAACGCCAGCAACAGGCCGAACACGCCGCCGGAGGCGCCCAGGGTCGGATACGGATCGCCGCCGTTGCTTACCGTCCACCAGCCCACCAGCACCTGGCACAGGCCGGCGCCGGCCACGCACACCAGGTAGTAGGTCAGGAAGCGCTTGTTGCCCCAGGTCTGCTCCAGCGGACCGCCGAACATGTACAGCGCCAGCATATTGAACAACAGATGCGAGAAGCCGCCATGCAGGAAGCCGTAGGTCAGCAGCTGCCAGATCTGGAAGTTCTGCCCCGGCGAAAACGCATCGAAGTTACTGATCGGCCACAGCATGAAGGGCGCGAAGGTGTCGTCGCCCAGCAATAGCTGCAGCAGGAACACGGCCACATTGCCGATCAGCAGGGCTTGGGTCACAGGCGGAAGTCTGGGGAACATGGTCGTGTCCGTGGCAACTGCCCACCATCATAGCCGCTCGCTATTGCGGACCCCATAACGCCGCGTCGAGATCGCGCGCCGGCGTTGGGTCGCGCTTCACCCGTCCGCCCTGCACCGCCACGCCTTCGCCGCGCAGCCGCTGGCACTGTTCGCGGAAGCCGCGCGAGCCTTCCGCGAAGGCGATACGCCCGTTGCTGCGCAGCACCCGGTGCCAGGGCAGCGTGGTATCGGTGTTGCCGCCGAGCACGCGTGCGACCAGCCGCGCGCGGCCAGGCAAGCCGGCCAGCATCGCCACCTCGCCGTAGCCGCGCACCTGGCCTGAAGGAATCGCGCGGATCGTCGCCAGGATGCGGGCCTGGGCCAGTGCCGATGCCTCGGCGTGGGGTGCGGCGCGGCGCCCGCTCATGGCGGCAGCATCCGCGACGGCCGCGATACCAGCAGCACCCCGCCCAGCACCAGCAGCGTGCCGGCGATCTGCCAAGGCCCCATTGCCTCGCCCAGCAGCAGTACGCTGAGCACGATCGTCGAGACCGGACCGAGCATGCCGATCTGCGAGGCCAGGCCCGAGCCGATGCGCCGCAGCGCCAGCATCGTCGCCAGCACCGGCAGCGCCGTGCACACCGAGCCGTTGAGCAGCGACAGCGCATACACCGGCGTCGGCAGCAGCAAGCCGTGCAACGGCCGCAGCAGCAGGAACTGGACGATGCACAGCACGCAGGCGACCAGGCTGGCGTAGGCGGTCAGCCGCACCGCGCCGATCCGCGCCACCACATGCCCGCTGCCGACCAGGTACAGCGCATAGGCCATCGCGCTGCCGAACACCAGCAGGCTACCCCAGGCGGTGCGCGCGCCGCCGACCTGCAGGTCATGGCCGAAGGCAAGCAGCACGCCGAGATAGCTCAGTACCAGCGCCCACAGCTGGCGGCGCTGCGGCCGGCGACGGAAGACCAGCACGCCGATCAGCAGCACCAGGGTCGGGGTCAGGTACAGGATCAGCCGCTCCAGCGTGGCGGTGATGTAGGCCAGACCGAGGAAATCCAGGTAGCTAGCCACGTAGTAGCCGAGCACGCCGAGCGCGCAGATGCGCCAGCGGTCGCCACGCTGCAACGGCGGCGCGCGGCGCGCGGCCCAAAGCGCCATCGCCGCGAAGCACGGCAGCGCCACCAGCATGCGCAGCGCCAGCAGGGTCACCGCGTCCACGCCATAGCGATAGCCGAGCTTGACGATGATCGCCTTGCCAGAAAACCCGATCGCGCCGGCGGCAGCGAGCAGCACGCCGCGCATGTCGGCGGACGCGCTCGCCAGCGGGGCGGGAGTCGAGCGTCCGGGCGCGCTCATCGCCGGCCTGCACCCAGACGGAAGTGGACATCGTGCATGCCGCAAGTCTAAGGCCGCCGCGCAGCGCGCATGCCGGCCAGCACCGGCAACTGACCAACGCTATCGACCGAGAGCGGCGCCGCCGCGACAACGGCACGCGCCAGGGCCGGCCGCTGCAATCGCGCGTACCGATACGGGTACCGATAACTGCGTGCCTGCAAACTTCCTATAACGCGCCATGATTTCGCACCGACGGATCTTGACACCAGGATCATCCTTAAGATCACTTCAAGGGCGTTTCATTCATCTTGCAGCAAGGCTGCACGCCATGGTTGCGCATGCACTCCCGCGGACAACGGGTCGCCGCACATGGCATTCCTACCTGGCAGCGCCGGGAGTGCAGTGCCTGCTTGGCGAGCTGAAAAACGCTACTCAGCGCAATCGGCATTGATGACGCGCCCCGATCGCCGCACTCGCCTGCGGCTTTTGCACCGCCCTGTGGTTTCACAGCCCTGCCCCTCCCCCAGGTTCAATGCAGAGGATCCTATTCACATGTACAGCAAATCCGTTAGCCCATCGACCGGTACCTCGCCGCCGGAGATTTCCACCGAAGCAGCGCCCGCAGCCCCTCACGCAACGGCGCCACCTCCAGCCGAGGCGCCCGTGCCAGGCTTTTTGGCAGAGCGGGCGCCTCGCCGTAGTAGCAGCGATGCCGACAGACCCGCCACCGCGCCGGCGACACCTGAGCAAACGGCTGCGCACGTAGAACCTGCGACGCCCCAGGACAGCGGCGATCACGTGGCGGCTTCGTCTCTGGCGCATGCCCGCGCCTTCCTGGCGGCGGGTGCGCAGCGGGTCAACGGCGCCGCTTCGCATGCGGCCACACTGGCCACGTCGGCGTGGAGTAGCAGCGCATCCAGCATCGCATCGGCCGCCGAGCAGGTGTGGACGATGAGCGACCTGCGCACCATGCTGCAGTTACAGGCGAATGATCCAGAATTCCTGAGAATTCTGCGTGGTATCGATCCGGAGCAGCCAGCCGATTACACCTTGGCCTTGTGCCGCGAGCACATGGAGCAACTGAAGATACTGTGCAAGGATAATACGACTGATTCGGATCATTCGAATGATATGCCGCAGCATCTGCGCAAGGCGATTCGGAGGGATATCCGAGCGGTGGAGAAGGCGCTGGATCCGCTCGAAAATGGCACACCGGCAACGGGCCGAGCGCTGAAGTCCCTGGTCAACCTGGTCAATACCTGGCCGGTGCTGGTTCCCAGCCCGCTGCTGGCCAATCAGGCCAAGACGTTCGCCTACACGATCGCTGGCGTCACCAAGGGCGTCCTCGGGCTGTCGATGTCGGCATTGCGCTCGACCGCCGATGGCATGCCTTTTCCGCTGTGGAGCGGCCAATTGGGCCGGGAAGCCAACGAAGTCCATTTCTATGTGGGGCTGCTCAATGGCATTTTTCTTGCCACCGAAGTGCCCAAGAAATATTTCTCGGAATCGGTGAAGCAGACGGCCGAAGCGATCGACGACAGTCTCTACTTCCGTACAGGCGCCGTCGTCGCTGCCGCCGCCGTGCTGTTGACTCCGTTCGTCTGGAACAACGTCAAACAGATCGCCGGCCGGGCTCGCGATGGTGCCATGCGCATGGCCGCCAGTGGTGCGGAACGGGTCGGCCTAAGCGCTTTGGCGAAGCCGTTGCACGACCGGCTCGATCCCATCCAGGTCAGCGCAGAACTGCGCACTAGCTTGAACGAGATCTGGCTGCAGCTGGAGAACGGGCGCGCGGCATTCGAGCAAAGCCGCCGCGACTTCACCGCCCCAGGCAGCGGGCGCGAACTCACCCGCACGCTGAATTCCCAGTGCACCCATTTGCTGGAAACCTTGCACAACTGCAGCGAACGCTTCAGTAGCGCGGTGGGACTGGATCGCACGCAGGAGGGCATCGCGACGCATGGGTCGAGAAACTCCGATTTTGCTTCGAAACTGGCATTGACCATCCTGGCTGCCGGCGTCACCGGATCCACCGTGTTCTTGATCCAGCCCGACAAGATCGGCACCGCGGATGTGGTGGCCGATGCACTGGTGGTGACCGCAGTCATGGCGCAATCGGCCTGGAACAAGCAGGCCACCCGGCAAGACGCGATGGAACGCTTCAAGACGATGAACGCAGTCAGCATGGTGATGGTTCTCGCCCTAGGTGCGGACAAGTTGTCCAAGATCTTCACGCCCGAGGGCTTGATCGAGTCGTCCGCGAACTCGCCTTATTACGCAGGGCTGGTGATGGCGCTCATGTCGATGACGATGCCCGGCCCGATGGCGCGCGGCGCCGAGTTGGCGATGAACTGGGCCGCTGGCAAGATCATCGGCCGGTGCACGGATGCGAACGGCACCACCCTGGTCACACGCCAAGCGCAGACCGTCCAAGAGTTGCAGGAACACATGGCCAGCGTGCAGGAGCACGTCGCCGGCCTGAATCCCGAACAGCTAGAGCGGTACGAGGAACAGGTAGGCGCCAACGTGCAAAATCTCATCGCCAACGCTGGCGCAGCGCGGCAGCCGGCGCGAACGTCCGGCGTGACGATCAGCGAAATCGAAGAAGAAGAACCGACGCCGCCAGCGCACGAGGCGGGCGTCGAACCAGCGGCCACGCACAGCCCCGCGCATGGCGCATCCCAACCTAGCTGACGCCGGCGCAATCCCGGCACGCGTCCGCCCGGCCCAGTGCCGGGCGACGCTCAGCGCATCAGCACCAGGTCCTCGACCTGAGTCGCCCAGCCTTTCATAGTCGTCTTCGAGCCATAGTTTCTGGCAATGGATAAGGTCAACATGAGCGGCAAGCGGTCACGCGTCGGTGCGGCCGCCGCGCAGCGTGCGCGGGCCAGCACTCGACAACTCGCCACCTCCACCGCGCAATAATTGCGCCGCCGCGACAACGGCAGCAGCCGGGGCCGGCCGCTGCAATCGCGCGTGCCGATAACTGCATGCCTGCAAACTTCCTATAACGCGAGATGATTTCCCTATGACGGGATATGATTTCGCACCGACGGTGTCTTCGCACCAAAATGGCGATTACGGTCATTTCAAGGGCGTTCCATTCATCTTGGAGCAAGGCTGCGGGACATGGTTGCGCATGCACCGCGCGGACAACGGATCGCCGCACATGGCATTCATGCCTGGTGCTGGAAGCGCCGGGAATCCAATGCCTGCTTGGCGAACTGAAAAATGCGACGCAGCGCAATCGGCATTGATGGCGCCCCCGATCGCCGCACTCGCCTGCGGCTTTTGCACCGCCCTGTGGTTTCACAGCCCTGCCCCTCCCCCAGGTTCAATACAGAGGATCCTATTCACATGTACAGCAAATCCGTTAGCGCATCGTCCGGCACCCCACTACCGGAGATTTCCACCGAAGCAGCGCCCGCAGCGCCTCACGCAACGGCGCCGCCGCCAGCCGAAGCGCCCGTGTCAGGCGTTTTGGCGGAGCGGGCGCCTCGCCGTAGTAGCAGCGATGCCGACAGACCCACCACCGCGCCGGCGACACCTGAGCAAACGGCTGCGCACGTAGAACCTGCGACGCCCCAGGACAGCGGCGATCACGCGGCGGCTTCGCCCCTGGCGCATGCCCGCGCCTTCCTGGCGGCGGGTGCGCAGCGGGTCAACGGCGCCGCTTCGCATGCGGCCACACTGGCCACGTCGGCGTGGAGTAGCAGCGCATCCAGCATCGCATCGGCCGCCGAGCAGGTGTGGACGATGAGCGACCTGCGCACCATGCTGCAGTTACAGGCGAACGATCCAGAATTCCTGAAAATTCTGCGTGGCAGCGATCCGGAGCAGCCAGCCGGCTACACCTTGGCCTCGTGCCGCAAGCACGTGAAGCAACTGAGGACACTGTGCAACGATAATTCGAATGATATGCCGAAGCATCTGCGCAGCGCGATTCTGAGCGATATCCAAGCGGTGGAGAAGGCGCTGGATCCGCTCGAAAATGGCACACCGGCGACGGGCCGGGCGCTGAAGTCCTTGGTCAACCTGGTCAATGCCTGGCCATTGCTGGTTCCCAGCCCGCTGCTGGCCAATCAGGCCAAGACGTTCGCCTACTCGATCGCTGGCGCCACCAGGGGCGTCCTCGGGGTGTCGATGTCGGCATTGCGCTCGACCGCCGATGGCATGCCTTTTCCGCTGTTGGGCGGCCAATTGGGCCGGGAAGCCAACGAAATGCATTTCTATGCGTGGCTGCTCAATGGCATTTTTCTTGCCACCGAAGTGCCCAAGAAATATTTCTCGGGATCGGTGAAGCAAAAGGCCGAAGCGATCGACAACAGCCTCTACTTCCGTTCGGGCGCCGCCGTCGCTGCCGCCGCCGTGCTGGTGACTCCGTTCGTCTGGAACAACGTCAAACAGATCGCCGGCCTAGCTCGCGATGGTGCCATACGTATGGCCGCCAATGGTGCCGAACGGGTCGGCCTAAGCGATTGGGCGAAGCCGTTGCACGACCGGCTCGATCCCATCCAGGTCAGCGAAGAACTGCGCACTAGCTTGAACCATATCTGGCTGCAGCTGGAGAACGGGCGAACGGCATTCGAGCAAAGCCGCCGCAACTTCACCGAAGACGGCGGGCGGGAACTCACCAGTACGCTCAATTCCCAGTGCACCCATTTGCTGGAAACCTTGCACAACTGCAGCGAACGCTTCAGTAACGCGTTGGGACTGGATCGCACGCAGGAGGGCATCGCGCCGCAGGGGACGAAGAACTCCGATTTCTCTTCCAAACTGGCGTTGACCATCCTGGGTGCAGGCGTCACCGGATCCACCGTGTTCTTCATCCAACCCGACAAGATCGGCACCGCGGATCTGGTGGCCGATTCGATGGTGGTGACCGCGGTCATGGCGCAATCGGCCTGGAACAAGCAGGCCACCCGACAAGACGCGATGGAACGCTTCAAGGCGATGAGCGCGGGCAGCATGGTGATGGCGCTCGCGCTGGGAGCGGACAAGTTCTCCAAGAGCTTCACGCCCAACGGCCTGATCGAGTCGTCCCCGAACTCGCCGTATTACGCAGGACTGGTGATGACGCTCATGTCGATGACGATGCCCGGCCCGATGGCGCGCGGCGCCGAATTGGCGATGAACTGGGCCGCTGGCAAGATCATCGGCCGGTGCACGGATGCGAACGGCACCACCCTGGTCACACGCCAAGCGCAGACTGTCCAAGAGTTGCAGGAACACGTGGCCAGCGTGCAGGAGCACGTCGCCGGCCTGAATCCCGAACAGCTAGAGCAGTACGAGGAACAGGTAGGCGCCAACGTGCAAAATCTCATCGCCAACGCTGGCATAGCGCGGCAGACGGCGCGAACGTCCGGCGTGACGATCAGCGAAATCGAAGAAGAAGAACCGACGCCGCCAGCGCACGAGGCGGGCGTCGAACCAGCGGCCACGCACAGCCCCGCGCATGGCGCATCCCAACCTAGCTGACGCCGGCGCAATCCCGGCACGCGCCCGCCCGGCCCAGTGCCGGGCGACGCTCAGCGCATCAGCACCACTTCCTCGGCGGAGGTCGGATGGATCGCCACCGTGTCCTCCAGCTGGCGCTTGGTCACGCCCAGCTGCAGCGCCACCGCGAAGCCCTGCAGGATCTCGTCGGCGCCGTCGCCGAGCAGGTGGAAGCCGACCACCCGCTGCTCTTCGCCGACGCACACCAGCTTGAATAGGCTGCGCTGCGGCGAGCCGGCCAGCGCATGCAGCATCGGCCGGAAATTGCTGCGGTACACCGTCACCGCCTCGCCATAGCGCGCCCGCGCCTGCTCTTCGCCCAGGCCGACCTGGCCCAGCGGCGGATGCGAAAACACCACGCTGGGCACGTTGTCGTAGTCCAGCCGCGCGTGGCGCCGGTCGCCGAACAGGCGCTCCATCAGCTTGCGCCCGGCGGCGATCGCCACAGGGGTCAGGCCGACCTTGCCGGCCACGTCGCCGATCGCGTACAGCCCCGGCACGTCGGTGTTCTGGTACTCGTCCACCACGATCTCGCGCTTGTCGCCGATGCGTACGCCCAGCGCTTCCAGGCCGATGTCCCGGCTGTTCGGCCGGCGCCCGATCGCGAAGAACACCTGGTCGAACGTCTCGCTCGGCTGCGCGTGCGCGTCGTACAACTGCAAGCCCTGCTCGCCGCGGCGCAGGGCGCTGGCGCGATAGCCGAAATGCAGGCGCACGCCTTGGTGACGCAGGTTCTCGCCGAGCTGCAGAGCCAGTTCCGCATCGAAACGCTCCAGCAGGCGCTTACCCTGCACGAACAACTCGACGCGGCTGCCCAGCGCCTGCAGCAGGCCCGCCAGCTCCACCGCGATATAGCCGCCACCGACGATCGCCACCCGCGGCGGCGCTTCGCACAGGTTGAAGAAATCGTCCGACACCAGGCCCAGCGCTGCGCCCTCGATCGGCGGCCGCAGCGCGTGCGCGCCGGTGGCGATCACCACATGGGCGGCACTGACCCGCACGCCGTCGCCGCATTCCACCGTATGCGCATCCAGCAGCCGGCCGCGCTGTGGAATCAACACCACGCCGTCGGCATCCAGGCGCCGCCGGTAACTGCCGTGGATGTTGCCGATATAACCCTGGCGATGCGCCACCAGTTCCGGCCACGACAGGGTGGAACTGGGAATGGAGAAGCCGATGTCGCGCGCCAGGTCGATGCGCCCGACCAGATCGGCGGCCAGCCACATCGCCTTCTTCGGCACGCAGCCGATGTTGACGCAGGTGCCGCCAAGCGCGCCCGGCTCCAGGATCGCCACGCGCGCGCCGAGGCCGGCGGCGCGGAACGCGGTGGCCAGACCACCGGAACCGCCACCGAGCACCAGCAGGTCGTAGTCGTAGGCGGCAGCGCTCACTGGAAACGCTCCACGCGGTACGGCGTGGGGTCGATTGCAGGCACCTGCCCGCAGATCAGGTCGGCCATCAGTTGTCCTGTCGCGCTGCTCATGCTGATGCCGAGCATGCCATGGCCGGCTGCCAGCCAGACGTGAGGATGCCGCGGCGAACGCCCCAGCGCCGGCAAGTCGTCCCAGGTCATCGGCCGCCAGCCGTACCAGCGCTCGCGCAGCTGCGGGCCTTCCGGTTCGTGCAGGTAATGCCGCGCAGCGCGTTGCAACGCTGCCAGGCGCACTGCATTCAAGCGCGTATCGTGACCAGAGAATTCCATCGTGCTGCCAAGGCGGAAACCGCTGCCCCAGGTGGTGACGCAGACCAGCGGATCCTTCAGCACCACCGGCCGCGTCGGCGCCAGCACCGGCCGCGTGTAGGTGATCGAATAGCCCTTGCCGGCCTGGATCGGCAGGCGCACTCCCAGCAGCGCCGCCAGTGCCGGCGACCATGGCCCGGCCGCCAGCACCAGGTCGCGCGCACGCCGCGGGCCGTGCGCGGTGTCCACGCGCACGCCGTCGGCATCCGGCTGCAGCGCCTGCACCCGGCAGTGTTCCTCGATCGTCGCCCCGCGCTCGCGCAGCGCGCGCGCCAGTTCGGCGGTATAGCGGTCAGGGCGCAGATGCGCATCGCCGGGAAAATGCACCGCGCCGACCACCACGTCGCGGAACGCCGGCTGCTGGCGCAGGTAGTCGGCGCCGCCGATTACCCGGGTGCGGATGCCGAGCCGTTCCAGCGCCACGCATTCTTCGGCGTAATGCTCGAAGTTGCGTCGATCGCCGAACACGTAGTCCAGCCCTTCCGCCTTGAATTCGCAGTCCAGTCCATAGCGCTCGATCCAGGCGACCAGACGCGTGTGCGCATCGTCGAGCAGCGCCGCGCGCGCCTGCGCGCTGGCCAGCCAGTCGCGCGCATTGCAGCGCGCGCGAAAGCGCAGCAGCCACTGCCATAGCGCCGGATCCAGGCGCGGGCGGATGTACAGCGGCGCATCCGGACGCAGCATCCAGCGCAACGCACGCCACGGCACGCCGGGCGCGGCCAGCGGTGGCGCGTGGCTGGGGGTGATGGTGCCGCAGTTGCCGTGCGAGGTCGCAGCGCCGACGCCACCCGCGTCCAGGATCCGCACCTGGCGGCCGGCCTCCAGCAGCGCCAGGCCGGTGGCCAGTCCGATCGCGCCGGCGCCGACGATCAGTACATCGTCTTGCGGGAGCGCGTTCATTGCGCCGGCTCGGCCGTATCGCGGCGGCGCAGCGGCTGCCAGCGCAGGTAGGTCGCCGAGCGCCATAGCCATTCCGCCGGGCCGAAACGGAACCGCCGCAACCACAGCTGCGACAGCGCCACCTGCAGCGCGAACAGCGCGAACGCAAACGGAATCTGCCAGACCCGCGGCAGGCGTTCGAAATACCCCAGGCCGTAGCCGTAGAACAGCGTGGTGCACAGCAGCGACTGCAGCAGGTAGTTGCTCAACGCCATGCGTCCGGCCGGCGCCAGCCAGCGCAGCGCCGGGGCCAAGCGCACCAGCCAGGCGGCGTAGCCCAGCGCCATCATGCCGCTAGCCAGCGTGGCCAAGGCGAAGGCGCTACCCAGGCGCAGGTCCAGGCGCGCCGGATCCATCCACGGCTCCAGCCGGAAGCTCAGCAGCATCAGCGCCATGCCCAGCGGCAGCACGCCCCAGCGCAGCGCCGCCAGCAACCGCGGGCGCCGCTGCGGCTGCTGCGCCAGGCCGCTGCGCACGCACCAGGCGCCGAGCAGGAACATGCCGAAGATGGTCGGCGCATTGAACACCAGCATGCCCAGCGCATCGACCATATCGCGCAGGCGCTGCGCGGTGGCCTCGGCGTAGCTGCCATGGCCGAAGACCTGGCGGTGCTGCGCTAGCGCCACCGCCCCCAGTTGCGCCTGTTCGGCCATGTCCTGGTGCCAGCGCGCGGCAGCGTGCGGATCGGCCTGCGCCGCCGAAGCGCTCGCGCCCGCCAGCAGCGACAGCAGCGGCGAGCACAGATAGACCGCCAGCGCCATCCACGGCAGCCAGCGCGTGGGCGCTGCGCGAAAGGCCAGCAGCATGAACCCCAGCAGCGCATAGCCGACCAGAATGTCGCCGGACCACAGCAACAGCGCATGCAGCACGCCGATCAGCAGCAGCACCGCGCTGCGGCGCACGAACAAGCCGCCGAACGCGCGCCGCGCCGCCTCGGCGCGCTGCGCCATCACCGCAAAGCCCATGCCGAACAGCAACGCGAACAAGATGTAGAACTTGCCTTGCACCAGCAGGTAGACCGCCGCATCGGCGATGCGGTCGGCGCCGCGCAGCAGCGGGTCCAGCCCGGTCGTCGCCGTATCCAGCGGACCGACGAAGCCCTCGATGTTCATCAGCAGGATGCCAAGCAGCGCGAAACCGCGCAGCACGTCCAAGCTGACGAGACGTTCGGCGGGCGCGACGGGCTGCAGCACGGGAGCGGAGGAAGCCAAGGCGTGGCACCGGGCGAAAGAGCGGCGATTATCCATCGCCGCGGCACCCCAGCGCCCAGGCGCAGGGGCAAATCCACATGGGGAGGAACGGCAGAGGCGCGACCAATCCATCAGGCAGCGGCGGCGCAGCGCGCACCCGCACACGGCGGAGATGGATCCCGCGAATGCGATCCGTGTCGCACTCGATCAGTGCTGGTGACCGCCCTCGCCGTGCACATGGCCGTGCTCGATCTCTTCCGGCCTGGCCTCGCGCACCTCGAGGATCTCCACGTCGAAATGCAGGTCCTTGCCCGCCATCGGGTGGTTCAGATCGACATCGACCACGCTCATGCCGACCTTCTGCACGGTCACCGCGCGCGGGCCGAAGTTGGTCTGCAGCACGACCTGGCTGCCCGGCTGCAGCTTGGCCGCGCCGAAATGCTTCTTCGGCACGCGCTGGGTCAGGCCTTCGCGGTAGTCGCCGTAGGCGTCCTTGGCGGCCACGTCCACGCCGAAGCTGGCGCCGGCTTCCTGCTCCAGCATCGCGTTCTCCAGGCCAGGGATGATGTTGCCGTGACCGATCAGGATCACCAGCGGATCGCGCTCCTTGGACGTCTCGATCGGCGCCTGGCCGGCTTCGGAGACGGTGTAGTGGAAACGGACGACGCGGTCTTTTTCGATCTTCATGTGCAACTCTGCGCTATGGCTGCCGATGGCAGACGGTGTGAACGGCTTGTCGGCCGACGGGAGCGCCGCCATGATGGCGGCCATCTGAGGTTTCGCATTATCCCGGCTCGATGCACAACACGCCAGTTTCAACGTCCGCGCGGCGCCGTCTTCCCTGCTGGGCGGCCCTGCTGTGCATGGCCGTGCTGGCCGCCTGCGGCCGCCACGAGGTGCGCCCGTCGCGTCCGCCGCCGCCGGTGGCGGTGCGCAGCTGGCCGCAGGTGGCACCGGCCGATCCGGCCGCGGCCAATGCCGTGCTGATGCGTGCGCTGGGCCTGGTCGGCACGCCCTACCACTATGGCGGCAATAACCCCGACTCCGGCTTCGACTGCAGCGGCCTGGTCGCCTACGTCTACCGCGACATGCTCGATCTGCAGTTGCCGCGCACCTCGCGCGAACTGGCCGCAGTGCAGGGACCACGGATCGATCCGCAGCGCCTGAGCACCGGCGACCTGGTGTTCTTCGGCAGTGGCGGCAGCGTCAGCCATGTCGGCATCTATGTCGGCGAAGGCCGCTTCGTGCACGCCCCCAGTACCGGCGGAACGGTCCGCCTGGACCACCTGGACGGCGCCTATTGGCGCGATCACTACACCGGCGCCAAGCGGGTCCTGCACTGAAATGAGATTTCAATCACATTCATAATTACGTAATATTAACGATATTTGAACTTTCTATTCCTGTCTACAAGGCATTATCCCCCTTCGTTTTAAATTGTGATCGAAGCGTGACGACTGAAGCCAAGACCTCTCCAGGCAAGACCACCGTCCCCCGCCGGGCCGCTCTCCGTCTCATCTACACCGCCTCGCTCTGCCTCTCGGCCGTTCCGGCCCTGGCCAAGTCGGCTCCGGCCGACAGCGTGATCCCCGAAGCGATCGCCACCGTCACCGCCGCACCGGCTCCGGTGAGCGCCATCGGCACCACGGGCACCCCCGCCAACACTGCGCAGCCCGCGACCGCCAAACCGGCCGTCGTGCAGGCGCAGGCTCCGGCGCGCAGCAAGGCCGACGCCGCCGCCACCGCCACCCTGGCCGCGCTGCTACCGCACCTGGCCACCAACGACACCATCCCACTGATGGACCGTTCGGCGATGTTCGCCGGCGACATCAGCCGCCTGCTGGCCAACTACGACGTCTCCCAGGCTCCGCTGCATGAAGGGGTGGTACCGGGCGGCGACAAGGTCCAGTCTGTGCTCAAGCGCGCCATGGCGCTGCTGGGCACTCCGTACCGCTGGGGCGGCGACGACACCGAAGGCTTCGATTGCAGCGGCCTGGTCGGCTACGTGTTCCGTACCGCGTTGGGCATCGAGCTGCCGCGCGTGTCGCGCGAGATGGCGCGCGAGGCCAATGCCGAACTGATCAAGGACCGCTACGCGCTGGCCCCGGGCGACCTGGTGTTCTTCGGCCGCAAGGGCCGTGTCGACCATGTGGGCCTGTACGTCGGCGAAGGCCGCTTCCTGCACGCGCCGAGCCGCGGCAAGGACGTGCGCGTGGATACGCTGACCAGCGGCTACTGGAGCGAGAAGTTCGTCCAGGCGCGGCGCGTGGCGATGTAAACCTCACGGCGCATGCCGGCAACACCGAGGGCCGCTGAGACAGCGGCCTTTTTCGTTGCGCCTGCGCATGGACGCGGGCGGCGCCGATCCCTGCGCACGGGGCTCAGGCGGTGGCGACGATCAGGCAAACGTCCTTGTCGATCCTGTGAACACCCCGTCCGCCTGCGCGAACGCCGCGTGGACGGCGCTGCGCAACGCCGACAGGGACGCTTGCGGCGGCAGCAGGCTCTTCACATAGGCGATCACGTCGGCAGGATCGGTACACAGCAGCGCATCGTCGAAGCGCTCGACCTCGACTCGCGCGAAATGCGCGGCGAAGACCTGCGTGCCGTGCTCGGCGTCCAGGCGCAGAGTGGACGGGTCGCGCCGGGACCGCCGCAGACGCCGGCAATCAGCTGCGCCAGCTGCAGTTCGCGCACCCCCGCCTCCGGATCGGACAGGTGATAGAGCATGTGGATGGCGATGCTCGTGTCCAATCCGCCCGTCTGCAACGGCAGGCTGGCGGCATCGGCCACGATACTGGCGCTGAAGCTCCTCGCCACTCGTCTGTGTGTCGATGGAGATCCCCCCGTCGCGTCATTGCGACCAGCACGACACCCTTGCCGGCGCACAGGATCGACGCCAGGATCCACGCCAGGGCCGCGACCGGCGCGGCGGCGCACCGGCCGCTCCGTGGACACCGTGGTCCGCCCCCCCTCCAGCGCGACAGGCATTCCGATGAACCCGCTCCCCTCGCCGACACAAGCCCTGGCCATCGCACGCACCGTGCTCGCCTCGCGCTACGCCGATGCGGCGTACGCCTTCGCCGCCGGCTCGATCCTGCGCGGCGAAGGCACGCACGGTTCCGACATCGACCTGGTGGTGGTGTACGACCGGCTGCCGGCGGCGCGGCGCGAAGCCTTCGTCGCGCAAGGCGTTCCGATCGAGGCTTTCGTCCATGACCAGGGCACGCTGGCATGGTTCGTCGATGACGACGTGGCACGCGGCCGCCCCAGCCTGCCGCACATGATCGCAGAAGGCAGCATCCTCGGCGCCGCGGTGGAACGCGCGCAGGCCATGCAGCGCAACGCCTCCGAGCGCCTGCGCGCAGGACCGCCGCCGCTGTCGCCGGCGCAGTTGCAGGCCCTGCGCTACGAGATCACCGACCTGGTCGACGACCTGCAAGGCGAACGCAGCGCCGCGCAGATCGTCGCGATCGGCGCCACGCTGTATCCCCGGCTGGTGGAACTGGCCCTGCGCGGACGCGGGTGCTGGCACGGCACCGGCAAGTGGGCGCCGCGCCTGCTGGCGCGGGCCGATGCCGACTTGGCCGCACGCTTCGAGCATGCCTTTGCTGCGTTGTTCGCGACGTCCGCGTGCGCCCCGGCCATCGCGCTGGCGCTGCAGGAGATGGCCCCACACGGTGGCCGCCTGTTCGATGGCGACTGCCGCACCGCGCCTGCACATTGGCGCAGCTAGTGCGCGGCCGGCCCTGCGTAGCGGCCGCGGGCCGGCCTGCCCTTGGCCAGCCCCCTTGCCAGGCCAAGGGCCACGTCGGCCTCAGGCCTGGTAATGGGAGATGGTGTCCTCGATGCCCTTGCTCAGCTCCATCACCTTCAGCGCGTACTCGGACAGACGGTGGTCCTCCGGCGTGTCCGGCTGCCACGACGGCACCGGCGTCGGCCTGCCTTCCACCCCGTCCAGGGCCACGAACACGATGATGCAATGGGTGCACAGCCGCGAGTCGCCGCCCATCGGGTCGCGCGCGCGCACGTCGATCGCGAAATGCATGCTGGTGCTGCCGGTATAGACCAGCTTGGCGGTGACCGTGACCATGTCGCTGATCCGGATCGGCGAGACGAAGCGGATCCCGCCCACCGCCACGGTCACGCTGTAGCGCCCGCTCCAGCCCACCGCCGCGGCGTAGCCGACCTGATCGATCCACTTCATCACCACCCCGCCGTGGACCTTGCCGCCGTAGTTGACGTCGATCGGCTCGGCCAGGAAGCGGAAGGTCAGTTCGCGTTGCGTGCCGCTCATCGGGGCTCCAGCGAAGGGAAAGACGCTGAAGTCTGCCACGTCCCGATGCTGCAGGCCGCGCACCGCCGCAACGCGCGGATCGGCGGTTCAGGGCTGGCAACGGCGCCACCCAGGAAGCGCAAATGCCATGCGCCCTCGCCTCGCCGGCGGCTAAGCCTCGCGATCGCGACGGCTTAGCCAGCCGCCAGTGCCGGGTTGTCGTGCTTGCGGATGCACAGCCACGGAAAGTGCGGCTGCCGCCAAAGCAGCGCGCGCAGGCTGCGGGCGCGCAGGCTGCGCGGATCGAACAACACGCGCAGCGCGATGCCGTCGAGCGCGGCCCAGGTGTGCTGGTGATACTGGCCGGCCAGTTCCGCGCAGCCCAACCCGCTGAAGTAGCGCAGGCTGCGCGCGGCGCTGGCCTGCGCCTGCGCGGCGTCGGCATAGAACGGGCTGTCGATCACGTGCAGTTCGCCATCGTGCTGCAGCAGGCCGAGCAGGCGCGCGATCAGCGCCAGCGGGTCGGCGAAATACTGGATGGAGGCCGGCAGCACGATCGCGTCGAAGCGCTGCGGCGGCAGCGACAGCGTGTGGATGTCGCCGGCGACGAAGCTCAAGCGCGGGTTGGCCGCGAACACGCGTGCGGCCTGCGCCAGTTCGGTACGGTTGACGTCGACGCCGCAGACCTCGCGCTGCAGGCCTTCGGCCAGCCGCTGCGACAGCCAGCCGTTGCCGCAGCCAAGTTCCAGTAACGGCCCGCTGCCGCCGCGCGCGCGCAGGTGGCGCAGCAGGCGCCGGCACGACTCGGCGCGCACCCGCCACTCGTGGCTGGCGGCCAGCGCGCCGCCGGGACGCGGCAGCATGCGCAGCTGTTCGTCGCTGTAGATGCGGCCTTCCTGCTGCCGGACCGCGAGGTACTGGCGCTCGAACGGATCGGCGGTCAGCGCCTGCTGCACCAGCACGCCGTCGATCGGCGCCAGCCCGGGCAGCCGCCGCAACTGTTCGCGCAGACTGGTCGCTGGCGTGCTCACCGGAGAATCAACGCAGCTGACCGGACCCGTCGGCCGGCGGATCGTCCAGACCGACGTTGCTCGATGCGGCCTCGTAAACACGGCGGTCGAGCAGGCCGGTCTCCTTGGCCACCAGCACCGGCACCAGCATCTGCCCGGTGACGTTGGTCATGGTGCGCATCATGTCCAGGATGCGGTCGATCGCGTACAGATAGCCGATTACCTCCAGCGGCAGGTTGGCCGCGCTCAGCACCACCGTGGCCATCACCACAGCAGTGCCTGGCACGCCGGCGGTGCCGAAGCTGCCCAGCACCGAGGCGATCAGCACCACGAAATACTGGTTGGCAGTCAGCGGCACGCCGGTGTACTGAGCGATGAACACTGCGCACAGCGCCGGGAAGATCGCGCCGCAGCCATCCATTTTGATGCTGGCGCCCAGCGGCACCGCGAACGCGGCGTAGTCCTTGCTGACGCCGAGGTTGTGGGTGATCGAACGCAGCGCCACCGGCATCGCGGCGAAGCTGGAAGAGCTGACGAAGGCCACCTGCATGCCCGGCGCGGCGCCGCGGAAGAACTTCCACGGGTTCAGCCCGTGCGCCAGCAGCAGCCCGCTGTACACCACCAGGATGTGGATCGCGCAGGCCAGGTACAGCGCCAGCACGAAGTTGCCGAACGGCAGCAGCTTCTCGAAACCATAAGTGCCGACCAGCGAGGCGATCAGGCCGAAGGTGCCGAGCGGGGTCATCTCCAGCACGAAGCGGGTGACCTGGATCATGATCTCGCTCATCTGCGCAGCGAGCTTGCGCGCCTGCGCCACGCGCTCGCCGAGCTTGACCATCGCAAAGCCGAGCAGGCCGGCGAAGAAGATCACCGGCAGGATCGAACCGCGCCCGGCCGCCAGCACCGTCTCGCCGGCGGCATTGGTCGTGGTGCCGATGCCGGTCAGCGCGTAGAACGGATTGGACGGCACCACGTCCAGCAGCACCTGGATCGGGCTGGGCACGTCGCGCGGCGTCCAGGCGCTGTCCACGCTCAGGCCGAAGTGGCCGGCGCCCGGCTGCAGCAGCGTGCCCACGCCCAGGCCGACACCGACCGCCAGCGCGGCCGTCAGCACGAACCACAGGAAGGTGCGCCCGCCGAGCTTGGCCACCGATTGCTGACCGTGCAACGAGGAGATCGCGTTGATCACCGCGAAGAACACCAACGGCACCGCGATCATCTTGATCAATGTCACGTACAGGTCGCCGAGCGGCCCGAACCAGGTATCCGCCGCCGGCCCCAGCGCCCAGCCGGCCAGCGCACCGAGCACGAAGCCGGCGACCACGCGCTGCCAGAACGGAATGCGCAACCAGGCGCTCACCAATGTCATCGAGGCTATCCAGAAAATCCCGGGGTCCTGCACGATAGCGCAAGCCGGCACGGACGACGATGCCATGGCTGGAAAGGCGCGATGTCATCGGCGCGCCTTGTCGCAACCGGCATAATGCGCGGGACTTCGTGCCCAGGGGCCGTTCCTCGCATGCGCTACCTCGTTCCCGCCTTCGCCGCCGCCGCCACCCTGCTGCTGGCGGCCTGCGCCAGTGCGCCGCGCGCGCCTTCCAGTGCTGCCATCGCGCCCATCGCCGTGCCCGCCGTCGCCCATCCCGGCGGCGAGACGCCGGACTGGTGGTACCGCAGCGGTGCGGCCAAGGCCGCCAACAACGGCGCGATGCGCGGCAAGGCCAAGAACGTGATCCTGTTCCTCGGGGACGGCATGAGCCTGACCACGGTCGCCGCCGCGCGCATCCTCGACGGCCAGCGCAAGGGCGCCTCCGGCGAGGAGAACCAGCTGTCGTGGGAGGCGTTCCCGGCCACCGCGCTGAGCAAGACCTACAACACCGACTCGCAGACCCCCGACTCGGCCGGCACCATGACCTCGATCACCACCGGGGTGAAGACCCACATGGGCGGCATCGGCGTCTCCGCCGGCAAGCGCGAGGCCTGCGCCGACAGCCTCGGCAAGCGGTTGCTGACCTGGCTGGAACTGGCCGACAGCGCCGGCCTCAACACCGGCATCGTCACCACCACCCGGCTGACCCACGCCACCCCCGCTGCGACCTACGCGCACACCCCCGAACGCAATTGGGAAAGCGACACCGACCTGCCGGAGAAGGCGGTGGCCGAAGGCTGCCGCGACATCGCCCAGCAGATGGTCAGCGCGCGCTACGGCCGCGGCCCGCAGGTGATGCTGGCCGGCGGCCGCAGCCAGTTCACCACGGTCGAGCAGCGCGATCCGGAATACGACGACAAGGTCGGCCTGCGCCTGGACGGCCGCGACCTGATCGGCGAATGGCGCCAGCGCCACCCGCAGGGCGCCTATGTCTGGAACCGCGGGCAGCTGGAAGCGGCGCAGAACGCGCCGGCGCTGCTCGGCCTGTTCGAGCCGGACCACATGCAGTTCGACCACGACCGCGAGCAGAGCGCGGCCGGCGACCCGAGCCTGGCCGAGATGACCCGCGCCGCGATCCGCACCCTGTCGCGCGGCAAGGACGGCTACGTGCTGATGGTCGAAGGCGGCCGCATCGACCACGCCCACCACGCAGGCAACGCCTATCGCGCGCTGGACGAGACCATCGCCCTGTCGCAGGCGGTGCAGGCCGCGGCAGAGGCGACCTCGGCCGAGGACACGCTGATCATCGTCACCGCCGACCATTCGCACACGCTGAACTTCGTCGGCTACCCGCAGCGCGGCAATCCGATCCTGGGCAAGGTGCGCGGCACCAGCGGCGAAGACGCCAATACCGGCGATCTGGCGCTGGACGGCAACGGCCAGCCGTACGCCACGCTCAGCTACGCCAACGGCCCCGGCTACACCGGCGCCAGTAACCAGCAGCCGGCCGGCGCCAAGCAGTTCCCGCACGCGCCGAGCAGCTTCGAGCCGGTCAAGGGCCGCCCCGACCTGACCCACGTCGATACCGAGCGCCCGGACTTTATGCAGGAAGCGCTGGTGCCCACCAAGGCCGAGACCCACGGCGGCGACGACGTCGGCATCTGGGCGCGCGGCCCCGGCAGCGACGCGTTCCGCGGCAGCCTGGAAGAGAACGTGATCTACCACGTGATCGTGCAGGCCACGCCGAAGCTGCGCGGGCGCCTGTGCCAGGCCGGCACCTGCAATGGCGACGGCGTGCCGGTGCAGCTGCCGAAGCCGGACGCGTTCGTGGCCGAGGCTGCGAGCGCCACCGCGAAGTGACTGCGGCGCGGCGTCGCTGTTTGGCAATAAGGCTGGCGCTGGCGGCGATCGCCGCGGCGCCGTTGGCCTGGGCGCAGGCGCAAGGCGCATGCCGGCTCGGCGATCCGAACAGCGACCGCGACATCGTGCCCGGCTGCAGCGTCGGCTCCGATGGGCGTCTGCGGCTGGCGCCGCAGACGGCACAACGCCTGCCGTTCGACGCCGACGGCCTGTCGGTAGTGACCGTGAACGACCAGTTCTACTACGTGCGCGCCGACGGCAGCAGCCTGCCGGTGATCCTCTGGGACAACGGCCCGGACTATTTCGCCGAAGGCCTTACCCGTGGCATCTTCCGTGGCCGCATCGGCTTCTACGACCGGCAACTGCGCGAAGTGATCCCGCCGGCCCACGATTTCGCCTGGCCATTCGAGCACGGCATGGCCCAGGTCTGCGATGGCTGCAGCCGCGGCACGCCCGATGGCGACGGGCATACGCCGATGCAAGGCGGGCGCTGGTACACCATCGACCGCAACAACCGCGAAGTGCCCGAACCGCCACCCTGAGCGGCGCCGTGGTGCGCGCAGCAGCGTGGACCTGCCGACCCGCACTGGGCAGCCAGATTCGCATGCGCTGCGCAGCGGTCCACCGCAATCGCCCCCTGCACCCGCGGCACGCAGCCGTCGCGGGCGCACAAAGCAGCGGCCGCAACGCGCTTCGCTGCCGCGCCACTAGCCTCTAAAGTGGCGCGATGACGCCCCATCCCGATACTGCACCGTCCTGCGCCGTGAGCGCCGCCCTGCCCGATCCGGCGCCCGCCGCGGTGCTGGTCGGGCTCAGCGGCGGGCTGGATTCCAGCGTGCTGTTGCATGCGCTGGCGCACCAGCCGCACTACCGCCGCGCCGGGCTGCGCGCGCTGCACGTGCACCACGGCCTGCATGCCGACGCCGATGCCTGGGCCGACCACTGCGCCGGGTTCTGCGCTGCGCTGGCGATCCCGCTGCAGGTGCTGCGCGTGCAGGTGCCGCGCGACAGCGGCCACGGCCTGGAGGCGGCGGCGCGGCAGGCGCGACGCGCGGCCTTCGCCCAGCTGCTGGGCGAAGGCGAGTGGCTGGCGTTGGCACAGCACCGCGACGACCAGGCCGAGACCTTCCTGCTGCGCGCGCTGCGCGCTTCCGGTCCGGACGGGCTGGCGGCGATGCAGGGCCTGCGCCGCTTCGCCCACGGCATGCTGTGGCGGCCGTTGCTGGCCCTGCCGCGCAGCGACCTGCATGCCTATGCGCAACGGCATGGCCTGCACTGGATCGAAGACCCGAGCAATGCCGACCCCGGCTTCGACCGCAATTTCCTGCGCCTGCAGGTGTTGCCGCTGCTGCGCCAGCGCTGGGCGCATGCCGATGCCGCGCTGGCGCGCAGCGCGCAGCTGTGCGGTGAGGCCGGCGCATTGCTGGACGATGGCGACCAGGCCGCGCTGGAAATGCTGCGTGAGGACGCCACCGCGCCGCTGTCGCTGCCGCCGCTACGCGCGCTGCCGGCGCCGCGCCGCGCGCGGGTGCTGCGGCGCTGGGTCGCGCAAGCTGGCCTGCCGCCACTGCCGGCGGCCGGCCTGGTGGCGATCGAGCGCACGCTGCTGCACGCGCGTGCCGACGCCGCCGCGCAGTTCGCCTGGCATGGCGCGACGCTGCGCGGCTGGCGCGACGCGCTGTACGCCGAGCGCGATCCGCCGCCGCTGCCGGCCGACTGGCAGGCGCAATGGGACGGCCGCGCGCCGCTGGCATTGCCCGACGGCCGCTGCCTGCGGCTGCGCGCCGACACGCCGCTGGTGTTCGATGCCCCGCTGCTGGTGCGCCTGCGCCAGGGCGGCGAACGCATCCTGTTGCCTGGGCGCGTCCACTCGCAGGCGCTCAAGCAGGTGTTGCAGGAACGCGCCGTGCCGCCCTGGCAGCGCGCGCGCCTGCCGCTGCTGTTCGAGGCCGAGCGCCTGCTCGCCGCCGGCGACCGCATCGTCGCCGCGCCGCTGCACGCCTGGCTGCAGGCACGGCACGCGCGGCTGGTACTGGACAGCACCGCCACGCCGTCGTCACCCGCCTTGGATTGACCCTGCCGCCGACGCCGCGCACACTTCCGCGATGCCCAAGAAGTCATTAGAAGAAGCCTCCCCGGTCGCCCGCTTCGAGCAATCGCTCGAGGAACTGGAAGTACTGGTGGAAAAGATGGAAACCGGCGATCTGAGCCTGGAGCAGTCGCTGAGCGCCTACGAGCGCGGCGTCGGCCTGTACCGGCAGTGCCAGCAGGCGCTGGAACAGGCCGAACTGCGCGTGCGCCTGCTCAGCGATCCGGAGCAGCCGGACACCGCCGAGCCATTCGATCCCGCCCCGCTCCATGGCGGCTGACGCTACGTTCGCGCGCTGGCGCCAGCGCGTGGAAGCCGGCCTGGACGTGCACCTGCCCAGCGCCGCGGCAGCACCGCAGCGGCTGCACGCGGCGATGCGCCACGCCGCCCTCGGCGGCGGCAAGCGCATGCGCCCGCTGCTGGTCTACGCCAGCGGCGCGCTGTTCGCCGCCGATGAAGCGCAACTGGATGCGCCAGCGCTGGCGGTGGAACTGATCCACGCCTATTCGCTGGTGCACGACGATCTGCCGGCGATGGACGACGACGCCTTGCGCCGCGGCCAGCCCACCGTGCACATCGCCTTCGACGAGGCCACCGCGATCCTGGCCGGCGACGCACTGCAGAGCCTGGCCTTCTCGCTGTTGGCCGGCGCAGACGGAGCCGATGCGGCGTTGCGGGTGTGCTGGCTGCAGACCCTGGCCGAGGCCGCGGGCGCGGCCGGCATGTGCGGCGGCCAGGCGCTGGACATCGACGCCACTGGCACCGTGCAACCACTGGCCGACCTGCAGCGCATGCACGCGTTGAAGACCGGCGCGCTGATCCGCGCCAGCGTGCGCCTGGGTGCGCTGGCCGGCGGCGCCGACGCCGCCGCGCTGGCGCAGCTGGACGCCTTCGCCAGCGCACTGGGCTTGGCGTTCCAGGTGCGCGACGACATCCTCGACATCGAGGCCAGTTCCGAACAGCTCGGCAAGACCGCCGGCAAGGACGCGGCGCAGGCCAAGTCCACCTATCCCGCACTGCTCGGCATGGATGGCGCCAAGGCCAAGCTCACCGAACTGGCGGCGACGATGCGCGACAGCCTGCATGGACACGGCACGCGCGCCGACGCGCTGGCGGCGCTGGCGCGGCTGGCGGTGGATCGCTCGCACTGAAGCGATCCGCGCGATGCCCTTCAGCCGCGACGGGCATGACCGGTAAGGCCATCGCGACTGAAGCCGATCTCACCATAGTTCGCAGACTGCAAGCGTGCGAGTCGGCTGCCCGCTAGCGCTCGCGCGGACGCAACGCCAACATCACCATGGCGTTGGCGCGCATCGAAATGTCCGCCTGCGCACAGCCATCCTTGTTCACGCGCACACGGCGCAACTCGGGCGCATCGATAGTCGCACCCGTTGGTCAGGCGCGGCACTCCCGTGACATCCCCTCTCCCAAGCCGCCAATGCGCGGTTCTAGCATCGGCATGCGCAGCGGCAAACCGAAAGCGCAGCGACAACTCCACGATCACACTCAACGCGTGGCTGCAATACGCCGCATTCGCCGACGGCGAGCGGATGCAGCGCGCCGACGGCCAGCCGCAGAGGGTGACCAGCACGCCGCTGACGCTGTGGCTGGACAGCCGCGGCCATGCGGTACGCAACGATCTGATGGCCGGTCCGCAGGCCGTGGTCAACGGGATCAACGACGCCTCGTGCAGCACCAGCCAGATCAGCACCATCGGCAGCGCCGTGAACCCGGCGCGCACCTATTCGCAGAACGCAAAAACCTATCTCACCGGCGCGCGCTACACCTCCAGGTTCGGTGCATACAACGCCAGCCGCTACAGCACCGCCACCTCCAACTTCGTCAGCAGCGTGCGGTGGAGACGCCGACAGCCACGAGTACTTCGCAGAAAACACCCAGACGCAGAACTGAGCCGGACGGACCAAACGCCGTCGCATGCGCGGCGGCCGGATCGTCGACGCTGCCGCGCCCGGAGGCGGATCGCAGATGAGGAACGGCCACTTCCAATGCGACCTGGCCAGAACCACATGGCGGGGTGATCCGCGTCGGCCGATCGCGCGCACGATGCTCCGAATGCAGACACGCAAAAACGCGGTCCGGCGTAGCAGCCAACGGATGCGGTCGCCGGCGGCCGCGCCGGCGGTGGTCGGCGCATTACCCTGGATACGGCTGAAGCAGCGGCGATCCAGCCGGGGCGCTCCTGCCGCAGGTGCCCGATCGCCGGTTCCAGCGCCAGCCGGCATTCGATCCTGCGCCACTGCCGGCGCACGAGCGACCAGGGCTTGCCCAGACGCCGGCGCTGGCCGCCGGCCACTACGCGCGCCCGCGCCACCACTGCAGAGAGTTGCCCGCGAAGCGACCACGATCGAGCGGTCGTCCATCAACGTGGCGGCGCTCAGGCGGCGCTGGTGGAGATATCCCACGCATTGCCGGCAAGCCAAGCGACAGTGTCTCGAGAAATCGCGTCAATGAACCCGGCCCTTTCCCGTAGACAAGTTCGCCGCCCTTCCGTAGAAAATTTCAAAATGGTGGCAAGGCGATAACGGCAAAAAAGCGCCGGAAGCCGAAAAATGCACGACGAGCGCAAGGCGCCGAAAGCCAAACGGAAGGTAAAGAGACCCCGGCATGGCGGACCGGTTCTTTGGATTTTCTCACATGGCACATTAGAATGTAAATTCTAATTACGCCCTCATCTCAAGGGGCGCCCGCATGTCGAAGACAAGTACAAGCACCTACATGCCACGGGTGCTGGTCTTGGACGACGATTCGGCAATGGCGCAGGTCGTCGTCGACCATCTCCGCATGCAACGCATGGAAGCATCCGCGGTCAGTACCAGCGCCGCCATGAAGCAACAGCTGCGCATACAGCAGCCAGATATTTTGCTGCTCGATCTGATGCTACAGGATGAGGATGGACTGAATCTTCTGCGTGAATTGCGCCGCGACTCGGATATTCCTGTGATAATCATCACAGGTCACAGGCACGACGAGATCGATCGCGTGGTCGGCCTGGAACTGGGTGCCGACGACTATCTGCCCAAGCCGTTCGGCCTGCACGAGCTCACCGCGCGCGTCCGCGCAGTCCTGCGCCGGCATTCCCTTGCGCGCTCCGCACCGGCCCATGCATCCGATGAGGGCGGCTACGCATTCGGCGACTGGCATTTCGACCTGAATGCGCGCACGGTGACCGCCGTCGGTAGCCAGCCCATCGCGTTGACCAAGGGCGAGTATGCGCTGCTGCGCGCCTTCGCCGATGCGCCGGGAAGGCCGCTCAGCCGCGAGCATCTGCTGCGGGCCACACGCCTGCACGACGATGTCTTCGATCGCAGCATCGACGTCCAGATCCTGCGGCTGCGCCGCAAACTGGAACGCGATCCCAGGTCTCCGCAGCTGATCGTCACCACCCGCGGTGTGGGCTATGTCTTCACCCCGCAGGTGGAGCGGACGCGATGATCCGACGCGCGCGTACAGCCTTCTTGCGGAATGTCCTGGCCGTGCTGAGCGCATGCGCCAGCCCCGCAGCCATGACCGCACAGAGCGAACGCGCGTCGAACGAACCGATCCATCCGCTGCCCGCGCCGACCGGATTGGATCCGGCCAGGGTCGCGCTGGGCGCGCGCCTGTTCCGCGACCCGCGCCTGTCCGGCGATGGCCGGCTCTCGTGCCAGTCCTGCCACGACATCGGCAGCAATGGTGCCGGCCATCGAGCGCTGACCGAGGTCGACGGCAGGCCCCCGCCCCTGTTCAACACTCCCACCGTGTTCAATGCTGCGCTGTCCTTCCGCCTGAACTGGGGAGGGGAATTGCGCACGCTGCACGAACAGGCGCTGGCGTCGCTGCAGAATCCAGGGGAAATGCGGGCCGATGTGGCAACGGTCATACGGCGATTGCGCGACGATGCCGGGTCCGTCCGCGATTTCGAACGTGCCTACCGGCGCCCCCCCGACCGCGCGACGCTGCTCGATGCGATCGCCAGCTACGAACGCTCGCTCACCACGCCCGGCAGCCGCTTCGATCGCTGGCTGCAAGGCGACGACGACGCGCTGACAGCGCAGGAGCTGCGTGGCTACCGCAGTTTCAAATCGGTAGGCTGCATCGCCTGCCATCAGGGCCGCGGCGTAGGCGGGAACCTGTTCCAGCGTAGTGGGGTGTTTTCTCCAGCCGCCCGCCACAGCGTGGACAGGTTGCGCGTTCCGAGCCTGCGCAATGTCGCCGCGACCGCGCCCTATTTCCATGATGGCAGCGCACCGACCCTGGAGTGCGCTATCGACGCAATGGCGCGGGCGCAGCTCGCCGTGGTGCTGCGCCGCGAGGAGATCGCCGACATCGCCGCGTTCTTGCGGGCGCTCACCGGCAACCATGACGGACACCCGGTCACGGATCAACCGCGATGAAGACCGTCATCGCCATGTCCACCATCCTGCTGGTCGCGATGGCGACCGTCGAAACCGTTACCCGCCTGCTCGACGAGCGGGCCCATCGTTACGACCTGGCCATGAGCACTCTGGATGCGCTGAACATCGCCGACACCTGCATGCATAAGGGCGTACTGGAATTGCGTGCGGGCCTGCTGCACGACGACGACCGCATCGTCGACGACGACCGGCACGCCTGGAAAGCGCTGCAGCAACTGCATGGATTGGCGCAATCCGACGAACCGCTGATCGCGGCGATCCGCGCGCTCGAGCGAGACTATCGGTCCAAGTCGGCGCAACTGGAACTGTTCAAGACGCAGAACGCGCTGCTCGGAAATTCGCTGGCGTACTTCTGGCGCGAGAGCGACGCACGCATGCGCGACAGCCTCGACCGGGCCGAGCTGCGACGGCTCGGCGCGCTGGGCAGCGCGATGCACCGCCTCAGCATGGACAACAGCGCGGACATCCAGGCGCTGGCGCGCGCGCGACTGGAGGCCGCCACGCGCGGTCGCGGACCATCCCCCTTGCTGGTGCACGGACGCATGCTGCTGGAGCTGCTGCCGGCGACAGAGGCCAGCATCGAACGCATGCGTCCCGTCACTGAACTGGCGTCCTACCGCCGCGTGCGCGGCGACCTCCAACAGCGCATGCTCGCGCTCGATACGCTGCGCGCAACGCTGCGCCTGTGCATGCTGGCGATGGCCGCGATCATGGTCGCGATGCTGGTGCACCTGACCCTGCTGCTACGCCGCCGTGCGAGCACGCTGCGCCGGCGCGCCGAGTTCGGCCGCATCATGGTGTCGATCTCGCGCGAGCTGATCGGCAGCGATCGCGCGCGGATCGACCACGCCATCACCGCGGCGGCCGGACGTATCGCGGCCTGGCTCGATCTGCCGTATTCGGCCCTGATCCTCGACGGCGGCGCCGCGCCGGCCTCGATCTGGCCGGAACCGCGCGATGCCCGGGTACATGCGGCCACCGCAGCGGCGCTGGCGCTGCCGGTCGCGGCGGACGGCGCGCCGCACGACATGGCCGCCGTCGCCGGCGGGGGCGATGCCGTACCGCTGCCGCACCCTGCCGGCAAGCGGCTGCGCGGGGCCCATTGGGTGTACCTGAGGCGTCATTCCGGCGGCGGCACGGCGATGTTGTGCCTGCAACGCAATGAGCGACACGGCGGCTTCCCGCGCAATTCAGAATTGTTTCCGTTGCTGTACAGCGCGCTGGACATGCTGGCCGAGGCGGTGATCCGGCGCAGGCTCGAGAACGAAGCCAACGCATTGGAGAGACGCCTGGAGCAGGCAAGACGCATGGAGACCATCGGCGCCATGGCCAGCGGCATCTCGCACAACTTCAACAACATCGTCGGCGCGATCCGCGCCAACGCGGAGATGGCGCTGTCCGCCCTGTCGCCCGGCGCGCATGCGCGTTCCCACCTGGTGGCGATCGAGCGGGCCACCGGCCACGCCAGCAATCTGATCGAGGCGATCCTGGATTTCGGCCGCGCGCAAAAACACAATGTGCAACTGGTCGATCTGGCTGCGCTGCTGCGGGAGACGCAGACGCTGTTGCGCGTGTCGTTCTCCGGCGCGGTAAGGCTAGACGTGCGGATCGACGACCGGCCGCTGTATGTGCAGGGCAATGCCTCGCAATTGCAGCAGGTGATCCTCAATCTGGTCCACAACGCGGTGCGGGCCATGCGCCGGCGGGGCATCGTGTCGATCCGGCTAAGCGTCGGCACCGACCAACGGACGCTGCGCCTGAGCGTCGCCGACCGCGGCATCGGCATTCCCGCCGATCGCCTCAAGCGCATTTTCTATCCGTTCTACACCACCCGTGCCGGCGGCAACGGATTGGGCCTGGCGACGGTCAAGCAAATCGTCGGCAACCACGATGGCCGGATCGAGGTGCACAGCCAGGTCGGCACCGGGACTACGTTCGTCATCGAATTGCCGCTCTGCCTGCCCTGCACCGCGCAAGTACAGCAGCCCGTCCAGCCCAGCCATCGTCGACTGCTGCTGCTGTGCGCGGATCGCGCCGCGCTCGAACGCTTGGAAGAGATGCTGGCCGCGCTCGGCCACGAGCCTGTCGGGCATCTGCAAGCCGCCGCTGCGTGCCGCATGCTGCTCGACGAGCCAGACAGGTTCGACGGACTGGTCGTGCAATGCGACGACGCCGATGCCGCCGACCAGGCTATCCACGCCCTGAACGCCGTCGCCCCGCAGTTGCCGCTGCTGCTGATTCAGGCCGGGCAGCCGCCCGCCGCGGCGGCACGCGCTCGCAGCGACTACCAGATGCTGCGGACGCCTTATTCGCCAGGATCGCTGGCGCAGGCGCTGGAACGGACATTGCGGGCGCAAGCGCCGGCATTTTCCACGACGCCAAAGCCTCTGTGACAAATGAAACAAAGCGGCACCGATCTGAAACCCCGACGTAGCCGGGCAGGCATACCGTGAAGTCCGGCCGGGCGCGGTACCGGTCCCCTCATCCGAACCACGAGGCGCTCATGGATCTGCGACCCACCGATCTTCCTTTGCTCGTGTCGCTCGACACGCTCCTGGAGCTGAAGAACGTCACCCGTGCCGCACAGCGGCTGCACATGAGCCAGCCTGCGCTGTCTTCGCAACTGGCACGCTTGCGTGTGCTGTTCAAGGACCCATTGCTCACGCCATCGGAAACCGGGCGCGGCATGGTCGCCACGCCGATGGCGCTGGCGCTGGAGGCGCCGCTGCGCGACGCGATCGGGCGGCTGAGCCTGTTGGGAAAACACGGCAACGCGTTCGAGCCGTCCACCGCAGAGATCACCTTCCGCATCGCCGGCAGCGCCTACGCATTCGCCACGCTGGCCGCGAGCCTGGTTTGCCGGGTGCACGCCTGCGGCAATCCGGCGATCGGCTTGAGTTTCGTACACGTTGCCGGCCAGGCGGCGCTGGAGGCGTTCGAAAACGGCGACATCGATGTGCTGTTGGACGGCGCCCATGCCATTCATCCGTCCCTGCGCATGCGCCGTCTGTCAGACGACCGCTATGTGATGGCGCAGCGCCACGGCCACCCGCGCGGCTCCCTGCCGCCGGCACTGGAAGAATATTGCGCACTGCAGCACGTGCAACTGGTCCACTCTCCCGGCAACGACGTGATCGATGTGGAACTGCAGGCGCTGGGACTGACCCGCCAGGTCGCGGTGACGGCCGCGAACCACGGCATGCTGCTGGACATCCTGGCCCATACCGACATGGTCGCCACCGTTCCGGCCTGCCTGCTGACGGCTGCTGCCGAGGCGGAGGTAGCGCATTTCGAGTTGCCCTTCGCGCTCCCAGATGCAGCGCTGGCGATGGCCTGGCATCGGCGCAGCGACGGCCACACCGCGCACCGCTGGTTGCGCGAGTGCGTTCTGGCTGTCGCGGAAGCGACCTCGTCCGGGCCGGGCTGGCCCGCTGCCCACGCGCACGCCACGTCCTGCCAGCCCCCGGCGAGTCGGGGATGACCATGACCGAAGAGATCGAACGCCTGCTGCAGCCGATCGACAGCGCCGAGCCAGCCGGACCGAACCTGGAATACGACGCGCAGTTCCAGGCCCTGGAAGAAGCGGCGCGACCGCGCCCGGAACGCGCGCTGGGTGCCGGGGTGATCGCGTCGGAGCAGCCGTCGTGGCGACAAGTGGCCGAGCAGGCTACTGCGTTGCTGCTGCGCGCCAAGGATCTGCGCATGGCCGCCCACCTGTGCACGGCGCGCCTTCATCTGGACGGGTTCGCCGGCTGGGCGGACGGGCTGACCTTGCTCAGCCTGCTGCTGGAACGCTATTGGGACGCTGTCCACCCGCGCCTGGACGCCGACCCCATCGAACGCGTCAATGCCCTCGCCTCGCTGGTCGATCACGCGACGCTGCATACCGTGCGCTCCACCCGATTGTTGCAAGGCCTGCATCCGGCGCATTTCTCGCTGCGCGACCTGCGCCTGGCGCAAGGCGTGCAACGCGAGGCGGATGGCGTCGACGAGGAGCGCCCCGGGCTAGGTGCGATCGATACCTGCCTGCGCGAGACTCCGCTGCAGGCGCTGGTCGATCTGGACGCGACGCTACTGCGCGCAGAAGAAGCGCTGGCCGCGATCGTCCGACTGTTCAACGAGCGGACGCCGGGCAGCGGTCCGGCACTGGACCCCGCCTTGCGCGACCTGCGCGAACTGCGCGCATTCCTGGCGGCATATCTGCTCGAACGCAACGCGTCCATGGAGCAATCCCCCGCCGACGCTGCCAGCGACGGCGAGCGTGCCGTCGACGTCGCCAGAGCGGCCAACGGGGCGATCGAGCGCCGCGAGGACGTGATGCGCGCACTGCAACAGCTCTGCGACTACTACGCACGGCGCGAACCATCGAGCCCGGTGCCGCTGCTGCTGCGCCGCGCGCAACGCTTGGTCGGGCTGGACTTCGCGGCGCTGTTGCGCGATCTCGCCCCTGGCGGCATTGCCGAATTGCGGGTGATCTCCGGCGATCCGCACGACGCCTGAACGCGGCCACTGTTCAGATGCGGCTGGAGGACCAATAGACCGCCATCGCGCCGAGCAGCATGCACGCGCCCCACAACGGCAGTTTCCACCAACCCGCCATTGCCGCACGACGACGGCGCGGCATCATCGCGGGGGAGGTTGCGGACGCCTGGAATGTTGCGGATGCCGTTGCGGGCGGCGCGACCGCGCCACGGCCATGCAGCAACGTATCGCACAGCAGCGCGCGCCGGCGCGCGCGGTACTCGTCCGGCGCCATGCGCCGCGTCGCCTGGGCGTCGTTGAGCATGCCCAACACCCGGTTGACCCGCTGCTCCCACTCGGTCACTTCACGTCCCTCACCAGGCGCGCGCCGGTGCCGCGAGCGGCCTTGCCATCGCCGGCCTTGCCGCCGCTGCCGGCGCACGCATCTTCATCGCCTTCGCCACCGCGCGCGCGGATGCTCGCTCCGTCGCGGACCCATTCGCCAACCCCGCCGGCCATGTTGAGCAAGCCCCAGCGGTTGGATACCGCTTTTTCGCAGGCGCCGACGCTGGCGCCGGCGAGTGCGGCATGCAGCCATTCCGCGTCGCGCGGCAGGCGATAGGTGTAGCCGCTGGCCTGGCTCAGCCAGCGCGCGTACCGCTCCACCAGATCGATCGATATCCGCGTGGCGGCCGCCTGCGGCCGGACCTGCGGCGGCAGCTTGCAGCTCTGCGTGGCGCTGCAGAACGCTGCGATGTCGGCGACGCTGATCTCGTTGCGCATCATCGCCAACGCGCCCCCCGATGGCGACGGCAACACGACCAGCGCCGGTCCGCGTCCCTGCGCGCCGAGATCATCCGCACAGGCACGTCCGCTGCCGACGATGCCCGGGATGCGGCATGCATCGGCGGTACTGCGCGGCGTCTGCGGCTCGGCCTGCTGCAGGCGCGCCAGCAGCGCGGCGGCGGCACGCGAGCGCGCCTGGCCGGCGAGATCGGCGGCGAAGCGGCGGTAGCCGGCCGCATCCTGCGCCCGTAGCCGCCTGGCGCGTGCGCGCAGTGCCGGCAGCGCCGCTGCGTCCGGCGTGTCGGCCGCACGCAGCAGATCGACCGCGAACGCGTAGCGCGCGTTGGCCTGGCGCAGAGATGGCGCTGGCGCCACCGACGCCCCCTCGCGGGCCGCCGCCGCCGCATTGTCCCAGCGCCCCTGCAGCGCCAATGCGCGAGCGCGGCCGAGATAGGCGTCCACCAGCATCTGCCGGCCCGTGCCGGCGAGCACCGGATGCTCTGGCCGCAGCGCCGCGATCTGCCCGAGCAGATCGCGAATCTTCGCCACATCCTGCGCCGCGGCTGCGGTACGCATCGACTCGATCCGCGACGCCACCTCGGCCTCGGCCAGCGCCTTGCCATCGCGAGCAACGGCACTGGTCGGCGCGGCGCCGCCACTGAGCTGGGCGGCATACGCCGGCAACCGCGTCGATGCGGGAAACGCCATGCGCCCGCTGTCCAGCCAGCGGCGCGCGGCGGCGCGGTCGCCACGCTCCAACGCGTCCTCCAGCGCACGCTCGTAGCGCAGTTCCAGTTCGGGTTGCCGCGCCGGGCCGCTGTCCGGCGCGAGCGCACGGATGCGCGTCATCAGCAGCACGACGTTGTCGGGCTGGTCCTCGGACAACCGGCCCTCGGCGACGGCCCGGCTCAACCGCGTGTCCAGGGCGTTGAGCAGCAGATCGCGCTGCTGCCGGATACCGGCGCGACGCGCCTCCAACTGCGGCGAGAACAGCCTCCAGCGCTCGCGCAATGCGAACAGCCGCTGTGCACCGGCGTAGTCGAGCCGCCCCTGCCCGGGTTGCCAATAGGCGTCGAGCCGGGCGAGCAGAAAGGCTTCGAGCGCCGCGCTGTGGTCGAGGATCAGACGCTGGCGGTCGTCGCTGTCCAGCGCCGCCAGCGCGCGCGCGGCCCGGGTCTCGTCGACGAAGCGCTGGGCCGAACCCGGCGCGAACCCGTCCAACACCTGCGCGACCTGCTGCCGTTGCCGTTGCAGATGCAGCAGCGCCGCTGCTCCGGCCACCAGCACGAGCGCCAGCAGCACGACGCCGACCTGGCGCAACCAGCGCTCGCGGCGCGTGCGCGGGCGCAACTGCGCCAGCAGCGTCGCCATGTCCGGACGCCGGCTCGCGTCGAAGGCCAGCGCACGCCGCAGTGCGCGGTTGCCGCGCCGGTCCAGTCCGGGCAGCGGCGCCGGCTGCAGCCCCTGTTCCCTGGCCTGCGCACCGGTGCGCTTGTCGAACGGGTGGCGCCCGCCGAGCAGTTCGTAGACCACGCAGCCGAACGCATAGACGTCGTCCGCGAACGCCGGCTCCTGTCCGTCCAACATCTCCGGGCTGGCATAGGCGGGAGTCATCGCACCGAGCGAGGTGGCGTCGAACACGGTGCGGTCGTCGCTGGCATCGGCGCCGGCCAGCTTGGCCGCGCGGGCGATGCCGAAATCGAACACTTTGGCGACGGTGTTCTCGTCGACCATCACGTTGCCTGGCTTGAAGTCCGAATGCACGATGCCGGCGGCATGCGCGCGCCGCAGCGCCTGGCCCATGCCTGCAATCAGCGGCCAGGCTTGCGCCATCGGCAGGCCGTTGCCGTGCCGGGCGCGGATCAGGCTGCGCAAGTCGCTGCCCTGGACGTATTCCATCGTCATGAAGACGATGGCGCCGTCCTTGTCGAAGTCGTAGACGCGCACGATGTGGTCGTGCGCCAGATGCTGCGCGCGGCGCGACTCGCGCTGCAGCGCGATCAGCGCATCCGGATGCTGGCGGAACTCGTCGTTGAGCACCTTCACCGCGAGGTACGGGTGGCGGTCGCGGGCCTCGACCTTGCGTTCGTCACGGGCCAGGTAGACCACTCCCATGCCCCCGCGCCCGATCTCGCGTTCCAGCAGGAAACGGCCCTTCAGCATCGTGCCGATGCCGACCACGGCGTCGCCCGGCAACCGTCCCAGGCGCTGCCAACTGGAGCTGGTGGCGCCGTCGGGCACGCTGGGCTCGGCGCTGATCGGAGCGACCCGGGTGGCGTCGGGATCGTCGGCAACGCCTTCGGACCCGACCTGCGCGGCGGCATCGACAGGCTCACGGCGCGTCTTCAGCGGCGCGACGCGGGTCGCATCTGTGGGCGCACCGCGCGGGCCTGTGGACGCGGCGTCGTCGTGCTCGGTCATGGCCATGCTGCATCCTCCAGGCGTAACACGATCGCCGAGATGTTGTCGCGGCCGGCGCGCGCCAGTGCGCTGTCGAACAGGCTGGCCACCAGCGTGTGCGGCTCCGCCGCACGACGGCAGTGCGCGGCGATTTCCGCATCGTCCAGCTCCTTGTTGATGCCGTCGGAGCACAGCAACACGCACTGTCCGGGGCGACGCCGCAACACCATCCAGTCCACGCACAGCAGGTCGTCGGCGCCGATGGCACGGGTCAGCACGCCCGACGCCGGCGCATACCAACCGGAGCGCGCGGCGCCGTCGGCGCAGCCGGCGACATGGTCGCGGGTGAGCGGATGCAGCACACCGGACTCGAACAGATAGGCACGACTATCGCCGACCCAGCCGCACAGCAACAGATCGGCATCGTGCACCAGCATGACCACGGTGGACCCGATCACGTCCACGCCGCGGCACCGGGCCAGTGCGCGCAAATCGGCATTGACCTCGCCCAACGCAGTGTCGATGCCCTCGACGAAATCGACCACGCCGCCGCGACGCGGCAATGTGCCGAGGCGCTCGACCACCATGCGACTGGCCACCTCGCCGGCGCTGTGTCCGCCCAGGCCATCGGCCACCGCCCACAAGCCCACATCCTCGCGCAGCAGGATCGCGTCCTGGTTCTGGCGGCGCACGTTGCCCGCCGCGGTACGCCCCGCGCAGACGTAGCCGGCGCTCATCGCACCGGCTCCGACGCCGCCTCGCCCTGGCCCAACAGCATGGCCGCCTGTTGCGGCCCCGGCAGGCCGTCGGTGGCGACCCAGACGCCGCTGTGGCCGTGGTCGCGGCTGCTCCACCACAGCGCACCGGCGCGCGGAGGCGGCGGCCACTGCGCGGTCGGCGCCATTGCGGTCGCGGCGAGCGCCTGGCAGGCGCGATCGAAGCTGTCGACGTCGTCCATGGCCGCTGCGGATTCAAGCAGCGCGGCGGCGGCGCCCAACCAGTGCGGATGACACGCGCCCAGCGGCAGCGCGGCAGCGATGGTCAGCGGGAAACGGCGGCCGACCCGATCGCGGCTGGCGACCAGCGCGCCTGCCCAGGCGCAGGCGCCGCACAGCCCCGGCGCGAGCACGAAGTTCCAGGCCTGCGCGGCCGGCGCCTGAGCGCGCACCTGCCGTTGCAGGTGCTGCATCGCCGTATCCCAAGGCTCGACGAAGGCCGTCGGCAATCGCCGCAGCACGAAATCCCCCGCGCAGGGCAATTTGCCGTGGAAACCCGGATGCGCGTGCAGCGACGTCATGGACAACGGAACCGCTGCAATGAGGTATCGGCGAACGGATGCCGCAGGCTCGCCGGACGCAGTTCCAGGCGCACTTCGCCCTGGCCGGAGGGGAACTGCGCCGCGTAACGCATATCGCCGGCCGGGCGCAGCGCGCCGGCCTGCAGCAGACGGAACCAGGCCCAGGCGCCGCGGTACTCGACCGGTGGCAGCGGCCGCCCGGCGATGTCCCAGGCGGACAGCCGCGCCATGCCCGGCTGCGGTCCCGGCCAACGCATCGACTGGCTGGCGGCGGCGCCGGCCTGAGTTTCCACACGTTGTCCGTCCACTTCCAGCAGCAGCCGCCCCACCCCCGACTGCGCCGGCAGCACGACTTCGAAGTCGACCCGCGGCTGCGCGCCGCCGGCGAAGAACATCTGCTGGATGCGCGCGGCCAGTTGCGCGCGCTGCAACACGTCGTCGGCACCGACCTGCGGCGTCGCCTCGTTCCAGCGCCAGTTGCGCGCGCCGGTATCGACCTTGTCGGCGATCGACTGCTGGAAGAATCGATCCAGGCGCCCGCCCGGCGCGAAAAGTTCGGCGAAATCGCGCAGCGGGACCTCGGCAGCGGCCTGCGCCACGAACGGGAAGCGGCCGCGCACGAACAGGGCGCAGTCCTGCCCGGCGGCCTGGCGTTCGCGGCTGCGCAGCGCATCGCCGGCGCCGTCGGCGACCAGCGCCCGGCTCTGCCCGGCCAGCGCCGCCACCCAACCCTGCAGCGGCGACGGCAGTTGCCCGGCCTGTTGCGCGGCGATCAGCAGCGCGGGATCGTTCTGGTCGGCGCCGCCGACACCGGCGGTCAACAACGTGCGGCTCATCTGGTTGAGCGTGGTCAGGGCCTGATCCAAGGCGCCGTCGGAGGTCGGATCGGAGAGCCGGTTCAATGCCTCGAAATGGCGCTCGATCGGTTCCGCCTCGGCGCGCGGGGACGGGTCGGCCGCCGTCTCCTTGCCCTGCGCCGGCTTCACCCCCAACGCGGTGGTGTGTTCGCGCAGCAGGCTCAGCAACGCCTTCAGCGGCGACCCGGGGCCACCGAGCTTGGCCGCTACCGCGCTGGCCTGTGCGGTGGTGGCGACCGGCCGCAGTTGCAGATCGTCCATCAGCCCCTGCCAGGCGGCGATGTAGTCGCGCTGGTAGAGCGCCAGCACGCCACGCGCCAACTGCGAACGCGCCAGCGGATCGAGCGGTGCGCTGCCCAGCACCCAGTCGTCGGCGGCGAACTGGCGGACCGCCTGGTCGATGCCGCCGTCGATCTGGCCCTGGAAGGCCTCGCGGGTGAATAACGCCGGCAGCGGTTCGGACAGCGGTACTCCGCTGCGACGCTGGAACACGTCGCCGAGCAGGCCCAGACGGCGGTCCAGGCGTGGCGCCTGCGCGCCGCCGCCGGCCTGTGCCAACGACAAGCCGCCATAGACCAGCGCCGGCAGTTGCGCGGTACGCAGGCTGGCGCGGGTGCGCTCGACCTGCGCCCGGTCCAACGGCAACCCGCGCGCGCCGGCGCTGGCGCTCAACAGCGCACGCAGATGGGTGTGCAGCGCGTCCCGCACCGCCGGATCCTGCGGGAACAGAACGCGCCATTGCTGCATCGCCAGACTGGCCAGTTGCCCGACCTGGCGCCGCGCCGGCTCGCCGAGCATCAGGTAGCCCTTCAGGAGCTGGTACAGCCGCTGCGGGGCGTTGCCTGCCTCGACCAGCCCATCGCGCAGTGCCTCGCCCAGCGCGGGCAACAGCAGGGCGTTGAGATCGCGCAGATAGGCCCGTTGCACGTCCTGCGCCAGCGCCGGACCCTGCGACAGGCCGAAGCGCTGCGACCACGGCAGCGCTCGGTCGGGGGGCAGCGCGGTATCGCGCGCCGTGACCAATACGTCGAAGCGCTGCAGCGCGGCGATGTAATAGCGCTGTTCGCTGTCCGCCTCGCGTAGCGCGCCGGACGGGTATTGCTGCAGCACTGCGCGCACGTCGGCGATCAATTGCGCGTTGTGCGCGTAGCTGCCGGCCAGCAGCGACAACAGCAGCAACGTGGAGACGCTGAGGCCGATCCACGCCGCCAGTTGCAGCACCCGCCAGCGCCGGCCGCCGCGCGCGTGTCCGCCGGCCAGCCCGGCCTCCGCGAACATCACCTCCTCGAGCAGGCGCGCGACGAAATAGGTGCGCGGCTTGTCCAGCGGCGGCGGCAGCGACATCGCGGCGATGCCGAAGTGTCCGGCCACCGCCGACATCACCCGGTCCACCGCATGCCCCTGCTGGGTGCCAGAGGTGAGGTACATGCCGCGCAGCCACGGCTGCGCGGCATAGCCGTGGGCACCGAACGCGGACTGCACGAAGTCGGCCAGCGCCGGCTGCAGCAGCCGCAACTGTTGCGGGAACGACAGCATGGTCGCGCGCCGGTACGGATCGCGCCCATCGCGCAGACGGTCGATGACGCGCGCGTCGATGCGTTCCAGCAGGCGCTCCAGCTCGACCGGGAACAGCGTGGTCGGATCGGGGTCGGCGGCGGCGCGCGCCGCCGGCAGGGTCAATCCCCACACCTGCGCGCGCCCGGGCGCATCGAAGTCGGCGAAGAAATCGGTAAACCCGCAGATCAGGTCGCACTTGGTCAGCACCAGGTAGACCGGCACGGTGGCGCGCAGGCGCTCGCCGAGTTCGTCCAGCCGTCGGCGCAGCGTCCGCGCCTGCTGCGCGCGGTGGGCGTCGTCGGGGTCGAGCAGGTCGCTGGCGCTGACCGCGACGATCACGCCGTTCAGCGGCTGCCGGCGATAGCGTCGCAACAGACCGAGAAATCCTTGCCAGGCCGCGGCATCGGCGTTGGCGTCGGACTCCTGCGTGGTCCAGCGCCCGGCGCTGTCGAGAAATACCGCACGATCGGCGAACCACCAGTCGCACGAGCGGGTGCCGCCGACCCCGGCCAGCGGCTGCGTGCCGAACTGCTGCTGCAACGGGAAGTTCTGGCCGGAGTGCTCCAGCAAGGTGCTCTTGCCCGATCCCGGCGCGCCGATCAGCAAGTACCACGGCAGCACGTCGAGGCCGTGTCCTGCGCGGCGGCGGCGGCGCAGCAGTTTCATCGCCTCGGCGAAGCGCGCGCGCAGGCGCGCCTGTTCCTCATCGGCGCGGTTCTGGCTGTCGTCGCCCCCATCCGCCAGCGCATCGGCCATGCGCCGTTGCCGCCGCTTCGCCCGCCACTGCCGTAGCCAGCACCACACTCCCCAGCCGACCACCACCACGACGATCGCCAGCAGCCGCGCGGGCACGCTGCGCAGCGGCTGCCACTGCCCGAGGCCGAGATACGGGCCGCCGACCCAGACCAGCGTCGCCAGCGCCAGCAGCAGCGCCGCATCGGACAAGCCGCGCAGACGGGTGAAATCGGACAGATGCGGCATCGTTCAGCCCTCGGGGATCAGCACGATCTCCACGCGCCGGTTGCGCGCGCGGTTTTCGGGGAGCTGCGGCGGTGTGGCCAGCGGTTGCGAGTCGCCCGCGCCGCTGCTCTCGATCCGACGCGGGTCGGACAGGTCGGCGCCGAGCAGTGCGCCGACGTTCTCGGCGCGCAGCGCCGACAGCGCGTAGTTGTCCTTGAGCCGCAGCGAGCGCACCGGCTGGTCGTCGGTGTGCCCGATCACCATCACCCTGCCCGGCACGCGCTCCAGCGCGGCGGCGATCCGCCGTAGCAGCCCGTGCTGACGGGCATCGACCTCGGTCCCGCCGGAAACGAACATCGCCGCACTGGAAATGCGGATGGTGGAGCGCCCGTCGGCATCGGTGCTGACGGTCAGCAGCCCGGCGCGCTGTTCCGGCTCCAGGAACGGCACCAGCGAGACCGGCGCGGGCGGATGCGCCGGCGCGCGCGGCAGGGTCGCGCGCTCCATGCCGATCCCCGCCAACTGCGCGCTGATCGGCGCCGACATGCGGTTGAGCCGCGCGTACAGCAGCAGGAACACCACCGCCACCAGGCACAGCGACACCACCGTGGCGATGGCCAGCGGCATCAGCGCCGAACCGCGTTCGAGCGGCGCATCGGCGCCGCGCCACTGCGGCGACAGTTCCGCCGGCAACGGCGCGCGCTGGCGCTGGATCAGCCGGTGCAGTTCGGCCTGGCGGTCGGCCAGCCGCGCCTGGCCGCCGGGCTCGACCAGATAGCGCCCGCCGAACCCGAGCGCCAGCGCCAGGAACAGCAACTCCAGCAGATCCAGGTGGCGTGCCGGGTCGCGGACCAGGCGGTCGAGCAGGTCGAACACCTTGGCGCCGCCATAGGTCTCGCCATGGAAGATCACCAGCAGGGTGCGCTGCGACCAGCCGCTGGCCTCGCCCCACGGCGAGGCCAGCACCGCCTCGTCCAGCAGCGTGCACAGCGCGTAGCGCGCCGCCAGCGCCGCTTTCGGATCGGCGCCCTGGCGGCAGGTGTCGTCCTCGAAACGGTGCAGGCGCTCGCAGCAGCCCTCGCGCAGCGCGGCGATGTCCGGCGCCTGCAGCGAGTGCCGCAGTTGCACCGCGAGCAACAGCAACGGCGTGGCCACGCGCACCAGCGCGTTACCGCGCATGGCGCCGGGGACGGCCTGCATCGCCGCATCCAGATCCGGTGCGGCGGCGGCTGGCGCCGGGTGCGGCGCCGCGGCCTCGGCCGGGCCTGCCGCCGTCGTCGCGCGCAGTACGGTCGCATCGTCCAGGGGATGCTCGGACATGTCAGTTCCTCACCGCCCACAGTTCCAGTTCCAGGCCGGGGAAGCCGCCGCCGAAGTGCAGCGCCATGCCGCCGGAGGTGCGTAGCGACTTCCACAGCGGCGCCTGCCGGTCGAGTTCGAAATAGGTGCAGCCGGCGTGGTACGGCACCTGTCGCGGCGCCACCGCCATCGGCGCCACGCCGATACCCGGCAGTTGCAGGTTGACCAGATCGCGGATCTTCTCGACCGGGCCGATCTTGGACTCGCCGGGCAGGCGCTTGCGCAACTCCTCGCCGCGCAGATCGGCCTTCACCGCCAGCACGAACGCGGCCGTGTCCAGCAGGCTCGGGTCCGGCACCAGGCCCACCCAGACGCCATACTTGCGCTGCTGCAGCGGCACGGCGATCGCCGACTGCTCCAGCACCGCGCTCAGGCTCTCGCGCAACGCCAGCACCACCGGCGCGAAGCTCTCACGCAGCGCCTCGTGGCGGTAGGCCGGGAACGTGCCGCTGCGACGGCTGGCATGGGTGAAGGTGGCCAGTTCACCGGCCATCTCCAGCAACAGTCGATACAGGCGTTCCGGATGCTCCAGCGGCGCGGCGGCCCAATGCGCGACCAGCGGCTGGTAGCGGTTGACCACCTGCAGCATCAGCACATCGGAGATCTCGGCCACGCCGCCGCGCTCGCTGCCGCCGACGCGCCCGGCCAGCGCCTGACCGCGTTGATGCAGCAGGCCGAGCAGTTCGGACAGGAAGGTGGTCAGCCAAGCCGCGGCCTCGATGCGGCTAGCGCTGGGGATGAAGCCGTCGTCGAGGATCACCCGGCGGTCGGCGCGACATTCGATGATGCGCGCCATCGGCACCTCGACCAGGCCCTCGCCCGGCTGCGACTGCAGGCGCAGCCGGCTGGCCATCGCGCCGACCTCCAGCCGCACCGTGCCGGGAATGCCGCCGGAGGCGTCGCCGACCTCGGCTTCGTCCACCCGGTAGCGCACCAACCGCGCCGGGCCGGTGTCGGGCCACTCGCTGTCGGGGTGCGCGCTGGCGCGCAGCGGCAGCGCCAGGCTGACCACCTGGTCGCGGCAGTCGCCGGGGACCTCCAGCGGCGGCGGCGACGGATCGCGGTCGGGGATCGAGAACGGGGTGCCGTCGGGAAAACAGCCGCGGGCGCGGCGGATCGCCAGCTTGCCGATCGACAGTAACTCCTGCTCCAGCTCCAGTTCGGCGAAGCCCCAGGCATGCGGGCGCAACGCGCCGGCGCGCAGTTCGACGAAGCGCTCGAAGTAGCGCTCCTGCTGCTGCATATGCTGCGGACGCAGGAACAGTCCTTCGCTCCAGATCACCTTGTTGTACGGTGTCATGTCCGCTCCCGGTGCGGTCGCGATGCGGCTTTGCGCGCGCGCAGCAGTTGGTCTTCGTAGGCGTGCGCGAACGCGTCGCCGAACAGGCGGCGGAAGCGTTCGTCGGGATCGGCCTGCAGGCCCCGATAGTCCTGCACGTAACGCCGCCACGGGCGCCCGGGCCAGCCCGCCAGCGCGCCCTGAGCGCCGGACTGGGCCTCGAACCGGACCGGGTCGAAGTGCGCGAACGTCTGCTCGAACGCGGCGCGCATGCCGGCCATCAGCGCCAACTGGTGCTGGCCGATGTCGTGCATCGCATCGTCGATCGCCGCCGTACCGCCGAGATAGGCCGGATCGGGCGGACCGAGCAGCCGCGCCACCGCTTCCTCGGCGGTGGCGGCGAACTTCAGCGGATTGTTCTCGCTGCGGCGGATCAGCGTGGCCGGCAGGCGCAGGCTGTTCTTCATTTCCGCGCGGGCACGCAGCACGTCCATCAGCCCGGCGACCAGCGCGGTCAGCAACGCCTGCGGATCGGCGTCGGCCGGCGCCGACGGCACTGCCGTCGGCACGATTGGCGGCGCTGTCGGGGTTGGGGTTGGGGTTGAAGTTGGGGTCGCGTTCGCCGCCGGGGTCGCTATCGATGCGGGCGGTGCTACGTCGGCGGCCGGCGCGGCAGATGGTGCGACCGGCGACGGGGCAGCCGGCGCGGCAACGAACTCGCTACGGGTATGGTCCCAATGCTCGGGCAGCAGCGCCTCCGGCGTCGCTGCCGGCGCACTGGCACGCGCACGATAGCGGTCGGCCAGCGCCGGCGAATGGTTCCAGTCCGGTGCGGCATGCGCCGGGGTCGCACCGGTCATGGTGTACGACGTGGCGAACAAGGCCAGCGGATCGACCACTGTGGCCGATACCGGCGCCGGCGCCGGCGTCAGAGCGGCGAAGGCATCGTCGCTGGCATCGGTCACGACCACCGGCGGCGGCGGCGCAGCGACGGACGGGGCGATGATACTGGCCCCCGTCTCGCGGTCGGGCACGACCGGCAACACCGTCACTCCGATCTCGAACAGGTCGATCTGCACCCGGTCGCCATCGCGCAGCGCCGCCGGGAAGCCCGGGCGCAGCGGCGCGCCGTTGTGCAGCACGCCGTTGGTGCTGTGATCCTCCAGAAAGTAGACCCCATCGAGATGGCGCACGCTAGCATGCAGCCGCGAGACGCCGGCGGCGTCCAACTGCCAGTCGCAGTCGGCGCCGCGGCCGATGCTGGCACCGCTGCCCTCCAGTTCGATGCGCGTGCGCGTCCCGGCGGCTACGTCGCGCTCGCCGCGCAGGTCCAGCAGCAAACGCGGCGCCACGGCGGTCGGTGGCGCGCTCATGCGGCGTGCTCCTGGCCGTGCGGCAACAGTAACCGGGCGACCTCCGCCGCCCAGTCCGCCAGCGTGGCGTCGAAGACCTCCGGCGTGCGCGCCGCCAACTGCAGCAGCGCCGCCAGCGCGGCCGTGGCGGTGAGGTGCTCGGCCACCGGCGGCGCGTCGTCGTGGGCCACCGCGCTGCCGTCGGCCCATCCCGCCGCCGCAGCCAGCCAGGCGCCGACCGATCGGTAATCTGCGTTTTCCGCGTACGCCAGCGCCACGCGCCGGCTGGCGTCGTCGGGTTGCTGTACCCAGGACTGGGCCAGGCGCAGTCCCTCGCTGTCGTCCTCCTGCAGGGCCTGCCGGCGCACGCACTGGCACAGCCACGCGACCACATAGGGACGCGGCGCCAGCCGCAGCGCCAGCGCCAGCGCATCGCTTGCGGCCTGCCCGCGCAGCAGCGCATGCACCGCCGGCGATGGCGCCTGAATCTCGGCCAGCAATGCCTGCGCAGCCGACGATATCTGCATCTGCCGGGCGGCTTCGACGATCTGCGGCATGGCGTTCCTCATGGGACGACCAGCGACGACCCGACGGTCGTCGGGGTCCCTTTGAGCGTCGCCGGCCCCGATGCATTCAGCACCAGCGCGGCGTTGGCGCGCACCGTTGCCACCGCGTTGGACTGGATCAGCACCGAGGCATTGGCGCGCATCAGCAGGCTGGCCTGCGCCACCACTTCGACGTTGGCCCCGGCATTGATTGCCACTGCGATGCGGCCATCGAGGGTGATGCGGGTGCCGCTGATCACCACTTCGCCGGTCCGCCGGAGCTGCAGCCGCGCCGGCCCGCACACCAGGTCGATCTCGGTCCCGGCCTCGATCCGCAGCGAACGGCCGACATCGAGACGGTCGTTGCGACCCACCTTCTGGCTGCGGTCGTTGCCGGTCTCGCCGATTTCGTCGTGTTCGGCCTCGTGGCGCAGGTCGCGCTGCGCATGCAGCAGCAGCTCCTCTTTACCCTTGCGGTCCTCGAAGCAGATCTCGTTGTAGTCCTGGGCGCCGCCGTTGGGATGGCTGCGGCTGCGCACACCGCTCTGGGTGCGGTTGGCGGGCAGCGCGTAGGGCGGCGGGTTGTCGGCGTTGTAGACGCTACCAATGATCAGCGGACGGTCCGGATTGCCTTCGAGGAAGCTCACCACCACCTCGTGGCCAACGCGCGGAATCTGCTGTGCGCCCCAGCGTTTGCCGGCCCACGATTGCGCCACGCGCACCGGGCACGAGCAGTCCGCGTTCGGCGTCCCCGGCGGGCTCCAGAAGAAATTCACCTGCACCCGGCCGTGCTGGTCCACCGCGATGTCCTCGGCCCTGGTGCCCTCGACCACTGCGGTCTGCAGGCCGGCGATGGTCGGCCGCGGCGTGGTCTGCGTCGTACGGAACGGCTGGCGGCTGCGCAGCGCGCGGAACGCGCACGAGAACGGCTCGGCGACCTCCTCGCCGCCGGAGACGTAGTCCACCTCGACCAGCTCGGTGTCCGCGCCGATCACCAGATATTCCTGATTGTGCTCGGCCTGCGGGAAGTCGCGCAGCTTGAACAGCGCGCCGACCTGCAGCCCACAGGCGTCGGTCAGGCCCTGGTACTGCGCCTGGGCGACGTTCAGCGCCTCGGCGCGGACCTGCGCATGGCGGCGGCCGGTCGCGACATCGAGGTGCTCGCCCGGATAATCGAACACGTCCAGATCGCCGAGCGCGGCACCGGCAGTCTCGGCCGGCGCCTCGTTGGCCCGCAGCGAGGTCTTCGGTTTCAGATAATCGTAGTCGTCCAGGCGCACCCGGGTGCTGCGCGCGGTGCGCGCCAGCGACCAGTCGGTGATCGCATCCTTCATCCGGCTGCCCTTCTGCCCCGGCGGGCAATACGGGATGCGCGCGAACGGCGCCACCGCCACGTGCGCGCCAAGTCCGTCGGCCAGTACCATGGTGTGGGTACTGGCGGTATGCTCGAAGTAGTAGTAGATGCCTTCCTGCTCCATCAGCCGGCTGATGAAATCCAGGCCGCTCTCGCGGTACTGCACGCAGTACTCGCGCGGCGCGTAGCTCGCGCTCAGGCGCAGCTTCACGTCGCTGTAGCCCACATCGGCGAGCAGCGCGCGCACCAGTTGCGGCACGCTCTTGTTCTTGTAGATGCGGCAGTCGCGGCGCTGGCCCAGCAGCCACAGCTTCGGCACCAGGGTGAACGCATAGGTGGCGTAGCGCAGCTCGTCGATCTGCTCGAACCCGGTCTGCTCCGCCGCGCAGACGATGCCGTGGTAGTGACGCTTGTCGCCCTGCGGCGAAACCAGCTTCACCGCCATCGGCTTGCCGAGCAGCCCGCGCAGATCGATCCCGACATCGCGGCTGATCCCATGCAGCACGAACGTATAGGGCCGCCCCAGTTCTTCTTGCGCGGCCATGCGCACGAAGCGCAACGACTTGCCGAGGGGCGATTGCAGGGTGATCGCGTGGGCCATGGTCAAGCCCCCGGAGTGATCAGACTGAGCGGCGAGGAGATCGTCGATTGCATGCGATCACTCTGCCCGCGAGCGGTGCACCGGCTGAAATCCAAAATCGCTATGCCAGGCATGCCGCCGGAAAATAGGTCCGGCATCCCCGTGCCGGAGAGGTTCGCCGGTCGCAATCGCCGCATGGCGCCCAGCCATGCCCGCACAGCACGTCTCTGCGACGGCGTAGGGCAGTTGCAGTCGGATCGACAGGAATGCGCATGTCCGCACTGCTGTCCGACATGGCATTGCCCGAACTCACGGCCAGGCATCATCCTGGAGCAATCCATACGCCTCGGTTCGGCGTGCTGTGCGTGGTCGAGTAGACGATGCCACGTCTATCGAGCTCGACGGCGCATTCCGTGCAACAAGGCTTGGACACTCCCAGCTTTAGGCCCTGCATCTCTTTATGAATCTGTATAAAATAACTCACGATCTTCATTTCGGCATGCATGCCTGTTGGGCCATGGGCGATGGTAACCGTCATGCCCCTGGTTGGTCTTCCTCCTAACGTGTCCCACGCACGCAACACTATTTCACTTGTCAAACTGACGGTATTCGAGGCAACGACGAACTCGCTGCCGGACTTATAGACCGCGACGCAATCCATCTGAATAAGGCCCTGAGAAGCGAAAGTCTGGGCTCTCGATCCAGAATATGCAATTTGCAAGATGGCAACGGCAATCCGGTCTATATCCTCCATCCGCTCCGGCTGCTCTTGATGGTAATCGGCATCTCGTCTATTGACTTGCATTGCATTTTCTCCATTTAATTCACAGCGCCCATGAATTAAATTCTTATCGATAACGAGGTTCGTAAGGCGACTGTTTATTCGACAGAATTTCTTCTCTATTTTCCGAAAATTCGGAGACTCGCCTCTTGCTTAGAGACGCCACTAAGAGCGAAGATTTTTAGCTAAACCGCAGTGCGACCAGAGATCACCGATTTACGGTGCACGCAGCCCAGTGGATCTGCGCCCCTCCTTCCCGGTATTGTTCGCAGATAGCTCTAAGCGTCACCGGATTCCCTACGCTTGCGGAGTACGAACCTGGCTGAGGCGGGGTGATCGTGGGCATTCCAGTTTCGTTATATGCGTACAGGGTCAGATCGGGACAGAGATCACCGACGTGGTAAATTCTTCGACCCGGCGTATTAACCCTAACCGCACCGCCTGCTGAAGACGTATCGTATTCGGAACCCTGAGAATCCCATTCGGTGGGCAACCTGGCCGGCAATCCACCGCCCTGTCCTATGATGACTCCGTGATTATCGTCGAGGCCCATTCCCATTCCAAAGATAACGATCTCTATGCCCGCTGGCACCCGGAACCTTGGGCTTACTCCCGCGCTTGACTGAATCAACTCGCCATGTCCTTCGCATACCACCACGCGAAGTCCATGTGGATTCGCTGGCCGCGAGGGGCGTGTGCTACTTCTTTGAACTCGATTATGACCTAATGGGGTGGACATTATTTTATTCTCCATTAATTATTTAATTAACACCTGCATTTATCGCATTAAAATTGATTATATTCATTTTTATATAAATTTAATATTTTAATTAATTAAAAATAATTCCTTCTTTTTTAATTTTCGCCCATACTTCTCGTCGCATCACCCTAACAGATGCACCGCCATAAGCTCTCTTCCTTATAAATTCCCGTCATGGAAAGCACTACATCCGTAGAGTTAATTCCGACGACAGTCCGCCATTTCAATGCATATAAACAGCATTCTGCGTGTGGCACTTTAAACGGAACGAGATGTTAGGTCGGATTCGGCATTGAACGCCCAAGACTATCTGATGCATAGACGCTCGTATCCGCTGCATGTGTCGCCATCGTCACCTTCGATTCCTTAGTCACGGCATCAAACCGATAAGCAAGCGTTCCCTCCGCCGTGAAAACCGTAATACCCGCAAGTTCATCCGGATGCCCTGAGCCTAGAAGCAACTCGCGACTGATCTCCGGCAGCATCGAATTGGTCAGAATCGCATCGATCATCCGTCCGCCCGATTCGCTCTCGGTGCAGCGGCTCACCACCAGTTCCACCACCGACGCGTCGTAGTCGAAGGGGATCCGGTAGCGCTCTTCGATACGGCGCTTGATCCGGTCCAACTGCAGCCGCACGATCTGCGCCAGCATCGCCTGGCTCAACGGGTAATAGGGAATCGCCACCAACCGTCCGAGCAAGGCCGGCGGAAACACCTGCAACAGTGGCGCGCGCAGCGCCTTGGCCATGGCGTCCGGGTCCGGCAGCAGCTCCGGGTCGGCGCACAGGCTGGAGATCAGTTCGGTGCCGGCATTGCTGGTGAGGATGAGCAACGTGTTGCGGAAGTCGATGCGACGGCCTTCGCCGTCTTCCATCCAGCCTTTGTCGAACACCTGGAAGAACAGTTCGTGCACGTCGGGATGGGCCTTCTCGACCTCGTCGAGCAGCACCACCGAGTAAGGCTTGCGCCGCACCGCCTCGGTCAGCACGCCGCCTTCGCCATAGCCAACGTAGCCGGGCGGTGCGCCCTTCAGCGAGGACACGGTGTGCGCCTCCTGGTACTCGCTCATGTTGATGGAGATCAGGTTCTGCTCGCCTCCGTAGAGCGCCTCGGCCAGGGCCAGCGCGGTCTCGGTCTTGCCGACCCCGGAGGTGCCGGCGAGCAGGAACACGCCGACCGGCTTGTCCGGGTTGTCCAGGCCGGCGCGGCTGGTCTGGATGCGCCGGGCGATCGTCCGCATCGCGTGGTCCTGGCCGATCACGCGCCGGCCGAGCAGTTCCGGCAGGCGCAGCACGGTGTCGATCTCGTTGCGCGCCATGCGCCCGACCGGGATGCCGGTCCAGTCGGCGACCACCGTGGCCACCGCCTGGTAGTCCACCGTCGGCAGGATCAGCGGGGTCTCGCCCTGCAGCACGGCCAGTTCGTCCTGCACCTGGCGCAGCCGCGCCAGCAGCGCGGCGCGGTCGTCGTCCGCCGGCGCGGCGTTGCCGACATCCTGCATCTGCTGCGCGGCGGCGGTTTCCAGCGCGCTGCCAGTACCTTCGACCGGCACGGCGCCGCTGCGCAGTTGCGCACGCAGCGCCAGCAACGCGTCCACCAAGGCCTTTTCCTGACTCCAGCGCGCTTCCAGCGCGTCCAGGCGCTGCTGTTCGTCGGCCAGGGCCTGGGTGCAGGCAGTCGCGCGGGTATCGACGGCGATGCCGATCGTGCGTTCGCGTTCGATGATGTCCAGTTCGGTGCGCAGCGATTCCAGCCGCCGCCGGCTGTCATCGACCTCTGCCGGCACCGCGTGCAGGCTCACCGCCACCCGCGCGCAAGCGGTGTCGAGCAGGCTAACCGACTTGTCCGGCAACTGCCGCGCGGGGATGTAGCGGTGGCCGAGCGCGACCGCTGCCTCCAGCGCCTCGTCGAGGATCTGCACCTGGTGGTGCCGCTCCATGGTCGAGGCCACCGCACGCATCATCCGCACCGCTCTGGCCTCGTCCGGCTCGGCGACCTGCACCGCCTGGAAGCGCCGGCTTAGTGCCGGGTCCTTCTCGATGTGCCTGCGGTACTCGGCGAAGGTGGTCGCGCCCACGGTGCGCAGGGTGCCGCGTGCCAGCGCCGGCTTGAGCAGGTTGGCGGCATCGCCGGTGCCGGCGGCGCCGCCGGCGCCGACCAGGGTATGGGTCTCATCGACGAACAGAATCACCGGCTTGGGGCTGCCCTGGACCTCGTCGATCACCGCGCGCAGGCGCTGCTCGAACTCGCCCTTCATGCTCGCCCCAGCCTGCAGCAGACCGACGTCGAGCACGCGCAACTCGACCTCGCGCAGCGCCGGCGGCACGTCGCCGCGGGCGATGCGCTGGGCCAGACCCTCGACCACCGCGGTCTTGCCGACGCCGGCCTCGCCGACCAGGATCGGGTTGTTCTGCCGGCGCCGCATCAGGATGTCCACGACCTGGCGGATCTCCTCGTCGCGGCCGATGATCGGATCGAGCGCGCCCTCGCGCGCCTGCGCGGTGAGGTCGGTGGTGAACCGCGCCAGCGCCTCCTGCCGGCCCAGCGCCGCCGGCGCGATCGCGCCGCTGGCCGCGCCGGGGGCGTCGGCCGCGCCAAGCCGGAAGCCGTCGCTGGGCCGCTGGCCGTCCTCCGGCGAGCCGGCGACGATGCCGGCGAACCGCTCGCCCAACGCCTCCGCCCTGAGCTTGTCGAACTCGCGCGAGATCCGGCCCAACACCGCGCGCAGGCGGCGCACGCTGAGGATGCCGGCCAGCAGGTAGCCACTGCGCACCTGCGCCTCGCCGAAGCCCAGCGACGCCTGCACCCAGCCGCGCTCGACCGCCTCCTCCACGTCCGCCGACAGATCGGTGACCCCGCTGGCGCCACGCGGCAACCGCTCCAGCGCTTCGCTGACGTCGCGCGCCAGCGCCGCCGGGTCCAGTGCGAAGTGGCGCACGATGCGGTGCAGGTCCGAATCCTGCAACTGCAGCAACTGCTGCAGCCAGTGCACCAGTTCCACCTCGGGATTGCCGCGCAGCTTGCAGAACACCGTGGCGCTCTCGATCGCCCGATAGGCCAGCGGGTTGAGCTTGCCGAACAGCGCGGCGCGCGAGATCTCGGTCATGACGGCTCCAACGGGGGAAGGCAAGGGTCACGCACCGGCGAGCACCAGTTCGTCGGGATCGGTGGGGCGGCGGTAATGGCCCATCCACAGCGACATGCCCAGCCGCTGCGCGGTACCCAATGTCGGCAGCGGCACGTCCTGGCGGGCAAGCACCAGTTGCAGGTCCCACTCCTGCTCGTCGCCGACGTAGTCGCGCACCGCGGCGGTGAGTTCGGCCAGCGCCCGACCGCCGGGCAGGAACTCGCGGTAGCGCGCCGCATCCAGCGGGCCGATGCGCAGGCGGAAGCGGTGCTGGGCATTGCGCGCGTGCGCGCCGAGCGTGGCCTGTTCGCCGATGCGCGCCGCGGCGCGGCCCATGCGTAGGCGGCCGTCGGCCGGCAGCGGCAACCAGCCGGGCCGGAACGGCTGCACCTGCAGCGGCACCTCGAACAGGCCGCTCAGCAGCGCGTGCAGACCCTCGGCGTTGCGCGCCTGCGCGACCAGGCGCCCGGCATGGTGGCGGCGCGCGTTAGCCGGCAACGCGCCGCGGCCGCGCAGCGCCGACTGGCCGACCCCGGTCAGCGCATCCAGATGCGCGCCGAAGCGGTCCTCGCCGGGGCGGTCCATCTGCACGGTCGGTCGCGCATCGGCCCAGGCGCGGTACCACAGCGCGATCATGCGATGGTGGAACAGGTCGGCGAACGCGGCGAAGGTCGGATCGGCGGACAGGTGCTGGCGCGCCATCGCGTGTTCGGTCAGATGCAGCGGCAACGGTCCCTGCGGGCCGAACAGGCCCAGCGGCAGGGTACGCAGGCGCGGTGGCAAGGCGCCCTCGCCCGGCTCCAGCGCGTCGATGCTGCGCGTCGGGAATGCCAGTTGCGCGCGCTGGGCGAAGCGCACCGGCTCGTCCTGCGGGCGCGCCGCATGGCCGAAGCGCGGCTGCTGCGGATACGCGCACTCCAGCCGCCGCATCGCCTCGAACATTTCGTAGGCGTCGGGGCTGGCCTGCAGCGCGCCCAGCAGCGCTAAAGGATCGGGCGTTCGCCGAGCCGTGCCGGCCATCGGGCCACCTCGTTGCGTTCGAGCGTGCACAGCACGGTCTCGGTGAATGAGTTCAACGATGCCTGGCGCGCCAGCACGTGGCGCAGTACCGCCGCCAGCAGATACGCGCCCTGCCCCTCGAATGCGGCCTCCTGGCAGGTCAGGGTGATCTCCAGGCCGCGCCCATAGGCGGCCGGCCCGGGTAACGGCAGGCGCCGTACCACCGCGCGCGAGCGCACCCGGCGCAGGCCTTCGACCTGGCGCGTGGCGGTCGCGTCGTGCGGATCGTGATAGAGCGTGAGCATCTCGCGCAGCGCGGTGGCGCCGTCGTCGCCATCGTCCAGCAGCGACAGATAGTTCAGTTGCAGATGACTGAGCAGGCGCCAGCGCGGATCGCCGGCGGCGGCGGCGGCCTGCGGCCGGGTCGGGCCGGCGACGCAGCGCACGGACGCCACCGGCCCGCCGCGGTCGAGCACGAAGTCGCTGGTGCCGATGCCCACCGGCATGTGCAGCGGCAGATCGCGGTTGCTGCACAACAGGCGCATGCCGAGCTGGCGCAGGTCGTGCGCGTACGGCGCCTGCTCGCCGTCCACCAGCGACAGGAACAGTTCGCTGCCCACGTAGCTGGAGCGCGCGCCATCGCGGCGCTGGGTCGAGGACAGCCGCCGCGGCTGCCGGCGCAGGGTGTAGAACGCCGCGCGCGGCGCGTGCCAAGCACGCGCCGACGCGCCGTAGAACGGCTGGAACCGCTGCAATGGGTCCTGGCCATCGCCGAAGCCCTCGACCTGATCCACGCTGTGGATCTCGAAGTCCATCGGCCGGGTGCGGTCGGCGAGCAGATGGTGTTCGGACAGGCCAGGATGCAGATGGATGCGGTCGCCGCGGCGCGGGAACAGGTTGATCGCCGGGGTGCAGTGCAGGCGCAGCGTGTCGGCATCGATCGCGCCCTCCAGGCGTTCGCGTGCGCGATCGAAGTGCACGAAGATCTCGAACTCCAGACACGCCGCCGTGCGCAACGCGCGTTGCAGGCCGGCGAAGGCCACGAACAGGAAGCGCTGCGGGCAGGCGAAGTATTCCTGCAGCAGACGATAGCCGCTGAACGCGCGCCGCTCCGGCGGCAGCAGCGCCTCGTCCTCGTCGAAGCCCATCTCGCGAATCTGGCTGGCGTCGTAGCGGACCTCGGTAACGCGGCCGTCGGCGCCGGTGCTGCGCACCACGAAGCCCAGCGCGTTGGCGTGCAGTTGCTCGTACAGATTGCCGGCGATGCCGTCGGCGCCGGCGATGTACAGCGGCAGCGCGTCCAGCGCCAGCATGTCCAGGCGAAGCCCGGCGCCGACCGCGAACTTCATCCGCAACGCGGCGCGAGCGCGCGGCTCGGCCGGCGCGCCGGCGGCCGCCAGCGCCGCCGGCGAGGCCAGGTAGCCGGCGTCGAGCAGCCGCAGCGGCCACAGCGTCAGCGCGTGCGCAGTGCGGTACTCGCAGGCGGTGCGGTCGCCGTGGCCGATCAGCGAGCGCAGCGCGGTGCCGCGCGCCAGCGCGTGGCCGCCCGGACCGATGCCCTCGCCCTCCTCCGGCTGCAACTGCACCACCGCCATCGACGGCACCGGCGCCAGGAAATGCGGGTAGAGCATCTCCATCAGGTGCTGGGCGAACACCGGCTGCTGCGCCTCCAGTTCCAGTTGCACCCGCGCCGCCATGAATGCGAAACCTTCCAGCAGGCGCTCGACATAAGGGTCGGCGCACTCGATGCCGCTCATGCCCAGGCGCCCGGCCACCTTGGGGTAGTCGCGGGCGAATTCGGCGCCCATCTCGCGCACGTGCTGCAGTTCGCGGCTGTAGTGATGGAGCAGGCGCGGGTCCATCAGTGCACCCCGTCGTGCACGGTGAAGCGCCCGCTTTCCAGGTCGACCTCGGTGCGCAGGTACAAGGCCAGCGGCAGCGGCTGCGCCCACATCTGCGCCTCGATCAGGAAGGTCAGCGACAGCCGGTCCATGCGCTGTTCGTCCACCTGCGCGGTGACCTGCAGACTCGACGCCGCCAGGCGCGGCTCGAACGCCACGATCGCCGCGCGGAGGCGGTTCTGCAGCGCGGACACGTCCAGCCCCGCCAGCAGCACCCCGGCGAGGTCGGGGATGCCGTAGTTGAGCACCGACTCGGCGACGTAGGGATGCGCCTCGAAATCATCGGCCTGGTGGTGCCGGGTGCAGTTCAGCAGCCAGCCCAGGTCGCGCACGATGCACGCGCGCAGCCGCGCCGCGGTGATGGTCCGCGCCTCACGGCTTTCCGCCGGCTCGTGGCGGCGGTCGTCGCTGAGGCGGTCGAGCAGCGAAGGCTGCAACCGCTCCTGTTGGGTCAGTTCGGCCATGATGCTTGTCCTTGTGCGGAGACGTCGAACTCGATCAGGCGCACGTCCAGCAGCGCATGCTCGCCCAGGCTGCTGGCCAGCATGCGCTGCCCGACACCGCGCGCCGCCGCGCCGTCGCCCTCCCAGCGGGTCTGCCGTGCCAGGCGCAGTTCGGGTTCGTCGCAAAGTTCGATGCCCGGATAGCGGCACGGCACCACCCCATGGACGACGCCGCCGTCGGTCCAGGTCAGTTCCACCTGCTGCCACAGCAGATCGCGCAGCGCGGACGGCGCTTCGAAGCGCAGCCGCCGCAACTGCGACAGCGCCACCCAGGCATAGCCGGCTTCCAGTACGACCTCCAGGCACGGGCCGAAACGCGGATCGGCATCGCCCAGCCAGTCGAAGCGCCGGCCGTCGATCGTGCCGGCCACCGCCTCGGCGTGGGTCAATGCCAACTGGCGCCGCTGCACCGCCTGCACGGTTTCCCCGCGCTGGTCGTGCTGCAGCGCCTGCAGCAGGTCGTGCAGCCAGCGCGGCACCTGGCCCAGCATCAGCGGCAGCATCCGCCCGGCCAGCACCTGGGCGCGCGCATGCTCGGCACTGACCACGCGCGCATACGCCTTGGCCAGCGGCAACCACGCGGCGTCGAAGCGCCCCGCGAGCTGTAGCTGGTCGCCGGCGCGCTGCCATTGGCCGCTGGCCGCCAGCAACTGGAACAGGCCGATGCGCAGTGCGGCATCGTCCGGGCTGCCGCGCACCAGGCTGGCCGCCGACTCCAGCGCCATATTCAGATCGCCCACCCTGAGCAGGCGGGAGATCTCTTCGTGCGGCGAAGCGTCGGGAAAGGACACGGTGAACTCCTTGGAAAACGGCGCAAGCGCGTCTGGATCAGGACTTCTTCACTTCCTGCATGTTGAATGTGAAGTCCTTGGTACCTCCCTCCTTCTTGCCCTTGTCGTCCTGCGGCTGGAACGCGTACTTGAACTTGCCGAAGTGCAGGGTGATGTTCTCGGTCAAGCGGTCTTCGCCACCGCTGCCGCCGGTGGACACCGAGGTGATCATCACCCCCTCGCTGAGCTCGATGGTCAGGAAGTCGGTCTGCTCGCCGGTGGCATTGGTCACGTACAGCGTGGCGTTCTGCACGCGCGCGCCAGTGCAACAGGCGTTGAGCAGGGCGTTGGAGCACGAGTCGATGTACTTGGTGACCGAGATATCGCGCACGTTGGCCTTGCCCCCAGCCGCATAGCCCGCTCCGGTATGCAGGTTGCCGGTGTTGCTGGCGCCCCACGACCAAGAGATGATCGGCACCTCGTCCTTGTGCTTGCTGTGGTTGGAGGCGCCCTTGATCTCGACGTCGCCGGAACCGAACTTCAGATGCATGTCGTAAGCCATGGTGAATCTCCCTTAGAGGGGTTGTGGATCACAGCGGTCGCGCCCTCTGCGCCTGGATGGCGGGCGTGACGGAACATCGAACGGCAGATGCGGCGTTGCCGCGGTTCAGGCGCCCTGCGCCGACGGCAGGCGCGACACCAGCCGCAGCGACACGGTCAAGCCTTCCAACTGGTAATGCGGGCGCAGGTAGAACGTGGAGGTGTAGTAACCGGGATTGCCCTCGACGTCCTCCACCGTCACCTCGGCCGCCGCCAGCGGCTTGCGCGCCTTGCTCGCCTCGCTGGAGTTGGCCGGATCGCCGTCGACGTAATTCATCACCCAATCGGTCAGCCAGCCCTGCATCTGCTCGCGGGTGCTGAACGAACCGATCTTGTCGCGCACGATGCACTTGAGGTAGTGCGCGAAGCGGCAGCAGGCGAACATGTACGGCAGGCGCGCGCTGAGCGCGGCGTTGGCGGTGGCGTCCGGATCGTCGTATTCCTCCGGCCGGGCCAGCGACTGCGCGCCGATGAACGCGGCCATGTCGCTGTTCTTGCGGTGCACCACCGGCATCAGCCCCATCTTGTCCAGTTCGGCCGAACGGCGGTCGGTGATCGCGATCTCGGTCGGACACTTCATGTCCACGCCGCCGTCGTCGGTGGGGAAGGTATGCGTCGGCAGCCCCTCCACCGCGCCGCCCGACTCCACGCCGCGGATGCGGGTGCACCAGCCGTACAGTTTGAACGAACGGTTGATGTTGACCGCCATCGCGTAGGCGGCGTTCTGCCAGGTGTAACGCGAGGAATCGGCGCCCTCGGTGTCCTCCTCGAAATCGAATTCCTCGACCGGATCGGACTTGGCCCCGTAGGGCAGGCGCGACAGCGTGCGCGGCATGGTCAGGGCGATGTACTTGGCGTCCTCGCTGTCGCGCAGCGAGCGCCACGCGGCGTAGTCGGGCGTGGTGAAGATCTTCGCCAGGTCGCGCGGGTTGGACAGCTCGTTCCAGTTCTCCATCCCCATCAGCGCCGACCCCGCGGCGCCGATGAACGGCGCATGCGCGGCCGCGGCGATCTGGCCGATACCGCGCAGCATCTCCACGTCCTGCGGGCTGTGGTCGAAGTAGTAATCGCCGATCAGGCAGCCATACGGCTCGCCACCGAGCTGACCGTACTCCTCCTCGTAAACCTTCTTGAACACCGGGCTCTGGTCCCAGGCGGTGCCTTTGTAGCGTTTGAGGTTCTTGCCCAGCACGCTCTTGGACACGTTGAGCACGCGGATCTTCAGCAGCGGATCGGTCTCGGTATTGCTGACCAGGTAGTGCAGACCGCGCCAGGCGCCTTCCAGTGCCTGGAACGGCGGGGCGTGCAGGATCTGGTTGAGCTGCTCGCTGAGCTTGCGGTCGATCTCGGCCACATAGGCGTTGATGGTCTGGGTCAGGTCGTCGCTGACGATGTCGCTGCGGTCCAGCACCTGCTCGGCCAGGGTACGCACCGCCTCGCGCACCTCCTCGGCGGCGCGCTCGGTGCGCGGGCGGAACTCGCGGTTCAACAATGCGGCGAAATCGCCGCCGGTCGCTTCCTGGGAGGCGGCCTCGGCGACGGCGGCCTGACTGCTCTGCTTTGCCATGGTGGTCTCCTCAGTCTTCCGACGGCTTGGGTTCGGCCACCAGCGCGCGCAACAGCGCCGGGTCGCGGATGGCATCGGCGACCAGCCGCTCGGCGCCGGCCTTGCCGTCGAGATAGGTGCCCAGGTTGGCCAGTTGGATACGCGCCTCCAGAAGTTGCGCCAACGGCGCGACCTTCCTGGCCACCGCGGCCGGCGAGAAGTCCTGCAGGCTCTCGAAGGTCACGTCGACCTCGAGCCGGCCCTCGCCGGTCAGCGTGTTGGCAACCGCCATCGCCACCCGCGGCCGCATCGCGCGCAGGCGCTCGTCAAAGTTATCGACGTCGATCTCCACGGCCTTGCGCTCTTCCAGCGACGGCAAATCGTCGGCGTTGGCGCCGGACAGATCAGACAGCACGCCCATCACGAACGGAACCTGCACCTTCTTTTGTGCGCCATAGATCTCCACGTCGTACTCGATCTGCACGCGTGGCGCGCGGTTGCGCGCGATGAACTTCTGACTGCTGCTGCGGTTGGACATGGCCGACTCCGTTGGTCTGCGGGATGCCGCAGGCGTCGGCAGACGCCCGCACTGGACGCGTCTTGGCGTATCCAGCGTGGCCATGCTCGGCATAACGACGGCGCCGATGAAATCGAAACTCGATATAGGAGGCATCCGCGAGGCACATACCGCCACGACGAGATCCCGCCCTGGGCCGCGGCCACGGCGTGCGCTCGACCGGGCGCGGGGCGGCGCTGGGTACCGGTTCCCATGCCGCCGCGCCTCTGCGCGGCACGCAGCAAGGCTGCATCGTTCTTGGCGATCGCGCCGTGGACGGCCGCGCGTCCAGGCCGGGGCGGAGCCTGTTGTGCCGAACCCTGGCGCCGTCCGGCACATTCCGCCGCTGGACGCAGGCAAAAAAAGGCCCGGCGAACGCCGGGCCTGTCGTCGCTACGCGACGGTCACACGCTTACTTGATCAGGCGCAGCGCGAACGGATAACGATAGGCCACGCCTTCGTTGGCCTTGATCCCGGCCAGGATGCAGAACACCAGGTTCACCACCCACACCACCGGCATCAGCAGCCCGCCGATCACGATGACGCTGAGCACCACGCAGATCACGTAGGCGATGGCGACGGTAATCTGGAAATTCAGCGCTTCCTTGGCCTGATCGTTGAGGAACGACTTGGCCGGGTTGTCCTTGTTGATCAGCCAGATGATCAGCGGCACGATGAAGCCGGCGATGATGCCCGACAGATGGGTGATCAGGGCAACCGTGCGGTCTTCCTGCGGTCCGGTCGAGGCCGGCGGCGGCGGCGGAGCAGTGAGGCTGTCGAATTCGCTCATCGGTATTCCGTTCCTTTGGGTGAGTGGACAAGACGCTTATCCGAGGCACTGTCGGCGGCCTGGGCTGGGCTGTCAAGCGCAGCCACCGCGGCACCGGCCGCGCCCATCGTGCCGCAATGCAACACGGCAACGGGCCGGCGTCAGGAGTTGCCGGCCACCGTCATCTTGCCGACCAGCACCGCGCCGATGTGCACGTGCGAGCGCACGTCGATGTCGCGGCCGACCGCCTCGATGCGCTGGAACATCTCGCGCAGATTGCCGGCGATGGTGACCTCGTCCACTGGGTAGGCGATGGCGCCGTTCTCGATCCAGAAGCCGCCGGCGCCGCGTGAATAGTCGCCGGTGACCGGGTTGACGCCGCTGCCCATCAGTTCGGTGACCAGCAGGCCGCGCGGGATGCCGGCGGCGATCGAGGCCAGGTCGTCCGCGTTGGCCGCCACCTGCAGGTTGTGCACGCCGCCGGCGTTGGCGGTGGTCTGCAGGCCGAGCTTGCGCGCCGAATAGCTGCCCAGCACGTAGCGCTGCAGTACCCCGCCGGCAATCAGCGGCGCGGCGCGGGTGGCCACGCCCTCGCCGTCGAAGGCGGCCGAGCGCAACCCGCGGCGCAAATGCGGCAGCTCGTCGATCGCGAACCAGTCCGGGAACAGGCGGGTGCCGACGCTGTCGAGCAGGAAGCTGGCGCGGCGGTACAGCGCGCCGCCGGACACCGCGCCGAGCAGGTGTCCGACCAGCGAACGCGCCATCTCCGGCGCGAACAGCACCGGCAGTTCGCCGGTCGGCAGCGAGCGCGGCTGCAGCCGGGCCACGGTACGCTCGGCGGCGCGGCGACCGATCGCCGCCGGCGCTTCGAGATCCTCGCGCGCCAACGCACTGCTATACCAATGATCACGTTGCATGGCGTCGCCCTGGCCGGCGATCAGCGAGCAGCCGATCGAATGGTGGGTGCTGCGCTCGCGGCCGACGAAACCGTGCGAGTTGGCGTACACCGACAGGCTTTCGCTGCTGCCGGCCGAGGCGCCGTCGGAATTGGCCACGCGCGGATCGGCGTCGCGGCCGGCAGCCTCGCAGACCAGGGCCAGCTCGATCGCCTCCTCCGCCTCCAGCGCCCGAGGATGCCAGCGGTCCAGTTCGGGTATGTCGCGTGCCATCAGCGCGGCGTCGGCGAGTCCGGCGGCGACGTCGTCCTCGGTGTAGCGGGCGATCGCGCAGGCCTGGGCGACGGTCGCCTCGAGACTGGATTCGTGCAGGTCGGCGGTGCTGGCGCTGCCCTTGCGCTGGCCGAAGTAGACGGTGATGCCGATGCCGCGGTCGCGGGTGGCCTCGACCGTTTCCACCGCGCCCAGGCGCACGTTGACGTCCAGCCCGCGGTCTTCGCTGCAGCTGACCTCGGCCTGGCTGGCGCCGAGTTCGCGCGCCCGCGCCAGCATGCGCTGGGCGATGTCGGACAGGCGCTCCAGGCGTTCCAGGCTGTCGTCGCGGCGCAGTTCGGAAGTGATCGCGTTCAATGCTTTATCCTGTAGAGGTAACGGCTCCGCGCAACGCGGAGCGGAAAATTCGAATTGGAAAGACGATGCGCGGACGCGACGAAGACACCGGTGAATTCCGCGGCGACAGCCGCAGCCAGCAGCGCCGTGCGGCGCTGGACGTGCTGAGCCTGGGCGAGAAGCTGGTGGCGCTGACCCCGGCGCAGCTGGCAAAGCTGCCGGTGCCCGAGTCGCTGATCCCGCATATCGAGGAAAGCAAGCGCATCACCTCGCACATCGCGCACAAGCGGCAGCTGGCGTTCCTGGCCAAGCAGATGCGCCGCGAGGACGACGCGACCCTGGACGCGATCCGCGAGGCGATGGATGCCAACAGCGACGGCGCGCGCCGCGAAGTGGCGGCGATCCACCGGGTCGAGGGCTGGCGCGCACGGCTGCTCGCCGACGGCGACAGCGCGCTGTCCGAGCTGCTCACCGAACACCCCGAGGCCGAGCGCCAGCGCTTGCGCCAGCTGATCCGCAACGCCAAGGAAGAGCGGCTGAAGAACAAGCCGCCGCATGCCTACCGCGAGCTGTTCCGGGAGCTGCGCGAACTGGTGCTGGGGGCGGACGCGGGACTCGGGACTCGGGACTCGGGACTCGAAGCAGCGGACCCGGACGCGATCGAAACCGATCCAGACGAACGCGACTGAGGCGCGGCGCCGGCTGCGGCAGCCGCGCGCGCCGCCGCATTCGCTGCCATCGGACACGATAGCGCCTCGGCGCCAGCTGCAGCGGCCGATCGCAGCAGCATCGCCATGGCCGCCAAGCGCGGCTCTACCGATTCCCGTTTTCCGATTCCCCATTCCCGGCACTCAAGCCGTCCCGCCCACGGTCAGCCCGTCGATCAGCAGCGACGGCTGGCCGACGCCGACCGGCACGCTCTGCCCGTCCTTGCCGCACACGCCCACGCCTTCGTCCAGCGCCAGGTCGTGGCCGATCATGCGCACCTTCTGCATCGTCTCCGGACCGTTGCCGATCAGGGTGGCGCCCTTCACCGGCGCGGTGACCTTGCCGTCCTCGATCAGGTAGGCCTCGGTTGCCGAGAACACGTACTTGCCGCTGGTGATGTCGACCTGGCCGCCACCGAAATTGACCGCGTACAGGCCCTTCTTCACCGAGCGGATCATCTCTTCCGGATCGTGCTGGCCGGCCAGCATGTAGGTATTGGTCATGCGCGGCATCGGCAGGTGCGCGAACGATTCGCGGCGGCCGTTGCCGGTCGGCGCCACGCCCATCAGCCGCGCGTTCAACGAATCCTGCATGTAGCCCACCAGCACGCCGTCTTCGATCAGCGTGGTGCAATTGGTCGGCGTGCCTTCGTCGTCCACGTTCAGCGAGCCGCGGCGGCCGTCGAGGGTGCCGTCGTCGACGATGGTCACGCCCGGCGAGGCCACGCGCTGGCCGATGCGCCCGGCATAGACGCTGGTGCCCTTGCGGGCGAAGTCGCCTTCCAGGCCATGGCCGACCGCCTCGTGCAGCAGCACGCCGGGCCAGCCGGGACCCAGCACCACCGGCATCACCCCGGCCGGTGCCGCCACCGCCTCCAGGTTGACCAGCGCCTGGCGCAGCGCCTCCTTGGCGAAGGCCTCGGGGCGGCCATCGGCGAACAGCACTGCGTAGCCGTAGCGGCCGCCGCCGCCGGCATGGCCGGACTCGCGGCGCCCGTTCTGCTCGACGATCACCTGCACGTTCAGCCGCACCAGCGGGCGCACGTCGGCGGCGAGCACGCCGTCGCTGCGCGCCACCAGCACCGTGTCCACGCCGCCGGACAGGCCGACCATCACCTGCTGCACGCGCGGGTCGGCGGCGCGCAGGAACTGGTCCAGGCGCCGCAGCATCTCGACCTTGAGGTCGTTGCCCATGCCGTCCACCGGGTCCAGCGCCGGATACAGCGCGCGCCCGTTGCCGCGCAGCAGCGCTTGCGCCGGCTGCGCGCCGCCGTCGCGGGAAATGGCCCGCGCCGACTGCGCCGCGGCCAGCAGCGCATCGCGATGGATGTCGTCGGAATAGGCGAAACCGGTCTTCTCGCCGGAAATCGCGCGTACCCCCACGCCCTGCTCGATGGAGTGGGCGCCGTCCTTGACGATGCCGTCCTCCACGCTCCAGCTCTCGCGCCGCGAATGCTGGAAATACAGGTCGCCGAAGTCGATGCCGGGGCCGAGCAGCGTGCCGAAGGCGCGCTCCAGGCTGGTGGCATCGAGGCCGGCAGGAAGCAACAGGCGGGTTTCGGCAAGGCTGAGGGCGTTTTCGGTCATGGGACTCAACATGGGGGACGGGGGCGCTCAGCGCAAGCGCCGATTCAGGGACTTCTGGACGCCGCAGGCGGTGCCGGCGGACGCGACGATTCGCGCTCGATCACTTCCACCTTGGGTTCCTTCCACGGGCCAGTGACGCGGTAGGTGCGCGCGCCGATCGCGCCCAGCGGCTTGCCCAGCACCGCGTTGGCGGCGGCGCCGACCGCCGCGCCGACCGGGCCGCCGGCGACCGCGCCGACCACGGTCAACAGATTGCCGGACTTGGGATTGACGTCGATGGTCTGGTCGAACTGTTGCGCGCGCAGGTCGGCCTGCCCGCGCACCTTGATCTCCGCGGCCGGGCCATCGATCAACATCGATTGGCTGCGCGCGACGCCGTCGCCGAACTGCACCTGGCCGTCGATGCGGTTGAAGGCGAAGCCCTTGGAGAAGAAATCGCGGAAATCGAACATCAGCCGGCGCGGCAGCTGCGCCACGCTGAGCAGGCCGAGCACGCGCCCGGCACCGGGGTTCAGTTCCAGCAGCTGGCCGTTGCGCGCGGCCACGTCGAGCTGGCCCTGCAGGGTGGCCAGCTGGAACCCGGCCGGGTCGCCGGGCCAGGCGGCGCGCAGATTCAGCGTGCCTTCGCCGCCACGCAGCTGGCCGCCGAAATCCAGGTTCTGCATCAGTTCGCCCAGGTCCTGGCTGTCCACGCTGGCGCTGAGCTGGGTGCGCGCGGTGGCGCCCTTGCCGCGCCAGTCGCCGCTGATGTCGATCTTCTGCTTGTCCGAGCGCAGGTGCAGTTGGTCCACCTGCATGCCGTCGCTCAGCTTGCGGGTGCGCAGCGAGGCCGCGCCGAGGTTCATCGCGCCGAAGCGCAGGTCGTCCACGTCCAGCGCCAGCGCCGGGATCGAGGCCGGGTCGATCGCCTCGGTCAGCGGCCGCACCGCCGCGGCCGCCGCCGGGGCGGAGGCCGGCGCGGCGCGCCAGTGCACCCGCGCCAGGCGCCCGCCGAGTACCACGCCCGGCTTGCTCGGCACGCTGAGCTCGCCGGCCAGCGCCGGTCCATCCAGATGCACCGCCACCGTGTCGGCCTGCGGCTGCAAGCGCAAGCGGGTGTTGTCGAACACGCCGCCGAGCAGCAGCAGATGGTCGGCCAGCACGTCGATCTGGCGCAGCGGCATCGGGTCTTCGGCGCCCGGCGTGGCCGATTTGTTCGGATCCGGGCCGCTGACCAGGCCGATCCAGTCGATCGCGTTCAGCGACGCGGTGCGTCCGCTCACGACCAGGCCGCTGGCGGGCGGGTCCTCGTTCACGTGATCGCTGCCCATCACCACCTTGACCCCGGTCTGGCCGTTCCGGTTGCGCGCGACCAGCGCCATCAGCTTGCCGAAGGCCACCTCGATACGCCCGCTGCCCACCGGCAGCGGCACGTCGACCGAGGTCGCCAGCGGCGCGGCCACGCCCTTGTCCATCGGCGCCGGCAGCAGCAACTGGGTGCCGACCAGGTCCGAATGCAGTTTCAGGCGGGTCGGCGGCTGCGCGCCGCCGTCGGCGGTCTTGGGCAGGGCGACGCCAATGTTCCAGCGCGAGCGGCCCTGCACGTAGGGCTTGAGCCAGGCCATTTCCGGCACCCGGCCGAGCAGTTCGTCGGCATCGGCCGACACGCTCAGCGCGGCCTCGAACGCCTGCTGCGGATCGCTCACGCCGTCGCCGGCACGCAGCGCCAGCGTGCCGGGATGGCCCTCCTGCAGCACCGCCAGTTGCGACGCCTCGAAACCGGTGTCGCGGTAGTCGGCGCTGCCGCGTATGTCGTCGAAGGCCACGTTCCAGCGGCTGTCGGCGATACGCGCGCCGAGCAGTTCGACCTTGCCGCGCAGGTGGTGGGCGCCGACATCGGCGCGCAACGGCTGCAGCAGATCGAAGCTGACGTCGGCCGGGCCGGAGGCGCTGAGCGCGTCCAGGGTGTCGCCATAACGCTTGCGCAGCGGGCTCTGCCGCAGCATCGCCAGCAGCGTGCCGGTCTCGGCGCGGCTGCTGGCCAGCACGCTGAGCTGGCCCTGCTTGTAGTCCGGCAAGGTCGCCGACAGCCGTTGCACCGGCACCCCGCCCATCTCGCCGCGGCCCTGGATCTGGAACCCATTGCCGACGAACACGACATCGGCGTCCACCTTTTCCACCGCCGGCCACTCGCGCTGGAAGCGGACCTTGCCATCGTCCAGGCGTGCGCTGGCCTCGAAACGGCCGTTGTGGTCGACGAACGGCCACTGGTCCAGGTCGCCGGACAGCAGCACGCGACCACCGTGCAGGCGCCCGCCCTGCAGCGCGGCATCCAGCCAGTCGGTGGCGGCCTTGCTCATCTTCGAGTGCACCCAGAATTTCTTCGCCGCCACCACCGGCGCGTCCTGCAGTTGCGCGGCCAGATCGATCCACGGCCGCGAGCCGTCGGCCTGGAAGCGCAGCCCGCCGCGGACATCGGCGCCGTAGTCGGCGCCCTGCACGCGCAGCGCGGGCGTCGCCACGCGCAGGTCCTCGCCATCGCGGAACACCACGATGCGCCCGGCCAGTTGCACGTCGTGGGGCACGCCGAACCCGCTGGGCCAGTCGAAACGTACCGAGCTGGAAGCGTCCAGCGCCAATTCCCCCCCTGCGCGTCGCCATCGAAACGACCGCGCAGGCCGCTCACCCCGGGCGACTGCCCGACCGGCGCGAACGCCAGCTCGCTCAGGCGGCCCTGGCCGTACAGCGGCCCGCCGGCGCGGCCGGTCAGTGCCACCTGGGTCAGTTGCAGCCGCGGCCGGGCCGCGTGCAGCCAGGCGCGCAGGGACGGCGACAGGCTATCGCTGAGCGCGGCCACCGCCAGCAGCGGCGCTGCGTCCAGGTGCGCGCCGAGCAGCGCGAAGCGGCGCCCGCCGGCCACGGTCAGCCCGTCCAGGCGCTGCGTCGGCTTGCCAGCCTGGCCGATCTGCAACTGCGGCGCATCCAGCCGCCAGCCGCCGTCGATCTGCCGCCAGCGCGCGGTGGCACGCAGCGTGGTGAATGCGGTGTGCGGCCGCGCGGCGCCGGCCGCCAGCGGCGCCCCGCTCAGGCGCAGGTCGCGCAACATGGCCTCGACGCTGACCCCGACGATCCGGTGCTGCTGCAATTGCGCCCAGCCCTGCAGCTGGCCGGTACCGCCATCGATCCGGATCCCGCGGGCTTGCAGCAGCCCCGACCAGCCGGCCAACTCGGCCGGGCGCGCGGCCACATAGGCCTGGCCGTTGCCACGCCGGCGGTCCATGTCCAGCACCGCGGTCAGCGGCGCCTGTTGCGGATCGATCCAGCCCTGCGCACCGACCCGAAGGCGGTCACCGTCCACGCGCAGGCGCAGATCGATCTTCGGCAAGCGCGCATCCACGCCCAGCTCCGGCGCATGCACCACAAGCCGGCCGTCGATGACCTGCAGCTCGCCCAGGCCCTGCAACGCGTCCAGCGGATCGCCGCCCTGCCCGGTGCTCGGCAGGCCCTGCACCGACCAGCTGCCGTCGGCGCCGCGCAGCAGGGTCAGCGCAAGCCCGCGCAGGCGCAATTCGGTGAACGAGCGGCCCGGCAACAGGCCGGCGTACATCGACACCAGTACCTCGGCCTGGCCGATGCTAACGCCGTCGCCGGCGCCCACGCGCAGCCCGTCCAGGCGCAGCAGCGGACCGCGCCGGGTCCAGGCGGTCTCGACCCGATCGAACTGGATCGGGCGCCCGGCGCGCTCGCTGAGCCAATCCTGGATCCGCTGCGGATGCCGCTCCACGAACGGCAGCGCCTGGCTCAGCGCCCCCACCACCAGCGCCACGCACACCACCGCGATCGCCACCGCGTAGAACGCGAAACGGCGGGCCAGGCGCAGGCGGCGGCGCAGGGGCGGGGGCATTCTTCAGATGGGACCGGAGACCGGGGACCGGGGACCGGGGGAAAACAGCAGCCGTTCTGGTCCCGCAAACCAAGAGCGCACGACGCTCAGGAAACTTGGAGCAGCAGTTGCGCCGCCCGGGACCCGGTCCCCGGTCCCCAGTCCCGGCCTCACAACAACACCACGTCGAACTGCTCCTGCAGGTATTGCTCGTCGGCCTGGAAGCGGATGCTCTTGCCGAGGAATTCCTCCAGTTCGGCCACCGCCGAGGATTCCTCGTCGGTGATCCGCGCCACCACCTTGCTCGAGGCGATCACCAGCAGCCGCGCCGCGTCGAACTGGCGCACCGCGCGGGTGATCTCGCGGAAGATCTCGTAGGTCACGGTTTCGGCGGTCTTGATCGAGCCGCGCCCGCTGCATTCCGGGCACGGCTCGGACAGCTGCCGCTCCAGGCTCTCGACGGTGCGCTTGCGGGTCATCTCGACCAGGCCCAGCGGCGAGAACTCGTACACCGTGGTCTTGGCGTGGTCGCGCGACAAGGCCTTTTCCAGCGTGCGCAGCACCTGGCGGCGATGCTCGGCATCGTCCATGTCGATGAAGTCGATGATGATGATGCCGCCCAGGTTGCGCAGCCGCAGTTGCCGCGCCACCGCCTGCGCCGCCTCCAGGTTGGTGCGGAACACCGTTTCCTCGAGGTTGCGCTGGCCAAGGAACGAGCCGGTGTTGACATCGATGGTGGTCATCGCCTCGGTCTGGTCGATGACCAGGTAGCCGCCGGACTTCAGCGGCACCTGCTTGTCCAGCGCGCGCGCGATCTCGTCCTCCACGCCGTACAGATCGAAGACCGGGCGGTCGCCGGTGTACAGCTCCAGGCGCTCGGCCAGGATCGGCATGTACTTGGCGACGAACGCCTGCAGCCGTTCGAAGGTTTCGTGCGAATCGACCTTGACCTTCTCCACATCCTTGCGGATCAGGTCGCGCACCGCGCGCAGCGGCAGGCTCAAGTCTTCGTAGATGATGCTGGCCGGGGCGCCGTCACGGCCGCGCCGCTCGACCACGTTCCAGATCCGCGACAGATAGGCGATGTCCTCGGCCAGCGCCTCGGCCGGCTGGCCCTCGGCATTGGTGCGGATGATGTAGCCGAAGCCGCCGTGGCTGGCGGCCAGGTCGGCGACCAGGGTCTTCAGGCGTAGCCGCTCGGCCTCGTCCTCGATCCGCGCCGACACCCCGATCACCCGCGACTGCGGCAGCAGCACCAGATAGCGCGAGGGAATGCTGATCTGCGTGGTCAGCCGCGCACCCTTGCTGCCGATCGGATCCTTGACCACCTGCACCACGATGTCCTGGCCGTCGCGCAGCAGCTCCACGATCGGCACCCCCGACGCCACCGGCAGCGGCGGCGCCTCGTCGGTGTCGCCGTTGGCCACCGGCGCCGGCCGCACCACATCGTTGGCGTGCAGGAACGCCGCGCGCTCCAGCCCGACCTCGACGAACGCCGCCTGCATGCCCGGCATGACCCGCTGCACCCGGCCCTTGTAGATGTTGCCCACCACCCCGCGGCGCCACCCGCGCTCGATGTGCAGTTCCTGCAGCATGCCGTTCTCGATGACGGCCACCCGGGTCTCGCGCGGCGTGACGTTGACCAGGATCTCTTGCGACATCAAAGCACTCCGAAGGCGCGCAGCAGTTGGGAAGTCTGGTGCAGGGGCAAGCCCATCACCCCGGAATAACTGCCGTCCAGGCGGCTGACGAAGCGCTCGGCGCCGCCCTGGATCGCATAGGCGCCGGCGCGCCCCATCGGCTCGCCGCTGGCCACGTAGTCGGCGATGTCCTGCGCCGACAGCGCAGCGAAGCTGACCTGGGTCGGCACCAGCAGCACCTCTTCGCGCGCCGCGGCGACCAGCGCCACCGCGGTGATCGCCTGGTGCGTGCGTGCCGACAGCGCCGCCAGCATCGCCGCCGCGTCGGCGGCATCGGCCGGCTTGCCGAACACGCGATCGCCCAGCACCACTTCGGTGTCGGCGCCGAGCACCACCGCATCGGCGCTGGCGGCCAACTGCGCCATGCCGGCACGGGCCTTGTCCAACGCCACCCGGCGCACATAGGCATGCGCCGATTCGTCGGCCGCGCGCGCTTCCGGCACCTCCAGATCGAGGATCCGGAACGGTACGCCCAGGCGCGTCAGCAGTTCGTTTCTGCGGGGAGAACGGGAAGCCAGATACAGCATGGCGGAAGGATAACCCGGCGGGCCTGACTGAACGATCGCTAATTCCGCAGGCGCAGTCTCGACCCCGGCCCGTATCACGACGCGTTCATCGTCGCGGCAACACCCTCGCCCCATCCTTCAAGGAAAACATCCGATGCGCCCACTCTCCGTCCGTCCGCTGCTGCTGGCCCTGACCCTCGCCCTAGGAGGCACGATGACCGCCCATGCCCAATCCGCCACGCCGGCCTACGCCGTGCCGGCCGACGGCACCTTGCTCAACATCGCCGCCCAGGCCGAGGCCAAGCATGCCCCGGACGTGGCCACGCTGTCGGCCGGCGTGGTCACACAGGCCAGCGACAGCGCCGTGGCGATGCGCCAGAACGCCGAGCAGATGACCAAGGTCCTGGCCGCGGTACGCGCCGCCGGCATCGCCGACAAGGACGTGCAGACCAGCGGCATCAATCTCAGCCCGCAGTACAAGTACGTCGACAACCAGGCGCCGCGGGTCATCGGCTACCAGGCCAGCAACTCGGTCAACCTGAAAGTGCGCGACATCGCCAAGCTCGGCAAGGTGCTGGACGCGCTGGCGGCCCAGGGCGCCAACCAGATCAACGGCCCCAGCTTCGAGATCGACAATCCGGAACCGCTGTACGACCAGGCCCGGGTCGATGCGCTGAAGAAGGCGCAGTCCCGCGCACAGACCTACGCCAAGTCGCTGGGCCTGCGCGTGCGCCGCATCGTCAGCATCTCCGAAGGCAGCAGCGGCGGCGTAGCACGCCCGATGCCGATGATGCGCGCGATGGCGATGAAGGCGGAGATGGACAGCACCCCGGTGGCGACCGGCGAGAGCAGCGTGTCGGTCAATCTGGACGTGGTGTTCGAACTGGGCAAGTAACACCCCGCCCTTGCACCGATTCCGACGACGGCGCCTGCGGGCGCCGTCGTCGTTCCTGCGCCGCACAATCTCCGCGCGCGAACCAGTGGCAGCGTGCGTCCTGTGCCCCGACCTGCCATGGCCAGGGCAACCGGTGCAATGTCGGACGCGCGGGCGGGTGCCGCATCGCCCCCGTCCGCCGCGCTGGCGCATTTGGTCGTACCGCAAGTGCACAAGACGCTCTTCATCATGGAGGTGGATCATGGTTCGCACGCGACTCCCCGCGTCCTCGTTCGGTATCGACCTGCCGAGGATCCTGGCGCTCAGCGCCGCGAACGGCCTGCACCTGTTGGCCATGCTGCTGTTGCTGATCCCGCTCTCGCACGTGGCGCCGCCGCAGGCGCCGGCCAAGGCGCAACCCGTCTGGCAGCAACCGATCGTGGTCCCGATCACGCCACCGCCGCCGCAAGCCACGGTGCAGCCGAAAAAGCGGACCATGACCCAACCGCGGGTGCCGACCGCCGCGCCGGTGCCGATCCCGGTGCAGGCAACGTTGGCCGACGCCAATCCGGCTGCGGTTGCCGCCGGGCCGAGCGTGCCGCCCACTCCGGTCAGCGCGCCGGTCGCCGGCATGCAGTTGCAGTATCTGCGTGCGCCAGCCCCGCCCTACCCGCGCGATGCGCTGCGCGACGGCCTGCAGGGCAGCGTGTTGCTGCGCGCGCTGGTCGGCGTCGACGGACAGCCGCTGGAGGTCAGTATCGCCAGGAGCAGCGGCCACCGGATCCTCGATCAGGCCGCGCGCGAGCAGGTACTGAAGCGCTGGAAGTTCCATGCTGCATTGCGGCAAGGGATGCCGGTTCAGGCGTATGGGCTGGTACCGGTGGACTTTTCGCTAGGCCGTTGAATGCGGGTGCGGCCCCGGTGCAGGAGCGCGCACCGGGGCCACTTTAATCAAAAATTCACAATTCATTCACGTTAAATACACCTAGATAGCATCAGCCGACCATTTGTGTCGGCACTTGGCAAAAATTAGACATCAAAACTTGCGCTTCCAGTTAGGAGAGAGACTGTGAACAACCCGAATCAACGGCGTGCAACCCGCCGCCATATCCTTTGCGCGTCGGTCGTTGCCGTCCTCGCCACGAGTGCCGCCGTCCCCGCCGCGTTCGCGCAGGAGGCGGCGACCACCCTCGACCGCATCACCGTCACCGGTTCCAACATCCCCCGCACCAACACCGAGACCCCGTCCCCGGTCCAGGTGGTCACCCGCCAGGAAATCGACCGTACCGGCAAGAGCACGGTGGCCGAATACCTGCAGACCCTGACCTCCGACGGCGCCGGCTCGATTCCCAAGAGCTTCGGCAACGGCTTCGCCGGCGGCGGCGCGGGCATCTCGCTGCGCGGCCTGGGCGCCGGCTCCACCCTGGTGCTGTTGAACGGCCGGCGCATGGCCACCTATGGCCTGGCCGACGACGGCCAGAAGGTGTTCACCGACCTGAGCACCATCCCGCTGGACGCGGTCGAGCGGATCGACATCCTGAAGGACGGCGCCTCGGCGATCTACGGCTCCGACGCCATCGCCGGCGTAGTCAACATCATCCTGCGCAACGACTTCGAAGGCGCGATCCTGCGCGGCTCCTACGGCATGTCCGGCGACAGCGACGGCGACGCACGCAAGGCGACCCTGACCGCCGGCACCGGCAACCTCGCCAACGACGGCTGGAACGCATTCTTCAGCCTGGACGTGGGCAAGTCCGACGCGATCAAGATCAGCGACCGCAAGGACCGCAAGTGGATCGGCACCGGCGACATCCGCCGCTACGGCTACGACGCCACCGACGCGCAGTTCCTCGGTGGCGCCTACCTCAGCGGCGGCACCACCGGCGGCGTCGGCCCGAACGGCTCGGTGTTCAACAACGCCGCCACGCCGCAGCTGGTCGCCCTGCCCGGTTGCGCCGGCCTGACCACCATCCCCGGCCAGACGGATGCCACCGCGCAGGCCCAGGGTTGCCTGTGGGATCCGGCGCAGCAGTACCGCGACCTGAGCCCGGAAGAGAAGTACGTCAACGTGTTCGGCCGTGCCAGCTTCGCCTTCGGCGAGGGCGGCGAGATCTACACCGAGATCGGCTACTCGAAGAAGGAAACCGTGTTCTCCAACACCCCGTCTGGCGTGTCCGGCGGCTGGGGCTATCCCGGCGGCCCGGTCAACGCCAGCAGCGGCGCCGGCGCCACCACGCTCTATGCCGGCCATCCCGACAATCCACTGCCCTACGCCGCGCGCGTGCGCTACAGCGCCTGGGACGTGGGCCCGCGCGTGACCGACACCACCAACGCGTTCAACCGCTTCCTGGTCGGGGTCAAAGGCAACTGGGGCGAGTGGAGCTACGACACCGCTTACCTGCATTCGGGTACCGACCTGGTCAACAAGCGCACCGGCTTCCTGCGCAACAGCGCGGTGCAGTGCGTACTCGGCAACCCGGCCTGCGCGGCCGGCACCTGGCGCATCGGCGACAACGCCGGGCTGAACTCGCAGGCGTTGTACGACTACATCTCGCCGGCCATCAGCGCGACCGCCAAGTCCAGCCTGGACATGTTCGACTTCAAGGTCTCGCGCAGCCTGGCCGACCTGCAGGGCGGCCCGCTGGGCCTGGCGCTGGGTACCGAATGGCGCAAGACCAGCAACAGCCTGACCCCGCAGACCTTCACCGACATCGGCGACATCATCGGCCTGGGCTACTCGGCCTACGACGGCACCCAGAACGTCTATGCCGCCTACGCCGAGCTGTCGGCGCCGGTGCTGGAGCAGCTGGAACTGTCGGCGGCAGTGCGTTACGACAAGTACGAGAGCGGCGACGGCAAGGCCACGCCGAAGCTCGGCGTGAAGTGGACCCCGGCCGACTGGATCGCCCTGCGCGCCACCTACGCCGAAGGCTTCCGCGCGCCGAACCCGGCCGAGAACGGCGACGGCGGCCTGGCCGCATTCTCCAACGCATCCGATCCGGTGCGCTGCGCGATCGACCAGGCCAACGAATGCACCGCGCGCTCGGTGGCGCTCATCACCCGTCCGAATCCGGCGCTGAAGCCGGAAGAGTCAAAGAGCTATTCATTGGGCTTCGTGCTGCAGCCAACCGCCAGCACTTCGCTGACCGTGGACGCATGGGAAATCAAGCGGACCAACGAGATCGCCCAAAGCGACACCAGAGACGCGATCCTTGCCGGCAATGTCCTGCGCGACAGCAACGACATCGGCGGCGTGGCCAACAGCGGCAGCATCCTGGCGGTCAACACCGACTACGTGAACGCCAACTCCTCGCGCGTGCGCGGCATCGATACCGACATCCGCCAGACCTTCGCCATCGGTCCGGGCCAGCTGGAGCTGGATGCGCAGTGGAGCCACTTGCTCAAGTTCGAGCGCACTGGAGCTAGCGGCACGGTCGATTACCTCGGCACCCACGGCAACTGCGATGTGACCAACTGCATCGGCACCCCGCAGGACCGCATCAACGTCGGCACCACCTGGAAGCAGGGCAACTGGAGCGTCAGCGGCGTGGTCAACTACATCGACAGCATCGAGAACAAGGACAGCCGCGGCGGCAGCTACCTGGCGTTCTACGAGGACGGCAGCCCGGTCGAGAAGATCGCCTCGTTCACCACCTTCGACCTGTCCGGCCGCTGGAACGTCACCGAGGCGTTCGAACTCAACGCCTCGGTGCAGAACGTGTTCGACAGGATCGCGCCGCTCGATCCGTCCACCTATGGCGGCATCAACTACAACCCGCTGCACTTCAGCGGCGCGGTCGGCCGCTACTTCACGGTGGGCGCAAAGTACACGTTCAACTGATCGAACGCGTTGCGATACACAAAAAAAGCCCGGGCCTGAGCCCGGGCTTTTTTTGTGCGCCGATGCTGCCGAAGCCGCGTTGCGATTTTACTGGCGGCATCGCACCGGCGATGCGGACGACGCACGGCTGGCGGGGCGTGCACGCGCCGGGCGGATCAGGCGAACCTGACGATCACGCGCGATGGTAGGGATGGTTAGCCAGCATCGCCGCGGCGCGGTACAGCTGTTCGGCCACCACCAGCCGCACCAGCATGTGCGGCAGGGTCAGCGGCCCCAGCGACCAGGATTCGCTGGCCACCGCCAGCACCTCCGGAGAATGGCCTTCGGGGCCGCCGATCAGCAGCGCCAGATCGCGGCCCTGCCCGCGCCAGTGTTCCATGCGCTGCGCCAGCTGTTCGGAACTGTACGGCTTGCCGGGCACGTCCAGCGCCACCACCAATGCATTCTTCGGCAGCGCCGCGAGCACGCGGCGGCCTTCGTCCTCGATCGCGCGCTGCGCATCGCGGCCCTTGCCGCGCAAGCCGGGTTCGATCTCGACCAGTTCCAGCGGCAGCCAGTGCGACAGGCGCTTGCGGTATTCGGCGAAGCCCTGCGCGACCCAGGCCGGGGCGCGTTCGCCGGTGGCGATCAGGCGTGCCTTCATCGTTGCGACCGCAGCGCGCGTCTCACCAGCGCTCCGGCACGAACACCATGTCGAACATCCCATCGTCGATCTGCTGTTCGATCAGGCGCGCGCGTTCCAGCTTGATCCATTGCTTGAGCGTTTCCGGCCGACTTGCCGCAGCGCGGTCTTCGGCGCATTGCTGGATCTCGTCCTGCAGCTGGCGCTTGAACTGCGCCAGCAACGCGTCCAGGCGCTGCGGCTGCGGACGACGCTCTTCGTACAGGCCATAACGCCCCATGAAGTCATCGACCACCTGCGCCAGTTCCAGCTCGACCTGCTTCAGTTGCGTGGCGAACAGGCTGTTGTAATCGCGAATCCGTTCCTCGGCCATCGCCGCGATTGCGGCCTGATCCAGTTGGCCGATCTCCAGTTGCAATTCCAGCAGGGTCAGCAGGTCGTCGTCGCGATAGGCCTGATTGAGCCGCTGCATCAACGCGGTCTTGCGTTCGCGCTGCTGCGGATCGGGCTCGCGGTCCGGATGCAGGGCCGCGACCAGGGTGCGGTACAGCGCGCGGCGGGCCTGTTGCGGATCGGCGACGCGCTCGGCTGTCTTACCGGCACCTGCGCGGCGCCGCTTCGCGCGCTGCTGCGCGCGCCCGGCCGCGTGCGCGTGCTGCGCCTGCAGGCGCTCGTGCACCTGCGCATACAGCGCCTCGGGCGACTGGACATGGCGCAACTCCTCCTCGGTCAGGCCGAACTCCTCGCCGATCACCGACTTCAGCAGCGCCTCGGACTCGGCCAGTCCCTGGTCGAAACCGACCGGGCTGTGGCGGTCGTAGATGCGCTTCAGCTCGCCGCCGCCGCCGTCCCGGAGCAGCAGCGCGGCCAGTTCGCAAATCGCCCCGGACAGATCGGCGCGATCGCGCTTACTCAGCTTGTAGGCGGCATGCGCCGCATCCAGTTCCAGCAGCAGTTGCGCCTGCGCCGCATCGCGCGACTGCAGCAACGGCTCGACCTGTTCGTGGAAACGCTGTTCCCAGCGCGGCAACGCCTCGTACCAGGCGCGCAATTGCATGCGTGTACGCTCGAGGCGTTCGATCAGCGCGCCGAAGCGCTTGCGCGCGGGGGTGGCGCGCGACTGCGCGACCTCGCCGACAGCGACGCGCGTGCGTACCGGCGGCGCGTCGCCGCCGGCGCCGTGCGCGTCGTCGCGCCGCTTAGGCATCGCGTGCCGGTTCGTCGCCGTCGTCGTCGCTCGGCGGCTGGTCGCCGACTGTCCACAAGCGCTCCAACGCATAGAACTCGCGCACCCGCGGCAGCATCACGTGCACCACCACGTCGCCGAGATCAACCAGCACCCACTCGGCCTCGCGCTCGCCTTCCACGCCCAGCGGCATCACGTCCAGCTTCTTGGCGTGCTTGATCACTTCGTCGGCGATCGACTTGACGTGGCGGGTGGAGGTGCCGGAGACGACGATCATGTAATCGGTGACGCTGGACTTGCCGCGCACGTCGATTTCCACCGCGTCCTTGGCCTTGAGCTCGTCGAGCGCGTTGCGGACGTGGGCGAGCAGGACCGGCAACGACGGCGGCGGGCTGGGCAGTTGGGTCTTGATGACGTGGGCTTGAGTGGACAAAGGTGCGAACTCGATGGAATGGGCGAATTATAGGGAACTACGCGAAGACACGTATTCAGCTAGCCGGCGCGGAGGCCGCAGGGGCCGCCGCATACAGTCCGGCGGCACGGATGTAGTCCGCGACCGCGGCCGGCACCAGCCCGGCCCAGTCGCCGCCGGCGGCGATGCGCGCGCGCACCTGGCTGGCCGATTCGCTGCGCAACGGTTGCCGCAGGCACCACAACAGGCCGCCCGGCGCGCCCGCCAGCGCCTGCGGCGAGGCGGCCCAGCGCCCGGCCAGCGCCTGCGCCAACTCGGCCGGCAAGGCGCGCTCCCAGCCGCTGTCGGCACGGTCGGCGACGACCAGATGCACCGCGTCGAGCAGGCCGCGCCAGTCGCGCCAGGTGTTGAAGCCGACCAAGCTGTCGGCGCCGATCAGCAGCGCCAACGATGTGGCGGGGCCGAGCTCGGCGCGCAGTTCGCGCACCGTATCGATGCTGTACGAGGCCACGCCCGGCTGCGCCAGCGCGCGCTGCAACTCGTGCCGGTCCAGCAGCAACCCGGCCTCGCCGGCGATCGCCAGCGCCAGCATCTCGCAGCGCTGCCGCGCATCGGCCCCGGGCGCCTGGCGATGCGGCGGATCGGCCGCCGGCATCAGCCGCACCGGCACCGCGAACGCATCGCGCGCGGCCCGCGCGATCGCCAGATGGCCGTTGTGGATGGGGTCGAAGGTGCCGCCGTAGATCAAGTGGAGCGTTCGGGACCGGGGACCGGGGACCGGGGACCCGGAAAAGCGGAAATCCAGCGAGGGCACGCGCTCTGGATTTTGCTGTTCCCGGGTCCCTGGTCCCCGGCCCCCGGTCCCGCCCCTGCTCATACCACCAACAACCGTACCGCCCGCGCCTCGGCGATGGACAGCAGCAGGCGCTCCAGCGCGATCCAGGCGTCGCCGTCGGCGCGGCCCTTGGCGATGCGGTCGATGCGTCCGGCTTCGGCGGCGAAGCGCTCCCAGCGGCGCGGTTCGGCATGCCGCTGCAGCGCACGCTTGAACGGCGCCTGGCGCGATTCCCAGATGCCCTGCCCCTTCATCTCCGCGGCCAGGTTGCCGCCGGCCGCCTGCACCTTGGCCAACGCCGCGGTACGCAACAGTTCCTTGATCAGAATCGGCAGCAAGCCTGCCACCGCTTCGCCCTCGGCGCGCAGCCCGGCGAGCATGCGCCCGACTGCCGACGCCTGCCCGGCCAGGGTGGCTTCGGCCAGGCGGAACACGTCGTAGCGCGCGGCGTCGGCGACCAGCGACTCCATCGCCGCCACGTCCAGGCTGTTGCCATCGGCCAGCAGCGCCAGCTTGTCGATCTCCTGCGCGGCGGCCAGCAGATTGCCTTCGACCCGCTCGGCCAGGCGCTGCACCGCGCCGGCATCGGCACGCAGGCCCTTGCTGCGCAGGCGGCGCTCGATCCAGTCGCCCAGTTCGTGCGGCTTGATCGCCCAGGCCACCGCGATCACCCCGAGCCGGCCGACCGCGTCGGCCCACTTGCCCTGGTGCGCCTTGCTCCATTCGTTGCAGGTGATCAGCAGCACCACGTCCGGCGGCGGATCGGCGCAGAACGCGCTGATGACCTCGGCGCCTTCCTTGCCGGGCTTGCCGCTGGGCAGGCGCAGTTCGATCAACCGGCGCGGGCTGAACAGGCTCGGCGCGTTGAAGCTGGAATACAGCTGGCTCCAGTCGAACTCGCGGCCGTCGGCGTCGAACACCTCGCGCTCGCCGATGCCTTCGGCGCGCGCACGCGCGCGCACCGCGTCGGCGGCCTCGAGCACGCGCAGGGTTTCCGGGCCGGCGATCAGATAGACCGGATGCAGCGGCTGCGCGGCCGGCTGGGTGACGAGCTGTTCGGGACGCAATTCCATGGCGGCAACCTAGGGCCTGTCGCTGTGCGCCGCCAGCGGATCGCCCACTACGGGCGAGCGGTGGGCGGCGGGCGGTGGCCAGCGGATCAAGGCTACGGCGTGGTCGCCGGCGGCGTGCCGGGGTCCGGCGTGCCTTCGACCGGCGTGCCGGTGGCGGCGGGCGGCGCCTGGTTGACGTTCTTGCCGTCGCGCACTTCGGCGCGCACCACGCTGTCGATCCGGCGCAGCATCGAGGCCGACATCTCGCGGCGCAGCTCGTCGGCGAGGATCTCGCGCTCGGTGGTGGTACCGGTGGCGTCGGTCGGCGGCGACACGTAGTCGCGCGACAGCTCGATCACCTGCTGCGGCACCAGCACGCTGCCGTCGGCGCGGCGGAACACGAAGATCGCCGCGTAGCGCAGGCTGTATTCCTGAGCGCGGCCCTCGGCGTCGAGCGCGATCGGCAGGTCGCCCCAGCGCTCGGACAGCACTTCCAGACGCGCCACGCCGGTGTTGACGTCCTTCGGCGCGATCTCCGCGCCGGCGGCGCGCAGGCCGCGCTCGAGCAGCTTCACCAGCTCGCTGTACGGCGCCGAGGAGACCACCTTCACCGAGGGCGTGCCGGCCGGCAAGGTCAACTTGTCGCGCAGGTGGAAGCCGCAGGCGGTCAGGGACGTCGCGAGGACGAGGGCGAGCAGGAGTCGGGTCATGGACACAGTCTGGGGGAGCCGGCTGGGCGCGGCAACAGGCGGCTAGCCTGCCCGATGCCGCGTGAACGAGGGTTGAGACATACCGAAGCGCGCGCCGCCGGCGATCGCGGCGGCGTGTGGCATGCGCCTGCGGCGGCGCGGTTCATGCCGCCACCAGGTTCACGATCTTGCCCGGCACGATGATGATCTTGCGGATGCTCAGGCCTTCCAGGAACTTGGCGGTGTTCGGCTCGGCCTGGGCCAGCGCCTCGATCTGCTCGCGCGGGGCGTCGGCGGCGACCTCGATGGTGCCGCGCAGCTTGCCGTTGACCTGCACCGCCAGGGTCAGCGCGTCGCGCACCAGCGCGGCCGGGTCCGGCTGCGGGAACGGCAGGTCTTCCAGCAGGGTCGGCGCATGCCCCAGCGCCTGCCACAGCGCATGGCTGGCGTGCGGGGTGATCGGGTTGAGCAACAGCACCGCCGCTTCCAGCGCTTCCTGGCGCACCGCGCGGCCCTGGTCGCCGGCGTCGTCGAACTTGGCCAGCGCATTGGTCAGCTCCATCACCGCAGCGATGGCGGTGTTGAAGCTGTGGCGGCGGCCGTAGTCGTCGGCGACCTTGCCGATGGTCTCGTGGGTCTTGCGCCGCAACGCCTTGTGCTCGGCGCCCAGCGCGGCCGCCTCCAGCGCCGGGGCGGCACCGTCGGCGACATGCTTATGCACCTGCGCCCACAGCCGGCGCAGGAACCGCGCCATGCCGTCCACGCCGGCCTCGTTCCACTCCAGCGACTGCTCCGGCGGCGCGGCGAACATCGAAAACAGGCGCACCGTGTCGGCGCCGTACTTGCCGACCATCGCCTGCGGGTCCACGCCGTTGTTCTTGGACTTGGACATCTTCTCGGTGCCGCCGATCTGCACCGGCGCGCCATCGGCGATCAGGCTGGCGCCGACGATGCGGCCGCGCTCATCGCGCTGCACGTCCACGTCGGCCGGGTTGATCCAGTCCTTGGAGCCGTCGCCGTTGTCGCGGTAGTAGGTCTCGGCGATCACCATGCCCTGGGTCAGCAGGTTGGTCGCCGGCTCGTCGCTGTCCACCAGGCGCGCGTCGCGCAGCAGCTTGTGGAAGAAGCGGAAGTACATCAGGTGCAGGATCGCGTGCTCGATGCCGCCGATGTACTGGTCCACCGGCAGCCAGTAGTTGCCGCGCTTGTCGACCATGTCCTTGGCGCCGGGCGAGGTGTAGCGCGCGTAGTACCAGCTCGACTCCATGAAGGTGTCGAAGGTGTCGGTCTCGCGCTCGGCCGCCGCGCCGCATTGCGGGCAGGTGGTCTTGCGCCATTCCGGATCGGTCTTCAGCGGCGAGCCGGTGCCGCTCAGCGCCACGTTCTCCGGCAGCAGCACCGGCAGCTGGTCTTCCGGCACCGGCACTGCGCCGCAGCTGGCGCAGTAGATCACCGGGATCGGGCAGCCCCAGTAGCGCTGGCGGCTGACGCCCCAGTCGCGCAGGCGGTAGTTGATGCGGCGCTGGCCCTGGCCCTTGCGCTCGAAGCGCTCGGCCAATGCCTCGAACGCGCCGTGGTAGTCCAGGCCGTCGAACTCGGCCGAGTTGACCAGTTCGAACTCGCGGGTCTTGTCGGTGTACCAGTCGCGCCAGACGCTCGATTCCCAGGTGCGCTCCTCGTCGTTCTTTGGCGCCTTCAGCGCGATCACCTGGCGGATCGGCAGCGCGTACTTGTTGGCGAACTCGAAATCGCGCTGATCGTGGCCGGGTACCGCCATCACCGCGCCGGTGCCGTAGCCCATCAGCACGAAATTGGCGACCCACACCGGGACCTGCTCGCCGCTGATCGGATGCACCGCCACCAGGCCGGTGTCCATGCCGCGCTTTTCCTGGGTCTCCAGTTCCGCCTCGGACACGCCGCCCTGCTTCAGCTCGGCCAGCAAGGCGGCCAGCTGCGGGTTGGACCTGGCCGCGTGCAGCGCCAGCGGATGCTCGCTGGCGATGGAGACGAAGGTCACCCCCATCAACGTGTCCGGGCGGGTGGTGAACACGCGCAGCGGATCCAGCGCCGCGCCGGCGGCGTCGCGCACCTCGAACTGGATCTCCAAGCCTTCGGAACGGCCGATCCAGTTGCGCTGCATGGTCTTGACCGACTCCGGCCAGCCCGGCAGCTGGTCCAGCCCGTCGAGCAGTTCCTGCGCGTAATCGGTGATGCGCAGGAACCACTGCGGGATCTCGCGCTTCTCCACCAGCGCGCCGGAGCGCCAGCCGCGGCCGTCGATGACCTGCTCGTTGGCCAGCACGGTCTGGTCGACCGGATCCCAGTTCACCACCGCATTGCGGCGATAGGCCAGGCCCTTGCGCATCAGCCGGGTGAACATGCGCTGCTCGTGCACGTAGTACTCGGGGCGGCAGGTGGCGAATTCGCGCGACCAGTCGATCGCATAGCCCAGCGACTTGAGCTGGCTGCGCATGTGTTCGATGTTGGCGTAGGTCCACTTCGCCGGCGCGGTCTTATTCTTGATCGCGGCGTTCTCGGCCGGCAGGCCGAACGCGTCCCAGCCCATCGGCTGCAGCACGTTCTTGCCGTTCATGCGCTGGTAGCGGCTGATCACGTCACCGATCGTGTAGTTGCGCACGTGGCCCATGTGCAGCGCACCGGACGGGTACGGCAGCATCGACAGGCAGTAGAACTTGGGCTTGTCGGAGGTCTCGTTGACCTCGAAGGCGCGGGTGGCGTCCCAGAACTGCTGGGCGGACGATTCGACCTGCTGCGGGTCGTAGGCGGTGGGCTCGACGGCGGACATGGAAACGGGCAAGGGCCAGGCGGCAACAAAGCAGGCAAGGGTACCGCAGCGCAGCAGGCGGCTCCAATCGCGGCGACGAGCGGTGCCGGCGCCGCTCGCCTGCGCCCGGCCCGGGGCGCCGTGCGCGCCGCGCTGTCAGTGCGGCGAATACCGGAAAAACAGTGCTCGCCGCGTTGCAAGGCGCGGCGGACGGGCCGCGCACCGGCCGCGCGCCAGGCCGGTTCGATGCGCTCCGGGGCCGGCGCCGATTGCGCGGCGGCCGTCTCAGCCGCGCCGCGGCAGCGCCTGCGGCCCGGGCCAACAGGCCAGCAGCGCCAGCCAGGCCCACCACAGCGCGAACACCAGCCGCTGCGCCACCGCCGCCGACAGCAGCGCGTCAAGCGCGAACGCGCCGAGCGCGGCCAATAGCGCCAGCGCCAGCGCGGCTCGCGCCCAGCCGCGCGCGCCGGGCTGGCGCCAGGCGCCGACGCCCAGCAGGCTTGCCGCCGCTACCAGCGCCACCACCCACAGCAGCCAGGCGCTGGCGTGCAACTGGGTGGCGCGCGATTCCAGGTCGCCCGGGTCCAGCGGCAGCAGGCCCATGCCGGCGAAGGCCAGCCCGGCCAGCAACAGCAACTGGCCGCCGACGCGCAGCGACCAGGGCGCAGTACGGCCGCTGCGCTGCAACAGGCGCAGCGCCAGCGCCACTGCCAGCGCCCCGGGCAGCACGAAGGCCAGCAGGTCGAACGCCCAAGCGTAAGGGATGCCGCTGGCACCGAGCAGCGCCACCGGATGCGACCACGGCAGATAGCCCGGCAGGGCCAGTCCGAAACCCACCACCGCGGCCACCGCAGCCAGCGCCAGCAGCGGCCCCGCATAGCGCAGCGCCTGATCGTATCGGTTCGCCATCGTCTCTCCCGGCCCCTGTATCGCCACGCCACCGCGGCGCACCAAACGTCCATTGTCGCCGTTGCCGCCGCGGCTGGCACGCTCCGCACCCGGCACGCCGCGGAGGCCACGCGGCGCCGGCGTCGGCCTGTGCACCCTTGCGTCGCTGCCGGTCTGCCACCATAGAACTGACTCTTCTTCGCCAGCCACGATGCCCCCCCATGTCCGACATGCCCCACGTTTTCGACGCCAAGACCGAGACCTTCGAAGCCGAGGTACTGCAGAAATCGTTGCAGACCCCCGTGCTGGTGGACTTCTGGGCGCCCTGGTGCGGCCCGTGCAAGACCCTGAGCCCGATCCTGGAGAAGCTGGCCGCCGAATACCACGGCGCGTTCGAACTGGCCAAGGTCGATGTGGACCAGGAGCAGCAGATCGCCGCCGCGTTCCAGATCCGCTCGGTGCCGACCGTGTTCCTGGTCAAGGACGGGCAACTGGTGGACGGCTTCCCCGGCGCCATGCCCGAAGGCCAGCTGCGCGAATTCCTGACCCAGCACGGCATCGCGCCGCTGCCGGCGCCGGCCGAGGTGCAGGAGGACGCGCCCGCCGCGCCGCGGGATCCGCACGCCGAGGTGCTGCACCTGCGCGAGGCGGTGGCCGCCGAGCCGGACAAGGACGAACTGAAGCTGGACCTGGCGCTGGCGCTGGTGAAGACCGGCGCCGCCGCCGAGGCGGAGACGCTGATCGACGCGCTGCCGGCCAACCTGGCCACCGACGAGCGCGCGGTGCGCGCGCGGGCGCGGCTGGGCTTCGTCGGCGCGCTGCAGTCGGCGCCGCCGCTGGAGACGCTGCAGGCCACGCTCGCGCAGGACCCGGCCGACCTCAAGGCGCGCTACCTGCTGGGCGTGCGCCAGCTGATCGCCGGCGACGACGAGGCGGCGCTGGAGCAGTTCCTGGAGATGCTGCGCCAGGACCGCAGCTTCGAGGATGGCCTGCCCAGGAAGTCGCTGATCGACGCGTTCCGGGTGATCGAGGACGAGGATCTGGTCGGCCGCTACCGGCGCAAGATGTCGGCGCTGTTGTTCTGAGGCGCGCGCGGAAGGCGCCGGCCGTGCCTGCGCCAGGGCGGGCGGCCGCTGCTGGCGTTGCAGGCAGCGCAACGCAGCGCCCGGCACTCTCCATACCAATGCGAATGGTAAGCTCACCCTCCCCTGGCGCTGCTCACCATCCGCAATGAAAGCCTCCCTGTTCCGTCTGGGCCTGAACCTGTGGCCGCCGTTCCTGTTCGCCGGCATCCATTTGGTGGAGCTGAGCCCGGACTACCGCTACGCGCGGGTCGAACTGCGCATGCGGCCGTGGAACCGCAACTACGTCGGCACCCATTTCGGCGGCAGCCTGTTCGCGATGACCGATCCGTTCTGGATGCTGCTGGCGATGCAGAACCTGGGCCGCGGCTACTACGTCTGGGACAAGGCCGGCAGCATCGAGTTCGTGCGCCCCGGGCGCGGCACCGTGAGCGCGCAGTTCCGTCTCGACGATGCGCTGCTGGACGAAATGCGCGCCGCCACCGCCGGCGGCGACAAATACCTGCGCTGGTTCGACAACGAGATCCTCGACGCGCAGGGTGAGGTGGTGGCGCGCACGCGCAAGCAGCTGTACGTCAGGCGCAAGCCGGCGCGGTAATGCTGGCGAAATCGATCGCTGCGGCGCCCGCGACACGACGCCTGGCGCGCTCGAGGCCCGGCCATTTGCCGCTCCTTGCCACACCGCTTGCCCCATCGCATCTGCACGAAGTGCACATTCTTGGCGATCGACCGCAGCGCCAGGCGCAGCGCGCCGCTACACTAGGCGGATGTCGCCAGATACCCCCGCTCCGCACCCCCGCCCGTCCCTGCAACGGCTGTTCTTCACCGGCCTGCTGACCGTGCTGCCGATCTGGTTGACCTGGGTCGTGGTCAAGTTCGTGTTCGTGCTGCTGTCGGGCATCAGCAGCCCGTGGGTGGTGCCGCTGTCGGCGCGCATCGCCGCCTCGTTCCCGCACGAGATGTGGTGGGTCACTGCGCTGTGGGTGCAGAACACCATCGCCCTGGCCGCCACCCTGGGGGTGATCCTGCTGGTCGGCATCCTCAGCCGGCGCGTGATCGGGCAGCGCCTGCTGCGCTGGTTCGAGGCGGTCATGCGCCGCATCCCGCTGGCCAGCGTGGTCTACGACAGCGCGCGCAAGCTGCTGGACATGCTGCAGACCGAGCCCGGCAGCACCCAGCGCGTGGTGCTGATCGACTTCCCGCACCGCGACATGAAGTCGGTGGGCCTGGTCACCCGGGTGATCAAGGAACAGGGCACCGGCCGCGAGCTGGCCGCGGTGTACGTGCCAACCACGCCGAATCCGACCTCCGGCTACCTGGAGATCGTGCCGGTGGAGCTGCTGACCCCCACCGACTGGAGCGTGGACCAGGCGATGAGCTTCATCATCTCCGGCGGCGCGGTGGCGCCGGACAGCGTGCCGTTCACCCGCACCGCGGATCGCTGACGCGCATGCGCAACGGCACGCTCGACGATCGCGCGGTTCGCCTGTTCATCGGCCTGGCGGCGTTTTTCTGCGTCAATGCCGCGCTGGCCGAATTCATCGGGGTCAAGATCTTCGCCCTGGAAGACACCCTCGGCATCGCGCCGCTGAACTGGAACCTGTTCGGCCAGACCGGCTCGATGAACTTCACCGCCGGCACTTTGCTGTGGCCGCTGGTGTTCATCCTCACCGACACCATCAACGAGTTCTTCGGCCGCCGCGGGGTGCGCTTCATCTCCTGGCTGGCGGTAGCGCTGATCGGCTACGGCTTCCTGTTCGCGTTCGCCGCGATCGCGCTGTCGCCGGCCGCGTTCTGGGTCGGCGCGGCGCAAAACCAGGGCGTGCCGGACTACCAGGCCGCGTTCGCGGCGGTGTTCGGCCAGGGCCTGTGGACCATCGCCGGCTCGCTGGTCGCGTTCCTGGCCGGGCAGCTGATCGACGTGGCGGTGTTCCACCGCATCCGCAACGTCACCGGCGAAAAGCACGTCTGGCTGCGCGCCACCGGCTCCACCGCGGTGTCGCAGCTGATCGACAGCTTCGTGGTGATCTACATCGCTTTCGTGCTCGGCCCGCAACACTGGTCGATCCCGCTGTTCCTGGCGGTGAGCACGCTCAACTACATCTGCAAGATGCTGCTGGCGGTGTTGCTGATCCCTCTGCTGTACCTGATGCGGCGGCTGATCACCGACTACCTGAGTCCCGAACGCGCCGAGCAGCTGCGCGAGGAAGCCGCGGCCGACTGAGTGCGCGCCGCTGCCGCGCCGGCGCAGCAGCGGCTGGATCTGCGCATGTCGGCGCGTCCGCTGTCCGCGCCAGCGACATCGCTGCGGCGGCGGTGCGGCCGCCGAGGCAGCGCCCGCGCAGTTGCCGCAGAGCACCACCCAGCCTGGCCCGCGCCCTGCCGCACGCTTGCCGCAGCGGCGGCGGCCGCCATCGGCCGCACCGTCTTTTGGCTGACCGCCGGTGCGACGGTGGGTGGCCTCCACGATGCGGATCGGGCAAGCTCGCGTGCTTGCTTGTCGTTGGAGCCCGTAATGCCGCCCAGCTTTCCCCGCCTGTTGTCGCTCGCCATCGCCGCCGTGCTGAGCCTGTCGCTGGCCGCACCGGCGGATGCGGCCAAGAAGAAGACCGCCAGGCAGCAGACCGCGCAGACCCGCGCCAAGGCCAGCAAGGCCAGGCAGGCACGGGAGGCGCCGGCGCCGGTGGTGCTGAGCAAGGCGCAGCAACTCAACCGCCTGTACGACGACTACTGGGAAGCGTCGCTGAAGCTCAATCCGCTGCAGGCCACGTTCCAGGGCGACAGCCGCTACAACGACCAGTTGCCGAACTTCCTGTCGGCCGCGTTCCGCCAGCAGTCGCACGATTTCACCGTGCTGTGGCTGGGCAAGGCCGAGGCGATCGGCAAGGACGGGCTGAGCGGGCAGGACCTGCTCAGCTACGAGATCTTCGTCAGCGATGCGCGCACTGCGCTGGAAGCAGAGAAATACCCGAGCTGGATGCAGCCGGTGAACCAGTTCTACAACATCGGCAGCATCATGGTGATGCTCGGTTCGGGTACTGGCGCGCAGCCGTTCCACACCGCCAAGGACTACGACAACTGGTCGCGGCGCGCGTCGGGCATCCCCGCCCTGTTCGACCAGGCCATCGCCAACATGCGCGAAGGCATGAAGGCCGGCGTGGTGCAGCCGCGCGCGCTGATGGAAAAGGTGCTGCCGCAGCTGGACGCGATCATCAAGCCCACCGCCGAGGAAAGCCTGTTCTGGGGGCCGGTGCGCAACCTGCCAGCGGACATGCCGGCGGCCGACAAACAGCGCATCAGCGCCGACTACAAGCGCCTGATCGAATACCGGATCATGCCGGCCTACCGCGCGCTGCGCGGTTTCATCGCCTCCGAATACCTGCCGGCCACGCGCAGCACCGCCGGCGTCGGCGCGCTGCCCGGCGGCGCGGACTGGTACGCGTACAACGTGCGCCAGAGCACCACCACCGACCTGAGCCCGGCGCAGATCCACCAGATCGGCCTGGACGAGGTCGCGCGCATTCAGGCGCAGATTCAGGTGGTGATGAAGCAGGTGAAGTTCCGCGGCTCGATGCCGAAGTTCTTCAAGTTCATGCAGACCGACAAGCGCTTCAATTTCAAGAGCGAAGACGAGCTGCTGAGCTATTACCGCGGCCTGGAGTCGCGGGTAGATGCGGCGGTGCCGCGCCTGTTCGCGCTGAAGCCGAAGGCCGCGTTCGAGATCCGTCCGGTGGAGCCGTACCGCGCGCAAACGGCGGCCGGCGGCTCGTACATGCGGCCCAGCGAGGACGGCGCGCGCCCGGGCATCTTCTACGTCAACACCTACGACCTGCCCAGCCGCAAGACCTGGGATGCGGAAGACCTGTATCTGCACGAGGCCATCCCCGGCCATCACTTCCAGCTCGGCCTGCAGCAGGAACTGAGCAACCTGCCCAAGTTCCGCCGCTTCGGCGGCGAGACCGCCTACATCGAAGGCTGGGGCCTGTACACCGAGTCGCTGGGCAAGGAACTGGGCCTGTACCAGGATCCCTACAACTACTTCGGCTACCTGCAGAACGAGTTGTGGCGCGCGATCCGCCTGGTGGTGGACACCGGCCTGCACAGCAAGGGCTGGAGCCGCGAGCAGGCGATCGACTACATGCTCGAGAACTCGGCCACCAGCCGCACCGACGCCGAAGCGGAAACCGAGCGCTACATGGCCATCCCCGGCCAGGCGCTGTCCTACAAGATCGGCGAGATGAAGATCCTGCAGCTGCGCGACTACGCACGCACCCAGCTCGGCGCCAAGTTCGACATCCGCCAATTCCACGCCGAGATCCTGAAGGACGGCTCGGTGCCGCTGGACGTGCTGCAGGAGAAGATCGAACGCTGGGTGGCGAGCAAGAAGGGCTGAGCGGGGCGGCGCAGCAGCTGCAGGAGGGGCTTCACGGCGCGGCGGGACAGCCTGCATTGCCCCTGCAGAGCCGACGTCGGCACAGCGACGACGCACTCGCCGGATCAAGCATCCTGCAACGCATTCGCGCGCAACCGCTGCGCCAGCTGCGCGATATCGCGCGGTGTAGTGCGGCAGCAGCCGCCGATCAGGCGGGCGCCGGCAGCGCGCCAGGCATCGACACGACCGGCCAAGCCGCAGGCATCGGCGCCGGCGCCATCCCAGTGCTTGCCAGCGGCGTCGTAACGCTCGCCGGAGTTCGGATACACCACCAGCGGCAACCGGGTCAGCGTCGCCAGATGCTGCAACGCTGCGCTGCCCAGTTCCGGCGCGATGCAGTTGACGCCGAGCGCGACAACCTGAGGATGGCCGTCGAGCAGCGCCACCACCTCGCGCAATGGCGTGCCGTCGCTGAGGTGCATGGCATCGCGCAGGGTGAACGAAAACCATGCCGTGCTCTGCGGAAATTCCTGCAGCAACGCCAGCAGCGCGACGATCTCCGCCGCCGACGGCAGCGTCTCGCAGGCAAGCAGGTCCACGCCCGCTTCGACCAGCGCAGCGATGCGCGGACGGTGGAAATCCAGCATCGCCGCCTGCGGCAGCGCGTAGTCGCCGCGGTATTCCGAGCCGTCGGACAGATAGGCGCCATAAGGCCCCACCGAGCCGGCGACCAGCAACGCGCCGGCATCCGCATGCGCGGCCCGATAGGCATCGCGCGCCTGCAGCGCGAGTTGCGCGCTGCGTGCGATCAGTTGCCGCGACTGCGCCAGATCGATGCCGCGCGCAGCGAACCCCTGCGGCGTAGCCTGATAGCTGGCAGTGATCGCGCATTGCGCGCCGGCCTCGAAATAGTCCAGGTGCACCTGGCGGATCAGCTGCGGCTGCTCGATCAGCACCTTGGCCGACCACAGCGCATCGCCGAGGTCGCAGCCATGCGCTTCAAGCTCGGTGGCCATCGCACCGTCGAGGACGATGCAGCGGCCGTCGGCCAACAACGCGGTCAAGGGATTATGCGGCATGGTCGCGGCCTCGGAGGCGAAACGGGATGCCGCCATTGTGTCAGCATCAACCACAGCAAGCGACAACGCAGACACACGGACACACGGACACACGGACAGCGTGCGGCCTCGCAGCCATACCGACAGCCGCCATGCCGGGCGCAACGTGGCCGGAAGCCGTACGCTATGCTCCGCGCATGGCTCGCCCCTTTCTTCAGCTCCGGAGCAGCGCATGACCTTCACCGCGTTGACGCCGATGCTGCGCAGCACCGATCTTGCAGCGGCGCTGGCGTTCTACACAGACACGCTGGATTTCCGCATCGAGGGCGGCGGCGTGGACGCCGGCTGGGCATCGCTGCGGCACGGCCCGCTGGCGCTGATGCTGGCCGCGCAGCAAGCGCCTGCCAGTGCCGCGGTTTCCGGCTTTTCCGGCTCGCTGTACTTCCGCACCGACGCGGTGGACGCCTGGTGGCAGCGGCTGCAGCCACACGCGCGCATCGTCTATCCGCTCGAGGACTTCGCCTACGGCATGCGCGAATTCGCGATCCACGATCCGGACCGCCACTTGCTGCAGTTCGGCCAGGCGCTGTGCCGATGAGTCTGACCCTGCGCGGCGTGCACCACGTGGCGATCATCGCCTCCGACTATGCACGCTCGAAGCAGTTCTACTGCCGCATCCTCGGCCTGCCCGCGATCGCCGAGGTCTACCGCGACACGCGCGACTCCTGGAAGCTGGATCTGGCCCTGCCCGACGGCACCCAGATCGAACTGTTCTCCTTCCCCGCGCCGCCGCCGCGGCCCAGCCGCCCGGAAGCCTGCGGCCTGCGCCATCTGGCGTTGCGCGTGGACGACCTGGACACCGCCGTCGCCCACCTGCAGGCGCACGGCGTGGTCACCGAACCGATCCGCATCGACGAATACACCGGGCGCCGCTTCACTTTCTTCGCCGACCCGGACGCGCTGCCGCTGGAACTGTACGAAACCGGCTGAGCGGCGCCCTGCCTGGGCCGTCCGGTGCCGTTGCACATCCGCACTCAACTGCACACAGCTTCGCCGATGGCAATGACTTCCGGCGCATGCGGCAATGCACGATCGCCGCAACAATCGGATATCGACCAGGGGAAAGGTACGCCATGCTGCAGATCCGCGAGCTGTCCAAGACCTACGCCAACGGCGTCCATGCGCTCAAGGGCGTCACCCTGGATATCCCGCGCGGCATGTTCGGCCTGCTCGGCCCCAACGGCGCCGGCAAGTCCTCGTTGATGCGCACCCTGGCCACGCTGCAGGAAGCCGATTCCGGCAGTGCCACGCTCACCGCCGCCGACGGCCAGACGATCGATGTGCTGCGCGACAAGGACGCGCTGCGGCGCAAACTCGGCTACCTGCCGCAGGATTTCGGGGTCTACCCGAAGGTCAGCGCGCTGGACCTGCTCGACCATTTCGCGGTGCTGAAAGGGCTCACCGAGCGCCGCCAGCGCAAGCAGCTGGTCGAGAGCCTGCTGCAGCAGGTCAACCTGTGGGACGCGCGCAAGCGCAAGCTGGGCACTTATTCCGGCGGCATGCGCCAGCGCTTCGGCATCGCCCAGGCGCTGCTCGGCAATCCGCAGCTGGTCATCGTCGACGAACCCACCGCCGGCCTGGATCCGGAGGAACGCAACCGCTTCCTCAACCTGCTGGCCGAGATCGGCGAGAACGTGGTGGTGATCCTGTCCACCCACATCGTCGAGGACGTCACCGACCTGTGCCCGGCGATGGCGATCATGAACAAGGGCCAGGTCCTGCTGACCGGCCGCCCCGCCGACGCGATCGCCACGCTGAGCCAGCAGGTCTGGCGCAAGCAGGTAGCCAAGAGCGCGTTGGCGGAATACGAAGCGCGCTTCACCGTGCTGTCCACCCGGCTGGTAGCCGGTAGCCCGGTGATCCATGTGTTCAGCGCCGAGTGCCCGGAAGCCGGCTTCGAAGCGGTCTCGCCCGACCTCGAGGACGTATATTTCCAACGCTTGCGCCAGCAGGCGCGGGCCGCCTGACGGAGCGCCGAGTATGATCCTGGCTTTCCTGCGCTTCGAGCTGCGCGAACAGCTGCGTTCGCCGCTGTTGTGGCTGTTGGCCGCGCTGCTCGCCCTGCTCGCCTTCGGCGCCAGTTCCAGCGACGCGGTGCAGATCGGCGGCGGCATCGGCAACGTCCACCGCAACGCGCCCTCGGTCGTCGCCACACTGATGACCGCCTTCACCCTGGTCGGTTTGCTGGTGGCCACGCTGTTCGTCAGCAATGCGCTGCTGCGCGACTTCGAGCTGGGCACCGCCGAACTGGTGTTCTCCAGCCCGGTACGGCGCCGCGACTATCTGCTCGGACGCATCGGCGCGGCCTTGCTGGCCTGCATGGTGATGTACCTGATCGTCGCGTTCGGCATCTTCATCGCCCAGTTCATGCCATGGATCGACCCGGTCCGGCTGGGGCCGGTGGCCGTCTCGTCCTACCTGTGGACGCTGGCGGTGATGGTGCTGCCGAACGTGCTGTTCGCCACCGCGCTGCTGTCGCTGCTGGCGGTGACCGCGCGCAACATCCTGTGGGTGTATGTCGGCGTCATCGTGTTCCTGGTGCTGTACGGGGTCAGCCGCGCGGTGCTGGCTGACCTGGACGACGTCTGGGCCGCCACCCTGTCCGACCCGCTCGGCATCCGCGCGCTGGCGCAGACGCTGCGGTACTGGTCGGCGGAAGAACGCAACCACAACCTGCCCGAACTCGGCGGCTACCTGCTGGCCAACCGTGCGCTGTGGCTGGGCGTGTCGGTGCTGCTGTTCGCGGCGACCTTCGCCCTGTTCCGCACCGAACGCAGCGGCACCCGCCGCCGTTTCGGCCGCAAGCCACCGACGCCGACCATCGCAGTACCCGTGGCCGCAGCCGCGATCGCTGCGCGCGCCGTACGACTGCCGGCAGTCGTCCCGTTCGCGCAGCACGGCGCCGGCTGGCGGCAACTGCTGCGGCAGGTGCGCTTCGACAGCCTGGGCGTGTTCCGCAGCGCGCCGTTCGTGGTCGTACTGCTGCTCGGCATCGCCAACTTCGTGCCGCAGGCCTTGTTCGGCGACACCTACTACGGCACCGACATCTGGCCGGTGACCTCGGTGATGCTGCAGGGGCTGCAGAACAGCTACAGCTTCCTGCTTGTGATCATCGTGCTGTTCTATGCCGGCGAGCTGGTGTGGAAGGAACGCGGCGTGCGCATCGACGGCATCACCGATGCGATGCCGGTGCCGAACTGGGTGCCGCTGCTGGGCAAGCTGTTGACGTTGATCGCCGTGATCGCCGCGTTCCAGGCGGCCGGCGCGCTGGCCTCGGTCGCGGTGCAGCTGGGCAAGGGGTATACCCAGCTCGAACCGCTGCTGTACGTGAAGACGCTGGCGCTGGGTTCGGTGTTCTATGTGCTGATGGGCGGCATGGCGCTGGTGCTGCAGGTGCTGAGCAACAACAAGTTCTTCGGCTATGCGCTGCTGATCCTGCTGCTGATCGGGCAGGTGGCGCTGTCGATGCTCGACTACACGCAGAGCCTGTACAACTTCGGCAGTTGGCCGAATGCGCCGTATTCGGACATGAACGGCTTCGGCCACTTCCTGCCGGGGCAGCTGTGGCTGCAGGGCTACTGGGGCCTGTTCCTGCTGACCCTGCTGTTGCTGGCGGCGGCGTTCTGGCCGCGCGGCGTCGGCAGCGGACCGCGCCAGCGGCTGCGGCTGGCGCGGCAGCGCCTGCGCGGCAGTGCAGGGGTAGCGACCGTGCTGTCGCTGCTGGCGTTCGCCGCGGTCGGCGGCTGGATCTATTGGAACAGCAATATCTACAACACGTTCCGCTCGCCCGACCAGGAGCTGGACCTGCAGGCCCGCTACGAGCGCGACTACCGCAAGTACAAGGACCTGCCGCAACCGCGCATCGTCGCCGTGTCCAACCAGGTGGATCTGCACCCGGAAACCCAGTCGGTCGTGGTGGATGCCACATGGACCGTGCGCAATACCTACGCCACGCCGATCGGCGAGGTGCACCTGGGCATGAACGGCGAGGACGGCGACAACACCCTGGTCGCGGTGGACCTGGGCGGGCAGACCCTGGTCAAGCACGACAAGGCGCTGGGCTACCGTATCTACCGGCTGACCACGCCGCTGCAGCCCGGCGCGCAACGCACGTTCCGCTTCCGTGTCGATCGCCATCCGCACGGTCTCACCGTGGGCCAGGCGCAGAGCGAGATCGTCGGCAACGGCAGCTTCTTCAACAGCGGCATGCTGCCCTGGTTCGGCTACAACGCGCAGCAGCAGATCGAGGACCGTAACGAGCGCCGCAAGCGCGGACTCGGCGAACCCACGCGCATGCCCAAGCTGGAAGACCAAGCCGCGCGAGCCAACACCTATATCAGCGACGATGCCGACTGGATCGATTTCGCCACCACCATCTGCACCGCACCGGACCAGATCGCGCTGGCGCCTGGCTATCTGCAGAAAGAATTCAGCCGCCAGGGCCGGCGCTGCTTCAGTTACGCGATGGACCGGCCGATGCTGAATTTCTACGCCTATCTGTCGGCGCGCTGGCAGGTGAAGAAGGCGCGCTACAAGGACATCCCGATCCAGGTCTACCACGACGCCAAGCATCCGTACAACGTGCAGCGGATGATCGAGAGCGTGCAGAAGTCGCTGGCCTACTACGAGCAGCACTTCTCCCCGTACCAGCATCACCAGGTGCGCATCATCGAGTTCCCCGGCTACCAGAGCTTCGCCCAGTCCTTCGCCAACACCATCCCGTACTCGGAGTCGATCGGCTTCATCGCCGACCTGCGCGACCCGGACGATATCGACTACGTGTTCTACGTCACCGCGCACGAAGTGGCGCATCAGTGGTGGGCGCACCAGGTGATCGGCGCCAACGTGCAGGGCGCCACGATGCTGTCCGAATCGCTGGCGCAGTACTCGGCGCTGATGGTGATGGAGCAGGAGTACGGCCGCGCGCGCATGCGTCGCTTCCTGAAGTACGAACTGGACCGCTACCTGAGCGGGCGCGGCGGCGAAAGCCTCGAGGAGCTGCCGCTGTACCGCGTGGAGAACCAGCAGTACATCCACTACCGCAAGGGCTCGCTGGTGTTCTACCGGCTGCGCGAGGAGATCGGCGAGCAGGCGCTGAACCGCGCGCTGCACACGTTCCTGCTGGCCAAGGCCTTCCAGCAGCCGCCCTACACCACCTCGGCCGAGCTGCTGCAGTTCATCCGTGCCGAGGCACGCCCCGAGCAGCAAGCGCTGATCACCGACCTGTTCGAGAAGATCACCTTCTACGACAACCGGGTGCAAGCGGCGAGCGCGCGCAAGCGTGCCGATGGCCGCTACGACGTGACCCTGCAGTTGCACGCGGCCAAGCACTATGTGGACGGCAAGGGCAAGGAGCGCGACGGCGCGCTGGACGACTGGATCGAGGTCGGCGTGTTCGCCAAGGGAGCGTCGGGCAAGGAACGCGACGAGAAGGTGCTGTATCTGCAGCGCCTGCACGTGACCACCGCCGCGCCGACCATCACCGTGACCGTGGAGCGCTTGCCCAGCGAAGCCGGCTTCGATCCATACAACAAGCTGATCGACCGGGTCTCGGACGACAACCGCAAGCAGGTGACGTTGCAGTGACGGGTGCCGCCGCTTCGGCGGCGACGGGTGCGCCGCGCTGAACCGCCTGCGGCCGGCGATTCCCAGCACCATACGCCTAGGTATACAGTCGGTCCCAGGCCGGCATCGCGCCGACCGCTTCGCACACACCCTGGGAGGGGACACCATGCGCACCATCTTCAAGACCCTGATGCTGGCCCTGCCGCTGAGCCTGGCCGCATTCGTCGCACAGGCCGCCGACACCTCGCCGGTCGGCCGCTGGCAGACCATCGACGACGAGACCGGCAAGCCCAAGTCGATCGTGCAGATCGAGCAGGCTGGCAACGGCACGCTGAGCGGCAAGGTCGTCGAGATATTGCAGTCCAACCATGGCCCGAACCCGCTGTGCGACAAGTGCGACGGCGCGCAGAAGGGCAAGCCGATCAAAGGCATGACCATCCTATGGGGGCTGAGGCCGGACGGCACCGCGGTGTGGAGCGGCGGTTCGGTGCTGGATCCGGCCAAGGGCAAGACCTACAAGGCCAAGATCACCCTCAGCGACGGCGGCAAGAAACTGCAGATGCGCGGCTACATCGGCATCGAGGCGCTGGGGCGGACGCAGATCTGGATCAGGGAATAAGAGCCGGGACCAGGGACCAGGGACCCGTAAAAAAGCAGGGCGCTTGAGGCGTCCTGGTTTTTTTGCGCTTCGCAACAACATCACAGCCCTGCACCGAATTCCCCTGGCCCCTGGTCCCTGGTCCCCGGTCCCCGCTCCACGACTAATGCGATAATCGCGATCCCCCACGGATCGCCGTTCGCCATGACCCGCACCGCTCTCGTCACCACCGCCCTGCCTTATGCCAACGGCCCGCTGCACCTGGGCCATCTGGTCGGCTATATCCAGGCCGATATCTGGGTGCGCGCGCGGCGGCTGCGCGGCGACCGCACCTGGTTCGTCTGCGCCGACGACACCCACGGCACGCCGATCATGCTCGCCGCGGAGAAGGCAGGGGTCACCCCGGAGAACTTCATCGCCAACATCCAGGCCAGCCACGAGCGCGATTTCGCCGCGTTCGGCGTGGCCTTCGACCATTACGACTCGACCAACTCCGCCGCCAACCGCGCGCTGACCGAGGCGTTCTACGCCAGGCTCGAGGCCGGTGGGCACATCGCGCGGCGCTCGGTGGCGCAGTTCTACGATCCGGCCAAGGGCATGTTCCTGCCCGATCGCTACATCAAGGGTATCTGCCCGAACTGCGGCAGCGCCGACCAGTACGGCGACAACTGCGAGGTCTGCGGCGCCACCTACGCGCCGACCGAGCTGAAGGAGCCGAAATCGGTGATCTCCGGCACCACTCCGGAACTGCGCGACTCGGAACACTTCTTCTTCGAGGTCGGCCGCTTCGACGGCTTCCTGCGGCAGTGGCTGGCCGGCGATGTGGCCCTGCCCGGGGTCAAGGCCAAGCTGATGGAGTGGCTGGACAGCGAGGGCGGGCTGCGCGCCTGGGACATCTCGCGCGACGCGCCGTACTTCGGCTTCGAGATTCCCGGCCAGCCGGGCAAGTATTTCTACGTGTGGCTGGACGCGCCGATCGGCTACCTGAGCAGTTTCCAGAACCTGTGCGCGCGCCAGGGCGAAGCGTTCGAACCACACCTGGCGGCCGGCACCGCCACCGAACTGCACCATTTCATCGGCAAGGACATCGTCAACTTCCACGGCCTGTTCTGGCCGGCGGTGCTGCACGGCACCGGTCACCGCGCGCCGACCCGGCTGCACGTCAACGGCTACCTGATGGTGGACGGCGCCAAGATGTCCAAGTCGCGCGGCACCTTCGTGATGGCGCGCACCTACCTGGACGTGGGCCTGGAGCCGGAAGCGCTGCGCTACTACTTCGCCGCCAAGTCGTCCGGCGGGGTCGACGATCTCGATCTGAACCTCGGCGACTTCGTGGCGCGGGTCAACGCCGACCTGGTCGGCAAGTTCGTCAACCTGGCCAGCCGCTGCGCCGGCTTCATCGACAAGCGCTTCGGCGGCAAGCTGGCCGACGCGCTGCCGGACCCGGCGCAGTACGCGCGCTTCGTCGCCGCGCTGGCGCAGATCCGCGACGCCTACGAGCGCAACGACGCGGCCAGCGCGATCCGCCAGACCATGGCCCTGGCCGACGAGGCCAACAAGTACATCGACGCGCACAAACCGTGGGTGATCGCCAAGCAGGACGGCGCCGACGTGCAGCTGCAGGCGGTCTGCACGCAGGGCCTGAACCTGTTCCGGGTGCTGGCCGGCGCGCTGAAGCCGGTGCTGCCGCGCACCAGCGCCGAGGCCGAAGCCTTCCTGTCCGCGCCGCTCGCCGCCTGGGACGAGCTCGACGCGCCGCTGCTGGCGCACGTCATCCAGCCCTACGCCCCGCTGTTCACCCGAATCGACCCCAAACTGATCGACGCCATGACCGACGCCTCCAAGGACACCCTCGCCCCCGCCCCGACCGCGCCGATGCCTACAGCGAAACCCGCGCCCTCCGCTCCTGCTTCTGCCGGTCCCGGTTCCCCGGCCCCCGGTCCCGCCACCATCGGCATCGACGATTTCGCCAGGCTCGACCTGCGCATCGGCAAGGTGCTGGTGTGCGAATGCGTCGAGGGTTCGGACAAGCTGCTGCGCTTCGAACTGGACGCCGGCGCACTGGGCAAGCGGCAGATCTTCTCCGGCATCCGCGGCAGCTACGCCGAGCCGGAAACACTGGTCGGCCGCAGCGTGGTATTCATCGCCAACCTGGCCCCGCGCAAGATGCGCTTCGGCCTCAGCGAAGGCATGATCCTGTCGGCCGGCTTCGACGGCGGCGCGCTGGCGCTGCTCGACGCCGACAGCGGCGCGCAGCCAGGCATGCCGGTGCGTTGAGGGCTGGGAATGGAGATTCGGGAATCGCAGAGCGCCTGCAACTGCGATGAACCCGCTTTGCCCATTCCCGTTTCTCCATTCCACATTCCCATGCATCTGGCCCTGTTCGACTTCGACCACACCATCACCACTACCGATACCTATGCGCGGTTCCTGCGCCGCGTCGCCACGCCGCAGCAGCTGGCAAGGGCGAAATGGTCGGTCGGGCCGTGGTTGGCCGGCTACCGGCTGGGCCTGGTGTCGGCGCAGGCGATCCGCAGACGGGCCACGCGGATGGTGTTCGCCGGCCGGGACGCAGGAGAGATCGCCGCGCACGCTCAGACTTATTCGCATGAGGCCCTTCCGTCGCTGCTGCGCGCGGAGATGATGCAGCGCATCGCCTGGCATCAGGCGCAGGGCGACCGCGTGGTGCTGGTGTCCGGATCGCTGGACCTGTACCTGCAACCATGGTGCGAACAGCATGGCCTGGCGCTGATCTGCAACCGCCTGGAAGCGCGCGACGGCGGGCTGACCGGCCGCTATGCCGATGGCGATTGCGGGCCGCACAAAGCGCGCCTGATCCGCGCGCGCTACGATGTGGCCGCCTATGGGCGCGTCTACGCCTACGGCGACAGCCGCGAAGACCGGCCGATGCTGGCGCTGGCCCACGAGCGCTGGTACGGCGGCCGCCGCGTCACATGATCCTGGTATTGCCGCGCGCCGCACCCGGCGCGCCGAATCGGCCATGAAGCCCACCCACGACAACCTGCTCGAACGCCTCGACCGCCTGCTGCCGCAGACCCAATGCGGCCAGTGCGGCTTCGACGGCTGCCGCCCGTACGCCGAAGCGATGGCGCGCGGCACGGCACAGGTGGACCGCTGTCCGCCCGGAGGCGACGCAGGCGCGCGCGCACTGGCGCACGTGCTCGGCACGCGGCCGCTGCCCTACGACCGCAGCCGCGGCACGCACGCGCCGGCGCGGGTGGCGTTTGTGATCGAGGCCGACTGCATCGGCTGCACCAAGTGCATCCAGGCCTGCCCGGTCGATGCCATCGTCGGCGGCGCCAAGTACATGCACACGGTGCTGGCGCCGCTGTGCACCGGCTGCGAGCTGTGCGTGCCGGCCTGCCCGGTGGATTGCATCGAGCTGCGTCCGGTCTAGGGCGTGATGGCAGGCCCCAGGCCGGGCGCGGCGGCAGGCGCATCCGAATCGGCGCCCGCCGCGTATCGCTAGCTGTCAACGTCCTGCGGAAACGCTGCGCATGCCCACGCCGATCGCCCCTGCCCCGCTCGCCCGCGCGCGCCTGCCGCTGGCTGCCACCCTATGCATCGCCGTGCTCGGCGCGGCCGCCCCGGCGCAGGCCATGCTGCACTACGACGGCCTGGCCTATGCGCCGGATGGCCAGCAACTGCTGTACCGCGAGAGCCACTGGCTGCGCAACGACGGCGCGCGGCTGGTGCTGTACCGCTGCGCCGACGGCACGCCGTTCGCGCGCAAGCGCATCGCCGACGGCAGTATCGCCCCGGATTTCGAACTGGTCGATGCGCGCAGCGGCTACCGCGAAGGCGTGCGCCATGCCGGCAAAGGCCGGGTCATGTTCAGCCAGCGCGACAGCCAGCCGGAACGCAGCGCGCCGTTGCCGGCGACGGCGGCGCCGCAGGTGATCGATGCCGGGTTCGACGCCTATCTGCGCCTGCACTGGGACGCGTTGGGCCAGGGCACGCCGCAGCGCGTGGCGTTCGTGCTGCCCAGTGCGTTGCGCACGCTGGATTTCCAGATCAAGCCCGCGGCGGCGGACGCCGGCGTCCAGCGCTACACGCTGTCGGTGGACGCCTGGTACGGCGGCGTGCTGCCGAACATCGCCGTGGCCTATACGCGCAGCGATCGTCGCCTGCTCGAATTCCGCGGCATCGGCAATGTCCGCGACGCGCGCGGCCGCTATGCGCAGGTGCGCATCGAATTCCCCGAGCGCCTGCGTGGCCAGGCCGACGACGACGCCTGGAACCAGGCGTTGCAGCAACCGCTGGTCGCGCAATGCGCCGCGCGCTGACCCGCGCCGAGCGCGCGTTCACGCCGGCCTCCGGTACTGACGCTACAAGCATGCAACGGCATCGCCCCTCCCACGACAAGGAACATCCATGGCCAAGGCCTACCTGTGGTTCAACGCCGCGCTGTACGCGGTCCTGGCGATCTGGTGCACGCTGCTGCCGGCGCCGACCGCCGCTGCAGTCGGCTACATCGGCCTGGACCGCTCCGGCCAGTCCGAGTACCTGGTCATCTATGGCGGCCTGCAACTGGGGATGGCATTCCTGTTCGGTTATTTCGCGCGTAGCGGGCAGATCCGCACCGGACTGCTGCTGGCGCTGGCCTTCTACGTGCCGATCGTGCTCTACCGCAGCGCCAGCCTGCTGCGGCTGTGGCCGGTCGGGCCGACCACTACCGGCCTGGCCGGCTTCGAAATCCTGCTGCTGCTCGCCGCGCTCGCACTGTGGCGCGGCCAGCGCCGTTGAGCGACGCGCGCGGCGAAAGCCTGTAGCATCGCCGCGACCTTCGCCACCGTTGCCCGGCATGACCGAGACGCCCGATCACGACGAAGCAGGACACTTGCTGGTCGCCACTGCGGCCGGCGACAGCGCCGCATTCGAACGCCTGTACCGCAGCACCGCGCCGCGACTGTTCGGCGTGTGTCTGCGCATCGTGCCGCAGCGCGGCGAAGCCGAGGACGTGCTGCAGGAGGTATTCACCTCCGTCTGGCGCAAGGCCGCGCAGTTCGATCCGCAGCGCGCGCGCGGCCTGACCTGGCTGACCATGATCGCCCGCAACAAGGCCATCGATCATCTGCGCGCGCGTGCATCGGCGCGGCAATCGGTGGCGCTGGACGACGCCGGCGAACTGCACGAAGAGGGCCGCGATCCGATGGCCGAGACCGAATGGCGCCTCGCCGGGCGGCGCCTGGACGTGTGCATGGGCGAGCTGGAGCCGCCGCGCGGCGAGCTGATCCGCACCGCGTTCTTCGAAGGCATCACCTACGAGGAACTGGCCCACCGCAGCGGAACGCCGCTGGGCACGGTCAAGAGCTGGATCCGCCGCGGCCTGGCCAAGCTGAAGGCGTGCCTGGAACGATGAACGCATCCGTGCCCGATCTGCAGGAAACCCCGCCGCCGCGCGACGTGCTGGCAGGCGAATACGTGCTTGGCGTGCTCGATGCAAGCGAACGCCGCGCCGCCGAACAGCGCATCGACGCCGACGCCGAGTTCGCCGCAGCGGTGACGCAATGGCAGCAGCACCTGATGCCGTTGGCCGACGAGATCGCGCCGGTCGCGGTGCCGGAACGTGTGTGGGTGCGTATCCGCGCATCGCTCGGTCTGGATGCGCCGGCGCCGCGTGCGCCGACGGCCTCGCCTGGCTTCTGGGAAAGCGTGCGTACCTGGCGCTGGCTGAGCGCCGGCGGCTTCGCCACCGCGGCGGCCTGCATGCTCACGCTGATGGTCGCGCGTCAGCCGCTACCGCCGCAAACGCCCACGCCGCCAGTTCCGACAGCGCCAGCCGACAGCGGCATCGCGATGACCTCGACGCTGATGCAGGATGACGGCAAGCCCGGCTACGTGGTGCTGATGGACGCCGACAAGCAGCGCATCACCCTGACCCCGCTGGCCGGCAGCCGCGACGCCGCGCGCGTGCCGGAGCTGTGGCTGATCCCGGCCGACGGCAAGGCGCGCTCGATGGGCGTGTTCGACGACGCGAAGGCGCGCGCGGCGCGCATTCCCGACGCGCTGATGCCGTTGCTCAGCGACGGCGCCTTGCTGGCGGTGACGATGGAACCGCCCGGCGGCGCGCCCGGCGGCGTCGCCACCGGCCCGATCGTGGCCAAGGGCGGCATCAGCACGCTGCGCCTGGCGCCGTAGGCAACATCCCACAACGCGCACTGCATGCCTTCTCCCTCCGGGGAAGGTGCCCCGCAGGGGCGGATGACGGTACGAGCGAAGCCTCGTAAATTCCGGTACGCCAAGCTTGCCGTGCCGACGTACCCTTACCCCACCCCCTCTCCCGGTGGGAGCGGGGCTATTGCGACCTCGGCACTTTCAGCACGATGTTGTAGACAATGCACCGCAGCCCAGACTGCACCTCCCTTCTCCCACCGGAAGAAGGTGCCCCGCAGGGGCGGATGAGGGTACGGACGAAGCTTCGCAAATCCAGGTACGCCAAGCTGACCGCACCGACGCACCCTTACCCCAACCCCTCTCTCCCACAGGGACTTCCTTCGGTCGTAGATGGGAGAGGGACTCATGGTGACGCCAAACTTCTCGTGCTGTGCGTGGCAACCAACAACAACGCGGCCCCACACATTCACCCGGCCACCACTCGCGCGCAGGCAGCATCGCCGCAGCCGTCGCACATGCGCCGGGTAGCCGATCCTCCGACGCTTCCGACCTGCGTGGACGCTGCCTCCAGCGGCGACCGCGATGCGCTCCACGGCGCTACATGCCGTGCCAGCGACGCCGCGGCGCGAGTGCATCCGTCTTCCGGCTTTGTCCGTATCGGTATCCGAATCCCCTACGAGATGCGCTTGTGCCGAGCCCCGTTCCGGACCATCCCCGCGCCCCTGCCGCAGCACCCGCACCGCAGCGCGGCCGCGTGGCGCGCACGCTGCGGCGCTGGTTCGACACAGGTGCGGAAATCGAACTGGACGGCGCCCGCGCCGACCGCATCGACTGGCTGCGCGCTGCGCCCTATTTCGGCCTGCACCTGGCCTGTCTGGGCGTGTTCTGGGTCGGCGCATCGTGGTTCGCGGTGGGCATGGCGGTGGCGATGTATGCGGTGCGCATGTTCGCCCTCACCGGTTTCTACCATCGCTACTTTGCCCACCGCGCGTTCAAAACCTCGCGCGTGGTGCAGTTCCTGTTCGCCGCGCTCGGCGCCACCAGCGTACAGCGCGGCCCACTGTGGTGGGCCGCACACCATCGCAATCACCATCGTCACACCGATACCCCGGCCGATCCGCATTCGCCGCGCCAGCATGGTTTCTGGTGGAGCCATAGCGGCTGGTTCCTGACCCCGCGCGGCTTCCGCACCGACTGGGAAGCGATCCCGGATCTGCGCCGCTTCCCGGAACTGCGCTTCCTCGACCGCTTCGATCTGCTGCTGCCGGTGCTGCTGGCGGTAGCGTTGTTCCTGCTCGGCGGCTGGCTGCAACGCCAGCATCCGCAGTTCGGCACCGACGGGCCGCAATTGTTGGTGTGGGGCTTCTTCGTCTCCACCGTGGCGCTGTTCCATGCCACCTTCACCATCAATTCGCTGGCGCACCGTTTCGGCAGCCGCCGTTTCGACACCCGCGACGACAGCCGCAACAACCCCTGGCTGGCGCTGCTGACCTTCGGCGAGGGCTGGCACAACAACCACCACTTCTTCCCGGGTGCGGCGCGCCAAGGCTTCCGCTGGTGGGAAATCGACCTGACCTGGTATGGCCTGAAGGCGCTGTCGTGGACCGGCCTGATCCGCCAACTGCGGCCGCTGCCGGCGGAGCTGGTGCGGGCGCAGGCGCGCGCACGATGAGCCGCATTGCGGTAGTGGGCTCGGGCATCGCCGGGCTGGGGTCGGCATGGCTGCTGTCGCAACAGCATGAGGTCACCCTGTACGAGGCCGCCAATTATCTAGGCGGACACACCCATACCCATGCGATCGAACTGGACGGCGCGCAGTACGCGGTGGACAGCGGCTTCATTGTGTTCAACCCGCAACACTACCCGCTGCTGAGCAAACTGTTCGCGCAACTCGGCGTGGCCGCGCAGCCGACCACGATGAGTTTTTCGGTGCACGAGGCGCGCAGCGGGCTGGAATACAACGCCGGCAGCCTCGGCGGGCTGTTCTGCCAGCCCGGCAATCTGGCCAGCCCGCGCTTCTGGCGCATGCTGTGCGATCTGCGCCGCTTCTACCGGCAGGCGCCGCAGGTGCTGGCCGATGAGGCGCAGGCGCAACTGACGCTGGGCGAATTCCTGCAGCGGCACCGCTATTCGCAGGTATTCCGCGACGCCCATATGGTGCCGATGGCGTCGGCGCTGTGGTCCTCGCCGTCGCAGCAGATCATGCAATTTCCGATGCGCCAGCTGATCGGCTTCATGGCCAATCACCACATGCTGCAGGTCAGCGGTCGGCCGCAGTGGCAGGTGGTCGCGGGCGGCTCCAACCGCTATGTGCACGCGCTGCGCAACCGCTGGCAAGTACACGAGCGCATCGGCACGCCAGTACGTTCGGTGCAGCGGCTGTCGCAGGGCGTATCGCTGCTGACCGATGCCGACGCCCAGCACTACGACCAGGTGGTGCTGGCGTGCCACGCCGACGACGCCTTGCGCCTGCTCAACGACGCCAGCCCCGCCGAGCGCGAGATCCTCGGCGCGATCGCCTACCAGGACAACGACACCGTACTGCACACCGATGCGCGCGTGCTGCCGCGCAATCGCCGCGCCTGGGCCGCCTGGAACGCGCACGTGCCGGCCGATCCGGATGCGCCGTGCACGGTCAGCTACTGGATGAACGCGCTGCAATCGATCGCCTCGCCGAAGCCGTTCATCGTCAGCCTCAACCGCGGCGACGCCATCGATCCGGCCAAGGTGCTGCGGCGCATGCGCTACCGGCATCCGCTGCAGACCCATGCCTCGCTGGCGGCGCAGGCGCGCAAGGGCGAGATCCAGGGCCAGCGCGGCACCTGGTTCGCCGGCGCCGGCTGGGGCTTCGGCTTCCACGAAGACGGCCTGCGCAGCGCGGTCGACGTCGCCGCCGGGCTCGGGGTACCCTGGCCATGAATCTGCTGCGCAACGCTACCGTGTCCGCCCCGCCGGCTGGCGCCGTCTCGACAACGCCGGCGGCGGCGGGCACGACCACGCCGGGACTGCACAGCGCGCTGTACAGCGGCTGGATCCGGCACCGCCGCTACGCGCCCAAGGCGCTGGCGTTCCGCTATCCGATCTTCCTGATGTACCTGGATCTGGCCGAACTCGAGCAGGTGTTCGCGCGGCGCTGGTGGTGGTCGGTCGGCCGCCGCAACCTGGCCGAATTCCGCCGCAGCGACTACCTGGGCGATCCGGCACAAGCGCTGGATGAAGCGGTGCGCGACCGCGTGCAGCAGCACTGCGGCGAACGCCCGCTCGGCGCGGTGCGCATGCTGACCCACCTGCGCTACTTCGGACATTGCTTCAATCCGGTCACCTTCTACTATTGCCACGATGCGCAGCAGCGCCTGCACAGCATCGTCGCCGAGATCACCAATACGCCATGGCGGCAACGCCACGCCTACGTGCTGCCGGTGGCCGCCGCGCGCAGCCACGGCAGCGTGCACGCCTGGCGCTTCGACAAGCGCTTTCACGTCTCCCCGTTCATGGCGATGGCGCACGAATACGCATGGCGCTGCAGCGAACCGGGCACGCAGCTGCGCGTGCACATGGACGTGCTCGACCTGCAACCGGCGGCCAGGCGCTTCGACGCCACCCTGGTGCTGCAGCGGTGCGAGATCTGCGGCGCCAGCCTGGCGCGCGCGCTGCTGCGCTATCCAGCGATGACCCTGCAGGTCGTGGCCAAGATCCACTGGCAGGCGCTGCGCCTGTGGCTGCGCGGCAATCCGGTACACGACCACCCCGATCACTCCCTTCCGCGAGAACGCCGATGAACGCTCCGCACGCGCCCTCCTCCGCTTCCGTCGCGCTGGCCCCGGCCGCGCCGCCGCTGCGCGGCGTCGACCGCCTGCTGCGGCGGCGCCTGTTCGCCACGCTCGACGGCTTGCGCGACGGCCAGTTGCGCATCGAGGAAGCCGGCGCGATCACCACCCTGGGCAGCCCAAGCAATGCCACCCAGGCGGACAGCGCACTGCACGCGCACCTGCGCATCCACGATCCGCGCTTCTATCGCCAGGCCGCGTTGAACGGCAGCGTCGGTGTCGGCGAGGCTTACATGGACGGCCTGTGGGAATGCGACGACCTGGTCGCACTGGTGCGCCTGCTGGTGCGCAACCGCGAGCGCCTGGACGCGATGGAGACCGGCCTGGCCCGCCTCGGCGGCATGGCGATGCGCGGCCTGCACGCGCTGGCGCGCAACACCCGCGCCGGCAGCCGCCGCAACATCGCCGCGCACTACGACCTGGGCAATCCGCTGTTCGAGCTGTTCCTGGACCGCAACCTGATGTATTCCTCGGCGATCTTCCGCGACGAAGACGCCGCGCTCGGCGAGGCCGCGCTGGAACGCGCCGCCGAGCGCAAGCTGCAGCGCATCTGCGCCAAGCTCGACCTGCAGCCGCAGCACCATGTGGTCGAGATCGGCAGCGGCTGGGGCGGTTTCGCGCTGCATGCGGCCAAGCATCATGGTTGCCGCATCACCACCGTGACCATCTCGCGCGAGCAATACGACCTGGCGCGCCAGCGCGTGGATGCGGCCGGCCTGTCCGAGCGCGTCGAGGTGCTGTTGCGCGACTACCGCGACCTCGACGGCCGCTACGATCGGCTGGTCTCGATCGAGATGATCGAAGCGATCGGCCACCAATACCTGGACACTTATTTCGGCAAGATCGGCAGCTTGCTCAAGGACGACGGCCAGGCCCTGATCCAGGCCATCACCATCGAGGACCACCGCTACGCGCAGGCGCTGACATCGGTGGACTTCATCAAGCGCCACATCTTCCCCGGCAGCTTCATTCCCTCGGTCGCGGCGATGACCGGCGCGATCGCGCGCGCCAGCGATCTGCGCCTGTTCAACCTGGAAGACATCGGTCCCAGCTACGCGCTGACCCTGCGCGCCTGGCGCCAGCGCTTCATGGCCAAATTGCCGCAGGTGCGCGCGCTTGGCTACGACGAGCGCTTCATCCGCATGTGGGAGTTCTACCTGGCCTATTGCGAGGGCGGCTTCCTGGAGCGCTCGATCGGCGACGTGCACCTGTGGCTGAGCAAGCCGGGCGCGCGCCCGGCGCAGTTCGCGCCGGCGCTGGCGGGCGACGCATGAGCAACCTGGCCAACTACGTCGCGTTGCAGCTGCTGTGGCTGGCGGCAGTGATGGGCGCCGGGCATGGGCTGGCCTGGGCCGGCCCGGCGGCGCTGGCGCTGTTCGCGCTGTACCAATTGCAGCCGCGCCGCCGCGCGCGCGGCGATGCGGTGCTGATGGCGCTGGCGCTGCTGCTCGGTGCCGGCGTCGATACCGCGCTGGCCGCCGGCGGCTGGGTACGCTACGCCGCAGCGCTGCCGCCCGCGCCGTGGGCGCCGCTGTGGATCCTGGCGCTGTGGGCCGGCTTCGCGCTGACCTTCAACCATTCGCTGGCCTGGGTCATGCAACACCCGTGGCGCGCGGCGCTGTTCGGCGCGGTGTTCGGCCCGCTCGGCTATGTGCTGGCCGCGCGTGGTTGGCAGGCAGTGGCGCTGAGCGCGCCGCTGCTGCACGCGGTGCTCGCGCTGACGCTGGCCTGGGCCGCGGCGCTGGCCGTGCTGAGCCTGGCGACGCGGCGCCTGGCCGCGACGGTGCAGCCCACGCCACGCATCGGCGGCGTCGCGCCATGAACGCCTGGCCGCTGCTGCACGTGGGTGCGTTCACCGCGCTGGTCATGCTCGCCGGCTGGGCCTGGCAGCGGCGCAGCCGCAACGCCGGCGTGGTCGATGTGCTGTGGGCGGCGTGCATGGCGCTGGCCGCGCTGTACTGCGCCTGGCGCGCCGACGGCGCCGCGCTGCCGCGCGTGCTGACCGCGGCGATGGGCGGGCTGTGGGGCGCGCGCCTGGCCTGGCACCTGGGCGTGCGCGTGTTCGGCGATGCGCATGAGGACGGCCGCTACCGCGCGCTGCGCGAACACTGGCACGGCGACCAGCGCCGCTTCCTGCTGTTCTTCCTCGGCCAGGCGCTGGTGGTGGTGCTGTTCGCGCTGCCGCTGTCGATGGCCGCGCACAATCCGCTGCCGCAGTGGAGCATGTGGACCACGCTGGCGCTGGTGACCTGGCTGCTGGCGGTGGGCGGGGAAAGCCTGGCCGATCGCCAGTTGGCCGCGTTTCGTGCCGCCCCAGGCAACAAGGGCAAGACCTGCCGCCGCGGCCTGTGGCGCTACTCGCGGCATCCGAACTATTTCTTCGAATTCGTGCATTGGTTCGCCTACGTGTTCCTCGCCGTGGGCAGCGGCGCGCTCTGGGTCGGCATCGCCGCGCTGGGGCCGCTGCTGATGTTCGCGTTCCTGTACCGCGTCACCGGCATTCCCTACACCGAACAACAGGCGCTGCGCTCGCGCGGCCAGGACTACGCCGACTACCAGCGCAGCACCAGCGCCTTCTTTCCGTTGCCGCCGCGGCAATGACCCCGCTTCCAGGAGATCCGCCGATGTCAAGCGCCCTCGCCACTTCGCCCCCCCCGTGCTGCCGGCCGAACCGTTGGCCACCCGCGTGGCCGAATCCGGACTGCTGCCCGACGCGTTGCTGCGCGCGGCGATGCGCAAGCTGTGCACGCAGCGCCTGCGCGAGGAGCGCAGCGGCGGTGCCGACGCCGCCTGGGAACGCCAGCGCGTGTTCGTCGAGGCCTTGCGCGGCAGCGCCATCGCGATCGAGACCGAGGCCGCCAACCGCCAGCACTACGAACTGCCACCGCGCTTCTTCGAGCTGTGCCTGGGCAAGCGTCTGAAGTACAGCAGCTGCTACTGGGACGCCGGCACCGCCGACCTGGACGCGGCCGAGGAACGCATGCTGCACCTGTACGCCGAACGCGCGCAGCTGCGCGACCGCCAGCGCATCCTGGAACTGGGCTGCGGCTGGGGGTCGCTGACGCTGTGGATGGCCGAGCACTACCCCGGCGCGCGCATCACCGCGGTGTCCAACTCGCGGCCGCAGCGCGAGCACATCGAGGCACAGTGCCGCGCGCGCGGGCTGCGCAACGTGGAGGTCATCACCCACGACGCCAACACCCTGAGCCTGCCGCATGCGAGCTTCGACCGCGTGGTGTCGATCGAGATGTTCGAGCACATGCGCAACTACCGCGAACTGCTGGCGCGGATCGGCCAATGGCTGGTGCCGGGCGGGCGGATGTTCGTGCACATCTTCTGCCACCGCGACCTGGCCTACCCGTTCGAGGTGCAGGGCGAAGACAACTGGATGGGCCGGCACTTCTTCACCGGCGGACTGATGCCGGCCGCCGACACCTTGCTGCAGTTCCAGGACGACTTGGCGCTGGAACGGCGCTGGCTGCTGTCCGGCGAACACTACGAGAAAACCGCCAACGCCTGGCTACGCAACCAGGACCGGCATCGCACCGAACTGATGCAGGTGCTGCAGGGAACCTACGGCCGCGATGCGAAGATCTGGTGGCAGCGCTGGCGCATGTTCTGGATGGCCTGCGCCGAGCTGTTCGGCTACGAGCAGGGCCAGCAGTGGGGCGTGGCGCATTACCGGTTCGTCAGGCGCTGAGGACTCGGGACTCGGGACTCGGGACTCGGGACTCGGGACTCGGGACTCGGGACTCGGGACTCGGGACTCGGGACTCGGGACTCGGGACTCGGGACTCGGGACTCGGGACTCGGGACTCGGGACTCGGGACTCGGGACTCGGGACTCGGGACGCTGTCCCGGAATAAATCGATGTCAAGCGATTTGATGGAAAAAATGCGATTTTTTTAAAGAAAAAACGGCTTTTTTTGTGACTGCGGCGCAGCCGCTTTTCTGTGGGAGGGGCTTCAGCCCCGACGCCTTACCGGTAACGCGTCGGGGCTGAAGCCCCTCCCACAGAAAAGCGCAGAAGCTGCGAACTTGCGAAAATCCCGAGTCCCGAGTCCCGAGTCCCGGCCCCACCTCACACCGCAGCCGTGATCACGATCTCGATCTTCCACTCCGGGTTGGCCAGCTTGGCCTGCACGGTGGCACGCGCCGGGGTGCTGCCCGGGCAGACCCAGGTTTCCCAGACCTTGTTCATTTCGGCGAATTCGGCCAGGTCGGTCATGTAGATCTCCGCGCGCAGCACCTTGCTCTTGTCGGTGGCGGCGCGCGCCAGCAGTTCGTCGATCGCCGCCAGCACCTGGCGGGTCTGGCCGGCGATGTCGGCGCTGGTGTCGTCGGCGATCTGCCCGGCCAGGTAGGCCACGCCGTTGTGCACGGTCATTTCCGACATGCGCGGGCCGGTATCGAATCGCTGAATCATGAGGCGTTGTCCTGAAGAGGGGAAACCTGGGCATTGTCGCGCGATTGCGTCAAGCCTGCAGGCCGCCACAGCCGATAGGCGACCGGCAGCAGCCAGGCCAGGATCAGCACGATCGCCAGCTTCTGGGTCAGCCCGCGCGGCGGCGCGCGCCACAGCACGTGCACCCACAGCGCCACGAACGCCGCCACCGCCAGGGCCGACACCGTGCCGGCATGGCCCTGCCACGGCGCTTGCCGGCGCAGCCAGGCACTCTGCAGCAGCATCGCGCTGGTCGCGCACAGGAACGCGGTCTGCGCGAACAGCCCGTGCAACAGAGGCGCCAGCAAAGGTGCGCGCTGCGGCAGGTAGCTGTCGCCGATCGCCACCCCGCACAGGCCCAGCGCGGCGACCGCAAACAGCAGCAGCGGCGCGGCGCTGCGTGCAGGCGGCGGCGCCTGCGCATACAGGCCGGCGGCCAGCGCGACGATGGCGACCGCCAGCAGCATGTAGACAATCCGCAGCAGCAGCCCGCCGCGGCCGTGCAGGTACAGGCTCAGCGTCGCCTGCTGCCAGTGCAGGTCGGCGCGCAGCAGGTGCAGCGCCAGCGCCACGCCGAGGAACAGCAGGCACAGGGCCGTGGCAAGGGCGCCGGCGGCGCGCGGCCAACGCGGCGCTGCGCAGGCGGGGGCCAGGGGCGACGGCATGGATCGGCTCCGGGTCGTAGCGGGGAACACGATGCGCAGCGCGTATCGACGCCGGCACCCTCGGCGCACGCCGACACGGTACAGACGTGCGATTCCACTATGATGCGCGTCGCCGGTACCGCCGGTACAGCCCCAGGCCAGCCGATATCGCGATGCACCAGCCCCTTTGCGCCTGCCGGCGCGCCAACGCGATGACCCGCGCCGCCAACGCCGCATGCCTGCGCGATGCCGCCGGCGTCTGCGCACAGTTCCCTCTCTTCTTCGCTTACGCTGCCTTGCAATGACCGACACCGCATCTCCCGCTTCCCCCTCCCCTGCCGGCTGGCGCCGCGCGCTGCCGGTGCTGTTCAGCCTGGTGATCCTGGCGCTGGCGCTGCACGCGCTAGCCACCGAGTTCAGTACCCACGGCTATGCCGCGATCCGCCATGCCTTCAACCAGCTCGGTGTCGGCCAGATCGCGCTGACCCTGGTGCTGGGGCTGAGCAGCTATGCCTGCCTGATCGGCTTCGATGCGGTCGGCCTGCACCGCAGCGGGCGCAAGCTGCATCCGATGCGGATCGGCGTCACCGCGTTCCTGGCGCATGCGGTCGGGCAGACCCTGGGCTTCGCCGCGCTCACCGGCGGCGCGGTGCGCCTGCGCGGCTATGGCCGGGCAGGGCTGAGCCTGGCCGAGATCGGCCAGGTGGTGCTGATGAGCACGCTCGGCTTCGTGTTCGGCGCCTGGCTGCTGCTGGCATTGGCGCTGATCCTGGAACCGACGTCGGCGGCGCTGGCGCTGCCGCTCGGCGGGCAGGCGGTGCGCGCGTTCGGCATCGCGCTGCTGGCCGGCTTCGGCCTGATGCTGCTGCTGGCCGGGCGCGAAGGCCGCACGTTGCGCTGGCGCAGCCACGAACTGTGGCTGCCGGACCGGCGCACCGCGCTCGGCGTGACCGCGCTGAGCGTGGTCGAACTGGGCCTGGCCAGCGCCGCGTTCTACGTGCTGCTGCCGGACGAATCGGGGATCGAGTTCGTCGGCTTCGTCGGCCTGTACCTGGTCGCGGTGGTGGCCGGGTTGATGTCCACCGTGCCGGCCGGACTGGGCGTGTTCGAGTGGAGCCTGCTCAAGCTGCTGCCCGGCGTGGCCCCGGCCGCGGTGCTGGCAGCGGCGCTGATCTACCGCATCACCTACTACGTGGTGCCGCTGCTGCTGTCGGTGCTGATGGCCGCGGCCTCGGGCCTGCGCCGGCCGCTGGCGGCCAGCGCCGGCGGCGTGCGCGTGGCGTGGGGCACGCTGCGCCCGTGGCTGCCGCAGATCATCGCCATGGCGGTGTTCGCGGTCGGCGCGGCGCTGGTCATCGACGGCACCCTGCCAACGCCGAAACGGCGCCTGGGCATGGCGCCGCTGTCGATCGTGGAGACCTCGCACCTGCTGTCCAGCCTCGGCGGCGTGGTGCTGCTGCTGATCGGCCAGGGCCTGCAGCGGCGCAGCCATGCGGCGTGGGTGCTGGCGATCGGCATCTGCGTGCTGCTGCCGCTGCCGGCCTGGCTGCGCGGCGGCCATGCCTCGGTGGCGCTGTCCTCGCTGGTGGTGGCGGCCGGGCTGTGGGGCGCGCGCCGCGAGTTCTACCGGCAGGGCTCGCTGCTCGACGAGGCCTGGTCGTGGCCATGGATCCGCAACCTGGGCCTGGTGCTGATCGCGACCATATGGCTGCTGTTCTTCGTCTACAGCCACGTCGAATACCAGAACGAGCTGTGGTGGCAGTTCGCCACCTCGGCCAATGCTCCGCGCGCGCTGCGCGCGGTGCTGCTGGTCAGCGTGGCGGTGGTGGTGTTCGGGCTGGCGCGCTTGCTGCACAGCACGCGCTCGCCGCTGCCGGCGGCCGATACGGCGCAGCTGGACGCGCTGGCGCCGGTGCTGGCCGTGGCCACCGACACCCAGGCCTGCCTGGTGCTGACCGGCGACAAGGCGCTGCTGACAGACGAGGGCGGCCAGGGCTTCGTGATGATGCAGCGCTATGGCGGCTCGCTGGTGGCGATGGGCGATCCGGTGGGGCCGCCGGAGGTCGCGCGGGCGCTGATCTGGCGTTTCCGCGAGGAAGCCGACCGCCTGGGCCTGCGCCCGGTGTTCTATCAGGTCGGCGAGCAGCACTGGCAGACCTACCTCGACCTGGGCCTGACCCTGGTCAAGCTGGGCGAGGAAGCGATGGTGTCGCTGCAAGACTTCCACCTGGAAGGCCGCGAGCGCGCCGACCTGCGCCAGGCCTGGAACCGCGGCAAGCGCAGCGGGCTGAGCTTCCGCATCTTGCCGCTGGAGGAGATCGACACGCTGATGCCGGTGCTGGCCGACGTCTCGCAGCAATGGCTGGAGGAAAAGGCCGGCGAAGAGAAAGGCTTCTCGCTGGGCAGCTTCAACCCGGCCTATCTGCGCCGCTTCCCGATCGCGGTGGTCGAGGCCGAGGGCAAGGTCGTGGCCTTCGCCAACCTGTGGCAGGCGCCGGCCGGACACGAGCTGTCGGTGGACCTGATGCGGTATATCGCCGACGCGCCGAAGGGCACCATGGATTTCCTGTTCATCGAGCTGTTCCTGTGGAGCCGCGAACAGGGCTACAAGCGCTTCTCGCTGGGCATGGCGCCGCTATCGGGCCTGGCCCAGCATCGTCTGGCCGGGCGCTGGAACCGTTTCGGCAACCTGATCGTGCGCCACGGCGAGCGTTTCTACGGCTTCACCGGCCTGCGCCGCTTCAAGTCCAAGTTCGCCCCGGCCTGGCGCACCCGCTACCTGGCCGCCCCCGGCGGCATGCACCTGCCGGCGGCGCTACTGGACGTGACGCGGCTGATTTCGCTGGATCCGAGGAAGCCTGAGTAGCCGGGACTCGGGACTCGGGACCGGGGACCCGAAGAACGTTTCTCGGTAAGGCCCCACAGCTTTTGCTGTTGCTTTTCCGGGTCCCCGGTCCCGACTATTTCGCCCCGATCCGCTGCAATATCTGCCTGGCCAGTTCCGCGTAGTCGCCCTTGAAGTGGTGGTCGCCGGGCAGCTTCACCAGCTGCGCGCCGCCGTGCGGCAGATCCGGGCAGACGCTGTCGTCGTCGTCCTCGCCGTAGATGCACAGGGTCCGCGCGGCCGGCATCTTCGCCACGTCCGGGGCGATCGGCAGGCCGTCGTCGACGGAACTGATCCAGTTGGAGACATGGAATTCGTAGTCGGCGGTCTTGCCCAGCGACAGCAGCGCGGTGGTCTGCACTTGCGCGCGCATCGTCGGCGGCAACTGGTTGTAGGCGGCCGGCAAGACGTCGGCGCCCTGCGAGAAACCGACCAGCACCACCCGCCCGCGTTGCCACAGGTGGCTGTAGTGGCGGTAGATGCGGTCCAGGTCGGTGGCGAAGCCCTGCGGGGTGCGCTCGCTCCAGAAGTAACGCAGCGAATCCACACCGACCACCGGGATGCCGGCCTGGGCCAGCGCGCCGGCGACCTGCTGGTCGAGTCCGGCCCAGCCGCCGTCGCCGGAGACGAAGATCGCGAACACCTGGTCGTGGTCGTGGTCGTGGTCGGCGGCCGCGGCGGCAGGCACTTCGACCACCGGCAGCCCGGCCAGGTCGACCGGCGTCGGCGGCAGGCTGACCCCGCGCTGCGCGCCGAGCGAGCGCACGGCCGCACGCAGCCCTGGCAAGGCATCGCCGCTGGCGCTGCGGCGGAACTGCTGCGCCTGCGGCACCTGCTGCACGAACGCATCGCTCTGCTTGGTGCAGCGGCCCTTGCCCGGCACATCGATCGCGCTCAGCCACGGCAGCGGCAGCGCCGCCGGCTGCAGCGCACGCGCCGGCGCGGTGATGCCGGCGCCGCAGATCTGGTCGTCGAGCACCTGCACCGGACAGAAATCCTCAGTGACCAGGCCGGCCAGCAGGTGCTTGGGCGCCTGCGCCGCGACCGCATAGGCCAGCGCGGCGCCGTCGCCATCGCCGACCAACAGCGGCAGGCGGTAGGTCGGCACGTGGTAATAGGCCTGCACGTAGCGCGAGAAGTTCTCGACGTCGCCAGCGGAAAAACCGCAGGTGCCGGGGATCTTGGCCAGCACCGCCTGCAGGTGCGCGCCGTCGATCACCACCACCATCGCACCGTCGTCGCGCAACGCCTCGATCTGGCGCATGCGCGCGGCCGCGCCGTGTTTGCCGCCGGCGAACCACAGCACCACGCGCTGCGCTTCGCCCTGCGGCAGCAGCACCGGGACCTGTTCGAAGCGACCGTGGCTGAGTTTTTCCGGGACCGCGGCCGGTGTCGCCGTCGTCGCGGCAGCCGCCGTGGCGGTCAGCCCGACCAGCGCACATCCCCACATCCATCCGCCACGCATTCGCATCATCTGGCAATCCTGAAAAGGCATGCCAAAGATAATCCCGAACGGCCGCGGCGCGAAGCACGGCGCGGACGCCGGTTCATGCGGGGTACGCCGGAAGCTTGCCTGCAGGCCGCCGCGGCAGCGAGCAGGCGGCCGCGCCGGCGCGGGCTGCGGCGACGCGCGGCGAGCGCTCACGCGCCCGGCTAAGGCGCGGGATGGCGCAGTCGCCATGCCGCCAGCGCCTGCCGATAGCGCGCCACTTCTTCGTTGTACAGGTCGTGGACGCACAGCGGACAACCGCTGTTGCAGCAATCGCTGGGCAGCGGCGGCTGCGGCGGTTGCGGGCACGGATCGGTAGTGGCGAAATCGGAATCGGACATCACGGTGCGCGGCGGATGGCACGCCAGCGGCGTGAACAAGCGCGCATTGTAGAACGCCGGCGCGGCCAGCTCAGCCGATCGCCTGGCGCAGGTTGGCGCGCGCCGCCGCGTCGTAGCGCGCATGGAACCAGCCGCTGAGGAAGATGCGCGGCTGCGCCAGCACTGTCTGCAGGAACGCACGGCGCTTGCGCCGGTATAGCCAGGCCGGCACCACGCCGCGGTACTCCTCGGCGATGGCGCGATCGTAGGCGGCAAAGACGGTCGGATCGGCGCCGAGGATGGCCATGTCGCAGTCCAGGAACAGCGCCGCTTCGGCATCCACCGCCGCGGCGGACAGTCGCCCGTGACGCGCGGTCAGTTCAATCAGCGCGGCAACGCGTGCCGCATCCAGTCCCGCCTCGGGCAGCCACTGCGCGATCGCCGCCTGCGCCAGGCGCGCCGACTGCGCCTCGTTGTCGCTGCGGCCGGCGTGGTACACCGCGTCGTGGTACAGCACCGCCAGATACACCTCGCGCGGCTGCCGCCAGCCGACCGCCGCGGCGACCTCGGCGTCGTGGCCGAGCACCGCCTGCACGTGGCCGAAATGGTGATAGGCGCGCGGCGGCGCGGCATAGACCGCCTGCAACTGCGCCCATTGCGCGTCGGGCAGGGTCAGCGGCGGCGCCGGTTCGCTCATCCGCTTGCCGCGGCGCCGGCGTGCGCAGCGTCGGCCGCCACCGCGGATAGCGGCCAGGTCGCTTCGTGCAGATAGCGGCCCTGCCCTTGCACGCTGCGGATCAGGCTCACCGCGGCCACCGTCCAGCGCACCTGCGGCACCGCCTGCAGCGGCACGGCCAGAGCGTCGTAGGCCAGGGTGATGTGCGGGACATAGGCCGCCTCGGCGCGCGTGGCCACGCCCTGGCGCACCAGCCGCTGCTGCAGCGCGTCGCGCAACCCGCGCAGCGCCGGCGGCTCGCCGTCGCCGTGCAGCACCAGCGGCCGCGCGCGGCCACGCCCGCCGAAGCTGAGCACCCGATCGAAGCACAGTTCGAACGGCGCCGCCGCCAGCGCCTGTCCGGCGGCATGCGCCTGCTGCAGCAGGCGCGGCGGCATGCCGGCGTACGCGCCGAGGTACTGCAGGGTCAGATGCAGGCGCTCGACCGGCAACGCAGGCCCGCGCAGGCCATGCGCGGCGCGCAGGCGTTCGCCCAGCGCGAACATGCGCTGCGCGGTGGCCGCATCCGGCAACACGGCGAAGAACAGGCTTTCGCGCGCGGCCGGCGCGGCGAAACCGAGCGAGAACTGCGCGTCTGTGGAAGAAGCGTCGTGGACCATCGGCAGGCTGCGGCGGAAACCGCGGGCGACTCGGCAACGGGTGGGCGGCCATGGTAGCAAGCGCCTCGCCGTCGCCGCGCCTTGCCTGCGGCTGCACAACGCAAAAGGCCGACCGGATTGCATCCGGTCGGCCTCTGCGCTCGTGCGGCAACGGCATGCTGGCGTGCGCGAGCAGCACAGCGTGCCGCGTACTCGCTGCCGGCCGGATCCAGGTCCGGCCTGCGGCTTAGGCCGCGTTCTTCATCGCCAGCTTGCGGGTGCGCATCACGTCGTGGCAGGCGCGCACTTCCGGCAGCAACTTGGTCGCCGCATCGCGCGCGGCGACCGGGGTGTCGCTGTCGGCGATGGTGTCGTTGAATGCCTTCAGCAGGCGATCCTCGGACTCTTCCAGTTCGGCCACATAGCCGTACTTGGTGTCGCCCAGCGCGGCACGCACCTTGGCGTACATCTGCTGCATGCTGCCGACCATGGTGCCGTGCGCGTCGGGCTTGCCGCCGACCGCCTGCACCACTGCGCTGAGGCCGCTGACGATGTCCGCCTTGACCCCGGCGATACGCAGGAACAACGCCGACAGCTCGGTGTCGCCGACCTTCTGCGCCGCTTCCTGGTAGAACTGCTGGCCGTCGCGGGAAATGGCGATGAGGTCGTTGAGGCTGTGGGTGGTCTTGCTCTGAATGCTCATGGATGGAACTCCTTCTGCAATGGGCCGGCGAACATCGCGCAACGGGCACGTCGGGTCGTGTTGCCCTGGATGTCGCCTGGCCGCGGGATGAAGCGTGTTGCCGCGTTGCGTCGTGGGACGGATGCTGGACGCAGGGGCATAAAGTGCACGTGAGCCGAAACGCATGCGTCCTCACGCCACGCTGGCAGGCATGAACGGTCATTCATGGCGTCGGCCGATGGCCTGGCGTTCTTCGCCAGTCGTGCGCGCAGACGACAACGGAACGCAGCGGTTTGCGGCGGCTGTCGCGCAACGCGCAGGCGCAGCGCTGCGCCAGGCGCATCCGCGCGATGGCGGCCTGCCCTAGCCGGCAGTCGCCAGCCGCCCGGCGCGGCGCGCGTCGTGGCGCGCCCACAGGTAGACCAGCAGCCCGCCCAGCGCCGCCGTCGCGCCGACGTAGCCGGTCGAGGTCCAGCCCAGTCCGGCGCTGATCGCGACCCCGCCCATCCACGGCCCCAGTGCATTGGCCAGGTTGAACGCGGCGTGGTTGGAGGCCGCGGCCAGGGTCTGCGCCTCGCTGGCCACATCCATCAGCCGGGTCTGCAGCACCGGCGCCAGCGCGCCCATCGTGCCGACCGCGACCACCGCCGGCAGCACCGCCCACGGCGAGTGCGCGGCCAGCGGCCACGCCAGCAGCACCGCCATCGACCACAGCAGCACCAGCGGCACCGCACGGAACTGCAGCCGGTCGAACAGCCACCCGCCGGCCAGATTGCCAAGCAGGCCGCCCAAGCCGAACGCGCACATCGCGAACGGGATCCAGCGCTCGGAGACGCCGGTGACCTGGGTCAGGGTCGGCGCCAGATAACTGAACACGCAGAACATGCCGGCGAAGCCGACCGAGCCGATGCCCAGCGCCAGCCACACCTGCGGACGGTTGAACGCGCGCAGCTCGCGCAGCGGCCGCTGCCGCGGCTCGTGCGGATCGGCCGGCAGCAGGCGCATGACCAGCACCACGGTCAGCACCGCGATCGCCGCCACCAGCGCATAGGCGTAGCGCCATTGCGCCACCTGGCCGAGCCAGGTCGCCAGCGGATTGCCGATCAGCACCGCCAGGTTCAGCCCGAGCAGCACCCGGCTCACCGCCGCGCCGCGCTGGTCGGGGCGGCTGATCGACGCGGCAACCAGGGTGGCCACGCCGAAATAGGCGCCATGTGGCAGACCGGCGATGAAGCGCACCAGCAGCATGCTGTGATAGTCAGGCGCCAGCGCGCTGGCCAGGTTGCCGACCGCGTAGAAGCCCATCAACGCCAGCAGCAGGGTGCGCCGCGGCCAGCGCGCGCCGACGATCGCCAGCAGCGGCGCGCCGACCACCACGCCCAGCGCATAGGCGCTGATCAGGTGCCCGACCTGCGGCGCGTCGATCGCCAGCCCGCGCGCGATGTACGGCATCAGGCCCATCGTGGAGAACTCACTGGTGCCGATCGCGAAGCCGCCCATCGCCAGCGCGAACAGGATCAGCAGATAGCCGCGGCGCGATAGCGGCGCCTGAGAAGCGACGGGAGTGGACATGCCCGGGACCTGATCGAGGGTTGAACAGTATTGTGCATCGCAACATGCAACGGCACCCGTGCGTGTGCAACAGCGCGTTGCGCACGGTGTTCGTCTATGTCGCCCTGGTCGCGCCAGCCGTCCGCCGTCAGCCTGGCACGTCAGCCGCTGCCGACCACGCAGCGCCTCCAACACGGCGCCGCAGGCGCCGGCGAGCCTGCCGCCAGCAACGCACTGTCCCATCGCGACTACGCGTAACCACGGTGACCATCCCCATGTTTACCGAGAGACGATCGGCGCCTTTGGCGCGGTGCTGTCCCTGCCCCCATTCCTCGTTCGAGACACCTACCGATGACCGCTACCGCTTCCCCGTTGTTCGCCCCGCTGCGCCTGGGCGCGATCGAACTGGCCAACCGCATCGTGATGGCGCCGCTGACCCGCAATCGCGCTGAAGGCGAAGGCCGCATCCCCTCGCCGCTGGCGGCGGAGTACTACGGTCAGCGCGCCAGCGCCGGGCTGATCGTCGCCGAAGCCACCCAGATCAGCCCGATGGGCCAGGGCTACATGGATACGCCCGGGATCTATAGCGATGTCCAGGTCGCCGCCTGGAAGACCGTCACCGCCGAGGTGCACCGCCGCGGCGGCAGGATCGTGTTGCAGCTGTGGCACGTCGGCCGCATCTCCCACGTCAGCCTGCTGCCGGACGGCGCCGCGCCGGTGGCGCCGAGCGCGCTGCGCGCCAATGCCAAGACCTATACCGCCGAGGGCTTCAGCGACGTCTCAGAACCGCGTGCGCTGCGTCTGGACGAGATTCCCGCGCTGCTCGAGGACTTCCGCCACGCCGCGCGCAACGCCATCGCCGCCGGCTTCGACGGCGTGGAAGTGCACGCGGCCAATGGCTACCTGATCGACCAGTTCCTGCGCGACGGCAGCAACCGCCGCGACGACGCCTACGGTGGCAGCATCGAGAACCGCACTCGGCTACTGTTCGAGGTGGTGCAAGCGGTGGCGCAGGAGATCGGTGCCGAGCGCACCGGCGTGCGCCTGTCGCCGGTGACGCCTGCAAACGACGCGCACGACAGCGACCCGCAGCCGCTGTTCGAGCGCGCGGTCGAACGCCTGGATCCGCTCGGCCTGGCCTTCGTGCACGTGATCGAGGGCGCCACCGGCGGCCCGCGCGACAACATCGCTTTCGACTATGCCGCGCTGCGCGCCAGGTTCCGCGGACCATGGCTGGTCAACAACGGCTACGACAAGGCGCTGGCCGAACGGGTCATCGCCGCGGACGCTGCCGACGCGGTCGCATTCGGACGCCCGTTCATCGCCAATCCGGACCTGGTGGAACGGCTGCGCCGCGATGCGCCGCTCAATCCGCTGGACGCGGACACGCTGTACGGCGGCGGCGCCAAGGGCTATACCGATTACCCGACGCTGGCCTGAGCCGGACACGCGGCGGCGGCCGCTACCTGCCGTCGCCGCAACCAGCACCCACGGCTCACGCCTTGCGCAGGAAGCAGGTCTTCAGCACCAGGCCCTTGATCTTGTCCGAGTTGCCTTCGATGTGCTCGGCATCGTCCTCGACCAGGCGGATGCCGCGGATCACCGAGCCCTGCTTGAGCGGGATCGACGAGCCCTTGACCTTCAGGTCCTTGATCACCACCACCGTGTCGCCGGCCTGCAGCACGTTGCCGTTGCTGTCGCGCACCAGGGTTTGCGCAGCGGAGTCGGTATCGGCCGCCGCCGGCCACTCGTAGCCGCAATCGGCGCAGATCCACAGCGCGCCGTCCAGGTAGGTGTTGTGCAGGGTGCATTGCGGGCAGGCGGGTGCGGCGGACATGGGGTTCCTTGTTGCGGCGACGACGGGGCGAATGGCCATTGTAACCGCCCGCTGCGCAGCGCCGACTTGCGATCCGCCGGCGCTTTTCGTTAGGGTATTCGGGTAGCACCTTGCATCGCGCTGTGACTGTGCCGGCGTATCCCACTTCTCAATGAATGAATGAGGTTTCCCATGGAGATCGCCAACGGTCTTGTCGCCACCATCCACTACACCCTGACCGACGATGCGGGCGAGGTGATCGATCAATCCTCGCCGGACAATCCGCTCAGCTATCTGCACGGTGCCGGCAACATCGTGCCGGGGCTGGAAAATGCGCTAACCGGCAAGCGCAGCGGCGAGCGCGTGCAGGTCGACGTGATCCCGGACGAAGGCTACGGGCCGCGCCACGATCAACTGCAGCAGGAGGTGCCGCGCAGCTCGTTCCCGGACGCCGAAAGCCTCGCCGCCGGCATGCAGTTCCAGGCGCAGACCGACCAGGGGCCGCTGCTGGTCACGGTGGTCGATGTCGGCCCCGAGCTGGTGACCATCGACGGCAACCATCCGCTGGCCGGGCAGGTGCTGCATTTTGCGGTGGAAGTGGCCGGCGTGCGCGAGGCCACCGAACAGGAAAAGGACCAGGGCCACGCGGGCGCGGCGCTGTAATCGCACCCGCACCGGCTGTATCCGCACCAGGCCCGCAATCGCGGGCCTGGTGCAGTCCGCGGGGATACCGACCATACCCGCAACGGCGATGCCCGACCGCTGCCACGCATGCCGGCGCGGCAGCGGCGCTGGCCGGCTTGCGCCACGCAGCGGCTTGCCGCACAGTGCGCGGCCCCCTGCCCGGCCCCGCAGCGACATGAGACTCGGCATCGATTTCGGCACCAGCAACTCCGCCGCCGCCGCGGTGATCGATGGCCGCGTGGTGCCGATCGGCTTCGGCGACCAGCACCAGTTCCGCACCACCGTGTACTTCCCGGAGGTGATGCGCGATCCGTCCGATTTCGAGCTGACCCCGGCGCTGGAGCGGCAGGTGGACGAGCTGATCGAATCCGGCCGCCGCGATGCGGCCGCCGCCGGCCGCACGCGCAGCCGCGACGACTTGCGCCGCGACGCGATCCGCGTGGTTCGCCGGCAATGGATGGAAGCGCAGATGCGCGAGCCGCGCAGTTCCGCGGCGCTGCTGCAGAACGCGGTGTACGGCGACGCCGCGCTGGATGCGTATTTCCTCGAAGGCGAAGGCAGCCTGGTGCAGAGCCCGAAATCGATGCTCGGCTACAACCTGCATCCGCGCGCCAGGCAGACCATCACCGGCATCGCCACCCACATCCTCGAACACATCCGCCTGACCGCGTCGCAGCAACTGGGCCTGCAGGTGCGCAGCGCGCTGCTCGGGCGCCCGGTGCAGTTCCGCAGTTCGATCGGCGAAGCCGGCAACGCGCAGGCGCTGCAGATCCTGCACAGCGCCGCGCTCGCCGCCGGCTTCGACGACGTCGGGTTCCTGGAAGAACCAGCCGCCGCGGCGATGCACTACCACGCCGGCAGCGACGCACGCCACGACGCGGTGGTGGTGGACATCGGCGGCGGCACCACCGACATCGCCCACGCCAGCGTCGGCGGCGACGGCGCGCCGCAGGTGCATCGCGCCTGGGGCATCGCCCGCGGCGGCACCGACATCGACCTGGCGCTGAGCCTGGCCAGCTTCATGCCGCTGTTTGGCCGCGGCAGCACCCGCGTACCGACCCACCACTACGTCGAGGCGGCGATGGTGCAGGACACCACCCGCCAGCGCGATTTCCGCCAGCATCGCTACGACGAGGTACCGCGCCCGTACGACACCCGGCTGCAGGCGCTGCAGGACACCGGCAACACCGCGCGCCTTTACCGCGCGGTGGAACGCAGCAAGATCCGCCTCAGCGACAGCGAGCAGCATGCGGAGGCGCTGGACTACATCGAAGCCGGGCTGCAAGTGCAGGTGCGCGCCGCCGAACTGACCCATGCCGCGCGCAGCTATCTGGAAGCCTTCGGCGAGCTGCTGGCGCAGGTGCGCAGCGACATCGGCCGCGAGCCGGCGGCGGTGTTCCTGACCGGCGGCATGTCGCGCGCCGGCTACATCCAGCAGATCGCCGCCGCCGCGTTCCCGCAGGCGCGCCTGGTCCACGGCGACCCCTCGTTCGGCGTGGTCCAGGGCCTGGCGCTGGCCGCCGCGCAGCGCTGAGCGCCGCAGCCCGCACCCCCGGCGTGCAACCGCAGCGCGCACCGGCACGACCTGGCGTACAAAGGCGCTAGCGCAGGTTCCGTTCATACGCAAGAGGGGCGACTGGCGTAATATGGGCGGTCACGCTTCAGCGTCACGTTTTTACACGCGTCTCGTCCGGCCGTTTCTGTCGCCCGACTCGCCCCTCTTCTCGCGCCAGCCTCCGTCCCGCTTCGGGCCGGACCCACCGGGAGCGTCTGTGTCCGGCTACACCACCCAGATCAACACGCTCAACCTGGGCGGCCAGGACTATCGCATCCGTTCGCTGCTCGATACCCAACAGTTCTCCGATCCCGACGCGCAGGCCGAAGCGGCCGGCATCTCCTCGGCGCAATGGAGCCTGTTCGGCAACGTGTGGCCGGCCGGGCGGCTGCTCGCCGAAACGATGGCGCTGTTCGACATCGGCGGCAAGCGCATCCTGGAGATCGGCTGCGGCCTCGGCCTGGCCAGCCTGGTGCTGCGCCGCCGCGGCGCCGACATCGTCGCCAGCGACCGCCACCCGTTGACCGAAGTGTTCCTGGCCTACAACGCCGCGCTCAACGAACTGCCCGCGGTGCCGTACCGGCGCCTCGACTGGGACCAGCCCAACCCCGAGCTGGGCCGTTTCGAGGTGATCATCGGCAGCGACGTGCTGTACGAACACCAGCATCCGGGCATGCTCGCCGAACTGCTGGCGCGGCACGCCACGGCGAGCGCGGAAGTGCTGATCGCCGATCCGGGCCGCGGCAACAGCGCCGCGCTGACCCGCGCGCTGGCCACGCAGGGCTATGCGCTCAGCGAACAGCGCGAGCTGCAGCTCTGCCCCGACGATCTGCCGCCGCATCGCGGCCGCGTGCTGCGCTTCCAGCGCACTGCCGCACCCATCGGGGACGCCGCTTGAACACGCAACCGACACCCCGCGCCACGGCCGAAAAATCGGTCAGCTGCGATCGCTGCGACGCGATCTGCTGCCGCCTGACCGTGCTGCTGATGCCCGACGACAAGGTGCCTGAGCATCTCACCGAGCACACCGCGCAAGGCCTGCACGTGATGGCGCGCGACGAGGACGGCTGGTGCGTGGCGGTGGACAGCAAGCGCATGTGCTGCTCGATCTACGAACAGCGCCCGGCGATCTGCCGCAAATTCACGATGGCCGGTCCGTATTGCCGCGACATCCGCCGCATCCACAACGATCAGTTGGCGCGCGGCATTCCCCTGACGATGTACTGACTCCAGGAGATTCACCATGGCACGTCCCACCAGCAAGACCCCGCCCCCGACCGCCAAGACCGCCCGCGGCGGCGCCGGCGGCGACAAGGCGCAGAAAGGCCTCAGCCGCGAGCGTATCGAGGCCGACATGGCCGCGTTCCGCAAGGCCGGCGGCCGCGTCGAAGTGCTCGGCACCACCCGCGTGCTGAAGAAAGTCGACGAAGCCGAAGCCGGCTGAGTCCGCGCGTGGCGGCAACGCCGCACGTGATGTCGGCGCCGTCTTCACGGCGCCGCCCGATAATCCAGACCTCTTCCTGCGGTAGCCGCGCGGTATGCTCCTGCGATCCCTGTCTGCCGAACTAGGCCAACCGGCCTGCGGCAATTGCCGCGATGGCGAACCGCTCGACTTCGGCGTGCGCATGGCGTTCCAGCCGATCGTCGATGCCGATGCGCGCACGGTCTACGCCTACGAGGCGCTGGTGCGCGGCGAGGACGGCAGCGGCGCGGCCGCGGTGCTGGCGCGGGTGCGCCCGCAGCAACTGTACCGCTTCGACCAGACCTGCCGGGTGCAGGCGATCGCCACAGCGGCACGGCTGGGCCTGCGCACCCGACTGTCGATCAATTTCATTGCCAACGCGGTCTACGAACCGGCGACCTGCATCCGCCTGACCCTGGCCGCGGCCGAGCGCTACGGCGTGCCGACCGGCGACTTGATCTTCGAGATGAGCGAATCCGAGCGCATCCACGACCTGCCCAAGGTGGTGCGGATCCTGCGCGACTACGCGCAGCGCGGCATCCTGACCGCGATCGACGATTTCGGTGCCGGCCACTCCGGACTCAACCTGCTCGCCGATTTCCAGCCGCACCTGCTCAAGCTGGACATGGCCCTGATCCGCGACATCGATACCAGCGCACCGCGCCGGCATATCGTCGCCGGCATCCTCGGCATGGCCGCGGCACTGGGCTGCCGGGTGCTTGCCGAGGGCGTGGAAACGCCCGCCGAATATCGCGCGTTGCGCGCGCTGGGCATCGGCTTGTACCAAGGTTTCCTGTTCGCGATGCCGGCGCTGGAAGCGCTGCCGGAGATTCCCGCCGAACGCTGGGACAGCCTGCAACAGGATCCTTGAGCGGCGCGCGACGACCACTCCCGGGGAGTCGCATTGCCCGCATCGTCGGCGCGACCCGCACTTGCCCGATACCGCGACGATTGCGACCATCGCGCCTCCCCCGCCACGCCGACAGCGCCGATGTCCTCGCTCCACGCCATGCCGCCGCCCTGGGCCCACCGCTGGCTGGACCTGATCGTGCCAGGTGCGCAGATCGCGCTGATCGTGCTGGCCGCGTGGTTGTTGCGCACGCTGTTGCGGCGGCTGGTGCGGCGCCTGAGCGAGCACCACGCGCTGCCGCCCGAACTGACGATGCTGGCGCGCCGCGGCAGCGGCTTCGTGATCTACAGCACGGCGCTGCTGCTGATCCTGGATCGGCTGGGCGTGTCCGGCACGGTGCTGTGGACTGCGTTCACCGGCTTCGCCGCAGTGGCAGCGGTGGCGTTCTTCGCGGCCTGGAGCGTGCTGTCCAACATCTTCTGCACGCTGCTGATCTTCGCCACGCGGCCGTTCCGCCTGCATGACCACATCGAACTGCTCGAGAACGGCGAAAAGCCCGGGCTCAAGGGCCAGGTGGTGGACATCAACCTGATCTACACCACGCTGCGCGAGACCCGCGACGACGCCGGCGACAGCGTGCTGCAGGTCCCCAACAGCCTGTTCTTCCAGCGCAGCACGCGGCGCTGGCGCGGCCATCCAGTGCCGCCAGGACTTGGTTAGCGCTGATCGGCAGGCGCCAGGCACGGCGCAAGCGCAGGTCCTAACAAGACCCTGATCGCGCGGACGCTATGGTGTCAGGCCACGCACGCCGCCGCAGCGCGACGCGCGCCCTCCCCCTGCCGATAAGGTGACCCATGGAACAACCTGTCCACCCGTTCGCCGAACTGTTCGCGCAATTGGGCCTGCCCAATACCGAAACCGATATCCGCCAGTTCCTCGCCCGCCATTCGCCGCTGCCGGACACGATGCGGCTGGAAGAAGCGCCGTTCTGGACGCTGGCGCAAGCGCAGCTGCTGCGCGAGGAGCGCCTGGACGACGCCGACTGGGCGATGGTGGTCGACCAGCTCAACATCGCCCTGCACGCGCGGCCGGTGCCTCCGGTCAGCAGCGCCGCCAACGACGACTGATCTCCATCCCCAGGCGCGCCAGGAATCGACGACACGCCCTAGCGCAGCTGGCTGTCCTTGCTGCCGCGGCGGTTGTAGCCGCTGTGCTCGTGCTGCTCGCGGTCCTGCGCGTCCTGGCACGCCACGCATAGGCGCACGCCGGGCAGCGCCTTGCGCCGCGCCTCGGGGATCGGCGCATCGCAGGCTTCGCACTGCGCCAGGCTCGGTCCCTGCGGCAGCTGCCGGCGCGCACGCTCGATCGCATCTTCGACGGTGGCGTCGATCTGCTCCTGCACCGCGCCGTCGTTCGCCCAGCCTGTGGCCATGATCGTCTCCAAAGGATTCGTCAGTCCTGATGATGCGGCCGCGGCCGGCGATTGCAATGCACGCCGGTTTCACATTCGCCGGCATGTTCATGACCGGCGCACGCGCGGCCACCAAATTGGCCGAGCAGGAACTCCAGCGTTACAGGGCCTGGTCCGCGAACATGGGACGCAGGCGCGCGCGGAACGCATCGGGCCGGCAATGCCGGTGCACGCCACCTGCAGGCAGATCGCCTGCGTGCGCGTCGATTGCGATGGCGCCGGAGTGCAGCCGCTAGCTAGCGGCACGCAGCGCGGGTGCACGCGCCGCTGTGCAGCGCCCGGAAAACAGCAACGTGGCCGGCTACCAGATCAGGTCGTCCGGTACCTGGAAGCGGCTGTAGTACGGATCGTCTTCGCCGCTGGCGGCCACAGCCTGGGTGGTATCGAGCACGATCGCGGCGGGATCGCGGCTGACCACTTTCTCTACCACCGCGCGCGGGATCGGCACATAGCCGGCATCCAGCCGCGCGATCACCGCCGCGCCACTGATCAGCTGCGCGCGCAGCGCCGCATCCACCCGCAGCCGCTGGATCTTGCCGGCATCGGTGAAATGGTAGTCGATCTCGCCATCGGCCTTGAGCTTGTGGCTGTCCACGATCTGCCGCGCCTGCGCGCGCTGCTCCTGCGCGCGCGCCTGCGCGTTGCGCTCGGCGGCCAGCGCGCGGTCGCGCTCCACCCGTTCCAGCCGTAGCCGCTCGCTCTCCAGCTGCTCGGCGCTGGGCGGCGGCGGCGCCTTGCCGTGGCGCGCCTTGGCCTGCTCGCGCGCGACCTGCGCCACCTGGTTCTTCTTCACCAGGCCGGCCTTGAGCAGTTGTTCCTGCAGGGGATTGCGCATCGGGAAAATCCAGCCGATCCAAGACGTTGACCGCTATCTTACCCGCTGCGGCCGCCCCCTTGGCCGCGGCCGTGCGGCGGCCGCCAGGGCGCGCTATCGTGGCGCCATGCAAGCGCTGAAATACCTCGTCGGCTATCCGCCGCATGTGCAGGATCAGGTCCGCGAACTGATCGCGCGCGATCGTCTCGGCGAATGGCTGCGCAAGCGCTACGACACGCCCAATCCGGTACGCAACGACCGCCAGCTGTATGCCTACACGCTGGCGTTGAAGGACCGCCACATGCGCAGCTCCGAGCCACTGCACAAGGTGATCTACGACAACCGGCTGCAGGCGGTGAAGCACGCGCTCGGCACCCACACCAGCGTCTCGCGGGTGCAGGGCAGCCGGCTCAAGGCCAGCCGCGAGATCCGTATCGCCGGCGTGTTCCGCGACGCGCCGGCGGCGTTCCTGCAGATGATCGTGGCGCACGAACTGGCGCACCTGAAAGAAAGCGCGCACAACAAGCCGTTCTACCAGCTGTGCACGCACATGGCGCCGGACTACCACCAGCTGGAATTCGATCTTCGCCTGTACCTGACCCAGCTCGATCTCGCCGGCGCCGCGCACAGCTGAGCAGCCTCGCGCGTGGCAGGGCGACGACGCCTGCACGTACACTGCCCTGCCCTGATCGCCGAGCCATTCGATGTCCGCCCCTACCCGCCTCGACAAATACGTGGCCGCCATGCTGCCGTGCTCGCGCAGCGAAGCGCAGCAGTACATCGAGGGCGGCTGGGTCAGCGTGGACGGCGTGGTGGTCGAGGAACCGCAGGCGGCGGTGACCACGCAACAGGTGACCCTGGCCGCCGATGCGCAACTGGGCGCAGTCGAGCCGGCCACCTTGCTGCTGCACAAGCCCGCCGGGCTGGACCTGGACGCCGCCCTGGCCCTGGTCGGGCCGGACACGCGCAGCGCGGTGGACATGGCCAATGTGCGCGTGCTGAAGCGCCACTTCCTGCGCCTGAACGCGCCGCTGGCGCTGGAAGACGCCGCCAGCGGCCTGCTGGTGCTGAGCCAGGACGGCCGCGTGCTGCGCCGCCTGACCGAGGACGCGACCTCGATCGAACAGGAATTCGTGGTCGAGGTGCGCGGCGAACTGCGCCCCTACGGCATGTTGCGGCTGGCGCACGGCCTGGTCTACCAGCAGCGCAGCCTGCCGCCGTGCAAGGTCAGCTGGCAGAACGAGGACCGCCTGCGCTTCGCGATCAAGCACGTGCAGCCGGGGCAGCTACAGCACATGTGCGCCGAAGTGGGGCTGGAAGCGATCAGCCTGCGGCGCCTGCGCGTGGGCCGCATCCCGCTGGGCAAGCTGGCACCGGGCGAATGGCGCTATTTGCCCGGCGGCGAGCGCTTCTGAGCAGCGGCGGTCAGGGAGACCGGTGAGGCGCCGGCCCACGGCGAACCGGCGCGCATCGTCTCGATCACCGACGGCGCCTGCATCAGCGCCTGCCTGGATTTCATGGACCGGCTGCTGGAAGGCCCCGGCGTGGAGCAGGTCGGCCAGCCGAGCGGCGCCGACACGCTCTACACCGAAGTGGAAAGCGTGCCGCTGCCGAGCGGACGCGCGACCTTGCTGCTGCCGATGCAGCGCCTGGAGAGGCGCCAGCGCGGCGCGCTTCAGCCATATGCGCCGCGCGTGCGCCTGGACGCCGCCGCCGCGGTGAACGCCTGGCTGCGGCGCGAAGTCACCGCGCTGGGATCCGCGCACGACGCGCCATAGCGCCTCGGTGCGATCCGGATCGCAATCGGCTCTTCGAGCACCACGGACAGCCGCGCTTACGGCTGCGCCAGCGCGCGCTCCAGCGCCTGCTGCGCCAACGGCGCCATCACCGCATAGCCGGCGACGGTGGGATGCACGCCATCGTAGGCCAGCGCCTTGTCCATGCCGCCCTGCCGGTTGCGCAGCTTGCTGTGGTAATCCAGGTACACCGCGCCGTGGCTGTGTGCGTACTGCGCGATCCAGGCGTTGAGCGCGCGGATCTTTTCCGCCGGCTGCAGGCCGGGCCGCCACGGGTAGTCGCTGACCGGCAGCACCGAGGCCAGCACCAGCTTGATGTGGTTGGCCTGCGCCAGTTCCGCCATCGAGCGCAGGTTGTCCTCGATCATCCGCTGCGTGACCAGGCCAGTGTTGCCAGCCAGGTCGTTGGTGCCGGCCAGGATCACCACCGCGGCCGGCTTCAGGTCGATCACGTCCTGGCGGAAACGCACCAGCATCTGCGCGGTGGTCTGCCCGGAGATGCCGCGGTTGACGTAGGGCTTGCCGGGGAAGAATGTCGTGCCTTGCATGCGTCCCCACGCGTCGGTGATCGAATCGCCATAGAACACCACGCGCTGTTCGCCCGCGGCAGGCGCCGCCAACGCAGCGTTGTCGGCGCGGTAGCGGCCCAGCTGCGCCCAGTCGAGCAGGCGCTGCTGCAGTTCGGCCACCTGCTGGGCCGGTACGGTGTCCGGCGCTTGCGTGTACAGCGCATCCACCTTGCCCTGCAGCGCGTCGGCGGCAGGCGCGGCGGTTTGCGCGAACGCAGGAGCGACGGCACTCAGGCACAGCGACAACAGCGCTACACGCGATGACTGTTTCACGATCCACCTCCAGCTCAGGGAAACACGTCACCCTAATCCAAATCGGGCGCAGCCGCGCGCGTCGGTCGTTTGCGCGTTGCTGGCGGCAAGCATGGGGAAGTGCGTCCGTTGTCTCTTTTCCCGTCGGGAAAAGGTGGCCCGCAGCGCCGGATGAGGGTCCGGGCGAAGCCTCGCGCACCCAAACTCCGCGAGACGCTTTCGCGCCGGACCCTCACCCCAACCCCTCTCCCGGGCGGAGAGGGGCTTCGCGGCTGCGGTGGGAGGGCTGCTGCGAGCCGGTCCGATCTCGCTCAGCCGTTGGCGGGTGCATGCCGCGGAAGCGTCGCCAGGAAACGGGTGCCTTCCTGTTGCGAGGAGCTGACCTCGATACGCCCGCCATGCGCGCCGACGATCTGGTCGACGATGTACAGGCCCAGGCCCAGATTCGCGCCGGCAACCTGTGGCGTGCCGTCGGCGTGCGCGGTGGTGGTCAACGGCTCGAACACCGAGGCCAGCATCGCCTCGGGAATCGGCGGCCCCAGATTGTGCACGCTCAGGCCCACCTCGTCCGCCATCAGGCCGTTCAATGCGATCGTGATCTGCTGATCGCGGCTGCCGTACTTCAATGCGTTGTTCAGCAGGTTCGCGATCACCCGACGCAGCCGCATCCCGTCCCAGCTGCCGTGCAAATCGCCGACCGTGATCACCTGCATCGCCCGTTTCGGATAGATCGTGGCCATCTCGTCGACGATTTCCTGGGCCAGCGCCTCCAGGCTGGCCGCGTGCGGGCGTACCGGAATCGACACGCCCAAGTTGTCGCCGGTGAAGTCCATCAGGTCGTCCAGGATCGCCTTCATCTGCATGGCGCTGCGCAGCAACATGCGCGCCTGCGGCGCTTGTTGCTCGCCTTGCCCCAGCATCAGTTCCGCGCAACTCATCACCGCCGACAACGGGCCGCGCAGGTCGTGGCCGAGGATGCCCATGAACAGATGCTGGGTCTGCTCCACGCTTTCCATGAAGGCGCGCACCGAATCGGCCAGGATCTGGTCCAGCGCCTCATTGAAGCGGCTCATGTCCGGCAGATCCTGTACGCCCGGCGTGTGTTCGGATCGACTCCACAGGCGCATCACGCTGGCGCGCAGCGCACGGAATTCCGACACCAGCTGCATCATGCCGAAGCCGTGCTTGACCCGTTGCCGGGCGTGCAGGCTCGCGGCGCCATCGGTCTCGAACTGCTCCGACCCGGCGTCCAGCGACCTGAGCCGCAGCTCCGTCGCGCTCATCGGCGCGCGCATGTCGGCGACGATTTCGGCCAGCAGTTGCGCGGCGTGATCGCGCAACTGGAATGCGCTCATCGCCTCGCCTTGCGCACCGCGGCTACGCGCGAACGCGATCCAGTCGTCGCACAACGGACCGATGTTGGCCTCGATGAAATCGGCCAACTTCACGCCGGCACCCTGGTACCTGAGCCGCCGCATCCTAGCCGCCGAGCGCGCCCATTCGCCGCGGGCATGGCCCCCGCGCCGCTCGCCGTCGTCGCCGCGCGGCCTCTTAAGCAAAACATCCCCATTGCGTCAGCCCCCAGCGTCGATACGCCAGCTTAAACATTCCAGCTTGAATGCCTACACCTGGACCGTGCCGGAACGGGCGAAGCGATGCCATGTGTCGCCGCCGCCGCCCGGTTTTCGCGATGGCGCGCAGTGGCGTGGGACACGCCGCGCATCGCAGGCGTACCGCTGCGCCACACGCTCGGCATTCAGTCGCCACTCATGCGCCGAGGGGTTTCGCGTATCGGCACGCATGCCGCGCAGGCACCAACGCCTGCATGGCGGATGTCGGACACACAAGCCGTTGCCCAGCACGGGAAGCAGCGCATACGCCGCGGCATGCCGGCCATCGGGCATGCAGAGGTTTTCTAGGCGACCTCTACGCGACACCACGCCCGCGATTGTTTTTCGCTATCCATGCAACCTTTTCGCAGCCCCTAACTTTTTTGTGCGTACATGACACGCGCGGCGTTTCCTTCCTACCATTGCGCCGGTAGCAAAGGGGGGGTCTTCACTCCAAGCCTCGAAGGACACCGCATGAACAGGCATTACGCGCACCGGAAACTTTCTGTGCTGTGGCTGGCGTTGGCTCCCGGATTGATGCTCGCCACGGCGGCGTCGGCGCAATCCGCAAGCACTGCCCCGGCGCAAACTCCGAACGACAGCGAAGCGTCCGCCAGCCCGCAGGGCGGCAGCTACGGCGACAACGCAAGCTCGCGGCCCACCACTGGCGATGGCGCCGCGCTCGGCGGCGGCGCGCCATACGCCACCCGCAACGGTTGGGAAAACGCCGGTGGCGGCTATCTCAATACGCGCTTCGCCCCAGCCGAGTGGCAGATCACCCCGTTCAACGCGGCGCGGCTGAAGACCGCATGGACATTCACCACCCAGGGCGACGTGTCCGCCACGCCGACCGTGCAGGGCAGCGCGCTATACGTGCCAGACTGGGGCGGCCAGCTGTATCGCATCGACACCGCGCTGGGCAAGGCGGTGTGGAAGGTGAAATTGTCCGATTACACCGGCAATGCCGCCTCGCTGTCGCGCAACAGCCCGGCGATCGCGCGCGACAGCATCCTGGTCGGCGACCAGGCCAGCGGCACGGTCGTGGCGATCGACAAGAACACCGGCAAGCTGCTGTGGAAGACCCTGGTCGAAGCCAATGCGCAGGCGCGTATCACCGCCTCGCCGGTGGTGTACGGCGATCGCGTCTACGTGGGTGTGTCCTCCGGCGACTGGGGCGGACTGACGCCTGCTTACAAATTCTCCTTTCGCGGCAGCGTGGTCGCGCTGGACCTGAAGACCGGCAAGCTGCTGTGGCGTTTCCAGACCGCGCCGGAAGGCTATACCGGCGCCTCGGTGTGGGGGACGCTGGCGATCGACCCGCAACGGCAGCGCGTCTATGCCACCACCGGCAACAACTATTCGGTACCGCTTAACGTCGCCAGCTGCGTCAAGAACGCCAACGGCGACACGACCGCGCAGCTGGCCTGCCTGGCACCGGACGACTACGTGGACTCGGTGCTGGCGCTGGACATGCGCAGCGGCAAGCCGGTGTGGACGCGCCGCCTGCAGGGCGCCGATGCCTGGTCGCTGTCGTGCCTGGTCGCGCCGACCAACGGCGTGTGCCAGGAACCGCAGGGGCCGGACTACGACTTCAGCGGCGGCGGCGCCAACCTGTTCACCGCGATCCGCAACGGCAAGCCGCAGGCCCTGGTCGGCGCCGGGCAGAAGAGCGGCGTGTACTGGGCGTTCGATGCCGACAGCGGACGCACCGTGTGGTCTACCCAGGTCGGTCCGGGCGGCACCGCCGGCGGCATCGAGTGGGGTTCGTCGGTGGATCCGCTCAAATCGCGCGTGTACGTGGCCATCAACAACAGCAACCACACCAGCTACACCCTCGCTCCCGGCAATACCGAGACTTGGAACGCCGGGTCGTGGGCGGCGCTGGATGCGGCCAGCGGCAAGATCCTGTGGCAGGTGAAGGTGCCGGGCGTCGATCCGGTCCAGACCGCATTCGGCGCCGGCGGCCGCGGCCCGCTCGCATCCTCGCCCGGCCTGGTCTATGCGGGCTCGATGTCCGGCGCGATGACGGTGCTAGACGCCGCGACTGGCAAAACCCTGTGGAGCTTCGATGCCGGCGGTTCGATATCGAGCGCGCCGGCGGTGGTGGACGGTGCGGTGTACTGGGGCGCGGGCTATAGCCGCTTCAATTTCGGCACCGGCATCCACAAGCTGTACAAGTTCGTCCCGGCCACCTCGCGCGGCCGCTGATCGCCGGGCAACGCGTCGGCGACAGGCGTGCCACGACAGTTCCTCCTGCGCATGCAGGAGGGCTGTTTTTGTAGACAATCCATCTGTTGCCAGGCCGCAGGCCTCGGCAGGAGAAGTGCGGTGGCGCTTCCGATCGGCACCCACCCGCGCGGCCAGGCAGCGCCTGCGCTGCGTCGTTACGTCGGCTTTTTTTTCGCGTCCCGGCTTTCTTCGCCGGCAATCAACGTCAGCACATCGTGGATGATGCTGAACATCGCCGCCTGCGCCTTGTCTGCATCGCCGCTCTTGATCGCCTGCAGCACACCGCGGTGTGCCGGGATGCTTGCGGTATGCCCGCGGATGCGGTTGGTGAACTGGATCGAAAAACTCAATGCGGTGTTCACCAGCTCGTGGAATTGCATGTAGAACGGATTGCCGGTCGCGTCGAGGATCGCGACATGGAAGGCCACGTCCGAGGACAGGTGATCGTCTTCGCCGCGCTCGGCCGCGATCATGCGTTGCAGCGCGTGCTCGATCTTGCCGATCGCCTCGGCATTGCCCTGCTGCGCGGCGAGCTTGGCCGCCATCGGCTCGATGCCCTGGCGCATTTCGGTGAACGAACGCAGCAGGCTGTGCGAGAACTTGCGTTCCAGCATCCAGCGCAATACGTCCGGATCGAGCAGGCTCCAGGTCTGCTCGGGCCGGACCACGATGCCGCTGCGCGGGCGGGCGGAAAGCAGGCCCTTGGCGGTCAGCATCTTGATCGCCTCGCGGGTGACGCTACGGCTGGTGGCATACGCCGAGGAGATCTCCGCCTCGGTGGGGAAACTCTGCAAACCGTAGATGCCGGCCACGACATCGCGCCCCAGCGCATCGAGCAATTGCGAGCTGAGCGTGGTGCTTCCGAACTGTCGCCCTCCCTTGCCCAGATCGTGCGGTTTCATTGCAGGCAGCCGTTTTTACCAGGGAAGATCGAGAGTAGCACGGCGATTTCGGCGCGGAAGTCTTGATTTTTTCACGGTAAATCTGCTGCCCCGGCAGATGCGCGACCACGTCCTTGACAGCGCGCGGACAGGCGTGCCGCCGGCCGCCCAGCACCCCACGGCGATCGTTTGGAAGCGGCCACGACACGCCCGGCGTAGGCCGCGCAAGACGCGCCTTGCGGCGCTGTGCCGCCCGGCCATCGCTCATTCGTCGCGCCCGGGCGCCGCCTGCTCGGCAAGGCTGTCCGGCGTCGCGGCCGGCTGCAGGCGGAACTGGTAGCTCGCCGGCTGCAGCGCGATGCGATACGCCGCGTGCGGCTGGCCCCATTTGCTCCACTGGTCGTCGCCGCCCAGGCCGATCTGGCGCTGGTCGATCAGCAACGACACCCGGCCATGGGCACGCAGATCGGAACTGTGCGCGCTACCGACCGGCCTGCGCTCCAGGTCGGAATACGGGAACGCAAGCGCATTGACCGACAACGGCGTGGACCCGCTCACCGTCAGCGCCGCGCCCTGCGCCGGCGCCAGCCGCAGCCAGCGCACGCCGACCTTGTTGCCGGTTTCCTGCGGGCGGATGTAATCGTGGTGCTGCTCGGCGATCTTGCCCGCATAGAGCGCGATCTCGCCACTGCCGTAGCGATCGGCATAGGTCTCGTGCGGCCCGCGGCCATACCAGGCCAGGTCGACGAACCGGCTGGGCATGGTGAACGCCAGCCCGACGCGCAACGGATCCGGCAGGCCGACATAGCGCGGGTCGAAGTGCGCGGTGACCTGCACCGATCCGTCGCGCGCCATCAGGTAGGCCACGTCGTAGCGCACGTCGGCCGTCGCACCGTCGCCGCCGAGATCGAAACCGACGTCGATCCTGGCACTGCCGTCATCGCGCTTGCTGGCGACGACGGAACGGACCCGGCGCGTTTCCGACAAGGTCTTCCACACCAGATGCGTCGCATACAGGCCGGTGCCGATGTCGTTGTCGGTCGGCGCGCGCCAGAAGTTGGGCGCACCGCCCTGCAGCAATTCCTGGCCGCGGTAGGCATAGCGCGCGACCAGACCGGTGCCGCGGCCGATGCGCAGTTCCGCACCCGCCGCGCGCAGGCTCAGCTCGCCGGCCGTTTCGCGCAGCACGACCGCGGCGCCGTCCGCGCGCGGCACCGCGGGCGCCGGCGGCGAGGCCAGCGCGAACTGCTCCCAGGCCACCACATGGCCGGCAGGCACCAGCGGGATCGTGCCGGCGCGCGCATGCGCACGCACGCTGATCAGGTACTCGGCGCCGGCCTGTTTCTTGAATGCGGGCAGGACCAGCTGCAGCTCGCCGGCCGCGCCGGCGGCGATCGCCAGATCCGGCGCGCGGCCCTCCTGCACCACCCGCCCGTCCTGACGGATCTGCCAGTCGAAAGCGAAGCCCGACAAGTCGATGAAGGCATGCCGGTTGCGCACCAGGAAGCGCCCGCGATCGGCGTCGATGGCTTCGAACTGGATCGGGCCGTAGACCTTGGCCAGCTCGTGCAGGTGCGGGTTCGCGGTGCGGTCCGATTGCAGCAGGCCGTCGCCGAACTCGATCGCGCTCTGGCCCGAGGGGTTCGGCCCGTAGTCGGCGCCATAGCCCCAGTACGGCCGGCCGTCGGCGGTCTTCAGCAGCATGCTCTGATCCACCCAGTCCCAGATGAAGCCACCCTGCAGGCGGTCGTGCGCATAGATGGCGTCCCAATAGGCTTTCAGATCGCCCAGGCTGTTGCCCATCGCATGCGCGTACTCGCACATGATCAGCGGCTTTGGCGCATCGTCCGTGCTCGTCGCGTAATCGACGATGCGCGCCACCGAGTCGTACATCGGCGCGTAGATGTCGGCATAGGCATTGGGCGCGTGCTGCGCATACAGCGTGCCCCAGCCCAGGTAGCTCACCAGGCGCGTCGTGTCGCGCGCGTGCAGCCAGTGCGCGGCCTTCTCGAAATTCGGGCCGATGCCGGCCTCGTTGCCCAGCGACCAAAAGATGACCGACGGATGGTTCTTGTCGCGCTCGAACATCCGCTGCACCCGCTGCAGGTGCGCCAGTTCCCATGTCGGGTCGTAGCCGAGCTGCACCTTCTCGCGCGGGCGCATGCCCTCGTTGCCTGCCTGCATGTAGGCATGCGATTCGATGTTCGCCTCGTCCATTACGTACAGGCCGTATTCGTCGGCCAGGGCGTACCACAGCTCCGCGTTCGGATAGTGCGAGGTGCGCACGGCGTTGATGTTGTTCTGCTTCATCAACGCGATGTCGCGCCGCATCGAGGCTTCGGAGATCACGTGGAAGGTCTGCGGATCGTGCTCGTGCCGGTTCACGCCGCGGATCTTGACCGGCTTGCCGTTGACCTTGACCAGCCCGTCCTTGACCTCGACGGTGCGGAAGCCGATGCGGCTGGTGCTGGCCTGGAGCAGGTGCGCGTCGGCGTCGTGAACCTCCAGCAGCAAGGTGTAAAGATTCGGCGTTTCCGCGCTCCACGCACGCACCTTGCCGATCGCCCCGGACAGGGTCAGCGCCGCCTCTTGCCTGGCCGCCGTCACCGTCGCCTGCCGTACCAGCACCGGCGTGTCGCCGTCGAGCAGCGTGGCGGTGACCCGCGTGCCCTTGGCCGCATGCAGCAGGCCGACATCGACATCCAGCACGCCGCCGACATAGCGCGCATCCAGCGTGGCGCGGGCGAAGAAATCGCGCAGCCAGGTCTGCGGCGTGGCCAGCAGATAGACATCGCGCTCGATGCCGCTGACCCGCCAGAAATCCTGGTCTTCCAGATAGCTGCCATCGGACCAGCGATAGACCTCGATGGCGACCGAGTTGCGGCCCGGACGCAGCTGCGCAGTCACGTCGAATTCGGCCGGCAGCTTGGAATCCTCGCTGTAGCCGACCCGCTGTCCGTTGACCCAGACGTAATAGGCCGCGCCGGCCGCACCGATGTGCAGCAGTACCCGGCGCCCGTCCCAGCCTTGCGGCACCTCGAACTCCCGCCGGTAGGAGCCGACGCTGTTGATGGCGTGGGCGATGAACGGCTGGTTGGCCGGGAATGGGTAGTCGATGTTGTTGTACAGCGGCTGCCCGTAGCCCTGCGCCTGCCAGTCGGACGGCACCGGAATGGTCTTCCAAGCCGACACGTCGTAATCGTCGCGGTAGAACTGCGCCGGGCGCTGCTCCGGCGTGGGCGAGAACATGAAGCGCCAATCGCCGTTGAGCGAGAGGTGGTAACGCGAGTCGGCGATCCGGCCGGCCCTGGCCAGTGCCACCGATTCGTACGGGAAGGACGTGGCCCGCGCCGGCAGCCGGTCGATCTCGTTGATCTCCGGGCGCTCCCACTCCGGTCGCGGGGCGTCGCCGGCCCAAGCCGTGGCCATGTGCAAACCGAGCAGCAGCAAGACGCTTGCGTTGGCCAGGAGTCGTTGTCGCACTGTCGGTTTCATCGAAAGCCCCTTGTATACAAAACAGCCGATCGGGTTGCACTGCAGCGGCGATTCCCGGTGTCGGGACGCAGGCGCCGGCACTGCAACGCGTGAACGTTCGCGGCCACGCGCCTGGGCGCGGGCCATCCTCATTGTTTGCGCAAGACCACGCTGACCACCGACTGCGGCGGCGCCAGCGCCGCTTGCGCACCGGGCGCGGCCGCGCGGCGGCACGCGGTTTCGGCGCGCAGCGCGGCCGAGGTGACCACCACCTGTTGCGACCACGCGCCGGCGCCCAGCGTCTGCGGCGCGATCGCCAGCCGCCGCGCCACCAGCCCGGCGTTGACGTGCACGAACACCAGTTCTCGCCCATCCGCCGACAGCGCCGCCACCGTATCCGCATCGTCCACCTGCAGCAGGCGCATGCGCGGCCGCAGATAGCGGCTGAAATTGGCCATGGCCCAGTACTTGCGGGTCACCTGGAACGGATGCTCCGCCGCCGCCGCGGTGCTCAGGTCCATCCGGATCAGGCCCCAATGGTCAGCGGCACCGGGCTTGTCGGCCGCGGAGTTCTCGATCGCCTGCCAGAACACCCACGCCGACGGCTGCAGGCGCTTGAGGTCCAGCACCATTTGCTCGGCCAGCGCCAACGCCGGGCGCATATCGTCCGCGTCTTGCGCCACCTTGGGCGGCGCCAGGTCGTTTTCCGACATCCACAGGCGCATGCCGCTGGCGGCGGCGATATCGCGCATGCCGGTCTGCCCGGTGCTGTCGTAACTGTGCACGTTGAGCTGGCCCAGCACCGCCTTGGTGGCATCCGCATAGCCGGACCAGTTGTGGATGAAGCCCAGCGCGCTGGTTTCGTCCATCGCCGCGACCCGGGTGCGCAAGCCGCGCGCGCGCAGCGCGCGGTCGCTGGCCTGGAGGATGCGTTCCTGCGCCGGCACGCTCCAGTGCGCGCCTTCCTGGGTGTTGCCGGCGAACCAGTAGGGCGTGCCCGGTTCGTTGACCGGCGACAGCGTGCGGAAGGCGATGCCGTGGCGACGCTGCAGTTCGTCCACCACCCGTGCCAGATACGCCGCGAATGCCGCTTCCTGCCCGGGCCGCAGATTGTCGTCCAGCCCATGCTCGGCGCCGGAGACACGCCCGCTCACGGTCATGAACCACGGCGGCGAGTTGGAGAACGCCTCGAAGATGCGCAGATCCGCAGGCACCCGCGCGCGGATCGCGTTCAGCCACCAGCGCTGGCCCTGGTCGGCCGACCAGTCCCACAGCGTCGGATTGTCCGCACGCCACCAGTCCTTGCCAGATGCGCCCGCTGGCTGCCGCCAGAACCCCGATATCGCCGCACCGGGGCGCAGAGACGGCGGCGTGTCGGTCGCATTGCCGCCGCCGATGTTGTAACGGGCGATCACCCAGCCCAGGCCGTCGCGGTCGTAGAGCAGGTCGGCCAGTTGGTTGCGCAGCGGATCCGGATAGGCGCCGGTCACGTTGGCGAACCAGGCCAGGGCCGTGCCGAAGCCCTCGAAGCGGGTCTGCGGCGATTGCAGATCCGCGTGCAAGGTGACGCTGACCGGCGCATCGGCATCGCACCGCGGCGCGCCCAGGCAAGGCAACGCCAGCATCGCGACCGCGATGCCACCAAGCCATCGGCGTCGCAGCAGCGCACGCCACGCGCCCGGCATGCGCAGGCGATGATGTACGGGGCTACTCATGCGCCGCCTGCATCAGCGTCACCATCAGGCTGTCGCCGGGTTCGGGCAAACGCAATCCGAAATGGGTTTGCTCGCCATTGAGCAAGCGCTCGCGTACCCAGCGCCCGTCGTCGAAATGTCACTCTTCCACCGCCAGCAGTTGCGCCGTGCCGCGCGCGCCGGGCTTTTCCGCGAACGCCAGGTTGGCGTTGACACCGGTGACCAGGAACCGCTCAGGCTCCACTGCGGCGACCAGCACGCGGCCGTTCGGCACCGCGTTGCCCTGCCCGCACGGCCCACCGTAGCCATCGCGGACCTGGCCGAAGCGCACCGCAACCTCCAGGAAGTACAGCGGCAGGTCGCAGGCGGCCTTGCCCGCCGCGGCGACCGCCTGGATAAGCGCCAGCACGAACGCAGCGCAGCACAGGCGGCGCCAGAAGCGCATGCGCAATATCGCCGTGGCGGCATCGTCGGACAGGTAGTCGCTCGAATAGACGTAGCCGTTGCCAGTGCGATGCTGCAACGGAATCCGCCATTGCCGGCCCGCCTCGCGCGCGGTCGATCGGGTGTAGGACGTGGCAGCCGAGGGTGCTGGCATCTGCGTCGCGGCGTTCCCGCGCAGCGGTCGCAGCGGCCCGCTTCAACCGCCGAAGCGGGCGCCCAGCGCATCAGTACGTGATCCGTGCCGAGAACCCATAGCGGCGGTCGTTGAGTTCGTACCGCAACGGCGCGCTTGCCGTGCCAATGTAGACCTCGTTCATGCGATTGTTCAAGTTCACCGCATCGAACGACAGCGCGACATGGTCGTTCACGTTGTAGCTGACCGAGGCATCCAGTGACGCGTAGGGTTTCTGGTACTGCGGAATGCCGTTGGCGCCGCTGCCCTGGGTGGTGTCCAGGTACTCGCCACGCCAGCTCCAGGCCAGGCGTGCGGTGTAGCGGCCCTTCTCGTACAGGGCCACGGCGTTGTAGCTGTGCTTGGACAACTTCTCCAGCGGCACCATGGCCGGAATGTCGGACCCGGCGGTGGCGAAGGGATTGGACACGCTGCTGTCCACGTAGGTGTAGTTGAACTGGAACCCCAGGCCGCTCAGCCAACCGGGCAGGAAATCGTAGAACTGCTGGTAGGCGAATTCGGCGCCGCGGATGGTGCCATTGCCGGTGTTGAGCGAGGTGCTGATGTCGTAATCCAGGCCGTTGTAGTTGCGCACCACGGTGCCGCTGGCAAGAAACCCGTCCACCTTCTTGTAGAACACGCCGGCGGTGAGCGAGCCGGCAGGAGCGAAGTACCATTCCAGCGTCGCATCGTAGTTGTCCGACTGCACAGGACGCAGGAACGGATTGCCCGAGGAGCCGCCGGGCCGCCCGGTGACCGGATTCAACTGGTTCGACGCACCCAGCGAGACATTGGTCGACATCTGGTCGAAGTTGGGCCGCGCGATCAACTGCGAATAGGCCAGACGCGCCTGCAGGGTGTCGCTCAGGTGCGCGCGCAGGTTGAAGCTCGGCAGCACATCGTTGTAGGTGCGCTCGACCGACAACGGGGTACTGCCGCCACCGTCCACGAACACCGCGCCGTCCGAGCCGGTGGTGGTCTTGAGCAGGCGCACGCCGACGTTACCGTCCAGGCGCAGCCCGGCCAGATCGGTGTCGTAGTCGGCGGTGACATAGCCGGCCCAGGTCTTTTCGGTCTGGTGGTTGAGATCGCTCGGCTTGAACGCGGTCTGCGGCGCGAAGCCGAACATCGCTTCGGTGCGCGTGGTGCGGTCGAACAGGCCGCTGCCGCGGGCGAACTCCGGATACAACACGCCGCCGGTCAGGGTCTTGCCGTCGAAGAAGTCGGGCGACGGCCCGTTGCGCACCATTTCCGGATGCGCCGAGACCGACGGATAGACCAGGCGCGTGGCGCAATCGGGATCGGGCCCGTCCACGCCCAGGCAGGCGGCGTTCCAGGTGCCGCGCAGGTCGATGCTGCTGTCGGCGTAGCGCACGCCGGCGCTGAGCTTGGTGAAGAAACCGCCTTCGGTGAAGTATTCCAGGTCCGATTGCAGCGCCAGCTGGTCGGCGTCGTTGCGGGTCAGCGCATCGGCGATATAGCTGGCGGCATAGTTGTTGGGATCGCTCAGCAACGCCGGATCGCGCACGTTGAAGCGCGGGTTGCCGCCACGCAGGTCGAAGTCGGCGATCGAGCGGTTGAGCGCCGTGCTGCTGTCCTCCGAGGCGCGGTCGTAGAGCGAGACGACGAAGCCGTTGCGATCGGCATCATAGGTCGAGGTGAGGTATTGCGCGTCGAACGTCACCGCCAGCTTCTCGCTGGGATTCCAGCGCAGGTTGACGCTGTAGTTGCTATTGGTCGAGGTGAGGTCCTGGTCGTAGCGCGCCGACTCGAACATCTGGTTGTCCAGCGCGCCGGAGGTGGCGTAGCCGTTCTTGTCGAAGGTGAAGTCCGCGCCCGCCAACGGCGAGGCCGCCTCGCGCCGGTTGGCCTGGTAGAAGTACTTGCCCTGCCGGTAGAAGTCGTAGGTCGTACGCAGGAGCTGGCCGGTGACCAGCACCGTATCGGACGGCTTCCACTGCAGCGCGGCCGCAGTGCCCAGGCGCTTGCGGTCGCCGCCGTCGTCGTAGATCTGGAAGCCGGAGGGAATCTGCGCATTGCTCGGCGCACCAGCGATGATGCCGTCCGGCACCGCGACGAATGGGCCGGTCAGGATGCCGTCCTGGCGATAGCTGGAGCGGCCGTAGCCCACGTTGAACAGCACGCCGACCTCGCCGAGGTCGGTATTGAAGCGGTCGCTGTACAGGCCCGACGCCGCGCCGCCGGTCTTGTCGGCGCGGTCGTAGTAGTTGCCTTTGGCGGTGCCGCTGATGACCCGGCCGGGCGCGTCGAACGGCAAGCGGGTGCGCAGGTTCACCACGCCGCCGACGCCGCCTTCGATGAGGTTCGCTGGCGGATTCTTGTAGACGTCGATCCCGGACAGCAGTTCCGGTGGAATGCCTTCCAGGTCGAGGGTGCGGCCGCCGGACGCGGAGAACGTATCGCGGCCGTCCAGGAAATTGCGCACCTGGGTCAAGCCGCGCACGGTCACGGCCGGCTGCGTGCGGTGATCGAAATCGGTGGCGCCCTCGCCGTAACGGCGCTGGATCTGCACGCCGGTGATGCGCTGCAGCGCTTCCACCGTGTTCGCATCCGGCAGCTTGCCGATGTCCTGGGCCTGCACCGAATCCACGATCTGCGTCGCGTCCTGCTTGATCGCCTGCGCCGAGCGCAGGCTTTCGCGCACGCCAGTGACCACGACGCTATCCAGCGTCTTGACGTCGCCGCTGGCCGGCTGCGCAGCGCCATCCTGCGCGCTCTGCTCGGCCGCGGTGGCGGGCTTGGCTTGTCCCCACGCCAGCACCGGGGTCAGCATCGCCAGGCCCAGAGCGGTGGCAAGGGGATTTCTGTGCTTCGGATATTTACCTTTGCAGGGCGCGCGACTTGTCATTCGAATTCTCTCCGGTGCTGACGAAATTGACCCTCGTATCGACACCGACAGCGGCCTTGAAACTGCGCGCGACGGACAGCGACGTTCATGCCGGCGTTGGCGACGACTACAGCGAAAGCAAGCGAGGGCGCTTCAAGTTATGTTCATATTTATATGACAATTAGATGGGACGCACGTTGCATCGCAACACGGCCTCTGCGCGGGCGTTGGCAATGTCGCGTACTTGCAGCAGGCGTCGGCGCAGGCGCGCAGGCGTGAAAGGCAGGCCCGCAAGATGCAGGTGACGGCGCAGCGCCGCACAATGTCTACAAAATCGATCACTACAGCGTGACGCCACGCACGCACTCGCCGTGTCGGCATCCGTAGCCTCGGCCTGCACCATGGAAGTGAGTGCAACGGCATCCGCTCCACTGCCGGATGCTCCAGTCGTCTTCTAGCAAAAGGAAAATCCATGAATCGCAAGAACACGCTGTATCTGGCCCTGCTCGCGGGCATCTTTGGCCTTTCCCCCATCGCCATGGCCGCCAATCCCCCCGCGGCCGAGATGGACTCCGCTCCGGTCGAAGCCCGCCCCAATGCCGCCGCACTCGGCGGCGCCGAACTGCGCAGCCTCGCCAGCGGCAGCGCGCATGCGCCGCGTCTGATCGAACTGGGCGCACCCGACAGCGCCCAGGCCGCGACGATGAAGCAGTTGCGCGCGCAGCAGGTCAAGCACGGCCAGCCGCTGCAGATCGGCTTCTCGCGCACCATTGCCGAGCCGGCGATCAACCTGCGCCGGCTCAGTTGGCACAGCCTTCCCAATGGCGCCCAGGTCACCAGCTTCGAGATCGTCTCCACCGGCGCGGCCGCGCTGCGCGCGGCATTGCAGCTCAGCGGCAGCGGCACCCAGCCGGGCGACCCGGGCAAGGCCAAGCTGCGCTTCGCCGGCGACGACGGCCGCGTGTTCGAACAGAGCGGCGCCGACTTCGCAGGCAGCACGCCGGGCTGGTCCGCGGCGGTGTCCGGCGCGCGCCTGGTGGTGGAAATCGAACTGCCGGCCGGCCAGTACCCGCCGGGCTTCGCGCTGAAGATCCCGCAGCTCTCGCACATGGACATCAATCCCGTCGCCAGCGAGGACATGATGCGGCCGATGATCGGCGAGAGCGATTCGTGCGAGCACGACATCGTCTGCCGCGCCAACCCCAGCAGCGGCTTCACCTCGGCCGCCAAGTCGGTGGCGCGGATGCTCTACAGCAAAGGTGGCTCCACCTACCTGTGCACCGGCACCCTGCTCAACAACAGCAACGCGCCGAAGAAGTACCTGTTCTGGACCGCAGCGCACTGCATCAGCACCCAAGCCGTGGCCGACACCCTGCAGACCTACTGGTTCTACGACGCCGCCAGCTGCAACGGCTCCACGGTCAGCGCGTCCGCCACCACGCTCAACGGCGGCGCCTCCCTGCGCTATGCCAACGCCACCCGCGACACCGCGCTGCTGGAACTGAAGACCGCTCCGCCCAGCGGCGCGTTCTATGCCGGCTGGAGCAGTTCGCCGATCGGTTCCACCGGCACCGCGATCGAGGGCATCCACCACCCCGCCGGCGACGTGAAGAAGTACTCGCTGGGCAGCGTCAGCGCGCTGTCGTCCTCGTACCTGGGCGGTTCGCCGCTGTACAAGGTGGTCTGGAACAGCGGCGTCACCGAAGGCGGCTCGTCCGGCTCGGGCCTGTTCACCGTCAACAGCCGCGGCGCCTACCAGCTGCGCGGCGGCCTGCTCGGCGGCGACTCGTACTGCAGCGCGCCCAGCGCCCCGGACTACTACTCGCGCTTCTCCGACGTGTATTCCATCATCCAGCCCTACCTGAGCCCATAAGCCGAGGCCCGGCAGGGCCGTACTCCCGGGCCTGGACAGGCCACGCGATGCGCGTGACCTGTCCGTAGCGCCCGCCACCACCCCGGCACACAGCGGTTACACTGGGCGCCCCATCTCACACACGGCAGGCATCCACTTGGCAAAGCCCAACTATTCCTTCGAAAAACGTCAGCGCGAAATCGCCAAGAAGAAACAACAGGACGAGAAGGACGCGCGCAAGCGCGAAGCGCGCGAGGCGGCCAAGGCCGCAGCGGACGCCGAAGCGAAGACGTCCGACAGCGGCAACTGAACAGCGCCGGCGGAACCGGTCCCGCACCGGCTCTCGCCAACGCATGCGGTTTTACAAGCCGCAAGCAGCCGACATACCGGCCTGTCGATGCTCGACGACCCATACGTTTGGCGGCTGTGCGACGCGGTGTCGATGCAGCAATGTCACCCACTCGCCGTAGCACCGCAGCGCGCGATCTGCGCGAGTCTTTGATCGTATCGTCGGCGCTGCTAGTCAGCGCTGCAGGCGCCGCATGTGCAACGCGGCGGCTACTGCCGGCTTGCCTGCGCCACTCAGGCGACGCCGGTGGCCGGCGGAATGGAGGACAGATCGAACCTCGAAGGCCGCACCCGCAGCGATGCTGGCCTGGGCCATCGCCAGCGTCAACGGCGGATCCAGCGAGGCTTGCGTTTACACAATCGCACGCTTCGTCGAGCGAGCATCCTTTGCCGAAAGAAGGCGGCTGCGGCGAGCGCGATGCTGGCATTCGCGGCAACGGCACAGCGTTGAAATGGAAGGCGTGCGCAAACCGCGCGCCAGGCATCTAGTCACCATTGGCGGGCGTGACATGTGTTCCGATCCCGATCCCATCGCCGCCACGCGGCCACGCTTGTCTACCGCAGCGAGCAACGGCGCGCATGCTCGCCCCGTCATCGGGCGGCGCCATCCGCCGTGCCCTACACGCTCCGTCAACGTATCCGTCACGGCGCGCGCGCGCGCCGCGCAGCACAGTGACGACAGACATTCACGCCCTATCGGAGATCCGCATGGCCAGCCCGCAGGAACTGGAAGAGAAATTCTGGAAGGCGCTCAAGTCCGACCGCACGGTCATGCTCGGCCTGGATGGCGTCGAAGACGGCCATGCGCGGCCGATGACCGCGCAATTCGAAGGCGAGCGTGGCGGTCCTATCTGGTTCTTCACCTCCAAGGACAACGCCCTGGTGCAGAAACTGGCCCAGAGCCAGCGGGTGATCGCAGCGTTCAGCGCCAAGGACCACGACCTGTTCGCCAGCATCAGCGGCACGCTCAGCCTGGACAACGATCAGGCAGTGATCGAACGTCTGTGGAACGGCTTCATAGACGCCTGGTACGAGCAAGGCAAGGACGATCCCAAGCTGGCGCTGCTGCGCCTGGATCCGGACCACGCGCAGATCTGGCTCAACGGCTCCAGCCTGGTGGCCGGGATTAAAGTGCTGTTCGGCATCGATCCCAAGCGGGACTATCAGGACAAGGTCGCGGACGTGCCGCTACGCTGAGGATCTTCAGTGCGACGACGATCCAGGGCTGCATGCCTGGATCGTCCTCCGGATACGCGTCGCGCGCCTGATGCGTTGCGGTATCGTCGCCGACCAGCCGCAAGCACCTGGCATCCCGTTTCATCGCGCGTCCGAAGCGCGCGGTCACTCGTACACCGCCAGCATGGCGGCCGCCGCCAGCGCGCGGTTGCGACGCAGCGACCGCGCCAATGTCTTTGCGGGCTGAATCGCTGCCGCATCGCCGTGCTGCTCGAGCGCACGCTGCAACCGCGTGGAAAGCCCCCAATCGGTCGAGATGGCTTTCGCGCATGCAGCGGACCACTTTTCCAGCATGCCAGCGATCAGTTCCGGATCCGCATGCATTCCAGGATGCTTGGCATACGCATCGCGCAGCACCTGCACAACAGCTACCGCTCCCAGGCCATAAAGCAGCGCCAGCAACTGCACCGCATTCGGGTCATCGCGCCCCATGGCCTTTGCATCGCCGGCCATGGCCTTGGCCGACAGCAAGGTGTGCTCCCACAGCAGTGCGGCGCAGCGGCCGAACACGCTGCCGTCGTCGGCGATGACCGGTTGCAGCAGCGCGGCCAGCACAATCTGGCGCAGGCCCTTGGTGCCGAGCAAGGCCACCGCGCGCTCCAGATTCTCGATCGGCTCGGCCTGGCGGCGGTACGCGGTGCTGTTGGCGATGCGCAACAGGTTGCCGGCCAGCGCCGGATCCTGGCCGAGAATCGCCGCGATGGCCTGCGCGTCGGCATTGGGATCGTTGATGGCGCGGGTGAGCTGCGGCAAGAGCTGCGGGCGGCGCGGGGTATAGCGCGGATGCGCGTCGAGACGCGCCAGTACCGCCACCGCCGCGGTGACGACCTCGGCCTGCGCGGCGCGCGATGCTGCGCTCGGTTCGGGCGCAGGCACGCCGGCGAACGCCAGCGCGTACAGACGCAGTAGCAGGGAGGCTTCCTGTTCGGCAGAGAGTTCGGCGGCAGCTGCGGCCACACCATGCCCGGACTCCACCGTAATCGCTGCATCCGCGCCGGCATCTTCGGCGGCGGCACTGTGCGCAGACATTGCGGCCGGTTGCACGACGACGGTCGGTACCGCCGTTCCGCGCTGGCGTCCACGCCGCCACATCCAGCCACCGATGCCCAGCAGCAGCGCGACGGCAACGCCTGCAATCCACATCGACGGCACGATCATCTTCATCCGCGAAGTCGCCAAGTTCCCCACCCGGCCGGAGGCGCATCCCTGTCCAGGCGCGCCAGGACATTCAAACATGGCGCGCCATTTCTTGCTTGAACGCCGGCGCCTGCCTGCATGCGAACGCCCGGCGACCGCGCCACGCCGCCGCGCACGCTCAGGGCGTCGGCGAAGTGGCCGCGCGATGGCCGTAGCTGAACACCCGCGTCAGCTTCCAGCCGTCCTTGCGCTGGCGCCACACCATCACGAATTTGGGGATGCCCTCGCAACGGCCGGTGACCAGCTCGCAGAAGCCAGGCTCGCCTGCCTCTATCGCACCGAAGTCCTTGAGCGGGTAGACCCGCAGCGTGCCGGCCACCAATTCGCGGCGCACCTTGCCGCAGATCCACTTGCGCGTGTTGTCGACGACGCTCTTGCGGTCCCAGGTGACACCGCCCTGGTCGTGATAGAACTCCACGTCGGGCACGAACAGTTGCTCGAACGCCGCCAGCTCGCAGGTGTTGTAGGCGCCGAACAGGCGCTGATCCAGCGCCGCGACCTTGTCGAACAGCGGTCGGCAGTCCCGTCCTCGCTCGGCTCCGCGGCGCGCGCCGTCGCCGTGCACGCCATCAACAACACCCATCCCGATGCCTGCATACGCCGTCTCCCGTTCGTCGATGCCTCACTATGGGCCACCCCAGGCAGCGGCCGCGATGGCGCCCAGACGCATGCGAAGCGGTGCGCGAGACGGCGGCGAACGGCAGACAGGCCATGGGCTGCAACACCGCCAGCAAGCACGCCACCGCCGGCGCCTGCAACCGTCGGTGGCCTACATATTGCGCCGGTATTCGCCGCCCACCGCGTACAGAGCGTGGCTGATCTGTCCAAGGCTATGGGTCTTCACCGCCTGCATCAGCGCGGCGAAGACGTTGCGGCGTTCGCGCGCAGCACGCTTCAGATAGCCGAGGCCCACTGCATCGCCAGGAGCCGGCAGGCCCGACGCTTCGGCCTGTTCCGGCTGCACCGGCACCATGCCGTTACGGCGCTGCTGCCAGTCGTGCACGTTGGCGATCTGCTGGCACTTCTCTTCCTGGGTGGAGCGGATCAGCTCGATCTGGGTCGCGGTCTCGCCGGCGTGCTGCCTGGGCAGGAAGGTGTTGACCCCGACCAGCGGCAGGCTGCCGTCGTGCTTCTTGTGCTCGTAGTACAGGCTCTCTTCCTGGATCTTGCCGCGCTGGTACATGGTGTCCATCGCGCCGAGCACGCCGCCGCGCTCGCTGATCGCCTCGAATTCCTTGTACACCGCCTCCTCCACCAGATCGGTGAGCTGCTCGACGATGAAGCTGCCCTGCCACGGGTTCTCGCAGAAGTTCAGCCCCAGCTCCTGGTTGATGATCATCTGGATCGCCACCGCGCGGCGCACGCTTTCCTCGGTCGGGGTGGTGATCGCCTCGTCGTAGGCGTTGGTGTGCAGGCTGTTGCAGTTGTCGAACAACGCGTACAGCGCCTGCAGCGTAGTGCGGATGTCGTTGAACTGGATCTCCTGCGCATGCAGCGAGCGGCCGGAGGTCTGGATGTGGTATTTCATCATTTGGCTGCGTTCGTTGCCGCCGTAGCGCTCGCGCATCGCGCGCGCCCAGATGCGCCGCGCCACGCGGCCGATCGCGGTGTACTCCGGATCCATGCCGTTGCTGAAGAAGAAGCTCAGGTTCGGCGCGAAATCGTCGATGCGCATGCCGCGCGCCAGGTAGTACTCGACGATGGTGAAACCGTTGCTCAGGGTGAAGGCGAGCTGGCTGATCGGGTTGGCGCCGGCCTCTGCGATGTGGTAACCGGAGATCGACACCGAATAGAAGTTGCGCACCTTGTGCTCGACGAAATACTGCTGGATGTCGCCCATCATGCGCAGCGCGAATTCGGTGCTGAAGATGCAGGTGTTCTGCGCCTGGTCCTCCTTGAGAATGTCGGCCTGCACCGTGCCGCGCACGCTGGACAGGGTCTGCGCCTTGATCTGCGCATAGGTCTGCGCGTCGACCAATTGATCGCCGCTGACCCCGAGCAAGGCCAGACCCAGGCCGTCGTTGCTCGGCGGCAGCGCGCCGTGGTAGCGCGGCCGCTGCCGGCCTTCGAACACTGCATCCAGGGTCCGTTCGGCCTGCGCCCAGCGCTGTGCATCGGCCTTGAGATACTTTTCCACCTGCTGGTCGATGGCGGTGTTCATGAACATCGCCAGGATCATCGGCGCCGGGCCGTTGATGGTCATCGACACGCTGGTGGTCGGCGCGCACAGGTCAAAGCCGGAATACAGCTTCTTCATGTCGTCCAGGGTGGGAATATTCACCCCGGAATTGCCGATCTTGCCGTAGATGTCCGGGCGCGGCGCCGGATCCTCGCCGTACAGGGTGACGCTGTCGAAGGCGGTGGACAGGCGCGCGGCCGGCTGGCCCACGCTCAGGTAGTGGAAGCGGCGGTTGGTGCGCTCCGGCGTGCCTTCGCCGGCGAACATGCGGATCGGGTCCTCGCCTGCTCGGCGGTACGGATAGACGCCCCCGGTATAGGGATAGCTGCCGGGCAGGTTCTCCTTGCCGAGGAAGCTCAGCAGTTCGCCCCAGCTCTTGTAGCGCGGCGCGGCGATCTTCGGGATCGGCTGGTGGCTCAGCGACTGGCGATAGTTCTCCACGCGGATCGCCTTGCCGCGCACTGCGTACTCGGTAACCGCGTCGGTGATCGATTTCAGTCGCTGCGGCCACTCGCGCAGCAACTTCAGCGACTCGCTGGACAGCGTCTGCAGTGCGTCGTTGTAGCGCTGGCGCAACAGCAGCAGGCTCGCATCGACCACATCGACCGCAGCGGCGCGGGCGGACGGCTGCAGGTCCTCGACCGGATAAAGCTCCAGCTGCCCGGGCAACTGCGGGTCCTGCAGTGCGTGCAGCGACTGCCAGAACGATTGTGCGCGGTCGGCGGCCTCGGCCTGGCGCTCGATGCCGGCGTTGAGCGCGCGGCCCTGTTCGGCGATCTCGGCCAGGTAGCGCACGCGCGCGCCGGGAATCAACACCGTGGAGCGCGGCTCCTTGAGCGTGGTGTCCAGCTGCGGTTGGAAGTCGCACTGCAGTGCCAACGCGATGCGGCCGGCGCCGCCAGCCGTTCCGGCGTCCGTCACCGGCGCCGCGAGGCCCAGCTTCGCGCGCAGCAAGCGGCACAGATTGACGAACATCCAGCTGATGCCGGGATCGTTGAACTGGCTGGCGATGGTCGGATACACCGGCACCGCCGCGTCCTCCAACTGGAACGCGGCGCGGTTGCGCCGCCATTGCTTGCGCACGTCGCGCAGCGCGTCCTCGGCGCCGCGCCGGTCGTACTTGTTCAGCACCACCAGCTCGGCGAAGTCGAGCATGTCGATCTTTTCCAGCTGGCTCGGCGCGCCGTAATCGCTGGTCATCACGTACACCGGAAAATCGACCAGATCCACGATCTCCGAATCGCTCTGGCCGATGCCGGCGGTCTCCACGATCACCAGGTCGTAGCCGATGCCTTTCAGGAACGCGATGCAGTCCTTCAGCACACGGTTAGTGGCCGCATGCTGGCGCCGCGTGGCCATCGAGCGCATGTACACGCGCGGGCTGCGCAGGGCGTTCATGCGGATGCGGTCGCCGAGCAGCGCGCCGCCGGTGCGGCGCCGGCTCGGGTCCACCGATACCACTGCGATGCGCATCTTTGGGAAGCCGGCCAGGAAGCGGTTGAGCAATTCGTCGGTGACCGAGGACTTGCCGGCGCCGCCGGTCCCGGTCAGGCCGATGACCGGCGCTGCGCGCCGCTCGCGGGGCCCGGGACTGGGGACTCGGGACTCGGAAGTGCCCGGCAGGCCGGATTGCCACTGCTTGTGCAGCAGCGCCAGTTCCGCTTCGGAGAACGCGCCATCCTCGAGCGCCGACAGCATCCTGCCGATGCCGATCTCATCGTCGATGCCGGGGAGCGAGGCGCCGGCCTGCTCCGCGTCCCGAGTCCCCAGTCCCGAGTCCCGACCGCGCGCGGCGCGGACTACCACGTCCTCGATCATCTCCACCAGCCCCATCTTCATGCCGTCGTTGGGGTGGTAGATGCGTTCCACGCCGTAGGCCTGCAGCTCGGCGATCTCCTCCGGGGTGATGGTGCCGCCACCGCCGCCGAACACCCGCACATGGCCGGCGCCGCGTTCGCGCAGCGTGTCCACCATGTACTTGAAATACTCGACGTGGCCACCCTGGTAGGACGACAGCGCGATCGCATCGGCGTCCTCCTGCAACGCGGCGCGCACCACGTCCTCGACGCTGCGGTTGTGGCCGAGATGGATCACCTCCGCGCCTTGCGCCTGGATCAGCCGGCGCATGATGTTGATCGCCGCGTCGTGGCCGTCGAACAGGCTGGCAGCGGTGACGAAGCGCAGCGGGCTGGTGTCGGCTTGCGGCAGCGGCACGCGAGACGCGGGAATGCTCATCGGGACGACATCGGCAAGAGAATGCCGCGATTCTAGGCGGCCCGCGCAGTGCGGGCAGGTTGCGCTGCAACATGCGGCGGTGATCGCGCCGTCTGCAAAAAGACGGCAACGCAGCGCCACGGACGCCAGCTATGCGCTAGATGAATGCGACGGCGCGGCGCGTCAACAGCGGCGCCGCCTGCCGCGTTCGCGTTTGGCGTCGGCACACCGCCGATGTCCCTGGAGAATCGCATGTCCATTCGTCCTTTGCTGCTGGCTTCGCTGCTCGGCAGCGCGCTCGCCGGCGGCCTGCTGGCCGGGCCCGCGCAGGCGCGCCCGGTGCTGGAACCGTCGGTGCAGAGCGCACCGCCGCCGCGCTTCGAACGCGTGGTGGTGCGACCGGGCTACGTCTGGACGCCGGGCTACTGGCATTGGAACGGCCACCGCCATGTCTGGGTCGAAGGCCGCTACGTGGTCGAACGCCCGGGCTATGTCTACGTCGACCCGCGCTGGGAACATCGTGGCCCCGGCTATTGCTTCCATGACGGCTATTGGCGGCATCGCTAGCGCGTGGCCTGGTGGCGACCGCCGCCGACATGCTGCGCGGCGACGTAACCGCCCAACCCAGCTTTGCGATAGAGTGCGTATCGCCGCGCCCTGCCGGTTCTCGAGAACACGCATGTCCAGGCATTCGCTATCGCATGCGTCCTTCACGGCGTTGCTGCAGGCGCATGCCGTTCGCGCCGGCGCCGGGGCAGCGCCGCTCGCGCGGAGCCCACGCCCGCGGCGCATGGGCCGCTAGCGATGCCGTGGCGCACGCCGCCGGGAACCTATGCGATCGCGATCACCGTGGTGGCGGTGGCGATCGCCAGCGTGGCGGCCTGGCGCGAACGGCCCACCGACGCAGCCTCGGGCCGCCGACTCGGCGACGCCATCGGCCACACCGCAGTCGCGCTCGCGGCGCGCAAACCCGCCGCGCCCATCACCGTTAGCGCACCGGCCGCGCCCACTGCCGCCAGCATCGGCGACGCCCCCCACTTCGACGGCCACGGCCGGTTGCTGCCGGACCCGGCCTTGCGGCGCTATCTGGATCGCTACCTGAGCGCGCTGGACGCACCGGCGCTGGCGACCCAGCGCCGGCGCCTGGATGACGATCTCGCCTCCGACATGCCCGCCGCACAGGCGCAACAGGTGCTTGCCTGGTTCGATCGCTACGCCGCCTATCTGCGGGCCGACGCCGCGGCGTCCGCGCGCGGCGCCGGTTCCGCGCAGCACGCGCAGGAGTTACGCGAACGCCTGCTCGGGCCGCAAGCGGCCGCGGCGTTCTTCGCCGACGCAAGTGCCACCCACTGAAGCCGCACCGCGGCGGCCGTGCGGCGGCGGCGCGACGGCCTCGGCACCGCTACCAGCGTCGCAAAAGGTAGCGAGATGCCCGCGGCGCATGGCGCGACGCCAAGGCCCAAACGACTGCGCGACACACCGACAATTGCTTTAAAATGCGCCTATCGCGACGATCAGGACCCGTTCCGGAACCCGTCGCGTTTTTCGTTTTGCGCACCCTCACTAGGAAGTTCCTGGAACTAAGGTGTCCCACACCTGCAACGCCAGCGGAGCCCCAATGCTTTTCGAAACGCTAGCCACCACCGGCCACGAACATGTCGTCTTCTGCCACAACCGCGACGTGGGCCTGCAGGCGATCATCGCCATCCACAACACCGTGCTCGGCCCCGCGCTGGGCGGCGTGCGCATGCGCCCCTATCCCAACACCGAGGCCGCGCTGCAGGACGCGCTGCAGCTCAGCCGCACGATGACCTACAAGAACGCGCTTGCAGGGCTGAACATCGGCGGTGGCAAGGCGGTGATCATCGGCGACCCCAAGGCCGACAAGTCCGAGGCGCTGTTCCGCGCCTTCGGCCGCTACGTGGATTCGCTGGGCGGGCGCTACATTACCGCCGAGGACGTCGGCACCGACGTCAACGACATGGAGCAGATCTACCTGGAGACCGAATACGTCACCGGCGTGCACCAGGTGCACGGCGGCTCCGGCGACCCGGCCCCGTTCACCGCCTATGGCGCGCTGCAGGCGCTGATGGCCTCGCTGCAGCGCAAGCTCGGCCACGAGGAGATCGGCAAGGCCAGCATCGCCGTGCAGGGCCTGGGCCACATCGGCATGGAGCTGGCGAAACTGCTGAAGGAGCGCGGCGCCAAGCTGTACGTCACCGATCTGGACCAGGCGCTGGTGGATCGCGCGGTCGCCGAATACGGCGCCGAGGCGGTCAAGCCGGACGAGATCTACGACGTGGCCGCCGACGTGCTGGCGCCGTGCGCGCTGGAAAGCGCGATCGACGAAGCCACGCTGCCGCGGCTGAAGGCGAAGATCATCTGCGGCACCGCCAACAACCAGCTGGCCAACGCCGCAGTGGGCGAAGAACTGCACCGCCGCGGCATCCTCTATGCCCCGGACTACGCGGTCAACGCCGGCGGGGTGATGAACGTGTCGCTGGAGATCGACGGCTACAATCGCGAACGCGCGATGCGCCTGATCCGCAGCCTGTACCACAACCTGGGCAAGATCTTCGACCTCTCCGAGCGCGACAACATCCCGCCGCAGCAGGCCGCCGACCGCATCGCCGAAGCGCGCATGCACGCCATCGGCAAGCTCAAGCTGCCGCTGGGCCGCACCGCCCCGCGCTCGATGGGGCATCTGCGCGGCGAGTAGGCGAGCGAACAGCAAAACCTTTCGACGCACAGCGCGTCGGGACTGAAGTGCCTGCCACAATAAGCCGGCACGGCATCACCGAGCCCGAACGTCCCTGTAAGCGACTTCAGCCGCGAAGAGGGAAGAGGGAAACCCAACGCCGCCTCGGCACGTAGAGGCCGCAGCCTCCACGGTAAATAAAGCGCGGGCCGCAAGCATGCCCGCACTGCATCAGAATCCCAAACGATACCGCAGCGACAGCGCATGATCGTCGCCGCGCGGGCCGAAGCGCCGGTCGTAGCCGACGCCCAGCGCACTGCTGCCCCAACGCCGGTCCAGGCTGGCGCCGAACAACCCGCCCGACCGCGCCGGCTGCAGATCCACCAGCGGCGCCCAGGCATCCACGCCGACGAAGCTGGCCTGGCGCTGCAGCCCTTGCGCGGCCAGGGTCTGCTGCCATTCGGCATAGCCCTGCAGCGACCAGCCGCGGCCGCCGTAACCGGCACGCAGGCCGGCCAGGGCCTGGCTGCGCGAAGAAGACGCCGCATCGGCCATCAATCCGAAGCCGTCGCCGCCCTGCTCGCGAAAGCCGTCGCTATCGATGCGGCTGTAGTCGGCGCCGACGTACGGGGTCAACGCCGCCTTGCCGCGCCCGAAGCGGTAGCCGACTTCGATGCTACTGGACAGGAAGCGTCCGGCGTAGCGGCTGGACGCATCGGCGACGCGATCGCCGAGCAGCAGACCGCGGTCGAGCTGACGCCGGTACTGCCCGGTGCCCAACTGCGCCAGCGCGTAGGCATTGCCGCCGACCGCGCCGAGATAGGCCTGGCCCTGCACCTGGCGATCGCGGCTGTGATCCAGACCGCCGTCGCCGCCACCGTCGGCGCGGCTCTCGCCGAAGGCGAAACCGGCCACGCCATGCTCGCCCAGGCGCAGGTCCTGGCCCATCAGCCAGCCGTCGAGCTGGAACTGGCTGCCGGCGAAACTGCCCTGCCCGGTGTCGCCCAGGCGCTGGCTCCACGCGCCGATCGCACGCGGTTGCGCGACCAGGCTGTCGAGGCGGCCGGACAGCGCGCGCCGCTGCAGATCGATGCTGTCGAAGGTCATTGCGGTGGCCGCGGCATGCGCTTGGCCGGACAGGCTGCGCAGCGTCGCCGCCGCCGCCGCCGCGCTCGGCGATTGCTGCACCGCGCCGGCCGCCTTCAGCAGCGACGCATCCACTGTCGCCGGATCCCTGCTCAGCTGCGAATCAAGCTGCGCGAACGCCGCGTCCACCCGCGTGGCCGAGGCCAGCGTGGCGGCAGTGACGCTGCCGAAACTCGCCGCCGCGGCGGTGACGCTGAGCGCCTGCACGGTGATCGAAGCGCTGGTACTGTCGTAAGCGAGCGAAGAGGTCAGGAACACGTTCGACGGCGTGGTCACCGAGGCGAACGTGCCGCTCAGTCCGCCGCTGGTTTCGATCACCTTATAGGCGGTGTTGTTGACCACGTAGTCGCGCTTGCCGAGCACGTACAGCGCGCCGCCCTGCAGCGCCGCGGTGCCGGTCACCGAGAGCTTGTCGCCGACCAGCAGCGCCAGCCGGCCGTTGCTGCCCTGCACGTAGTTGCCGCTCAGGCTCAGCGCCGCGGTGCCGACCTGGAACGTGCCGGCATTGCTGACGTTGCCGCGCAGCGGCCCAGTGCCGATGAAGGTTGCGCCATTGCTGATCGCCACGTTGGAGCCCAGGCTGGCCGCGCTGAGCGTGCCGGCCTGCACCCGGGTATCGCCGCTGTAGCTGTTCTGGGTGCCGCTCAGAGTCAAGGTGCCGCTGCCCTGCTTGATCAGGCCACCGCTACCGGCGATGTCGTTGGCCCAGGTCGAGCTGCCGCTGAAGGACACGCTGACGTCGCCCCAGTCGAACCGGGCCGGCCCCAACACCGCCTTGCCGACGTTGAGCAAGCCATAGCCGAAGGTGGCGTCCACCCCGGGCGTGCCCAGGTCGGTGGCGGTGCCGAGCAGGGTCTGCCGCAGCAGATCGTTGCTGAAGTAGGGGAACGCCTGCCACACCAGCGCCGCGGCCCCGGACACCAGCGGCGCAGCGTACGACGTGCCGCTACCGTAGTAATAGTCCGGGTTGGCGGTGGCGGTGGTCGCCTTGGGATCGACGAACACTTCGGTACCCGGCGCGACCAGGCAGTAGTGCATGGCCACGCCGCAGGCGTTGGAATACGACTCCAGCTTGCTGCCGGTGCTCGCATCCACCGCGGCCACCACCAGCCAGCCGCGTTCCAGGTCCGCCGCCGGATGGCTGCTGCCGGGGCCGGGCTGGCTGGGCAGCGCGGCGATGTCCGACGGATCGGCCTTGGCTTCGTTGCCGGCGGCGAAGACCACCAGCCCGCCATGGCTCAGCACGAACGGACGGTATTCGGCGGCGATCGCATTGGTCGCAGTCGGATCGGTCCAGTAGATGCCGCCCCAGGAATTGTTCATCACCTTGACCCCGGCGTTGATCAGGTCCTGGTGCACTGAAGCCAGGCCCAGCGCGCCACTGGCCTGGTTGCCCTCGCCGCTGCCGTCGTCGTCGGGCGAGGTATCGCTGATGATGCGCGACGACACGATCTGCGCGCCGGGCGCGATGCCGCCGGGCCACGCGCCCACCGCCTTGCCCGCGGCCAGCTGCGCGACCGTGGTGCCGTGGCCGTCGACATCGTCGACGTTGACGTTGTTCTTGGCCGGATCGACATAGATCAGGCTGGACACCACGCGTCCGGCCAGCGCCGGATGGTTGCGGTTCACGCCGGTGTCGACCACGCCGATGCGATAGCCGCTGCCGTCATAGCCGGCGGCGTGCGCGGCCAGCGTATTGGTCAGCGCCAGGTGCGCGTCGAACGCGGGCTGCGGCGACGGTGGCGAGGTCGGCGGCGACGTGGGCGGGGAGGTCGGCGGCGGTGGCGGTGGTGGCGAGGTCGGCGGCGGCGAGGTCGGCGGCGGATCGCTACGGGTCAGCCCGCCACCGCTGCCACCGCCGCATGAGGTCAACGCCATCGCCAGTGCGGTCGCCAGCAGCGACCGGGCCATCAACTTCCGCATCATCTCTCTCCAGATAAGCATGCCGGCCAAATCGGCGGGCAACGGTGCGTTGGCGGCCGCAAACCGGCGGCCTGAATCGCCACGAATCTACACCGGAATTGCGTCCCCGCCACCCTCCCCGCCCGCGCGCCGCGATTGGCAGCAGCGACGCCGAGGCAGATAATCCGGGGCTTATCTTTCGCAAGGGTTTGCCATGACCGAGATCGTGATCGCCGCGGCCAAGCGCACCGCCATCGGCGCCTTCCTGGGCCAGTTCAACGGCGTGCCCACGCCGGAACTCGGCGCCGCGGCCATCCGCGCCGCGCTGGAGCAGTCCGGCATCCCCGCCGCCGACGTATCGGAGGTAATCATGGGCTGCGTGCTGCCGGCCAACCTCGGCCAGGCCCCGGCGCGCCAGGCCGCGCGCGCGGCCGGCGTGCCAGACGCCACCGGCGCCACCACGATCAACAAGGTCTGCGGCTCGGGCATGAAGGCGATCATGCTCGGCCACGATCTGATCAAGGCCTGCTCGGCCAGCATCGTCGTCGCCGGCGGCATGGAATCGATGAGCAACGCCCCGCACCTACTGCCGAGTTCGCGCACCGGCAACCGCTACGGCAACTTCCAGGCGGTCGATCACATGGCCTGGGACGGCCTGACCAACCCCGACGACGGCCAGGCCATGGGCGTGTTCGGCGAGGCCACCGCAGCGAAATTCGGCTTCAGCCGACAGGACCAGGACGCCTATGCGATCGAGTCGGTGACGCGCGCGCAGGCCGCGCAACGCGATGGCGCCTTCGATGCCGAGATCGTGCCGGTGCGCGTGGCCACCCGCAAGGGCGAGACGGTGTTCGCCAGCGACGAGCAACCGGGCAAGTCCGACATCGCCAAGATTCCCACGCTGAAACCGGCGTTCAAGAAGGACGGCACGGTCACCGCCGCCAGCTCCTCCAGCATTTCCGACGGCGCCGCCGCCACGGTGCTGCTCAGCGCCGACGACGCCGCCCGCCGCGGCATCGCGCCGCTGGCGCGGATCGCCGGCCACGCGACCTTCTCGCAGGCTCCGGAATGGTTCACCACGGCCCCGGTCGGCGCGATCAGGAAGCTGCTCGAACAGGTCGGCTGGAGCCTGGACCAGGTCGATCTGTTCGAGATCAACGAAGCGTTCGCGGTGGTGCCGATGGTGCCGATCAAGGAGCTGGGCCTGGACCCGGCCAAGGTCAACGTCAACGGCGGCGCCTGCGCGCTCGGCCATCCGATCGGCGCATCCGGCGCGCGGCTGGTGGTGACATTGCTAAACGCGTTGCGCACGCGCGGCGGACGCCGCGGAATCGCGACCCTGTGCATCGGTGGCGGCGAGGCGACAGCGGTCGCCATCGAATTGATTTAATTGGGATTAACCCTTAAAATACAAAAATGAATGCGCGTACGCTTGACAGCCGACTTTGGCTTGTCATCATGTTGAGGGCGCGCAATAGCGCGTTGCCTAACTAAACGACGAGGATAGACACACATGAGCATCAACAAGCTGCTGATCGCAATGGCCCTGGGCCTGGCCCTGGCCGCGTGCTCGAAGCAGGAGCAGGCGCAGGACGCCGCTGCTTCGGCTAACGAAGCTGCCACCGACGCGCAGGCTGCTGCCGACCAGGCTTCGGCCGCCGGTGCCCCCACCGCCGATTCCGCCCAGGCTGCTGCCGATACGGCCGCTACCGCTGCCAACACCGCTGCCGACGCTTCGGCCGCTACCGCCGCTGCCCCGACCGATGCCGCTGCCGACAAGGCTGCCGACACCGCCAAGGTTGCTGACGACACCGCCGGTAAGGCCAAGGACGCTGCCGAAGAAGCCAAGAAGAAGTAATCACTTCTCGCTTCAGGCACGTCTGAAAAAGCCGCTGGTTCGCCAGCGGCTTTTTCTTTGCCTGCGATTCGCCAAGGCAGGCGCGACACCTGCGGCCGCACACTGCGCCGGGCATTGGGCCGACGCTGTCATTCATTGGCCAGCGCGAGCGCCTTGCCGGTGCCAGCGTCGCCGCCACTTCCCGGCCGCCTTCCTTTCGCAACGGACTTGCCCATGATCATCGGTATCGACCTCGGCACCACGCATTCCCTGATCGGCGCCTATTCCGCGCAAGGCAGCCGCCTGTTTGCCAATGCGCTCGGCGAACTGCTGACCCGTCGGTGGTCAGCGCCGACGACAGCGGCATCCTGGTCGGCCAGGCCGCGCGCGAACGCCTGGTCAGCCACCCGCAGCGCAGCGTGGTGGCGTTCAAGCGCTGGATGGGCAGCGACCGCGAGACCGTGCCGGGAGAGCATCGCTTCCGCCCGGAGGAACTGTCGGCAATGGTGCTGCGCGCGTTGCTGGCCGATGCCGAAGCCGCACTCGGCGAAACAGTGCGCGAAGCGGAGATCGGCATGCCGGCGTATTTCTCCGACGCGCAGCGCAAAGCCACCCGCGCCGCCGGCGAACTGGCCGGGATCCGCGTCGAACGGCTGATCAACGAGCCCACCGCGGCGGCCCTCGCCTATGGCCTGAAGGAACGCCAGGGCCATGGCCGCTTCCTGGTGCTGGATCTGGGCGGCGGCAGCTTCGACGTGTCGATCCTGGAGATGTTCGAAGGCGTCATCGAGGTCCACGCCAGCGCCGGCGACAACGTCCTCGGCGGCGAGGATTTCGTGGAACTGCTGCTGCACGCCTTCCTGGCCGACCACGCGCTCGCGCCGCAGGCGCTGAGCGTGCAGGAAAGCGGCCAGCTGCGGCGACGCCTGGAAGCGCTGTCCAGTGCCAGGGAGGCGACAGTGGAGATCGGCGTGGCCGGCCAGGCGCTGCACTGGACGCTGCACGAGGACCGCTTCAACCAGCTGGCCGAGCCGTTGCTGCAGCGCATGCGCGCGCCGCTGGAGCGGGCGATGCGCGATGCGCGACTGCAGCCAGCGCAGCTGGACGAGATCGTGCTGGTCGGCGGCGCCACGCGCATGCCACTGGTCGCCAGGCTGGTCACGCGCATGTTCGGACGCTTGCCGATGCGCCACATCAACCCCGACCAAGCGGTGACGCTGGGCGCGACAGTGGCGGCCGGAATGAAAGCGCGCGACGCCGCGCTGGAGGAAGTGATCCTCACCGACGTGTGCCCATACACGCTCGGCACCGAGGTCGCCTCGCACGACGCGCAAGGCCAGCTGCGCGCCGGCCTGTTCCACCCGATCATCCAGCGCAACAGCACCGTGCCGATCAGCCGCGAGGATACGTTCTACCCAATCCACGACGCGCAGGAACACCTGGTGATCGGCGTTTACCAGGGCGAGAGCCCACTGGTGACCAAGAACATCAAGCTCGGCGAGCTGCGGATGGCGCTGCCCAGGCACCTGCCCAAAGCCGAGAAAGGCGTCACCACCCGCTTCACCTACGACAATAACGGCCTGCTGCAGGTAGAGGTGACCGAGCATCACAGCGGCCGCAAGCACGAACTGATCCTGGAGCAGAACCCCGGCCTGCTCGACGCCGGGCAGATCCGCGAACGGCTCGCCGCATTGCGCGGCGCTGAAGATCCATCCGCGCGAACAGCAGGACAACCTGAGCCTGCTGGCGCGTGCCGAACGCATGTACGAGGAGTACCTGGACCTGCGCGAGCAGATCCAGGCCTGGATCGTCGTCTTCCGCGGCGCGCTCGACACCCAGGACCTGCGTCTGATCGACGAGCACCGCCAGCGCCTCGGCGAGACGCTGGACGCACTGGAGCGGCACGTTTGAACTGGGCGTTGCGGTGGCTGCAACTGCCGCCGGATGCCGACGAAACCGCGATCAAGCGCAGCTACGCCAAGCTGCTGCGCCAGCATCGCCCGGATACCGACCCGGACGGTTTCCAGCAACTGCACGCGGCCTACCCGTCGGCGCTGGCCTGGGCGCGCGCGGCGGCGACGCCGACGAGGACGTTGAAGACGCTGGAGACGAGGATGCTCGCGGCGCGGCGCAGACCGCGACTTTTGCTGCCAGTCCTGGCGCCAGCGATGGCGATGGCGATGGCGATGGCGACGATCGCCGCGACGCACGGCCGAATCCAGCGATTGCGTTCGGCACGCATAGCGATTTCCTCGATGACCACCGGCCACACCCCGAAACCGGGAGTCACGCCCCACGCCCGACGCAGCAGCCCCAGCTGACGCCAGCACCGCAGCTCGATGTGGCTACACCGCCGACGTTCGACCACGATGCGCTGTGGGCGAGTCTGATGCCGGGACGGCCGAGCACCCTGCGCCGCTTGCTCATATGCCTGGACCAGGGCCATGTCGACGGCCTGCCCGCGCCGGTGGACCGGCAGCAGATCGACTTCTGGATGCGCGCCAGCGAGGCCGGCTACCTGACCCGGGCGCGGCTGTCGGTCGGCCTGCTGCGTTGCGCCGCCACCGCGCTGTTGGTGACCATCGTCGTGCTGCTGGCGAGCGCCACCAGCGCCTGGTCGCCGGAGCCGGCGCCGATGTCCCTGGCGCTGAAGCGCAGCGGCCTGGCGGCCCTGGCGATCGTCGCGCTGTGGATGGGGTGGCTGCTCGCCGGCGTATTGCTGCGCTGGCAGGGCGAAGCGGAGTCGGACGATCGCTCGCCGGCGCCGCACTGGCTACGCTGGTCTTTCGTTCCGCTGCTGGCCGGCATCGGCCTGGGCGTGAGCGAGATCCCCGGGCAGCGGCTGGCCGGCGGCGTCATCGCCAGCATCGCATTGCTCATGTCGTTGGTGCGGCTATGGCGGCGAAGCGGGCGCCCCTACCGTCTGAACAGCACCATGCTCTGGCTGGCCTTCCTGGCACCGAGCATGGCCCAGTCGCTCGCGGTCGCGTTCAGCGCGGCGCTGGCGCTGGGCCTGTGGACGTGGGACCTGCTGCGCCACCACCGGCTGCGCTGGCGGCGTTCCTGAACGCGAGCCGCTGGCGATCGCCCGCATTGACACCAACTGCATGCGCGCCCGCCTAGGCTGCGCCGCATCAATCAGCAACGGAGAACGCGCATGAACAAGACCCCGATCGCGGCAATGGCACTGTTGGGCGCCCTGGCGCTGGCCGCCTGCCAAGGCCCGGAAGCGCAGCAGGCGCAGCGCGACGCCAAGGTCGCCGCCGAGCAGACCGGCGAAGCGGCCAAGGAAGTCGCCGACCAGGCCGCGCAGACCGGTCGCGAAGTCGCCGCCGACGCCCGCGACGCCGCGCACCACGCCGCCCACTCCGAAGCCGTGCAGGATGCCTCTGCCGCCGCCAAGGAAGCGGCCGCCGATGCCAGCGAGGCCACCGCCAGCGCGGCGCAAAAGCTCGCCGACAAGGCGCGCGAGAAGGCCAACCAAGATCCGCACAACAGCGACAGCGAAAAGCATTGACGCAATGCCCGCTGCACCCGCGCTCGGCGCGGGATGCGGCGGGCGTGTCCCGCGCCCGCCGCATCCCGCGCGATGTCGCAAGCACTTAGCACCGCGGCCACTTAGCACCGCGGCGTACCCCAAGATTCTTTTCCAGTATCCAGCTTGGGTCGATCCGCTGCCTGGTCACACTCTGCACATGCCGACATTCCACAGCGTGCGGATCAGAACTTGCCTGGCGCTTCTGTTTTCCGCCCTGATCTTCGTCTCGATCGGATTCGGCGTGTTCTCCGGTGCGCGACGTTCGATCTGCGATGCGGCACGCGTGGCCCACACCCATCAGGCGCTGCGCAGCATCGACGAAGTGCAAGCGAGCCTGCTGCTGGCCGAGACCGCGGCACGCGGCTACTGAGCTGCGTGGACCCCAAGGAAGCGCTGGCGGTGACCGCGCGCATGCTCGTCGCATTGATGCCCGACGCCGGCGGTGGCGTGTATCTGTTGGCGCCTCCAGGGATCGCGCCGAATCCATCGTCGCCTGGGGCGAGCCGCCGGTAAGCAGCAAAGCGGCCGTGGCGCCGGCACCGTGCTGGGTGCTGCGCCGCGACAAGACCCATATCGTGCATGCGCTGCGCCACGACGCGGCGTGCGCGCATCTGCGCGAGGATCCGCAGGCGGTCGGCGCCAGCAGCGCCTGCATTCCGTTGTCGGCGCAGGGCACGCAGCTGGGCTTCGTGTTCCTGGCCGGCCCCGGCCCCGGCCGCGGGCCGCGGCCGCGCATCGCCATCGCCGCAGCTGTCGATGGCGCTGAGCAACCTGCGCCTGCGCGAATCGCTGCACCGGCAGTCGATCCGCGAACCGCTCACCGGCCTGTTCAACCGCCGCCACCTGGATGAGTCGCTGAACCACGAACTGGCGCGCTGCGCACGCAGCTCGGTGCCGTTGTCGCTGCTGATGCTGGACGTGGCCACTTCAAGCGCTTCAACGATCTACACGGCCACGGCGGCAGCGACAGCCTGCTCGCCGCGGTCGGGCAGATGCTGGCGTCGCGGCTGCGCGGCGAGGACATCGCCTGCCGCTACGGCGGCGAGGAATTCACCGTGATCCTGCCGGAAACCGACGCGGAGGCGGCGCTGGCGATCGCCGAGCAGATCCGCGCCGCCGCACAGCAAATGCGCACCACGCTGGACGGCAAAGCACTGCCGGGGGTGACGCTGTCGATCGGACTGGCCAGCTATTCGGGCGACGGCGTGGTCGCCACCACGCTGCTGCGCAAGGCCGATGCAGCGCTGTACCGGGCCAAGCGCAACGGCCGCAACCAGGTGCAGCCGTTCGATCCGGCGCTGGACGCAATGGGCTGAGGCCCATCGCGTCGCGATGGGAAGGCACGCTGCGTCTTGCGGCCTGCCGCCCAGGCCGCCGGAGACGGCAACGTGGCCATGCGATCGCGCTGCAGGCCGTGGACCCGATCGCGGCATACGAAGCGCACTTTAGCGATGGTTGTCACAAAAACTGAGCGGTAGAGCGGCGATAGTCGGTGTTCCCCCGACTGGAGACGTCTTCGCATGTCCATCTGGAAAGATCAGGGTACCCCGCGCAAGGACGGCCTGCCGCTGCCCGGCACGCCGGGCAACAGCGCAGTGCCGGAACCGCGGCCGGTCACCGAACCGGCGCCCGGCGAGTCCGCGGTCAGCGTCGCCGCGGCCGCTCCGCTCCCCGTACGCGCCGCGCCGCCGGCGGCGAAGGAGTCGCTGATCGCTGCCGACATCACCATCGAAGGCAAGATCGAAGGCACCGGCCATATCCGCATCGCCGGCAAGTTCAAGGGCGACGTCAACGTGCAGGGCGACCTGACCATCGAAACCGGCGCCAAGCTCAGCGGCGGCGTGCGCGCCAACAAGGTGATCATCGCCGGCGAGCTGGAAGGCAACATCGAATCGGCCTCGCAGGTGGAACTGCTGGCGTCCGGCGCGCTGATCGGCGACGTCAAGGCCGGCTCGTTGACCGTGGCCGCCGGCGCGCGGATGCGCGGCCAGGCCGATTTCGGCTGGGAGGACGACAAGGGCCGCAAAGGCGGCAAGCCGACGACGGAGCCTGACGCGGGCGCATGAGCACACCGCGTCCCGGCACCCCGGGGGCGACCCGGACCTGCCCGCACTGCAAGGCCACGATCCTGGAGAGCGCCAGCGTCTGCCCGGCCTGCAAGCACCACCTGCGCTTCGACTCGGCGGTGCTGCAGCAGTCGGCTCCGACCGCGACGGTGCCGCTGCGCGTGCAGGGCACCATCCAGCATCCTGCCGACGGCACTGCGTGGGAGTACACGGTGGTGGTGACGATCCGCAACGGCCGCGGCGAGGAAATCAAGCGCCAACTGGTCGGCGTCGGTGCGATGCTGGACGGCGAGGAACGCAGCTTCACCCTGTCGGTGGAAGCGACCCAGGCCAAGGGCGGCGGCAAGCGTGGGACGCGGCATTGAGGCCGGGACTCGGGACTCGGGACCAGGTAGCCCCTCTCCCGCCGGGAGAGGGGTTGGGGTGAGAGTACGGCGTATACGTTCACGGCAACGCACGCGCAAGCACTACATACACCTGCACATCCGCCTGCAACGTAGCGAACGTCAGCCCATGCGCACCGGCCAGGCGCCTGCGCACGAACGCACAAGCGCGTAGCGCATTGGAGCCGATCCGCACCCGCGTGTAAACCGCTCGGCGTGGATTCTCATCTCCTGCACAGCGCCTTGGACACAGTGGCGGGCATGCCGAAACCCGCTTCCCAGGACCTGGTGGTACTGCGCCCGGAAGGGCTGTACTGCCCCGCCGGCGACTTCCATATCGACCCCTGGCGCCCGGTGCCGCGCGCGGTCATCACCCACGGCCACGGCGACCACGCCCGCGTCGGCATGGGCGAATACCACTGCGCCGCCGCCGGCCTGCCGATCCTGCGCTGGCGCCTCGGCGAGCAGGCGTACCACGCCTACGACTATGGCGAACGCTTCGCGCTGGGCGCAGCAACGGTGTCGCTGCATCCGGCCGGACACGTGCTCGGCTCGGCGCAGGTGCGCATCGAAATGGACGGCGAGGTGTGGGTGGCCTCGGGCGACTACAAACGCCAGCCCGATCCGACCTGCACGGCGTTCGAAGTGGTGCGCTGCGACACCTTCATCACCGAGGCTACCTTCGGCCTGCCGGTGTATCGCTGGCCGGACACCGCCGCAGTGGCGCGCGAGATCGTCGCCTGGCGCCACGAATGCGCCGCGCGCGGCGAGGCCGCGGTGCTGTTCTGCTATGCGCTGGGCAAGGCGCAACGGGTGCTGGCCGAATTGCAGCCGTGGGACGATCAACCGGCGCTGCTGCATGGCGCGGTCGCCGCCGGCGTGGCGGTGTACCGCAAGGCGGACATCGCGATGCTGGACACGCACCCGGTCGCCGAGATGGACAAGCGCGCCGACTACGCCGGGCAACTGGTGCTGGCGCCGCCGTCGGCCGCGGGCAGTCCGTGGCTGCGCCGCTTCCGCCATGCGCAACTCGGCTTCGCGTCGGGCTGGATGCGGCTGCGCGGCAACCGCCGCCGGCGCAATTACGACCGCGGCTTCGTGGTCTCCGACCATGCCGATTGGCCGGACCTGCTGCGCACCATCGAGGAAACCGGCGCGCAGCGGGTCATCGCCACCCATGGCAACACCGACGCGATCATCCGCGCCTTGAACGAACGCGGCGTCGCTGCCGAGGCGTTCCGCACCGACTACGGTGCCGAGGAATGAAGCGCTTCGCCGCGCTGTACCGGCAACTGGACCAGAGCACCGCGACGCTGGACAAGCGCGCCGCGCTGGTCGCCTATTTCGATCAGGCGCCGCCGGCCGACGCGGCGTGGGCGATCTGGCTGCTGAGCGGCGGCAAGCTGCGGCGCATCGCCAACACGCGCGAACTGCGCGCATGGATCGCGCAGGAAAGCGGCCTGCCCGGCTGGCTGGTGGACGACAGCTACGACCACGTCGGCGACCTCGCCGAAACCCTGACCCTGTTGCTCGACGATCCGGCCGCAGCCTCCGATCCGGCGCCGCTGCGCGACTGGATCGAGGAGCGCCTGCTGCCGGTCGCCGCGCAGGACGAAGCCGCGCGCCACGCCGCGGTGCTCGCCGGCTGGCACAGCCTGGCGTTCGACGAGCGCCTGCTGTTCAACAAGCTGCTCACCGGAGCGCTGCGCGTGGGCGTGTCGCAGCGGCTGGTACAGCAGGCGCTGGCGGCGATGTCGGGGATCGACATCGCGCGCATCGCGCAGCGCATGCTCGGCGCGTGGTCGCCGACCCCGGCCGCGCTGGAAGACCTGTTGTCGCACGAGGTGCTGGCCAGCGACCGCCAGCAACCCTACCCGTTCTTTCTGGCCTCGCCGCTGGAAAACGCCGTGGCCACGCTGGGTACGATCGACGACTGGCAACTGGAATGGAAGTGGGACGGCATCCGCCTGCAGCTGATCCGCCGCGCCGGCGAAACGGCGCTGTGGTCGCGCGGCGAGGAACGCCTGGACGGCCGCTTCCCCGAAATCGAAACCGCCGCGGCCACGCTGCCGCGCGATGCGGTGATCGACGGCGAACTGCTGGGCTGGCGCGACGGCGACACCGCGCCGCTGCCGTTCACCGCGCTGCAGACCCGCATCCAGCGCCGCAAGCCCGGCGCCAAGACCCTGGCCGACACGCCGGCGCGGATGCTCGCCTACGACCTGCTGGAACTGGACGGCATCGACCTGCGCGAACAGCCGCTGGCGCAGCGCCGCGCGCAATTGCAGGCCTTGCTCGAGACGCATGCCAACCCGCGCATCGTGCTGTCACCCTTGCTGCAGGCCGCGTCGTGGGAAGACGCGGCGGCGCTGCGCGAGGATTCGCGCGCGCGCGGCGTGGAAGGGCTGATGCTCAAGCGCGCGTCCTCGCCCTACCAATCCGGGCGCCGCCGCGGCGACTGGTGGAAGTGGAAGATCGAACCGCTGACCATCGACGCGGTGCTGCTGTACGCACAAGCAGGCCACGGCCGCCGCAGCACGCTGTACACCGATTACACCTTCGGACTGTGGGACGGCGAACACCTGGTGCCGGTGGCCAAGGCCTATTCGGGCCTGGACGACAGCGAAATCCTGGCGCTGGACCGCTGGATCCGCGCGCACACCACCGAACGCTTCGGCCCGGTGCGCGCGGTGACGCCGTACCACGTGTTCGAACTCGGCTTCGAGGCGGTGAACAAGAGCAGTCGGCACAAGTCCGGCATCGCGGTGCGTTTCCCGCGCATACTGCGCTGGCGCCACGACAAGCCGTTCGCCGAGGCCGACCGGCTAGCCACCCTGCAGGCGCTGGCGCGATGACCGCGGCGCAGGCGCGCAAGCGCCCGGCCGATGCGCCGCTGTACGCATGGTTCGCCGCGCAAGGCTGGCAACCGCTGCCGTTCCAGCGCGCACTCTGGCGGCACTACCTGGACGGCGGCTCGGGCCTGCTGCACACGCCCACCGGCAGCGGCAAGACCCTAGCCGCGTTCGGCGGCCCGCTGCTGGAAGGCCTGCGCGAACAGGCAGCACTGCAGGCCAGCGCGCGCAAGGCGCCGCGCCGCGGCAAGGCCGCCGCCAGCGCAAGCACATCGGCAACGAGCACGCGTGCACGCCGGCAGGCGCAGCGCGACCTGAAAGTGCTGTGGATCACCCCGCTGCGCGCGCTCGCCGCCGACACCTTGCGCGCGTTGCGCGAACCGGCACAAGCGCTCGGCCTGGACTGGCAGATCGGCCTGCGCACCGGCGACGCCAGCGCGCGCGACAAGCGCCTGGCGCGCAGCGGCAAGCTCGACGTGCTGGTGACCACGCCCGAATCGCTGGCGCTGCTGCTGTCCTACCCGGACACCGCGCCGCAGCTGGCGACACTACGTTGCGTGATCGTAGACGAATGGCACGAGCTGCTCGGCAACAAGCGCGGCGTGCTGCTGCAGCTGTGCCTGGCGCGGCTGCGCGCCTGGGCGCCGGCGCTGCGCACCTGGGGCCTGTCGGCCACGCTCGGCAATCTGGACGAGGCGCGCGACGTGCTGCTGCCGCATGTACCGAACGCGCCGATCGTGGCCGGGGTCAAGCCGCGCACGCTGACCCTGGAAACACTGACCCCGGCCAGCGGCGAGCGCTTCCCGTGGGCCGGCCACCTCGGCCTGGCACAACTGTCGCGGGTGCTGGAAAAACTTTTTGCGGTACGCACCAGCCTGCTGTTCACCAATACCCGCGCGCAGGCCGAACTGTGGCACCAGGCGCTGGACTCGGTGTGGCCCGAGGACACGCAAACGCTCGCCCTGCACCACGGCTCGCTGGATCCGGCGCTGCGCCGCGCCGCCGAACACGGCCTGCGCGACGGCAGCCTGCGCTGCGTGGTCGCGACTTCGAGCCTGGACCTGGGCGTGGATTTTCCCGCGGTCGATCAGGTGCTGCAGATCGGCAGCCCCAAGGGCATAGCGCGACTGCTGCAGCGCGCTGGCCGCGCCAAGCACCGTCCCGGCGAGCCCGGCCACGTGCTGTGCGTGCCGTCGCATGCGCTGGAGCTGGTCGAATACGCCGCCGCGCGCCGCGCCATCGCCCACGGCCGTATCGAATCGCGGCCATCGCCGCGGCTGTCGCTGGACGTGCTGGCGCAGCACTGCGTGAGCTGCGCGCTGGGCGGCGGCTTCCGCGCCGACGCGCTGTTCGATGAAGTCCGCGGCAGCGCGGCGTTCGCCGCGCTCGATGCGCCGACCTGGGCCGCGGTGCTGGACTTCGTCGTGCAAGGCGGCCGTGCGCTGGCGCAGTACCCGGACTACCGCAAGGTGGTGCTCGATGACGACGGCGTGTACCGCGTGCACGACCGCCGCATCGCGCTGCGTCACCGGCTCTCGATTGGCACCATCACCAGCGACGGCAGCGTCGCGGTGCGCTTCCTGCGCGGCGGCCGGCTCGGCGCGGTGGAAGAGCAGTTCGTCGGTCGCCTGCACCGCGGCGACCGCTTCCAGTTCGCCGGGCGCCTGCTGGAACTGGTGCGGCTGGAAGACATGACCGCCTACGTGCGGCTGGCCAAAGGCTGCGACGGCAGCGTGCCGAAATGGATGGGCGGGCGCATGCCGCTGTCCTCGGCCCTGGCCCACGAAGTGGAAGCGGTGTTCGCCGAGCCGCGCGGCGAAGAGGAACTGCGCGCGTTGGCGCCGTTGCTCGGCCTGCAACGCGCGTTGTCGGCGTTGCCGTCGCCGCAGCGGCTGCTGGTGGAAAGCGTGCGCGCCCGCGACGGCCGCCATGTGTTCGTGTATCCGTTCGCCGGGCGCCAGGTGCACGAAGGCCTGGCTGCGCTGCTGGCGCTGCGCTGGGGCCGGCAGCAGCGCAACACTTTCAGCTTCGCCGCCAACGACTACGGGCTGGTGCTGTCGCCGGCGCAGGAGGTCGCCATCGACCCAGCCCTGCTGCGCGAACTGCTCAGCCCCGCGCATCTGTTCGAAGATCTGCGCGAAAGCCTCAATCTGGGCGAACTGGCGCGGCGCCAGTTCCGCGAGATCGCGCGCGTGTCCGGCCTGCTGCCGCCGAGCCTGCCCGGCGGCACGCCGCGCAGCCTGCGCCAGCTGCAGGCCTCCAGCGGCCTGCTGTACGACGTGCTGAGCCGCTTCGATCCCGAGCATCTGCTGCTGGCGCAGGCCGAGCGCGAAGTGCTGCAGGGCGAGATGGAACTGAACCGGCTCGCCGCCACGCTGCACGACTGCGCCGCGCGCGAACTGGCCGTGCACACGCCGCGCAGCCTGACCCCGCTGTCGTTCCCGCTGTGGGCCGAGAGCATCCGCGGCCAGCTCAGCACCGAGGACTGGAAGGCGCGGGTGATGCGTGCGGCCGCGCAGCTGGAACACCGCCATGCGCGCTGAGCTGGACTGGAGTCTGGCCGGCGAGCCGATGACCCTGCTCGGCGAGCGCGCGCTGTACTGGCCTGCGCGGCGGCGGTTGCTGATCGCCGACCTGCACCTGGGCAAGGCCGATGTGTTCCGCCGCGCCGGCATCGGCCTGCCCAGCGGCGGCACCGCGCTCGACCTGCAACGCCTCGCTGGATTGGCGCAGGCACAGGCGGCGCAGGAACTGTGGATCCTCGGCGACGTGCTGCACGGCGCCGCGCCCGCGGCCGCCTGGCAACGCGACTGGCACGCCTGGCGCGCCGCGCATCCGCAATTGCGCGTGGCCGCGATCGCCGGCAACCACGACCGCGCGCTGGCCGGCGCCGGATTGGACATCGCGCTGCTCGGCGAACAGGTGGAGGACGGCCCGTTCGCGCTGCGCCACGACCCGGCGCCGCACGCGCAACTGCATGTGCTATGCGGACACCTGCATCCGCTGGCCAAGCTACCCGGCATGCGCCAACGCTGGCCCGCGTTCTGGCTGCGCGAACGGATGACAGTGCTGCCCGCGTTCTCGCAGTTCACCGCCGGCGTGGTGCCGGTGCTGGAGGCGGGCGAACGCCTGGTCGCCTGCGTAGAAGGCGCGGCGCTGGCGTTGCCTGTGGCGATGGGATAGCGCGTGTCCCTGGAGACTCAGATCGCCTGCTGTGGGAGGGACTTCAGCCCCAAGGTTTTACCGATAACGCGTCGGGACTGAAGTCCCTCCCACAGGGAAGCGACCGCGCCGCGGCATCGCAACAGGTCTACCGATCGCAGAAACGACGTCGGTCGCCACCTGCACGAACACGCTGGCTCACTGCACCTGTTCGCCGTGCGCCGGCCCCACCGCAATCGGTGGAGGTGGCGCTGCCGCCGTCTCCGCCAGCGCCTGCAGAAATCCCGGCTCCAGCGGCAGCTTGCCGAACCACCCATGCTGGGTACCGCTGAGCAGGCGCAGCATATGCCCGCGCCCGCCGGGCATGCGCCCGGCCGGCAGCATGCCGAGGTCGCGCACGCGCGCCACCAGGTCACGTTCGGACTGGAACAGCGGGGTCAGCCAGCGGCTCCAGAACTGGTACACCGCCACATGCGCATGCCGCTGCGCCTGGTAGCGCGCCAGCGCCGCGTCCAGGTCCGGCGCTTCGCGCAGGGCTTCGCTCAACACCCACGCATCCATCAGCGCCATGTTGACGCCCTGCCCCAGCTGCGGGCTCATCGAATGCGCCGCGTCGCCGGCCAGCACCAGGCGGCCGCGGTACCAGCGCTGCTGCACCGCGTCGCGATAGCTGGCGCGCGCCAGCTGCGCCGGCTCGCACACCTGCGCCAGGCACTCGCGCGCCTGCGGCCACAGCTGCGCCACCTCGTCCAGCCACGCGTCCATGCCGCGCGCCTGCCAGGCATCGAAATCGGCGGTGGGCAGGCTCCAGAAGAAACTCATGCGCGGCTCGGGATCGCCCGGGCGGGTGCCGACCGGCAGCAGCCCGATCATCTTGCGCGCGGCCACATAGCGCTGGCGCAATTCGTCGGCGAAGGCCCAGTCGCCGCGTGGCAGCAGGCACCACAGCGCGCCCCACGGATAGACCCGGTCCAGGCGCGTGCCCTGCACCTGCGCGCGCAACGCCGAGGCCGAACCGTCGCTGGCAATCACCAGGTCGAACGGACCATGCCAGCGCCCTTGCTGATCCTGCACCCGGCGCAGGCCGTCGTCGATGGCGACGATGCGCGTATCGCGCTGCAGCTCGGCGTCACCGTCCCACGCCTGCGCCAGCAGCGAGAACAAGGCGCCGCGCTGCATGCCCAGGCCGAACAGGCGCGTGTCCAGGTCGCGGTAGCGCATGTCCATCACCGCGCGGCCGCACGGCGTCTCGCCGTACAGGCGGCGCACCGGCGCGCCATGCGCCAGCGCCTGCTCGAGCAGGCCGATCCGCCACAGCACCTGCAGCCCGGTCGGCTGCAGCAGGAAACCGGCGCCGACCGGACCCGGCTGCGGCGCGCGTTCGAACACCTGTAGCCGATGGCCGTCGCGCGCCAGCAGCAGCGCCAGGGCCTGGCCCGCCGTGCCGTAGCCGACGATACCGATCTGCATCCGTTGCTTCATCACATCCACTGATTGCGGGCGACACCGCAGCGGTATCGCCATCCATAAAAAACCCCGCCGAAGCGGGGTTCAAAAACAGCTCAGCCGAGCAAGCGATTTACTCGACGGGCGTAATATTGGAGGCCTGCGCGCCCTTCGGACCCTGGGTCACCTCATAGCTGACACGCTGTCCTTCCTGCAGGCTGCGGAAGCCCTTGGAATTGATCGCGGAGAAGTGCGCGAATACATCGGCGCTGCCGTCTTCCGGCGAAATAAAGCCAAATCCCTTGGCGTCGTTGAACCACTTGACGGTACCGTTCGGCATGGTGATGCGAGACCTTGTGCAATGAATGGGTGGTGGTTGTGCGGCAGCCCGCACCGGCGGAGTATGCAAAGCTTGCGCAACGAAGACAATCACCCGCGCGCCAGTTCGCCGATCAGCTCCGGCAACCCTGCCGACGCCGCCTCCACGTTCGCAAGCACCTCGGCCAGGGTGATTTCCTGGGCGTCGCCGCAGCCCGCGGCCCAGTTCGCCACGATCGCCAAACACACGTATTCCAGGCCTAATTCGCGCGCCAGGCCCGCTTCCGGCATGCCGGTCATGCCGACCAGATCGCAGCCGTCGCGACGCAACCGGGCGATCTCTGCAATCGTTTCCAAACGCGGTCCCTGGGTGGCGCCGTAGCAACCGCCGGCGACCACCTCGGCACCGGTCACGCGCGCGGCGGCCAGCACCTTGCTGCGCAGCATCGGCGAATACGGATGGCCGAAATCCACGTGCAGCACCTCGCTGCCCGGCTCCTCGCTGAGCGTGGACACGCGCCCCCAGGTGTAGTCGATCAGCTGGTCCGGGCAGGCCAGCACGCGCGGCCCGAAGCGCTCGCCGATGCCGCCGACGGTGTTGAGCGCGAGCACCCGGGTGGCGCCGATTTGCTGCAGCGCCGCAAGGTTTGCGCGGTAATTGATCTTGTGCGGCGGCAGCGAATGGCCTTCGCCGTGGCGGGCCAGGAACGCGACCCGGTGACCGAGCAGCGTGCCGATGCGCAGCGGGCCGGATGGGCTGCCGTAACGGGTGTCGACCTCGCGGGTCTGCACGTCGTCCAGCTGTGCGAGTTTGTAGACGCCGGTGCCGCCGATGACGGCCAGTGCGATGTTGTCCATGCGGATCCTCGAATCGGAATATGCGCACGCGCCGGCCACGACGGCCGGCACGCGATGGGAAAAGGCGCCGCGCCTTATTCCTTCATCGCGTAGATCGCCGGCAGGTTGCGCAGGCCTTCGTTGACGTCCATGCCGAAGCCGAACACATAGCGGTCGGGCACGTCCACGCCCACGTAGTCGGCGTTGACGTCGTCCACGCGGCGGTCGTGGCGCTTGACCGTCATCGCCGCGATGCGCACGTCGGTGGCGCCCTGCTCCAGGCACCATTCGCGCACCGCCAGCAGGGTCAGGCCTTCGTCGAGGATGTCGTCGAGCAGCAACACGCGGCGCCCATACAGGGCGGTGGCCGGGCGATGCTTCCACACCAGTTCGCCGCCGACGGTTTCGCCGCGGTAGCGGGTGGCATGCAGGTAATCCAGCTGCAGGTCCTGGCCGCGCGCGCCCAGTTCCAGCGCCAGCTGCCCGGCGAACGGCAGCGCGCCGTGCATGATGGTCAGGTAGACCGGGATCTCGCCGCGGTAGTCGGCGGCGATGGCGTCGGCCATGCGCGCGATGGCCTGGTCGAGGTGCGGACGATCGACCAGCAGGTCGGCCTGGGCCAGGGCCTGGGCGATGGTGAGAGTGGACATCAGGCGGTTTTTCCGAGGGTTACGAGCAGGTGGGATTGGGTGTGGCCGTAGCGGGCATCGGCGAGCAGGCCGTCCCAGCCGAGGGCGCCGCGGCCGATCAGGCCAAGCAGCGCGGCGGTATTGAGCGGGCGCTCGCGCACCGCCTGCAGCGAGTCTTCGACCAGTTCGGGATGGCAGACCAGGACCACGTCGCAGCCGGCGTCCAGGTGCGCGGACACGCGCGCGGCGACGCCGCCGGCGGCGAACGAGGCGGCCATGCCGATGTCGTCGGAGAACACCACGCCGCGGAAGCCCAGTTCCTGGCGCAGGATCTGCTGGATCCAGCGCGACGAATAGCCGGCCGGTTCCGGCGCCACCTGCGGGTAGACCACGTGCGCCATCATCACCGCATCGGCACCGGCGCCGATGCCGGCGACGAACGGCAGCAGGTCTTCCTGGCGCAGCACGTCGAGCGGGCGCGGATCCTCGGCGCTGTCGACGTGGGTGTCTTCCAGCACCGTGCCGTGGCCCGGGAAGTGCTTGAGCGTGGCGGCCATGCCGACGCTGTGCATGCCGCGCACGTAGGCGGCGGTGAACGCGGCCACCACCTGCGGATCGTCGCTGAAGGCGCGGTCGCCGATCGCGCGGTTGCCGCGCGCCAGGTCCACCACCGGGGCGAAGCTCAGGTCCACGCCGCTGGCGCGGACCTCGCTGGCCATCAGCCAGGCATGCTGCTCGGCCAGCGCCAGCGCCGCGTCGCGGTCGCGCGCATACAGCGCGCCGAAGCCGTGCAGCGGCGGCAAGGCGCTATAGCCTTCGCGGAAGCGCTGCACGCGGCCGCCTTCCTGGTCCACGCAGATCAGCTGCGGCCGCGGCGCCGCGGCGCGGATCGCCGCGGTCAGCTCCACCAGCTGCGCCCTAGAGGCGAAATTGCGTTTGAACAGGACCACGCCGGCGACGGCATCGTGCTGCAGCCAGTCGCGTTCCTGGGCGGTGAGTTCGGTACCGGCGACGCCGATCGCGAGCATGCGGGGGGGTTCTCCTGCCAGCGCTGTTCAGCGCGCCTGGGCGGCATTGTCGCAGATGCCGGCGCCGGCGACAGGCCGCCGCGGCGCCGTGCGCTGCCAGCGCGTGCCGGTGGCACGCCGTGGCTGCGCCACGTTGCGCTCGTGTGACCGGCCTACACTGCGCAACCGTCGGGGCCGCCGTCCTGCGCCGCATCGGGCGCCGGCGGCAGCAGGCCGCGCAGGGCCACGGCGAACACCTCAGGCGGCTGCGCGCCCTGGATCGCGTGGCGGCCGTCGATGAGATAAGTCGGCACCGCGCGGATGCCCATCGCCTGCGCCTGCTGCAGCTGCGCCTGGAGCTCGGCCAAGCCCTCGTCGCCGTCCAGCAGCGCCTGCACGCGCGCGGCAGGCAACCCGCCAGCGGCACCGGCGGCGAGCAGCGTGCCGGCCTCGGCAAGGTTGCGCCCTTCGGCGAAATGCGCGTGGAACAGCGCCTCGGCCACCGCCTCGGCGTCGCCTTCGCGCGCGGCCAGCCACAACAGCCGGTGCGCCGGCAGCGTGGTCACCCGCACCTGGCCGCGGTCGAAGTCGAACGGCAGGCCCTCGGCACGCGCGGTGGCCTGGGTCTGCGCCAGGATCTGCTCGGTGCGCGCGGCGCCACCGAACTTGGCCGCATACGCCTCGCGCAGCGGCACCGGCTCGGTGCCGGCATCGGGATCGAGCAGGTAGGGATGCCAGTGGATCTGCAGCACCGGCGCATCCGCGCCGAGCGCGGCGATACCCTGCTGCAATCGGCGCTTGCCGATCCAGCACCAGGGGCAGACTACGTCGGACCAGATGTCGATGCGCATGAGGATCGGGACTTGGGACTTGGGACTTGGGACTTGGGACTTGGGACTTGGGACTCGGAAAAGCATACGGCAGATCGCCGTGGTCGCTGCCATGGGGCGGCGATGCCGTTTCCGGCGCTCAGACGCGCGGCCAGCGGCAGAACGGATGCGAGGCCAGCGCCAGGTTGTAGTAGCGCGCATCCTCGGTGACTTCGGCGCCGATCCAGTCGGGCTTGGCGAAGGCCTCGTCGGCGCTGTCCAGCTCGATCTCGGCGACCACCAGCCCGGCGTTGTCGCCGAGGAACTCGTCCACTTCCCACAGATGGCCCTGGTGCTGCACCAGATGCCGGCGCTTGTCGATCAGCCCGCCCACGCACAGCGCCAGCAGCGCGCGCGCATCGTCCAGCGGCAGCGGATATTCGAACTCCTGGCGGGTGTGCCCAAGCGCGCGCGACTTCAGATTGAGGAACGCTGCCTCGCCCTGCAGGCGGACCCGCACCGACGCCTTCTGCGCGCCGCTGTCCATCGCCGCCTGGTCGTTGATATAGCCCTGCGCCATCGGGATCACCCGCTGCGCCGTGGCGCGCCAGCCGTCGCCGGTGACGAGGAATTTGCGTTCGATTTCGATGGCCATGGGACTAGGGAATCAGGAAAGGAGAATGGGAAAAGCATAAGCCAACGCGCAGACGCCGCTGTTACCACTCCCTATTCCCCATTCCCGATTCCCGGCTTCTCAAACACCGCAATGCTCTCCACATGCGCCGTATGCGGAAACATGTCCATCGCGCCAGCCGCCTTCAACACGAAGCCCTGTTCGTTGACCAGGTAGCCGGCATCGCGCGCCAGCGAGCCGGGGTGGCAGCTGACGTAGACGATGCGCTGGAACGTCTCCAGCGGCAGCTGCCGCAACACCTCGATCGCGCCGGAGCGCGGCGGGTCGAGCAGCAGCTTGTCGAAGCCCTGCTGCATCCACGGCGCCTGGCCCTGGTCCTGGGTCAGGTCGGCGGCAAAGAACTGCGCGTTGTCCAGGCCATTGCGCTGCGCGTTGTCGCGCGCCCGCGCCACCAGTCCCGCGTCGCCTTCCACGCCCACCACCTCGCGCACCTTACGCGCCAGCGGCAGGGTGAAATTGCCCAGCCCGCAGAACAGGTCGAGCACGCGATCGCCAGGGTGCGCGTCGAGCAGCGCCAGCGCGTGCGCGATCATCTTCTGATTGAGCGAGGCGTTGACCTGGATGAAGTCCAGCGGCCGGAACGCCAGCTCCACGTCCCATTGCGGCAGCCGGAACGATAGCGCCACGTCCTGCGGGTACAGCGGATGCACGCTGTCCACGCCGCCGGGCTGCAGGAAGATGGCGAACTCGTGGGCCTGGGCGAACGCCACCAGCGCGTCCTGGTCGCGCGCGCTGAGCGGCTGCATGTGGCGGAAGGTCAGCGCCACGGTGTCGTCGCCGGCGATGAACTCGATCTGCGGAATGTCGCGCTTGCCGTCCAGGCGCTCGACCAGCTCGGCCAGCGCGCTCACCTTGAAGCCGATCTGCGGAATCACCGTGTGGCACACCGACAGGTCGGCGACGAAGCGCGGGTCCTGCTCGCGGAAGCCGACCAGGGTCTTGTCCTTCTTCTCCACCCGGCGCACCGAGAAACGGCCCTTGCGCCGGTAGCCCCATGACGCACCGGACAGCGCCGGCAGCACAGTGTGCGGGGTCACATGGCCGATCCGCTCCAGGTTCTCGGTCAGCACCCGCTGCTTGGCCAGGATCTGCTGGTCCTCGGCCAGATGCTGCAGCACGCAGCCGGCGCAGACCCCGAAATGCGGGCAGCGCGGTTCGACCCGCTGCGGCGAGGCCTGCAGCACCTGCAGGGTGCGCGCCTCGTCGAAATGGCGGTTGTGCGCGGTGGGTTCGGCGAGGACCGTCTCGCCCGGCAGCGCGCCAGCGACGAAGGCGACCTTGCCGCCCTCGCCCTCGCGGCGGGCGACGCCGCGGCCATCGTGGCTCAGGTCGTCGATCCGGGTCTGGAACGGGGTGCGGTCTAGGCGTTTTCTGGATCGGGCCACGTGGCGGCAGGCTGCGGGCGGAAAAGGGCGGCTATTGTCGCAGATGCGCCAGGGCCTGCCGATGCGCCGGGAGCGGCCGTGCCGTGCCTGGGCGCTTGCGCCGACACGGGCCGCGCAAGCGCCCGGGCGCGGCGCTTCGGGTTGCCCTGGCATGCGCCGATCCGGCCATCGGCTCCCGGCGGCTGGCCCGGGACACCCGCTTGCGGACGCGGCGGCGGCGGCGCAAAGTGATGCGACGCATCGTCGCAGCCGCTAAGATGCGCCCAGGCCGCATGGAGGCATAAGGATGGCATCGACCCAGGACCCTGTGACGCGACTTTTGCTGGTCGAGGACGACCCGATCAGTCGCACGTTTTTGCAAGTGACGCTGCAATCCCTGCCCGCGCAGGTCGATCTGGCAGACACCGTCGCTTCCGCGCTGACCAGTGCGCAGGCGCAGGAACACGACCTGTGGCTGATCGACGCCAACCTGCCCGACGGCAATGGCGCCGACCTGCTGCAGCGCCTGCAGCGGCAACGCCCCGGCACCCTGGCGCTGGCGCACACCGCCGATGCCAGCAGCGCGGTGCGCGACCACCTGCTCGGCGCCGGTTTCGCCGAAGTGCTGCTGAAACCGCTCAGTCCCGAACGCCTGCTGCAGGCGGTGCGCCGCTTGCTGGCGCGTGGCCGCGTCGGCACCGCGCCGGGTGCGGTGGAGGCGGCGGTGGACTGGGACGAGACCACGGCACTGGTCGCGCTCAACGGCGAGCGCTCGCACCTGATCGCGCTGCGCGAACTGTTCCTGGCCGAATTGCCCGGCACCCGCGACGCGGTCGCCTCGGCGCTGCAGCTCAGCGACGAACAGGCGGTGCGCAACCACCTGCACCGGCTACAGGCCAGCTGCGGCTTCGTCGGCGCCGCCCGGCTGGCGCGCGCGGTACGCCAGCTGCAAGGCGACCCGGCGTCGTCGCAGGCGCGCAGCCAGTTCAGCGAGGCGGTGGCGGCGTTGTTGCATTGAGGCCGGGACCGGGGATCGGGGACCCGGAACAGCCGGCGCCGCTTTGCCATATGCAATCCGGCACTGGTAAATCGCGGCAGCTTCGTTGCGTTGAAACGGGGACCGACGCCAGGTCCAGAGGGCCAAGCTCCATCCGCTCAGTCCCGCATGGCGCCGTCGACGGACTCCGCAGTTCCGGGTCCCTGGTCCCCGGTCCCCGATCCTGACTCCGCTGTTCCGAGTCCCCAGTCCCCGGTCCCTGGTCCCGACTCCGCTATTCCGGGTCCCCAGTCCCCGGTCCCTGATCCCGACGTAAACCGGCCCGCCCGCGCCAGATCCTCCAGCATCTCCCACGACTTCAGGCCGCGCCCGCCGAGGTGGTGCATCAACACCACGCGCATGCCGCGGCGCAGGCCGGGCAAGTCTTCGGCCACCGGCATTTCGTCGGCGGCCAGCGCCAGCAGCGCGCGGCCGGTGGCCATGCCGCTGCGCTGGTCGTGGCCGCGGTCGCTGAGCAGGCGGCGCGGGCCGTGTTCGGCGTCCAGCACGTAGCGCGCAGCGGGGTCGATCGGCTCACCGTCGCCGTCGTGGCGCAGATCGAACCCCACGCCCAGCGCGTCCAGCAGGTCGCGCTCGAAACAGCGCAGCGTCCACGCCAGCGGCGCCTCCGCGCCCAGCCGCGCGCGCACCCGCGCGTAGGCCAGGTACAAGTCCGGCGCAGGATCGTCGCGCGGCGCCAGGCGCAGGGTCAGTTCGTTGATGTAGAAGCCGGCGAGCATGCCGTCGCCGCTCAGGCGCGGCGCCGTGTCCACCGCCTCGGCCGCACGCAGCTGGGCCAGCTCGCCGCGGCGCTGCGCGCTGAAGCGGATCGACTGCAGCGGCTGCAGCGCGGCGCGCAGCGGCTGCTTCTTCGGCCCCTGCACGCCCCGCGCAAGCACGCCCAGCCGGCCGTACTGCACGCTCAGCACTTCGACCAGCAGGCTGGTTTCGCGCCAGGGGCGCGCGTGCAGGACGAAGGCGGGTTCGTGTTCTATGAGCATGCGTGGAGTCGGGACCGGAGACCGGGGACCCGGGACCCGGGAAAAGCCAAGGCAAAAGCAGGGCCTATGTGCTGAAGAAGCACGCGTTTCGACTCGATCAATTCAAGCGCCGCGATGCTGGTAGAGAGTTCGATCATCAAAACATGCCCCGCATCGCCGTCCCTCACACCGCCGCGTCGCTTTTCCCGGGCCCCCGGTCCCCGGTCCCTGGTCCCGGCTTCATTCCCCGTACCCGAACGCCTTCAGCGCCGCCTCGTCGTCCGACCAGCCCTCGCGCACGCGCACCCAAGTCTCCAGGAACACCTTGGCGCCGAACAGGCGCTCCATCTGCTGCCGGGCCTTGGCGCCGATGTCCTTCAGGCGGGTGCCGCCCTTGCCGATCACGATCGCCTTCTGGCCCTCGCGCTCGACCCAGATCACCGCGCCGATGCGCAGCAAGGCGCCGTCCTCGGCGAAGCGCTCGATCTCAACCGTGGTCGCGTACGGCAGCTCTTCACCGAGCTGGCGCATCAGTTGCTCGCGCACCAGTTCGCCGGCCAGGAAGCGCTGGCTGCGGTCGGTGATCTCGTCCTCGCCGAACATCGCCGGCGCTTCCGGCACCAGCGCCAGCAGGTCGCGCACCAGCGCTTCCAGGCCCTTGCGCTTGAGCGCGGAGATCGGGTGCACCGCAGCGAAGCTGCGGCCGTCGCTGACCTGCTGCAGGAACGGCAGCAGCGCGGTCTTGTCCTTGAGCCGGTCGACCTTGTTCACCACCAGCACCACCGGAATGCCGGAATCGCTGAGCACCTTGAACGCCAGCGTGTCCTCGTCGTCCCAGCGCCCGGCCTCGATCACCAGCAGGCCGGCGTCCACACCTTCCAGCGAGCCGCGCGCGGCGCGGTTCATGACCCGGTTCATCGCGCGCTTCTGCTCGCGGTGCAGGCCGGGGGTGTCGACCAGCACCAACTGCCCTTCCGGGAAGCTGGCGATGCCCAGCAAGCGGTGCCGGGTGGTCTGCGGGCGGTTGGAGACGATGCTGACCTTGGCGCCCACCAGGGCGTTGGTCAGGGTGGACTTGCCCACGTTGGGGCGGCCGATCACGGCCACGCTGCCGCTGCGGTAGGGAGACGCTTGCTCGTTCACTTGCTCGAATCCAGTTGCTCGATGGCGGCGGCGGCGGCCTGTTGTTCGGCCAGCCGTCGCGAGGTGCCCTCGCCCTCGGTGACGAGGGCAGGCTCGGCGAGTACGCAGCGTACCCGGAATAGCTTGGCGTGTTCGTCGCCGGTTTCGCTGGTCAGTTCGTACGCCGGCAGCGCCCGCTGCCGGGCCTGTAGCCATTCCTGCAGGCGGGTCTTGGCGTCCTTCTCCGGCTTGCCTACCGGCAGTGCGGCCAGCGCCGTCTCGAACCAGGGCAGGATGACCGCACGGCAGGCCTCGAATCCGGCATCCAGATAGATCGCCGCGACCACCGCCTCGACCGCGTCGGCCAGGATCGAATCGCGGCGATGCCCGCCGGACTTCATCTCGCCCGGCCCCAGGGTCAGCCGCTCGCCCAGTTCCAGCTGGCGGCCGATGGTGGCCAGCGAGGCCTCGCGCACCAGTTCTGCGCGGGCGCGGGTCAGCGCGCCTTCGTCGGCCTTGGGCCAGCGCCGGTACAGCGCCTCGGCGATCAGCTGGTTGACGATGCTGTCGCCGAGGAATTCCAGCCGCTCGTTGTGCGGTGCACCGGCGCTGCGATGGGTCAGCGCCTGCGCCAGCAGCTGCGGGTCGGCGAAGCGGTGACCGATGCGGTCGCCGCGCAGGATCGTTTTACTCGCCACCGCGCGTCGTCAGGTCCTGGGTGATGTCGAACTTGCCGACCACGTCCAGGTTGGCGACCAGCGGCTTGCGCACTTCGTAGGCCACATGCATCTTCCAGCCCGAATCCATGCGCTCGAACTTGACGTCGTCCGGCTTCACGTTGTCCGAGTTGTTGATATCCAGACGGCGGAACAACAGCGTCTTGGCTTGCGCCGGATCCATCTCGGCACTGCCCGGTTCGGCGGCCAGGCCCTTCATCGCCGAGCGCACCGCGTAGTACTCCATGTACATCGGAAACAGCTTCATGCCGATGTAGGCGAAGAAACCGACCACCGCCAGCACGATCACGAACGAGGTCAAGGTCATGCCACTTTGCTGGTGCTTCATCGCGCTTCCCTTTACGCCAGACATCACTGGATACCGGTCCCGATCCGCGAGGGATCGAAACTGCCGCTGCAGAACCAGCCTTCGCAATTGAGCCAGACCAGGAACGCCTTGCCGCGCAGATTCTCCTCGGGCAGGAAGTGGGTCTGGGTCCAGAAGCGGCTGTCCTCGCTATTGTCGCGATTGTCGCCCATCACGAAATACTGGCCTGGCGGCACCACCCAGTCGCCCTGGCCTGCAGGATTGTTGCGGTCAAGCCACTCCAGTTCGGTGTGGGTGCGGCCCGGCAGGTATTCGGTGAGCAGCGTGGAACCGGTCATCTCCGCGCCCTTGCCCTTGCCGACGTACTCGCCGCGGACCTGATACTTCATCGGCGTACCGTTGATGTACAGGGTATCGCCGTGGAAGCCGATGCGGTCGCCGGGCAGGCCGATGACGCGCTTGATCCAGTTCTCGTCGGGCTTGTGCGGCGGCTTGAACACCACCACGTCGCCGCGCTTGGGCTCGCTGGTCGGGATCACCTTCTGATTGGTGATCGGCAGGCGGAAGCCGTAGGCGAACTTGTTGACCAGGATGAAATCGCCGACCAGCAGGTTCGGCATCATCGAGCTGGACGGAATCTTGTACGGCTCGGCGATGAAACTGCGCAGGATCAGCACCACCGCCAGCACCGGGAAGAACGCCCGCGAGTAATCGACGAGCACCGGCTCGGTATCCAGCAGGCCGGCGCGCGCGGCGCGGCGCTTGGCGAACAACAACTTGTCCAGCAACCAGACGATGCCGGTGGCGAAAGTCAGGACCACCAGCGCGATTTCAAACCATTTCATTCTTGTTCCTTCGGAATGGGAATCGGGAATCGGCCATGGGGAATCGGAAAGGCAAGAGCGCCCGCTCTTCCCATTCCCTGTTCGCCATTCCCAGCTACTTATCCATCTGCAGCACGGCCAGGAAGGCTTCCTGCGGGATCTCCACGCGGCCGACCTGCTTCATGCGCTTCTTGCCTTCCTTCTGTTTTTCCAGAAGTTTCTTCTTGCGCGACACGTCGCCACCATAACATTTGGCCAGCACGTTCTTGCGCATCGCCTTGACCGTGCTGCGCGAGATGATCTGCGCGCCCACCGCGGCCTGGATCGCCACGTCGAACATCTGCCGCGGGATCAGGTCCTTCATCTTCTCGCACAGCTCGCGGCCGCGCCGGTCGGCATGACTGCGATGCACGATGATCGACAACGCATCGACCTTGTCGCCGTTGATCAGCGTATCCACGCGCACGAACGGGCCGGCGTCGAAGCGCAGGAAGTGGTAGTCCAGCGAGGCGTAACCGCGCGATACCGATTTGAGCTTGTCGAAGAAATCCAGCACCACTTCGGCCATCGGCAGTTCGTAGCTGATCTGCACCTGGCTACCCAGGTAGTTGATGCCGATCTGGCTGCCGCGCTTTTCCTCGCACAGGGTGATGATATTGCCGACGTAGTCCGGCGGGGTCAGGATGTTGGCGCGGATGATCGGCTCGCGGATCTCTTCCACGTTGTTCAGCGGCGGCAGCTTGGACGGGTTGTCCATCGGAATCACGCTGCCGTCGGTCTTGAGCACCTCGTAGACTACGGTTGGCGCGGTCGAGATCAGGTTGAGGTCGTACTCGCGCTCCAGCCGCTCCTGCACGATCTCCATGTGCAGCATGCCGAGGAAGCCGCAGCGGAAGCCGAAGCCCATCGCCTCGGAGCTTTCCGGCTCGAAGCGCAGCGCCGCGTCGTTGAGGCGCAGCTTGTCCAGCGCCTCGCGCAGGTCCGGGTAGTCCTCGGCATCGACCGGGAACAGGCCGGCGAACACGCGCGGCTGCATTTCCTGGAAACCGGGCAGCGCATGCGGCGCCGGGTCGGCGGCCAGGGTCAGGGTGTCGCCGACCGGCGCGCCGTGCACGTCCTTGATCGAGGCGTTGATCCAGCCGACCTCGCCGGCGCCCAGCGCGGTCAGTTCCTTGCGCTTGGGGGTGAACACGCCGACCTTGTCGACCAGGTGGGTGCGGCCGGTGGACATCACCAGGATCTTGCTGCCCGGCTTGATCTCGCCCTGCATCACCCGCACCAGCGAGACCACGCCCAGATAGTTGTCGAACCACGAGTCGATGATCAGCGCCTGCAGCTTGTCGGTGTCGCGCGGCTTGGGCGGCGGGATGCGGTGCACGATCGCCTCCAGCACCAGGTCCACGTTGAAGCCAGTCTTGGCGCTGACCGCCACCGCGTCCTCGGCGTCGATGCCGATCACCGCCTCGATCTCGGCCTTGGCGCGGGCGATGTCGGCGGTGGGCAGGTCGATCTTGTTGAGCACCGGCACCACTTCCAGGCCCTGCTCCACCGCGGTGTAGCAGTTGGCCACCGACTGCGCTTCCACGCCCTGCGCGGCATCCACCACCAGCAGCGCGCCCTCGCAGGCCGCCAGCGAGCGGCTGACTTCGTAAGAGAAGTCCACGTGGCCGGGGGTGTCGATGAAGTTTAGCTGGTAAACCTGCCCGTCCTTGGCCGTGTACGGCAAGGACACGGACTGGGCCTTGATGGTGATGCCGCGCTCGCGCTCGATCGGGTTGGAGTCGAGCACCTGCGCTTCCATCTCGCGCGCCTGCAGGCCGCCACAGAGCTGGATGATGCGATCGGCCAGGGTCGATTTGCCATGGTCGACGTGGGCGATGATGGAGAAATTGCGGATGTTCCGCATCGAATCAGAGGACATGAGGTGGGCGGCGGCCAGGACCGTCGTCAGGATAACGGTCCATTATCGCATGGCCGGAGGGAGCCAGGCGCCCCGGCTGCGGCACACGGATGGCAACGGCCGCGCGGGCACCGTTTCGGGAAACAAACCCGAATGAAATCAATGGCGCCCAGCGAATCTGGGTTCGCTGGGCGCCATTGGCAGTGCGTCGAGCGAGCGCTCAGTCGACGCTGATCGCGATGAACTGGCTGGCCGGGCTACCCGGCGCGCGCACCAGCAGCATCACCACATCGCCCTTCTTCGCGCCGGCGGTGAGCTTGCGGAACTGCGCCGCGTCGGACACCGGGGTGCGCCCGACCTGCAACACGATCATGCCTGGGCGCAGCTGCGACTTGCTCGCCACCGCGCGGCTCACCTGCGCCACCTGCACGCCCTCGTCGGCGCGCAGGCCGAGCTTCTGCCGTACCGGCGCCGGGATCTCTTCGACGCTGATGCCCAGCGCGCTGCTTTCCGCAGCCTGCGGCGCCGGCGCCGCTCCACCGCGGCCCGGTTGCTGCGGACCCATGGCCAGGCCGTCGTCGCTGAGCGCGCTCAGGGTCACGCTGATGTCGCGCGGCTTGCCGTCGCGAATCACGGTGACCCGCGCCTTGCTGCCCGGCGCCAGCATGCCCACCAGCGGCGGCAGGTCCTCGCGCGTGTTGATCTTCTGCCCGTTGAAGGCAACGATGAAGTCGCCCGGCTCGATCCCGGCCCTGGCCGCGCCGCTGCCCGGCTGCACGCCGTTGACCAGCGCGCCGCGCGTGTCGCTCAGGCCCAGGCCCTTGGCCTCCACATCGCTGATGTTCGGCTGCATGGTCACCCCGAGCATGCCGCGGCTGACCTTGCCGGTCTTCTTGATCTGCTCGACCGCGCTCATCGCCAGGTCGATCGGGATCGCGAAGCTGATACCCATGTAGCCGCCGGACGCGGAAAAGATCTGCGAATTGATGCCGACCACCTCGCCGCGGGTGTTGAGCAGCGGGCCGCCGGAATTGCCCTGGTTGATCGCCACGTCGGTCTGGATGAAGGGCACGTAGCGCTGGTCGGCGTACGGGTTGCTGCGCCCGGTGGCGCTGACGATGCCGGCGGTGACCGAGTGGTCCAGGCCGAACGGCGAACCGATCGCCACCACCCACTGGCCGGGCTTGAGCATGTTGGAATCGCCCACGCGCACCGTCGGCAGGTTCTTGCCGTCGATCTTCAGCAGCGCCACGTCGTACTGCTGGTCGCTGCCGACCACCTTGGCGGTGAACTCGCGGCGGTCGGTCAGCTTGACCTTGACCTCGCTGGCGCCATCGACCACATGGTGGTTGGTCAGCACGTAGCCGTCCGCCGAGATGATGAAGCCAGAGCCCATCGAACGGCCGCCGGGGGGGGCCTCGTCGTCCGGCCCCTGCTGGCCGGGCATGCCCGGCTGGCCCGGCTGACCGGGCATGCCTTCCGGGCCGAAGAAGCGGCGGAAGAATTCGGGGATCTGCGCGTCGTCTGGCATGCCGCCGGCGCCGGCGCGGGTGGCCGCGGCCTTGCGGCTGATGGTGCTCTCGACGTTGACCACGCCGGGCCCGACCTGTTCGACCAGATTGGTGAAATCGGGCAGGCCGGCGACCAGCTGCGGCGCAGGTGCGGCGCGCGCGGCCGGCGGCGGCGCGGCCGGCGCGCCGGCTTCGGGCTGCTGCGCGCAGGCCGCCAGCGGCAAGGTCAGGGCCAACACGCCCAGCAGATGGTTGCGGATACGGTGAGTCATCGGACGCGAGCCTCCGGTTCGGGAAAGGGAATGAAAACAATCGCGATGCGGCGCGCACCGCGTGCCGGAACGAAGCACGCGCTTCGACCGACGCCTGGGTTCAAGGCTGCTGCGGCAACGGCGCGGGCGCCGCGTCGGCCGGCAGCCGCGGCTCGAACGGATAGAACGCCGCCGACGCGCGGTGGCGCGGGAAACTGGCGGTGAACTCGCCACCGGACGCGGCCGGCGCCAGCGCCGAACGCGGCCATGGCCGCGCCTGCAGCCGCGTGGACTGGTGCGCGAACGGATCGGCGGCCGCTTGCTGCGCGAGCGCCGGACTCGCCGCGGTGGCGGTGGCCGGCAGCGCGGCCACAGGCCGCGGCGGAGCCGCGGCGGCGATCGCGCGCGCCGGCTCGGCGGCCCGCGCGGCGCTGCTGCGTGCCGCTTGCTGGGTACGGATCGCGCTGCGCCGGGCAACGGCGTCCTGGCGCCGGTTAGCGGCGATCGCCACAGCCGGCGCCGCAGCGACTGCCGCGCCGAGATCGCCCTGCGGATCGGCCGGCGCCGGCGCCGGAACCTGCGCCACGGCAACCGGGAGCGCAGGCGCGGCGGGGGCCGCCACAGCTGAACTGGCGACGTGCGCCACGGGCGCGGCCGGCGCTGCGTCGGGCAGGCGCTCGTGGGTCATGAACAAGGCGATGGCGGCGACCGATGCCGCCAGCGCCGCGCTACCGCCCCAGCGCCAGGAACGGCGGCTGCCAGCGGCGTCGCTGGCGCGCGCGGCGTCGGCGCGCTGCGCCTCGGCCGCCACCGCCTGGCGCACGCGCTCGCCGAAATCGGCCGGCGCCGGCATGCACACGCGACCGCGCAGGATGTCGCCGCACAGCTGCCAGCGTTCGTGGCAACCGGACAGTTCCTCGTCGTGCTGCAACCGGCGCAGCACGAAGCGCGCTTCGTCGGCTGGCAGTTCGCCGTCGATCAACGCGGACAGCTGCTGCCGGTAATGCAGTTCGAACTTGTCCGGGACGGAGCCGCCCGGGGTCGGTGCAGGCTGGGGAATGGAGGTGCTATCGGTCATACGCGGTGTCGCTCACGAGTGGCGCTGTCGGTATCCAGCAGGGGACGGAGTTCGGCGTCGATGGCGTCCCGCGCGCGGAAGATGCGCGAGCGCACCGTGCCGATCGGGCAACCCATCTTCTGCGCGATGTCCTCGTAGCTCATCCCGTCCACCTCGCGCAGGGTGATGGCGGTACGCAATTCTTCCGGCAACGCATTCACCGCCTTCATCACCGTCTGTTCCAGCTCCTGGCGCATCAGTTCGCGCTCGGGCGTGTCGGTGTCGCGCAAGCGCGTGCCGCTGTCGAACTGCTCGGCGTCGAGCACGTCGACGTCGTCGGTGGGCGGCCTGCGGTTGTGCGCAACCAGGTGGTTCTTGGCGGTGTTCACGGCGATACGGTGCAACCATGTGGAGAACTGGGCGTCGCCGCGGAAGTTCCCTATCGCGCGGTAGGCGCGGATGAAGGTGTCCTGGGCCACGTCCTGACATTCGCTCCAGTCGGCGATGTAGCGCCCGATCAGGCCGACGATCCGGTGTTGGTACTTGCGCACCAGCACATCGAACGCCGCGCTCTCGCCGCGCTGCACACGCCGGACCAGTTCCAGGTCCAGCTCCTGAGGTGTTTCGACATCGGCCATAACGGGCCGCACTCCTGTCAGCCCAACCTACGTCGGACCATCTGACCGCCAATTCGGAAAAAAGTTCAGCGGCCCTGCGGACCGCCGCCCCACGACGTTAACCCGCATTCCGTTAGGCTGGCGGCATGCCAGCGGTCGCGGGACCCGCGTCACTCCCCTGTGGATTGGGATTTGACGCAACGGAAACAACCTCTGGATGATAACGATCTTCTCCATACATAAGCGGATGGTCCTCCCCATGCTCTCAGGCTTCGACGGGCTCCGATTCAGTCACTGGCAGGCGGATATCCGCAACGACGGCGTCGTCGTGCTCAGCCTCGACCGCCAGGACGCGCCCGTCAATGCGCTGTCGCAGGACGTGCTGCTGGAGCTGGGCGATCTGCTTGAACGCATCGCCATCGACCCGCCCAAGGGCGTGGTGATCCGCTCGGCCAAGGCCAACGGCTTCATCGCCGGCGCGGATCTGAAGGAATTCCAGGAATTCGACCGCCGCGGCACCGTCAACGACGCGATCCGCCGCGGCCAGGCTACCTTCCAGAAACTCGCCGAACTGCCCTGCCCGACCGTGGCCGCGATCCACGGCTTCTGCATGGGCGGCGGCACCGAGATCGCGCTGGCGTGCCGCTACCGGGTCGCCTCCAGCGACGCCTCCACCCGCATCGGCCTGCCCGAGACCAAGCTCGGCATCTTTCCCGGCTGGGGCGGCAGCGCACGCCTGCCGCGGCTGATCGGCGCGCCGGCGGCGATGGATCTGATGCTGACCGGGCGCAGCGTGTCGGCGTCGGCGGCCCGTGCGATGGGCCTGGTCGACAAGGTCGCCGCGCCGGCGGTGCTGCTCGATGCCGCAGTGGCGCTGGCCTTGACCGGCAGCGTGCGCCCGTTCAAGCAGCGCGCCAGCGTCTGGGCCACCAACACCTGGCCGGCACGCAAACTGCTGGCGCCGCAGATGCGCAAGCAGGTCGCGCGCAAGGCGCGCAAGGAACACTACCCCGCGCCGTACGCGCTGATCGGCGTGTGGGAGCGCAGCGGCGGCGGCGGCATCCAGGCACGGCTGGACGCCGAGCGCAAGGCGGTGGTCAAGCTGGCGAGCACGCCGACCGCACGCAACCTGATCCGCATCTTCTTCCTCACCGAGCGGCTCAAGGCGCTGGGCGGCAAGGATGGCGGCGGCATGCCGCCGCCGGGCATCCGCCATGTGCACGTGGTCGGCGCCGGGGTGATGGGCGGCGACATCGCCGCGTGGTCGGCCTACAAGGGCTTCGAAGTGACGCTGCAGGATCGCGAGCAGCGCTTCATCGATGGCGCACTGACCCGCGCCGGCGAATTGTTCGCAAAGCGGGTCAAGGACGACAGCAAGCGCCCGGCGGTGGCGGCGCGACTGAAGGGCGACCTGAGCGGCGACGGCGTGCCGCTGGCCGACCTGGTGATCGAGGCGATCGTCGAGAATCCGCAGGCCAAGCGCGAGCTATACCAGGCGCTGGAGCCGCGGATGCAACCCGCTGCGCTGCTCAGCACCAATACCTCCTCGATTCCACTGACCGAACTGCGCGAACACATCCAGCGTCCGGCGCAATTCGCCGGCCTGCACTACTTCAACCCGGTGGCGCAGATGCCGTTGGTGGAGATCGTCTGCCACGACGGCCTGGCCGCCGACAACCAGAAGCGGCTGGCGGCGTTCTGCAAGGCGATCGACAAGCTGCCGGTGCCGGTGGCCGGCACGCCCGGCTTCCTGGTCAACCGGGTGCTGTTCCCATACCTGCTGGAAGCGGCGACCGCCTACGCCGAAGGTATCCCCGGCCCGGCGCTCGACAAGGCGGCGGTGAGGTTCGGCATGCCGATGGGGCCGATCGAACTGATCGACACCGTGGGCCTGGACGTGGCTGCCGGGGTCGGCGCGGAACTGGCGCCGTTCCTGGGCCTGCCGATTCCGGCCGCGCTGCAGACGGTGGAACCGGGCAAGCGCGGCAAGAAGGACGGCCAGGGCTTGTACGCCTGGGAGAACGGGCGTGCGAACAAGCCCGACGTGGATAAGGACTACCAGGCGCCCGCCGATCTGGAAGACCGCCTGATCCTGCCGCTGCTCAACGAGGCGGTGGCCTGCCTGCACGACGGCGTGGTTGCCGATGCGGACCTGCTCGACGCCGGGGTGATCTTTGGCACCGGCTTCGCCCCGTTCCGCGGCGGCCCGATCCAGCATATCCGTGCCGCCGGCGCCGATGTGCTGCTGGAACGGCTGCGCGCATTGCAGGCGCGCTACGGCGAGCGCTTCGCGCCGCGCCCGGGCTGGGATGCGCCGGCGCTGCGAGAGCCTGTGGCCTAAGGTCGGTTCGACGGACAGTCCCCCTGCAGCTGCAGGCAACTGGATCATTGCGGGAACGACATCCGTCGCGACGGGGCGTTATCGGGAATGCCCGTCGCGCCTGGGTGGTACCGCCAAAAACCTCGATGTCTAAAAATTGCACGCTCGGTGACGTGCCGGCAGTGCAGTTGCAGGCGTTGCGCGCGCGTAGCACCCGCACTTGCGGACGCTTTAGCGCATGCATGCCCGCTGCCGCGAAGTGCGTCGGCCATCGTCAGGCGGCGCCGTTGCGCGGGGTGCAGTTGCACAGGATGTGCCATCCGCCGCGTCGAAACCGTGTTGCGCACGGCACATCCGCATGCTGCAGCACGACTTGCGCGCAGGATCGTGCGATCTGGTAACGGCGTCCGAATCGAACGGCGCCTGCCGGGGCAGGCTATGCCCCGCCAGCACGCAGAGGCCGCCAGCCGTACTCAAGGTGTCATTGACGTCCATGACAATGGGATTGCTGCTGCGGGTCTCGTTGCCTCCCCCACTCCCCCACTCCCCCACTCCCCCATCGAGTATGACCATGATCACCACTCCCTCCCTCAACGCCCAGGCGAACGCCGTGGGTCTGCTGGCGGTCATGACCGCCAGCATGGCGATCGCCGCCGCCCCGTCGGCGCCGCAATGCGCGGTACCGCCGTCATGGGGGCGCCCGGCCGTGGCGACGGTCGTCGGCAATGGCACACCTGCCAGTTGCAGCGCCAGCGCGCTCTCCACTGCCGCGGCGCAGGGCGGCTACATCACCTTCAATTGCGGTGCGAAGCAGACCAGCATTTCCATCGACCGTTCGATCACGATCGGTTCGAGCAATCCGACGGTGATCGACGGCCAGGGACGCATCACCCTGGATGGCCGCCAGTCCGCCAGAATCTTCCTGGTGAACGCCGGCAGCGCGCTGTCTGTGCGTAACCTGACCGTGCAGAACGGCAGTTCCGTGCAGCCGGCGTCGAACCACGCCTACGACCCGGGCACCTGGGGCGGCGGCGCCATCAAGGTCGGCTACCAGGGCAAACTGGAAGTCCTCAACAGCAAGTTCCTGTCCAACCGCAGCAGTATCGGCGGTGGCGCCATCTTCGCCGGCAGCGATGCGCAGGTGACCATCGTCAATAGTTCCTTCCAACGCAATTCGTCGTGGCTGGGCGGCGCGCTCTACACCCAGCTCAGCAGCCTGAACATCGTCGGCTCGGAGTTCGTCGGCAATCAAGCGATCAACGCGCCGCAGGGCTTCCCCGACGCGGGCAACTTCGGCGGCGGCGGCGCCATCGATACGGATGGCGCTTCCTTTGCCGGCTACATCAAGGGCGGCAAGGGGAGCGGCGGCACCCTGGCGCTGTGCGGAACGGTGGTCAAGAACAACGTCGCCGCCAACGGCTCCGGTGGTGCCACGCTCTGGGCCTATGCGCCGGATACCATCGACGTGAAGTACTCAACGTTCGCGAACAACGTCGCCACCAGCGGCCCTGGCGGCGGCGCCCGCATCAGCATCGGCTTTACCGACGCCTCGCATTCCGGAACGGCCATCCTCACCCCGGGGACCATCAACGTCTCCGCAACCAGCTTCCTTTCCAACAAGGCCCAGCAGGGCAATGCCGGTGCGTTGTACATGGACTGCTATGGCGCGTGCGACGTCAGCAACAGCACGTTCTACGGCAACTACGCCAAAGGCGTAGGAGCGGCCATCCAGCATGTCGGCTGGCGGCCGGCGAACGGCGACCAGGGCAGTACCACCGTCCGCTTCAACAACGTCACCTTCGCGGAAAACACACCGGGGGCCACCTTGTTCGGCGACAGGTTCGACATCCGCAATAGCATTCTGTTCTCGAAGACCGAAAGCGTGTTCTGCAGCAACCAGACCAGTAGCGGCGGCAACCTCATCGAGTATTCGGCCAAAGCGGCGGTGTGGCCGACCCATTGCCTGACCTCCGGCAACGTGAAGGCGGCCGATCCACTGCTGTCCGCGCCCGCCAGCAATGGCGGGCCGACGCTCACCCTGCTGCCTGCCGCCAACAGCCCCGCGCGCGATGCTGGCAGCAACTGCCGCAGCATCGATCAGCGCGGACTTGCCCGCAATGCCGCCGTGTGCGATCTAGGCGCGGTGGAGATCAAGTAACACCGCTTGCAGCCGCCGTTGTGCACGCGAACGGCATGCGCGGTCGAACCGAGCGGATCGGTTCGACCGCGCGATCGAGCGTGCCGAAGCGGTCGCGTCCTCGCTGCGATCCTCGACACAGCGCCGCGGCCCGGCAAGCAGCTCACCCGGACACTGTATCCAAACGATATTGACCGCCTGCCCGCTTGAGCTTCAGGCGCCTGCAACATCCCGACTCACAAATGCGAATGCCCACGCGCGCCATGCACGTGCCGATGTCCGCGGCCGTCGTGCTTGGCGTGATCGTGACCCGCTTGATCGTCCTGCGTCTCCGATGCCGCGCGCGCCGGGGTACCGCACGGCTGCGCGCCGCAGTGCCCGGCTTCCATCTGCAGGGTGATGTGGTCGATGTCGAAACGCGCATGCAGGCCGTCGCACAAGGTTGCTCGCAGCGCGTCGGCGTCGGCGCCATCGGCGATCACCACGTGCGCGGTCAATGCCGGGGTGCTCGAGGCCAGCGCCCACACGTGCAGGTCGTGCACGTCCTCCACGCCCGCGGCGCCGCGCAGATAGGCGCGCACCGCGGCCATGTCCATGCCCTTGGGTACGCCTTCCAGCAGCACGTTGATGGCCTCGCGCAGCAGCACCCAGGTGCGCGGCAGCACCCACAGGCCGATCAGCACCGCCAGGATCGGGTCGATCACCTTCCAGCCGGTGAGGCGGATCGCCAGCGCGCCGACGATCACAGCCACCGAGCCGAGCATGTCGCTCCACACTTCCAGGTAGGCGCCCTTCATGTTCAGGCTCTCGCCGCTACCGGCCTTGAGCAGGCGCATCGAGATCAGGTTAATCAGCAGGCCGAACGCGGCGATGCCGAGCATGCCGACCGTGGCCACCTCCTGCGGCTGGCGGAAGCGCTGCACCGCCTCCCACAGGATGTAGGCGGCGACCACGAACAGCATGCCGCCATTGAACAGCGCGCCCAGCGCTTCCAGCCGCGCGTAGCCGTAGGTACGCTTGGCATCGGGTGGGCGCCGGCTCAGCCGCACCGCGACCAGCGCGATCATCAGCGCCAGGGTATCGGTGGCCATGTGCGCGGCGTCGGACAACAGCGCCAGACTGTTGGTCAGGAACGCACCGGCGATCTCCACCAGCATGAACGTGGCGGTCAGCCCCAGCGCCCACCACAGCGGTTGCTCGTGGCGGATCTCGGTCGGTGCGTGGCTGTGATCGTGTCCCATGGGCTGGCCTGGTGCTGCGTGCGAAGAAGATGCGCCACCTTAGATCGGCTCCGCTGCGGAGACTATTACACCGCAACTAAATGTGGCCTGCCATTAAGCCACTGCGCGGATGCAACGCTGGAGCCTCTACCGGCGAGGCGACGCAGCGTGGAGTATCGATCCAGCAGCAGCCGCGCCGTTGCCAGGATTCGCTGTGGCACGCCAACGTCGCGGCGCGATGTGTTACGGGGTTCGGCACGCGCCTTCCGGGAGGCCGACAACACGCAGCATGCGTACAGCGACCGCGCCAATTCCGCGCGTCACGGCAGCCACCACACCAGCAGCGCGCTGATGGCGGCCAGCGCCAGCAGCGACAGCGCGCCCGCGGCCAGCACCCTGCCGCCGGACGCGAGCACCGAACGCAGGTTCACAGACAGGCCCAGCGCCGCCATCGCCAGCAGGGTCAGCAGCACCGAAACACGCTGCGCCGCGTCCGCCAGCGCCAACGGCAACAGACCTGAGGAGCGCAGCAGCATCATGCCGACGAAGCCCAGCACGAACCACGGCAATACACGGTGCAGCGGCAGCCGCGCAGCGCCCGGGCGGCCACCGAGCAGCCCGAGCAGCAGCAGCACCGGTCCCAGCGTCAGCACCCGCATCAGTTTGACCAGCGCGCCGACCTGCGCGCTGATGGCGCCCACCGGCAGCGTCGCCGCCAGCACCTGCGGCACCGCATACACGGTCATGCCGGCGAGGATGCCGTAGTGACGCTGATCCAGTCCGAACAGCGGCACTGCCAAGGGCAAGGCCAGCACCACCACGATCCCCAATGCCGCGGTGAACGCGATCGAGGCCGCCACCTCTTCCGAATCGGCGTCGATCACCGGAGCGGCGGCGACGATCGCCGAGTTGCCGCAGATCGCATTGCCGCAGGCCACCAGCGTGGCCAGACGTGCCGGCAACCCGAGCAGGCGGCCGATGCCGTAACCGATACCGATCGCCAGCAACACGGTGGCCGCGATGAGCCACAGCAGCAGGCCGCCAGCTGCGCCGACCGCACTGAAGCTGACCGACGCACCGAGCAGCACGATCGCCACTTCCAACGGCAGCCTGGCGGCGAAGGCGATGCCGGCATCGGCACGCGCCGGCAGAGGCGCCGCGGTACGCAGCAGCGTGCCGAGCGCGATCGCGAACACCAGCGCATCGATCCACGGCCGGCCCAGCCAGCACAGTTGCGCCCACTCCGTGAGCGAGGCCAGCGCGGCGACCGCGATCGCCAGCAGCAGCCCCGGCAGCAGCGCCATGAGGTTACCCGATGTCTTGCACATTGCCGCCACCGTGTCGAAGTGGACGCAGGATACGCCCGCCAACCCTGTCATTCTATCGCACAATGCTGGATAGTTCGTTCTGTCCAATCGAATGATCCTGCCGTGACCCTGGAACAACTCGCCCTGTTCGTGGCCGTCGCCGAACGCCAGCACCTGACCCTGGGTGCGCAGGCCGCGCATCGCACGCCGTCGGCGACCAGCGCAGCGATCAAGGCACTGGAAACCCGGTACGGCGTGCCGCTGTTCGACCGGGTGGGGCGCGGCATCGTGCTGACCGCCGCCGGCGCGGCGTTCCTCGAGGAGGCCAAGGCGATCCTGGCGCGTACCCGCGCCGCGCAGTTGGCCTTGAGCGAATGGCGCGGCGTGCGGCGTGGCACCCTCGACCTGCACGCCAGTCAGACCGTTGCCAGCTACTGGCTGCCGATGCGGCTGATGGCGTTCCACGCGCGCTTCCCGCAGATCGAGATCCGCCTGAGCGTCGGCAACACCGAAAGTGTGGCGCGCGCGGTCGCCGCAGGACGTGCGGAACTGGGTTTCGTCGAGGGCGGCGTGCACGAACCGCTGCTGCAGTTATCCGTGCTCGGCCACGACCGCCTGCTGGTGGTCGCCGCGCCGACGCACCCGCTGGCCGGACGCCTGCGCCTGGGCCTGCCGCGACTGGCCGAGGCCAGCACCTGGATCATGCGCGAACCCGGCTCGGGCACCCGTTCGGAATTCGAGACGGTGCTGCGCGCGGCCGGGGTCGCGCCGGAACGCCTGCGCGTGGCACTGACCCTGCCCTCGAACGAAGCGGTGCTGTCGGCGGTGCGCGCCGGCCACAGCCTGGCGGCGATCTCGCAACTGGCCGCGGCGCCCTGGCTGGAGAGCGGCCGCCTGCAGCGCGTCGGCGCGGCGCTGGGCGCGCGTGCGTTCCATGCGCTACGCCATCGCGAACGCAGCCTCGGCGCCGCCGCCGCAGCCCTGCTCGACAGCGGCGGCGAGAGCGCCGCACGCGGCTGACGGCGATCGCGCACCGGCAGCAAATGCTTCATTCGCAATGTCCTCATGGTGATAACCCTGCGACCTTCCAGCGCGGCCCCGCCGATTGCGTGGCGGAACGATGGCGACGCACGCAGAGGGGGAGGCGCTGACGCTTCACCCGAAACCGATCTTCAACGCCTCCGCCGCATCTCCAGCACGCGAAACTGCATCGCACCAGCGATGCATGCCCCCCCCCCACCGCGCATGGCGGTGAGGGATCGCAAGCCGTCAGCGCAAGCGCGAGAATGCACCGATCCCGGCGATCGCCAGCCGCTCGGCGGGCAGCGCGGTTTCGGCGAACGATAGCCGCAGGTAGCGGACCTGGCGGACCTCGGGGAAATTCAGCCGCTGGGTCGAGAGCGCATAGGCGATATTGGCCAACTCACCGGCGCCGGCCGACTGCCAGTGCTGGCCATCTTCGCTGCTTTCGGCGCGATAGCCTTTCGGCGGCGCCGCGCCCTTCAACACCGTGCGCGAGGGGGTGAGGCTGAAGCCAGCGACTTGACGCAGCGCGCCGAGGTCGATGGTCACCTGCGCGGGATGGCCAGGCGTGGGCGCGGGCACGCTCCAGACCGTGCTGGCATCATCGTCGAGCAACTTCTCCGCCCCCGGCGCGCTGGCCTCGACGATGCGCCAACCGGAGGTGGAAAGCACGTCCGGCGGGTTCGCCCTCGGCCGCGCGACCGCACCTGGCGCAACGGCGCGGAACAGCGCGAATTCGCTGATCGCCGGGCAGACCGGCGCCTCGAGCACGAGCAGGCGCACGCGGCGCGCGGCGACAGGGCGATCCAGCCGCAGAATCCGCTGCGCACCGATGCATTGCGCTTCGGCCAACCGCCGCCATTGGCCATCGACCTCGGCTTCGATCGCGAAACGGGTGACGCGCACGCCCAGCGGCAGGTATTCGCGCAGCCGGATCAGGTCGAAGCTGCGAACCGCCGACAGTTCCAGCGTCAGCGTTGGCGTGATGACATCGTCCGGCGTGGACCAGTAGCTGTCCGGCTGGCGGTCGAGCACGCGCGCAGGCTCGAACCCGGGACCGCGAGACGCGCTGGCGCTGGCCTTGGCGCCCTTGGCCAGATCGATGGCGAAGCTGGCGCGGATCGCGTCGCCGAAGCTCTGTAGCACCGCCACGTCGTGGTCGGCGATGCGACCGCGCCGGTCCGGCGGAAGATTCAGGTTCATGGTGGTGCCGCGCGCCACGGAGGTGTCGAAATAGCGCAGCAGGTTCTCCGGGCTGCGCACCTTGCCGTCTTCATCGGCATGGTAGAACCAGCCCGGGCGGATCGAGGTGTTGGTTTCCGCCGGCCACCACAGTGCCGCCCCACGCACGCCGGCGTTGCCGTTTTCCTGGGTGTAAGGGGCATCGGGCATGGTCGGCCAACACGGATCGCCGGCGACGCCGTCCTCGTTGCCGACCCAGCGGATATCGGCGCCGAGCGGGTCGAAGGTGCAGGCCATCGGCTGGTGCTGGTGGACCAGCTCGATCATCCGCGGCCAGTTGTAGTACGCGGGCGCATCGATCTTGCGGGTTTCGCGCGCGCCACCGTAGTAGCCGTCGCCGCCATTGGCGCCATCGAACCAGAATTCGAACAAGTCGCCATAGCCCGTGCACAGCTCGACGATCTGCTTGCGGAAATAGTCGAGATATGCGGGACGACCATACTCGGCGTGGTTGCGATCCCAGGGCGACAGGTAGACACCGAAGGCCAGACCGGCGCGTCGGCACGCCGCGGCCATTTCGCCGACGATGTCGCCGTTGCCGTTCTTGTAGGGCGAATTGCGAATGCAATGCTCGGTCAGGCGTGTCGGCCACAGGCAGAACCCGTCGTGGTGCTTGGCGGTAAAGATGATCCCTTTCAGATTGCCGGCCTTGGCAGCGGCGACGATTTGATCGGCAGAGAAATCGCTGGGATCGAACTTGCGCGGATCTTCGTCGCCGTAACCCCATTCCTTATCGGTAAAGGTGTTCATCGCAAAGTGCACGAAGGCGTATTGTTCCCACCGATGCCAGAGCAGCTGTCGCGCGCTGGGCACCGCGCCCCACGGCGCCGGCCCCTTCGGGCGCGGCGCAGCCGCGATCTGGGCGGCGGATGCGCTGAAACCTGCGGCGACGGCCACAACACCCGTGGCAAGAAAGGTACGACGATCGATCATTGGCGACTCCGACTCTACATAAGCTCGGATCTTAGCTTTTCCAAAGGCAGAAGAGCTCTGCCGCGAAGCCACGGACCGTGGCGCTACGCCGGAGCGGCGCCACCCTGTCACTTGTTGGCTGCGCACGTCCATACTTGTCCACAGCCAGCCATCACGAGATCATTTAAGTCATTGAATACGATGCAAAAGCGAGAGAAACCCCAAGCTCCTGCAAGCGCGGCGGAGCACACCCCGCTCATGAAACAGAACGGGTGCAGCGGGATCATATGCACTGGAAGCCTTGTGCAGCAACGATAAAGAATGACGCCTCATCTTGGGAGCTTCACGTCGCAACATTGTCGCAACACGCCGTCAAGGTTTCTGAGGCATCTGATGGTCGCCAACGGTAACAAGCGACCCATCGCTCCCTTCAGGACATAGAGCGCAATTGTGAACATCCATTGAATGGAATATTGGTCGACCTCATGTGCTGGGTGATCCAGTCCGGATCCAAGGAGTTCCCAGCCATGCCTGCACTCAAGCGTTCCGATCTGCGTTACGAATACAGCTGGAAAGTTTCTGAAGGTGACAACCCAAAGCTCATAGAAAAAGACGCTCATCATCTCAGCCGCAATGAGGGATACGAGATGCTGCTTTATCTCAATAAGCTCACAGGAGAGAAGGGAGCCGACTTGCCTGTGAAAACGCGTCTGATCGTGGAGTGGATGCTTAAAGAGCACTTCAAGTCCACAGCCCCGGGACGCGCCACAGTGACAGAATGGGTTGTCGACAACTGGCAGAAGCTGTCGCCCCAATATCCGGGGTAGAAAGACTTTGGCGGAGGATCTCGATCCTCCGCCATTTTGCAAAGCGAAGCCAGCGGACCACAAAGTCGGCAGCCGGCTCGCTAGAGCAAGCTTTGCGTTTGGTGATCGAATAGCCTGAAAACTTTGTGTAACAAGTCAACGAGAGCTACTCAAAATTGGGGCGTCGACTGGACGCATCTCTGAGATTGCCGATCCTTGACCATCGCCTGACCCCTTCTAGGCATCCATGGACATGGGAAAGCCAACTTTGCGGCGCCTATTAATATTTGTGAAATAGCGCAGGAATTTGCGCTTGCAGTATGGCGGCTTGGTGCTTGGATGAAAGCTCCCCCACAGGCTCCAAAGGAGCATCCATGCAATCCGAACTCACGCTTCAAATCGCCAGCCGCCTCGTCAGCGGACTCCTTTGCCAGGAGCGGCACTGCCGCTTGCCAGATCGTGTCGACGACATCCGGCACGCGCTGGAGGTCGCCGCGGAAATGATGCGCCAATACCGCGGAGGCTCCTCTGCGCCTCCGGTGCACGACTACACCCCGCCCAAGCCCGCCCCGACGCTGCCACCACCAGCGTCGCCGCCCCAACCGCAAGCGCCGCGCCAGCAAGAGATCCGAACCCGGGAGGCGATCGTTGTGCGCGACATGCCTTCCGTAGAAGAGTGGCGCAAGAACCGCCGGCGTAAGGAGGCCCCCGATCCGGTGGCGAACAAGAAGAAGCCGACGCTTCACTGATACGCACCAATGCCCCAACAACAAAGTGCCCCGCAAGCGGGGCACCGTTGTTTCAGTGGAGGCGTGGGCGCGGTGGACGGGGGCCGATCGGCGCACGGTCCAGGGCCGGCGGGTCGTAGAGCGCATCCGGTTGGGCGTCCTGGTCGCCAAGGACCAACGGTTGGTCGAGCTCGAGGGGATAGCGCTCAAGCATCTCCTGGCTCCAGGCTTCCAGATGGCGGCCACTCTCTTCGGCCTCCTGATCGCAGAAGGCTTTTTGCTCGGGGGTGACCCGAGCCCGCGCCTCGGCCAGCTCGGCCGTCCGCTTCTCCAATGTGCTCAAGCGCCATGCCCGCCGCTGCTTCCAATCCTGCTCCGACCACGACGTGCCTGGCTGGGGGTGGTTGACGGTGAAGTCCTCCCAGGACCGCTCCGCGAAATGACGGAGCTTAGAGGCGCGTTGCTCGGCCAGCAGGCGGCGTCCGAACCTCGTCAGGCTGGCCTTGAAGCGGCGCAACCGCCGGGACAGCTCCAACACGTCCGTGCGGAAACGGCTGTGCTCGGCGAACGCCGCGGCGCGCTCGGCCGCCCAGGCCAAGAGCTGGCGGGTTGCATGGAGCGCCCGTGCAACGCCCTCGTGGCGCAGCGCTCCCCATTCCTGGGCAAGCTCGGCAACGAGCGCCGGGATGGAAAGCGGCTCTGGGCGTGGCGCCCCAGGAGCGCCCTCCTCCAGCAACCCCAGCCGTTGGGCGATGGCTCCCATGCTGCGAGACATCTCTATGTGCCCTGCCCCGCGACCCAAGGGCAGAGAAAGCACGGCCGGAGGGCGGCGGACCTCCCGTTGGGCCTGTTCGTGGCTGTGGCCTTCGGGCACTTCTGCCGCGCGCCCCTCGTTTTCGAACACGGCGATGAGTTTTTGGAAGGTCTCTTCGTTGGCCTCTTCGACCTGGCGGTTTGACTCCACGCGCTCAGAGGCATGGCCTCGGCGAGCGATGGCCGTTGCGTTTTTGCCCACGTGTTTGGTGGGTTCGCGCGCGAGCACGGCAGCGGCGACCAGGTCGCCGCGCGCCAGGGCCTCGCCGGCCTGAGCCTCAAGGCTGCGGTGGTCCACCTGGATATCCAGGTCGGCCGCCTTGAGGTAGGCATTGATGGTGGTGGCGATCAACTCGCGCACCCACTGCACCTCGGTCCTGCCCGAAGGCCCACCGTCGAGCTCACGCGTTTTGTCTACAAAACCGTCCGGCCCGATGCGCCGCGTCGTGGTCAGAACGTGGACGTGCCAGTTCAGCCCGTCCTTGGAGCCCGGGCTGTGGATGCTGGCCTGGGCAGCAAAGCCATAGCGCCCGACCAAGGCACGGGTGACCTCCATGGCCAGCGCCGATCGCTGCGCCTCATTGAGCTCGTGGGGCAACGCGAATTCGAACTCCCTGGCGACGGTCGCATCTTTGCGACGCTCAGCAGCCTCCACCGCCGGCCAGAGCTGGGCGGGGACAAAAGCCCAGTCGGGCGCGTCCTCGGGGGCGATGCAGCGCGTTTCGACGACGCCGTCTCGGCGGCGGTAGTCGTGGCGCTGCCCGGTCCTCTCGTCCTCGAGAAGCAGGCCAGCGCGATAGGCAGCCGCAGCAATGGACGAATGTCCCTTGGCGCGGCTGAACGTCTTGATGTTGGCGTGGTAGATGGCCATGAGGCGGCGGCTCCGAAGCAGTGAGGTTGCTTGGTTTATGCCTCGGCTTTGGATTTTCGCAAGCGCCGCCGGCGCTTGGGGTTCAAGGGGCGGAGCCCTTTGCGCACGCGTTCCGCAGGAACGCCTAGGTGCGCTCTTGCTTCTTTCTTTTAAGCCTTGTTTTTCAGATCTTTTCGATTCCGAGGGAGTTCAAATTTTCGAGCCGGCATGAACTTGACGCGAGCCGTTTCTTTGGTTGACTCGTAAGGGCACAGAGGAGAAATCAGATGAGCGCGACAAACCACTACCACGACCAAATCCACCGAGCCACCGAAAGACTGGCGCAACTTCAAGCGCGCGAGCTTTTAGCGAGCCAGCGCCAAGCGATAAAGGCGAAGGAAACGCAACGCCGCGAAGAGGCCAAGCGACGCGCGCGGGTCGCAGAGCTTGTGTTCTTGGCCGGTGCCGAAACGCTGGAGGATGCTGAGTTGGTCGGCGCGCTGTTGAGCTATGTAGAAAGCCGCAATGACCATGATGTCCGCAACCAAGCACGCTCGCGCGGGACCTTGCGGCTGACAATGGCAGACGCAGAAGACAGCCAAATCAGGCACTGACCTGACTCTTCATTGTTCGCACTTGCTCGCTGCCTTCGAGTTGCGTTGGTCTTAGAGTTGAGCTAAAACATGTTTACCGGTCGCTGAGCGTCGGTGTTGTGCCCGCATGCCGAACGGCTCCGGGTGCCCGAGGTTCTCCTTAGGAGGCACGGGAATCCTTCGATTCCGGAGCCTCCCATGAGCAACAGACGCCTCAAAACCCTTCGTGCCTACGCCTTCCACGCCCAAGCCGGCCGCTGTTTCTATTGCGGCCTCCCCATGTGGCTCTCCTCGCCTGACGAACTAGGCTTGCGCCCCCGATCGTCCCGCGCCTACCAATGCACGGCCGAGCATCTGCAGGCTCGCCAAGACGGTGGCAAGGACGTGGCCGACAACGTGGTGGCCGCGCATACCCGCTGCAACCAAGGCCGCCACAAGCGACCAGGACCGACCCCATCGCCCGATGCGTTCCGTGCGCTGGTGCAACGACGGATCGAGGGCGGGAAATGGTGGTCTTCACTGCCGCCAGGAATCGCAGCCGATGCGTGAAAGAGAACCCTGAAGGACTGTCTGAGCGCAGTGCCGCGCCGTTGGACATCGATAGGCAAGCGCTGTCTTTCGACACAAAATGCTCAGCTGACTGATTGACCTGCATGGCAGTCAGCGCGGGTCCGATAGCTAGTACAGGCTTCGAACAGACGTGAGGGATACAATCACGGAAGCGGCCCCAAGGTCTCGCTCAAGAGGTATGACACGAGTGGCCGAGAAGATTTCGCCTGAAACACGCTCCCGGATGATGTCCGGAATTAGAGGGAAGAACACGCGACCGGAAATCGCTGTCCGCTCGTTCCTGCATCGGAATGGCTTACGTTTTAGGCTGCATGGGCCTCAGCTGCCTGGCAAGCCAGACATAGTATTGCCGCGCTGGAATGCTGTTGTCTTCGTGCACGGCTGTTTTTGGCATGGGCACTTGGGCTGTCGCTACTTCAAGTTGCCGAAGACGCGAGTGGACTTCTGGAAAACCAAGATCAATGACAATTCGCGGCGGGACTCTCTTGCGGTCGACCTGCTTCGCGAAGCAGGGTGGAGGGTGGCAATCATCTGGGAGTGTGCCCTACGTGATGATCCCGGCCATGGCTTGGATGAGCTACTGCAGTTCCTCCGGTCGAAAGACCCCTTGATCGAGGTAACCTCCTACAGGAAGTAATCATTTCAGCTCCAGATGGATCGTTCTAGCGATCTGATAGCCGAGCCAAGGCGGAACAGCACCCAACTTGTGGGCTCGTTCCTCCTATTGGCCCCTCGAAGATGTAGCCGCCTCCCCACACCTCAAGGGAATAAGAGGAAGCAGTGCTTTGAGACAAAAATGACGGGCGACGTGGCGCGCCCTCATTTCGTAGACAATTTTTTGGATCCCCTGAGCATGGCAGCTGGAGGATGAATGATTCGGCAAGCTGAGGTATCGTCGGCACGGGGAGCGGGTTTGCTCAGTGCAGGCGTCGCTGGCGTGTTATCGGCAGGAAAAAGGAATTTTGTGGGACATGTGTATGGAAGGACATCATAAGATCCTACGCCCTAGCGCGGCGAGACTTCTCGAGTCGATGCGGGACATCGGCTATTCATTCGAGAGCGCATTGGCAGATATTGTTGATAACAGCATCTCTGCTGGCGCATCCCGCATCGAGATCTCCAACGACATCCATCATGATTCAGGCCCCTATCTTTCAGTCTTGGATGACGGTCAAGGGATGTCACCAGATGAGCTAACTCAGGCCATGCAACATGGCAGCCGAAGTCCTCGCGAGGTTCGTGCGGCCAACGACTTGGGAAGATTTGGCCTTGGAATGAAAACGGCTTCTTTCTCACAATGCCGGCAGCTGATTGTTGTATCCAGGAAAGATGGCGAGTTGTCAGCACGCTGCTGGGATCTCGATCTTGTAGTCAATAAAGATGAGTGGATGCTCAAGCTATTGAGTGAGGATGACATCGGGCGACTGCCACAAGTAGAAAGGATTGGCCCTTCTGGGACGCTCGTGCTATGGCAGAAGCTCGACCGTCTCGATGCAGTGAGCGAGCATCAAGACGAGGTCTATACCGCGTTCAATCAAATTTTTAGCGTTGCTCGACCGCATCTGGCAATGACCTTTCACCGCTTCATCGCTCCACCTCCCGGAGACCCACCCCAAAAGTTGTCCATGCAAATCAACGGAGCTGGCATTGATGCTGTAGATCCCTTCGCTCAGCTGTCTTCTCCGAATTCTGATGCCCACGAGATAGAGATCTTGCGGACAGGCAATGGCGACATCGTCGTGCAAGGATTCACCCTTCCCCACCATCAGCGACTGAGCAATGCGCAGCTTGTGGCAATGGAGCTTGGGTCAAGTCTAATTGAGACCCAAGGGCTATACGTATACCGCGCTCGCCGCCTCATCTCTGGGGGCTCATGGCTTGGTATGGCGCGCCGAGCTGAACTAACAAAGCTGCTGCGCGTTCGCGTCGATGTGCCCACTTCGCTGGACTCGGAGTGGGGCATTGACGTGCGTAAGTCGAGGATACGAATTCCATCTGCAGCGCGTGCCCGCCTGCGCCCGCTTGTTGAGCGAATGACTGAGTCAGCCCGCCGTCCCTACACCTACCGGGGAGCGAGGCAAGCAGCCGCACCCGGCGTTCCTCTTTGGGAGCGGGTCAAAGAGCGGGGGACCATTCGCTATCAGATCCGTCGAGACCACCCGATGATAGAAGCACTGCAGCAGGCGACTGGCACTCGATCCAATGTAGACGCCATCTTGCTGGCTATAGAAGCAACGCTGCCGCTTGAGTCACTGTTCTCGGATGTAGCTGAAGCCCCCAAAGCAATTCGGCAGCAGGATATCGATGCGGATGAGCTACAACAGCTTCTGGCGTCATTCGTGGAAGCAATGGTTCCGGGAAAAGACACACTTCCTGTTGCAGTTGCCGAGTTAATTCTTGCCACCCCTGTTTTCTCAACCCAACCCTCTGCGCGCGCCATTCTGGCCGGGCTTCGACGGATCGAAGGATAGTATCCAATCATGACGCATGAACAGCTTCTTGGTTTCGCACGAACAGCAATGGCCCAACGCGTGGCACAGACCCCAGCTGAGATTCTTGGCATAGTTCGGGAGATCGCAGCGCTGCCATTTCTTTCACCCAAGCCTACAGAAGAACAAGTCGTCGCGGTCGCCAAGCAGATCGAGCGAGAATACGAAGTCATCCTTGGACCAGCACATACGATCCAAGCCAGTGGACACAGGCCGTGGTTGCGGGCGCGGGCTCACGAGATCGACTTTCGTTACTGGAACCGCTATCGGCAATTTATGATTGGCGGTGGTATGAGCGAGCATGTAGTGAACGCCGTCAACGCTGTAACTGACACCATCGTCGATCTGGCTGGCGATCCATCGATACCCGGAAAGTGGTCCCGTCGTGGGCTTGTCGTCGGTCACGTGCAAAGCGGCAAGACTGCAAACTACCTCGGCGTGATCAACAAGGCGGTGGATTCAGGATATCGACTCGTGATCCTGATCGCGGGTGTCCACAACAACTTGCGCTCCCAAACACAAGAACGCGTGGACTTTGGATTTGTCGGGCGGGACAGTGACCAGATCCTAAGCCGCCAAATCAATGTCGACCGTGTGGGCGTGGGCAACATCAACCCTTCCTTTACTGCGACCGCCTATACAAGCCGCGCGTATGACTTCGCCAGGACCAGAGCTGAGACCCTAGAGCGTGTTATGAACTTTGGAGGATGGCGGCAGCGTTGCTGAGCATGAGGACCGTGAAGACGACGAAATGCAGGCCAGCCAGGGTTTCCGGCAAGCGCTCGTAGTCGCGTGCAAGCCGACGGAATCGATTGACCCAGCCAAAGCTACGTTCGACGACCCAGCGCCGAGGAAGCAACACGAACCCTTTCTTGGCTTCGGGAAGTTTCACCACGTGCAATTCGATTCCTTCTTCCTGAGCCGCTTGCGCCGGCTCCTGGCCGGTGTAGCCTTGATCCACGAATGCCACCGTTACGGTGTCACCTGTGACGTGTTGCACCTCCTGCGCCAGTGAGCGCACTTGAGCGCGCTCTTGTTCGTTGGCTGGCGTGACTTGCACTGCAAGCAAATGTCCGAGCGTGTCGACCGCCATGTGCACCTTGCTGCCTTTCTTCCGCTTATAGCCGTCGTAACCGGCGCGCGGGCCGCTCTCACAGGTGGATTGCAGTGTCCGCCCGTCCAGGATGATTGCGCTGGGTTGGCCTTGCTTCCCCTGGGCGACACGTAGGACGGAACGCAGATCGCTGACCATGGCTTCAAAGCAGCCCGCCTGCAGCCAGCGCTGCGTCTGCTGGTAAACCGCTTCCCATGGCGGGAAGTCGTTGGGTAGCAGGCGCCACGGCGCTCCAGCACGCGCCATCCAACGCAGCGCATTGAACATCGCCCGCAACGCGTACTTGCGCTGCGGAGCTTGCTCTGTCATCAGGCTCAGGTAAGGCGCCGCGAACGCCCACTCTTCGTCGGAAATATCGGTCGGATATGGGCGTTTGCTCTGCATCCATCTACGATAGCTGCATCCCCGAAAAGTTCATAACACGCTCTAGGAAACCCGCTACAGAACAGTTCCGAGCCTGTAATCCTCGTCATCAAGAAGAATCCGTCGATCCTGACGAACCTGATTGACTGGATCCGCGGAACAAGTGCATCACACGGTGGACTGACCTTGCCGATGCTGGTAATCGACGACGAGGCGGATAACGCATCGGTGGACACATCCAAGGACCAGAATGCGCCGCGGACCATAAATCGCCTAATCCGTGCGCTTCTCAACCTATCCAGCCGAAACGCCTACATTGGCTACACAGCAACACCCTTTGCCAACATCTTCATTGATCCGGACTCTGAGAACGATGAGCAGGGAAAAGATCTCTTCCCTCGCGATTTCATTGTCGGCCTGGATGCACCTTCCAACTACATGGGCGCACGTGAGTTCTTCCTTTCAGAAGACTCGGACAGAATAACAGTCGAGTTGAATGAGACCGAGGACTGGCTACCGGTCAAGCATAAGATCGACTGGAACATAGAGGGTCTGCACCAAACCCTTGTCGAGGCAATCGATTGCTTTGTTCTTTCTAAGGCGATCCGGATCATGCGGGGACAAGGAGAACGTCATCACTCCATGCTCGTCAATGTCTCTCGGTTTACACGGGTGCAGGGTGACGTGGCTAAAGAGATTTCCAGGCATCTCATTGAACTGCAATCAGCGGTTCAAAATCGTCACGCCATGCCACCCGATGCAGCGCTGCGCGATCCCATCATGCGTTCCCTACATCAGCATTGGGAAAAACACTATTTGGACGGAGACGAGAGCTGGCCTGAAATCCAGCAGGAACTCCATCGCGCCGCGGCACCCATGCAGGTCGTGGAGGTCAATGCATCGAAAAACTCTGGAAAGCTTGATTACCGTGCCTATGCCGAGACGGGACTTAACGTAATCGCCGTTGGTGGAAATTCGCTTTCGCGCGGCTTCACGCTTGAGGGTTTGACGGTCAGCTATTTCCTTCGCAACACCCAGATGTATGACACGCTGCTGCAAATGGGCAGATGGTTTGGATATCGAGATGGGTTCAAGGACCTTTGCAGACTATTTATCAGGTCAGAAGCTAGCGATTGGTATGGATTCATTGCAGACGCAACGGAGGAGCTCCGTGATGAAATTCGGCGGATGGAGTTAGTTGGCCTGACCCCCATGGACTTCGGCCTTGCTGTTCGGAGTCATCCAGGCACCTTGCTCGTCACTGCACGCGACAAGATGCGGAATACCGAAGACATCGTGCGTGAAGTGGGACTGTCCGGAAAGATGGTTGAGTCGTCAGCCCTGATTTCATCTGACAAGGCGCGGCTCCGCAATGTTGAAGCGGTGATCCAGATGACGCTGCGAATGATGGAGCATCGGCAGCCTGTTCCAGTTGATCCACAAGAGCAGCTATCAAGCCAGCTTTTCCGCGATGTAGATACAGCTGATGTTCTGGATTTCATCGCCTCTTTCGGCGTGCATCCGGGCCAGCTGGAAATGCAGACCGCGCCTTTGATCGCATACATCCGTGAACGACAACTATCCAATTGGGACGTCGTGCTGGTCTCGAACTCACGCGCGAAGGCCTCCGAAGGTGATGTTGAGAATCTGCACGGGCTGAGCATTGGGCTGCAGGATCGTATTGTGGAGCAGCGCAAGACCTCACGCTTCGAAAATGCCCTATTGGTTTCCGGAACGAAGCGGCGCGTCGCCTCCAGGGGTGTGGAGCGAATCGGCTTGTCAGAAGAGGAGATACAAAAGGTCAAGGAGATTCATGGCCAGTCGAAAAAAAGCATTCCTGATCACCTTTACCGTGCACAACGAACGCGGCCATTGCTGATGCTCCACCTTCTGCGCACCAAGACCAAAGAGCATGCAGAAGCCGATGAGGTGCGGGGCGAGATGTATGCTGCCTATGGTTTGAGCTTTCCAAAACTGGGCTCCGAGGAGAGCGAGAAGCTTGTGCGCTACACGGCCAACCTGATTGCTTACCGCGAACTTTATGGATCAGCGGATGAGGAGCAGGACGACGAGGCGGAAAGTTCTAATGCATGAAGATCCCTGGAAAGGATTAACTTCCGCAATCGGCCAGATTGTGGGCAGACGTGTAAGTATGGAACATCCGCTGGATGCCTTCTGGATCAAAGGTGCCGATGGGTCTCCCGGTCTACTGCTTCGCGGAATAGATCCCCTTCGAGTGCCTGACCAGCTTCCCAAACCCCGTGGCTTAGTGCTCCATACCGTCTTGGACTCTTCGCGCGCGGAGGCCAGCATGTTTTTGCGCGAGCATGAAGACCGCGAAGTATTCCTGACACTTTGCAAAGACGTTATTTCTTACTCTGGAGGGAGCGCTACCCCTGCCGATGCCACATCCAGCCTCTTCAGACGCTTGGCTCACTGGCACTCTCTGATGACGCGCGGGCGCACTGCCGCGATGAGTCCCCACGAGGTGCGCGGCCTGGTCGGCGAGCTCTTTGTCATGGAACGGCTGGCTGCTTCAGCAGGATTCGCAGCTGCGCTGAATGCGTGGGTCGCGCCGGATGAGCATCCGCAGGACTTCGCATGCAAGGACAGGCTGCTGGAAGTCAAATCGCGCCTATCCGGTTCACGCCAAGTCGTCCGCATTTCGTCGCTGGCGCAGCTCGAACCCGCTCAACTACCTCTGACTCTGGTCGTAGTTGAATTGGTAGCATCCGAAGGCGCCGATGCTGTGACGCTTAACCAGATTTGTGCCCGTCTTACAGATCGTGCTCGATCGTTTGGACCGCAGATGGTGGATCAGATCGAGGCGGCGCTCTTCAAGCGCGGCTACATTCATCTGGAAGCCTATGACTCCGAAGCGTATCGAGTAGCCGGCATGGCCGCATTTGAGTGCAGGGATGGATTCCCCAGGCTCATTCGATCTGAAGTCGATGCGCGAATTCAAGAAGCAAAATATACGGTTGATTTGGCGCTTATCGGCGAGTTCGCCGTTTCACCCGAGTCGGTGCTTGATAGTGGGGTTGATGGCTGATGTCGTATATGGATGAGGACACTGCTTCCTATCGGCAAGCACTATTGGGTGAGATCGGTGCCGAATCAGCTGCAGGAATGGGCTATACAAGCACAAGATTTGTTGATCGGGCCTGTTCAATCCTAGAGAATGGCGAGGAGTTCACCGAATACAATGTGTGTCGCATATCGGGGCAAGTCTCCCGAGGCTGGCCAGTGTTGCTTGATGCTTATAGCTTCTCGCCAAGCGACGGCGTTCTCAATCTAATCGTCTCTGCTTTTTCCGGGGCAGAAGAACCTGAGCCACTTCTCACAGAGGAAATTAAGCGAACAGTTGCCGCTGCGTTTCGTTTTTTGGAAGGCAGTGTCCATGAGTCTCTGGCAGACTCGTGGGATGAGAGTCACGACGCACATGCGGTATGTAGCGAAATCTTCTCGTTTGCCACCGGCGGGGAGATGACAAAGGCATGCATCTACCTGATTTCCGATAGACCACTTGGAACAGCGATTGGCAAGATGCCCGAGTTGGCACTGGGCACCCAGCGCGTTGATCTGCACTTGTGGGATATCGCCCGCCTTGCGCGTATGGAAGCATCCTCGAGGGGGCGGGAAGAAATCACGATTGATTTTGAGGGTGAGTATGGCGAAGGAATACCGGCGCTCCCCGTGGGCTTGGACAGTCGTTCTCGCTATGATTCTTTCATGTGCGTGATGCCGGGCAACATCCTTGCGAGTCTCTATGACCGGTTTGGCGGCAGAATTCTTGAGCAAAACGTGCGCGCCTTCCTCGGGGATAACCGGAAGGTCAACAAAGGCATACGCGATACGCTTCGCAACGAACCAGAGATGTTCTTTGCTTTCAATAACGGACTGACAGTTACCGTTTCTGACTTGGAAACATGTGCAAGTGATCTTGGAAGAACTGAGATCACGAAGGCGACCGGTCTACAGATTGTCAACGGGGGTCAAACGACAGCTTCACTCTACTGGGCGAGCAAGGCCGGCGCAGATCTTTCCAAAGTCCGGATCCAGATGAAGCTGTCGCGACTGCCCGAAGATGGGTTCGAGGACGCCGTGCACAACATTGCGCGGTTTGCCAATGCCCAGAACGCTGTATCAGCATCAGACCTATTCGCTGGTCATCCGTATTTCAAGCGCCTGGAGGGCATCTCTCGGGATACGCTTGCACCTCCAGCAAAAGCGGGTGAAGGCAATACTTACTGGTATTTCGAACGCACTAGCGGTAGCTACAAGGTTGAGCTCAAACGAAAGAAGGCGATCGAAGCAAAGCTTTGGCAGATGCTGAATCCAAGGAAGCAGATTCTCATGAAAACGGACGTGGCACGCTACGAATCCACATTCGACGGCCTGCCTCACATTGTTAGTTCCGGCGCTCAGAAGAACATTGCCGCATTTGGAAAGATCATTGTCCAGCAATGGGCTATCGACCCGACTGAATTTGATAGTTCCTATTTCCAGCGCGTGGTGTGTAGAGCCATCCTGACACGCATGGTAGACGCCGCCATACCAGCCCAAGACTGGTATCCAGGGTCCATCGTTCGGCCCCTGACGAGCTACACACTAGCGCTCATGAGTTCCAGAATGCAGGCGGCGGGGATGCAACCTCCTTACGACAAGATATGGCGAGCGCAACGTGCACCAGACGTTTTCATGCGCGAGGCAATGCGGATTGCTGCACTGGTGCTGCCGCTTCTGATGGAAATCCCAGAGGCACAGGTCAGGAATCGTTTGGTCACGGAATGGGTCAAGCGAGAGGCTTGTTGGACGCGCGTAGAGGCCAGTGAGATCAGCCTAGCACCAGAGTTCCTAGCCACGTGCTCAATTGCCGAAGGCCGACATAGCGGAAGGCCGCTTTCGTGGAAGGATCGCGCACACTTGTTCTGGCGCGATGGCGTTTGGAGGCGGCTCCACGCGTGGGAAAGTAGGGAACATAAGCTGACGCAAGGTGAGAGGGACATTGTCGAGTGGGCCGCGCTTACCTCGGAGTTCAACCCGAAAGGCTTTCGTCTCGAAAAACTGCAAGAATCAATGAAACATGCGACCGACGAGGGATTTGTTTAGCAGCCTCGCAGTCCATCCCCTCCGGTATTTACTACATCGTGACGCTATCCCCGCCGGCGAGGCAACGACATGAAGGCGTAGATGATCTCGGCAATCTGTTTGGCCAGCAGCGGAGGAACGGCGTTGCCGATCTGGCCATATTGCTCAGTGCGATTTCCCTCAAAGAAGTAGTTGTCGGGGAAAGTCTGCAGGCGCGCAGCCTCGCGCACCGTCAAGCTACGACACTGCGCGGGATCCGGGTGAATGTAGTAATGCCCATCCTTCTTGATGTGTGCAACCACCGTGGATGATGGGAACTTGCCCATCTGAACCCGGAAGCGATCCTTGAAGGGAATCATTTCCTTGTCCACGTTCATATGGTCCGGGAGAAGCTTCGGCGGGAAGTTTCGTAGGTCTGGAGCGTATTTTTGCGTGGCTGCGAAACACGCCGAAAACATATAACGGTGGAGGTCCGACCGCATGTGGCTACGCGCCTCGTGCTGCAGCACCCCGCCGACCCTGGAGTCCAAATACCACTTCTGTAAAGGCTCGGGCATGGCTCCACCTGGAACAACATCCATTGGGATGAAACTCGCGCCGAAACTCGTATTTTTCTCAGCTCTCTTGATAAATTTTTCCATAGCCGACTCGATGTCACCACGCACAGGAAGGCGCCACCCCTTAAGGGACTGCGGCGTCTCCCGCAAAGCTTTGATCCAAGCCGCCTGCGAGTCTGGCTCTCTGGATAGACGACTCCGCAGTGCCGGCAGCCCCGCAAGCGCTACGCTTACGCCTACCTTTCTTCCCGACTTTTTTAGCAGGAAACGTTCGGGATCCTTTACCAATTCCGGCGTCGCTTCGACCATGTCGGAACGGATGCCAAACAAGATGACCCGGTGACGACTCTGCGGGATGCCATGTTCATCGGCCTCAATCACATAGTCGTTTGGATCTAAATTCCCTTCCTTTTTTTGGACCACCAAGGACCTGATCTCATAGCTCAGGCCATCACGCGGCGCTTTAAGGTCAGCCAGGATCTGCTCGAAAATTCGTTTTCCGGAGTTCATGGAGTTCAGCATCCCCTTGACGTTCTCCATAACGAAAACGGCTGGAGCGAACTCTTGAATGATCCGCAAATACTCGGTGTAGAGGAAATGCTTGGCGTCAGCCTCGAACTTCTCCGGATCTTTGCCACGCAGGCGCGAGCGCCCCGCAACCGAATAGGCTTGGCAAGGTGGGCCACCGATTAATACCCAGTCAGTCTCATCGCCTAGAGCCTCCCGAATCCAACCATCCACTTCCTCGGGAGGCGTTACGCCAAGCTCCGCG